>NZ_JBDSQX010000101.1:0-77878 GCF_039929605.1 Roseateles sp.
AAAGCATAGTTTAAAGTCATGTTGGCACTTGTCATTCTAAACAGACTTCCGCCATTATGTGGATGGCGGAGCTGGGCAGCAGCGTCGCCAGCAGCGCGCGTTCGAAACCGCGCGGGTCGTCCTGGGCATGCGGCGCCTCGGGGCCGACAAGGTTGTGGCGGCGCGCCAGCGCGTCCAGCAGCGGCAGCATGGGCGCGGCCATGGCGCCGCGCTGCACCATGACGCTGGCCTCAATGACATGACGCGCGAGCCGGGCGCTGTTCTCGGCGCGCTCGGTGTAGCGGCCAAGCCAGAAGAGGTTTTCGGCGGCACGGCTGGTCACCGTCCAGTGCACGTCGCGCAGGTCGGTGGCCTGCAGGGGCTGGGCCAGCAGCGAGGTCGGGTCGACCTCGCCGTCGGTCATGACCCAGGTGTCGGCGCTCAGGGAGCCGCGCTGGATGGACAGCCAGGCGTCGGCCAGCGGGTCGCGCTTTGGCGCCACGCGCGCGAGGCCGCCGGGCAGCACGGTCCAGCCGCCCTTGCCGTCACTGTCATGCCCATACAGCGCAAAGACGCGCAGCACGGCCACGCGCGGCTCCAGCGCACCGCGCACCCAGACGGGCTGCTTGGTGGGCTTGACGCGCGCCTGCAGCGTGTAGGCGGTGGGGTTGGCGTCGATGCGAGTGACCAGGGCGCGCAGCTCCACCTCGTCCAGTTCTGCGGCCACGATGGGCCCGAAGTGCTGCGTCGTGCTGCTGGCCGAGAAGGTGGGCACGACGACGAACTCGGCCAGGCGGGGGCGCAGCGAACGCCAGGCGCTTTCCTCGCCGCACCACCAGCTTTGAATGGCCGGCAGCTTCAGGTCCTCGCCCAGCAGGCTTTCGGCGACGCCGGGCCAGAAGGCGGTGAGGCCGGGGCTTTCCAGCCAGCCGGCGCCGGGCGCGTTGGCGATGACGACCTCGCCGGCGCGCGCCGCCTGCAGCAGGCCGGGCACGCCGAGGATGGAGTCGGGGCGCAGCTCCAGCGGGTCCAGCCAGGTGTCGTCCACACGGCGCAGCAGCACATGCACGCGCTCCAGGCCGGCCAGCGTCTTGAGGTAGACCTTGTCGGCGCGCACGGTGAGGTCGGCGCCCTCAACCAGGGTGATGCCCAGATAGCGCGCCAGGAAGGCCTGCTCGAAATAGGTTTCGTTGCGCGGCCCCGGCGTCAGCAGTGCAATGCGGCTGCGCTCGCCGGCGGGTGACAGCTGCATCAGCGTGCGGATGAAGTCGCGGTAGCTGGCGGCCAGGCGCTGCACGGCCATCTGCCGGAAGGCCTCAGGGAACTGCTGGGCAATGATGAGGCGGTTCTCGAGCACATAGCCCAGACCCGAGGCGGCCTGCGTGCGCTGGCCGACCACCCACCACTTGCCGTCGGCGCAGCGGGTCAGGTCGAAGGCCAGCACCTGCAGGTGCACGCCACCAGCGGGTTTGCTGCCGTGCATGGCGCGCAGGTATTGCGGGTGGGCCAGCACGAGGGACGCCGGCAGCAGGCCTTCGCGCAGCAGCTTGCGCTCGCCGTAGGTGTCGGCCATGACGGCGTCGAGCAGCCGCGCGCGCTGGGCAATGCCGGCTTCGATCTCGCGCCACTCGTCGGGCGCGATGAGCATGGGCAGCAGCTCCAGCGGCCAGTGGCGGGCCAGCGGCGCGCCGTGCTGGCCGTTCTCGCCGGGCAGCGGCGGGCCGTCGCTGTGCACGTTGTAGCTGGCGCCGTCCTCCAGCACCCGGCGCTGCACGCGCAGGGCCTTGGCCGACAGCTCCTGCCAGCCGGCCGCACCACCGGCCTCGAAGAAACGCTGCCAGCGCTCGGCCAAGCCGGCTTGAGGCTCGCCGGCGTGGTTGACCTCGCCCGTCAGTTCGTAGAAGTGGCCATCACGGCTGCGCAAGGCGGCGGACGCGGCCCGCACCAGGGGATCGGGCGCGGCTGGCTCATCCGGCTCATCGGGGAGCAGGCTCCACTGACTGGGTGTGAGCTCGGGCATGGTGGCGGCTGGGGGTGAAGCGGGATTGTCAAGCAATGTCCAGGCACCACCAGGCCGCCGCCGATGCTGGCCGCCCCTTTTTCTCGAAAGGCTGCCGACTCTCGATCACGCGCCGAGAAAGCGGCGCAGCGCGCGCTCGGCCGCCTCCGGGGCGTCGCGCCAGGCACCGTGGCCCACGCCGGGGAAGCGCTCGAAGCGGGCCCATTGCGGCGGCAGCGCGGCCACGATCTCCTCGGCGTCTTCGAGCGGCGTGACCGGGTCTTGCTCACCCGCCATGACGAGCACCGGGCATTGCACCTTCGCCAGGCCGGGCGCCAAGTCCATGCCGGGCAGCTCGACGCGCGTGTGCTCGAACAGGATCTCGGGCTTGAAGATCTTTCCGCCCCCGGCGTCCGCCTGCTGGGGTTGGGTGTTGTAGAGATGGCGGCAGAGCCGCTCATAGACGGCCCAGGTGTCCGGGCCGGGCCGCTCCCAGAAGTCGCGCGTGGCGTCTGCCGCCGCTGGCCCGCCGAGCCGGCCGAAGTGCTCGATCTTGCGCGCCAGGCCGAAGTGGTGCGAGGTGCTCGACAGCACGACCTTGGCCGGATGCGCCGGGTGGCGCGCCAGATAGCGCTGCGCAACGAAGCCGCCGAAGCTCTGGCCGAGCACGATGGGCTTGACGATGCCGAGCGCATCGCAGAGGCGCACGACGTCGTCGGCAAACACATCCAGCCGCCACTCCTCGGCCGGGCGCGGGTCACTGCGGCCATGGCCGCGTTGGTCGAAGTAGACGACCTGGCAGAGGTCGGTGAAGCGGCTGAAGAAGGGGCGAAAGCCGGTGTGGTCGAAGCCCGGGCCGCCGTGGATGAGCAGCAGCGTCGGCTTCTCGCGCAGGCGGCGGCCGTCGGGCGATTCGTCAGGCACCAGGCCCAGGCCTTCGATGTCGACGAAGAGGCGGACGCCGGGTTGGATTTCGATGTGCATGGATGTCGACGACTAGCGGGATTCGCGCTGATGGCGGATGGCCACGATGACAGCGACATCGGTACGGGGCATGTAGCGATAGCGCACGACATATCCACGAGCGCCACGGCCCACGACCAATTCGCGCGTCCCGGCGCCAACCCGGCGCCCGATTTCAGGCGCATGCGTCAACACACGAAGTGCCCCTATCAAATCGTCCTTGCGGTCTAACGCATTGTCTGGATCGTGTGCCATCAGGAAGTCGGTGATGCGATCAAGATCAGTCAGCGCACCCCGCTGGAACTCAACGCCCGTCATTAGATGATCTTGCGCGGCACCGGCAAGGCGGCGGGTCGTCCCGCCAACTTGGCATCGAGATAGGTCTGGACTTCCTCAAGGCTGACCGCCTCACCAGTCACCAAAAACTCCGCCCAGCGCTCCTCGCAGATCTGGTCCATCTCTGCGTCGAACTCCGCCTGCGCGACGGACTCGGCGATGGCATCGCGGATGAAGGCGTGGGAGGTCTTGCCGGCACGCGCGGCGGCCTCGCTCACGCGCTCCTTGAGGTCGTCTTCGAGGCGGATGGTGGTCGTCGACATGGCGCTACTCCTGCAAAAATGAGTAGCGCAATTGTGCTACAGCAGCGCTTAATAAGCTCCCGCGAGGGACTCGTTCAGCGTTGCCGTCTATCACCCCACCTTGCGCAGATCCAGCGTGAACGGGAACTCCAGGCTGCGCTGGAGCTCAGTCGCCTCGACCTTGCCCGGCGTGTGGCCCATGGCCACGAAGCGTGCGAGGCGGCGGCTTTCGGCCTCGTAGGCGTTGACGGGCAGCGTCTCGTAGCTGCGGCCACCCGGGTGGGTGACGAAGTAGCGGCAGCCGCCCAGGCTCTTGTTCTGCCAGGAGTCGACGAGGTCCACCGTCAGCGGCGCGTGGATGCCGATGGTCGGGTGCAGGGCCGACGGTGGCAGCCAGGCGCGGTAGCGCACGCCGGCCACGTACTCGCCGACACGGCCGGTGGGCTGCAGCGGCAGCGACACGCCGTTGACGGTCACCCGGTGGCGGGTGTCGACGAGGCCGGTGACGTGCACCTCCAGCCGCTCCAGCGACGAGTCCACATAACGCGCCGTGCCGCTGGAGGAGCCCTCCTCGCCCATCACATGCCAGGGCTCCAGCGCGCTGCGCAGCGTGACATGCACGCCGCGCGCTGCGAACTCGCCGTACTTGGGGAAGCGGAACTCGAGGTGCGGCGCGAACCAGGCGGCGTCCAGCGCATAGCCGGCGTCGCCCATGTCCTGCATGACGTCGGCGAAGTCCTCGCGCACGAAGTGCGGCAGCAGCCAGCGGTCGTGCAGTTCGGTGCCCCAGCGCACCAGGGGCGCGCGGTAGGGCGTCTTCCAGAAACGGGCCACGAGGGCGCGCAGCAGCAACTGCTGCACGATGCTCATGCGCGCATGTGGCGGCATCTCGAAGGCGCGCAGCTCCAGCAGGCCCAGGCGGCCGGTCGCGGAGTCCGGCGAGTAGAGCTTGTCGATGCAGAACTCGCTGCGGTGGGTGTTGCCGGTCACGTCGACCAGCACATTGCGCAGCGTGCGGTCCACCACCCAAGGCGGCATGAACGAGCCCCCACGCCCATCCGGCGAGCCGGACGTGCTGCCCCCCGAGGGGGCGCTCGCGCCTTGGGACGGCCCGGCGGCGCTCAGCTCGCCGTACTCGTCACTGGCCTTGAAGATCTCGCCCAGCGCGATCTCCATCTCGCGCAGTTGGTCGTTGCGTGCTTCGTCCACACGCGGCGCCTGGCTGGTGGGGCCGATGAACAGGCCGCTGAACAGATAGCTCAGCGACGGGTGGTTGTGCCAGTAAGCAAGCAGCGAGGCGAGCACTGTGGGCCGGCGCAGGAAGGGCGAGTCTGCCGGCGTGGCGCCGCCGAGCACGAAGTGGTTGCCGCCGCCGGTGCCGCTGTGGCGGCCGTCCAGCATGAACTTCTCGGTGGACAGCCGCGTCAGGCGCGCCGCCTCGTAGAGGAACTCGGTGTTCGCCACCAGTTCGCCCCAGTTCTGCGCCGGGTGGATGTTGACCTCGATGACGCCGGGGTCAGGTGTGATGGCCAGCAGCTTGAGGCGCGGGTCGCGCGGCGGCGGGTAGCCTTCCAGCACGATCTTGTAGCCGGTGTCCTCGCAAGCCGTCTCGATGGCCGCCAGCAGCTCCAGGTAATGCTCCAGCTTTTCGAGCGGCGGCATGAAGACGTAGAGCGCGCAGCTGGCCTTGCCCTTGCGCTCGGCCTTGGGGCCATTGGCCCGTCGCGGGTCACGCGCCTCGACGCAGAGCGCCGTGCGCGTGAGGTCGCGGGCACTTTCAAAGCGGGCCGGCGCGGCTGCCGTTGCAGCCGTCCCAGCGACACCGGCCGCAGCCGTGCCCGCAGGGCCTGCGCTCGAACCCGCAACAGCACCCGCAGCCTGGCCACCGCGCGGCACACCGGCCACAGGGCCGACGGCCGCCACGCTCATCGTCTGCGCGCGCAGGGCGGCCGCTGCGGGCAGCATGCCGCGCGGGGCGAACGGGTCCTGTTCGATCAAATGCGGGAAGTCACCCTTGCTGACCCAGGGCAGCGAATCCAGCGGCAGGCGCCAGCCCATCGGCGAGTCACCGGGGAAGAGGTAGAGCCGCTCGCCGCGGAAGTACCACGGCCCCGTCTGCCAACGGTTGCCACCCAGCGGCGGCGCGGCCTCGCTGCGGCTCAGCGGCAGCGCGTAGCCGACGACATGGGCCAGGCCCTGTTCATAGATGCGGCGCAGGCGCGCGCGCTCCATCTCGTCGTCCAGCCGCGAGTCGAAGGGGTCGACGTTGACCGGCAGGCGGCGCTCGCGCCACAGGTAGTAGAAGGTGTCCTCGTAGCCCGGCTGCACATGGCTGTCCGTCACGCCCAGGCGGCGGGTCAGCGCGGCCATGAAGGCCTTGGCGTCGTCACTGGTGTAGGTGTGGCCGGCACTCTCGTCGGCAAACCAGTCGGGGTTGCGCCAGCAGGGCTGGCCGTCGGCGCGCCAGTAGATGGACAGCGCCCAGCGCGGCAACTGCTCGCCGGGGTACCACTTGCCCTGGCCGAAGTGCAGGAAGCCGCCCTGGCCGTATTCGTCACGCAGCCGGTGCGTGAGTTGCTGGGCATAAAGGCGCTTGGTCGGACCGAGCGCGTCAGTGTTCCATTCGTCCGCGTCGCGGTCCTCGACGGCGACGAAGGTCGGCTCGCCGCCCATCGTCAGCCGCACGTCGCCGGCGACGAGATCGCGGTCGACCTTCTCGCCGAGCTTGAGCACCTCGACCCACTGCTCGTCGGTATAGGGCCGGGTCACGCGCGGCGACTCGTAGATGCGCGTGACGCCCATCTCATGCTCGAACTCGACCTCGCTCTCGTCGACGCCGCCACTGATGGGCGCGGCGCTGCCGGGCGTGGGCGTGGCGGCCAGCGGAATGTGGCCTTCGCCGGCCAGCAGGCCCGACGTTGGGTCCAGGCCGATCCAGCCGGCGCCGGGCAGGTAGACCTCGCACCAGGCGTGCAGGTCGGTGAAGTCGACCTCGGTGCCGCTGGGGCCGTCGAGCGCCTTTTCGTCGGGCGCCAGCTGGATCAGGTAGCCCGACACGAAGCGCGCCGCTAGGCCGAGGTGGCGAAGCAGTTCCACCAGCAGCCAGCCGGAGTCACGACAGGAGCCGGACGCCTTGCTCAGCGTCTCCTCGGGCGTCTGCACGCCCGGCTCCATGCGGATCAGGTAAGAGACGGCGTTCTGCACCTTGCGGTTGATCTCGACCAGGAAGTCGTTGGTCGTGCGAGGGGTACGCGGCACCTCGGCCGCGAAGGCCGCCAGCAACGGCGTGGCGGGATCGACCTGCAGATAGGGCGCCAGCTCGATCTTCTGCGCCTCGTCGTATTCGAACGGGAACTGCTGCGCGTGCTCTTCGAGGAAGAAGTCGAAGGGGTTGTAGACCGCCATCTCGGCGACCAGGTCGACGGTGACCGTGAACTCGGTGGTCTTCTCGGGGAAGACCAGCCGCGCCAGATAGTTGGCGAACGGGTCCTGCTGCCAGTTCAGGAAATGGGTCTTGGGCTCGATGCTGAGCGAGTAGGCCAGCACCGGGGTGCGGCAGTGCGGCGCGGGCCGCAGGCGCACGACCTGCGGGCCGAGGCTGACCGGGCGGTCGTATTTGTAGCGGGTGACGTGTTTGAGGGCGACGTGGATGCTCATGTCATTTGCTCCGCCGCGCGCGCTGCGGGCTGCTGTTTCGTTGAATTCGATCGGTCATGCCAGGCCATCAAGCCGACGGCACAAGGAAATCGCGGCTGATGCTCGCGCCCAGATCAGCCACCTCGGCCAGGAAGCCGTCCAGGAACGGATGCAGCCCGCCCGCCTGGATTTCATCGATGCGCGCAAAGGCCAGTTCGGCCTCCAGCCGGCCGACGCGCCGAAGCGTCTCGCCGGACTGTGGATTGGCCACCCGCTTCAGGTTGGCCAGCATGCGCGTGACGCAGTGCGACATCGACCGCGGCATGTCCGGCCGCAGGATCAGCAGCTCGGCCACCTTTTCTGGCTGGATGACATTGCTGTAGACCTTGCGATAGATCTCGAAGCCCGACACCGAGCGCAGCACGGCTGACCAGTAATAGAAGTCGCGCGCGTCGTCGTGCTCGTCCGAGATCTCTTCCTGGCGGTAGAACTTGACGTCCAGCAGCCGCGCCGTGTTGTCGGCGCGCTCCAGGAAGGAGCCGATGCGGATGAAGTGGAAGGCCTCGTCCTGCAGCATGGTGCCGACCGTCACGCCGCGCGACAGGTGGCTGCGGTACTTGACCCACTCGAACAGCGCCGACGGATCGCGCGCCAGCAGGCCGTCGCGCAGCAGGCGGCGGAACTCCAACCAGGTCTGGTTCATCGTTTCCCAGACCTCGGTCGTCAACGCACCGCGCACGGCCCGCGCGTTCTCGCGGGCGGCGCGCAGGCAGCTGAAGATGGACGATGCGTTGTCCTCGTCGGCCACCATGAAGTGCATGACGCTGCGGCTGTCGATGCGCGCGTGCTTGGTGTTGTAGAGGCTGTTCAGCTCGGAGATGGACACCAGGCTGCGCCAGGACTGCTCGGAATCCTCGGCCGACTGCGGCTGCAGCGAGGTCTGGTAGGCGATGTCCAGCATGCGAGCGGTGTTTTCGGCCCGTTCGATGTAACGGCTGAGCCAAAAGAGATGGTCGGCAGTCCTAGACAGCATGCTTCGACTCCCGTTCGTTGGCCGAAAACACCGCCCGCGCTGACGCGCTCCGCTGTGTTTTGGCTTCGCCACAAGCGCTGCGCGCTTGACCCGCTCGTTCGATGTATCGGCTCAGCCAGAAGAGGTGGTCTGCGGTTCTAGAAAGCATCGTTCAGTCCTCCAGAACCCAAGTGTCTTTTGTCCCGCCGCCCTGGCTGCTGTTCACCACCAGGGAGCCGTCCTTCAACGCCACCCGCGTCAGCCCGCCCGGCACCATGCGCACAGTCGATCCCGACAGCACGAAGGGACGCAGGTCGATGTGGCGCGGCGCGATGCCGCTCTCGACGAATGTCGGGCAGGTGGACAGCGACAGCGTCGGCTGGGCGATGTAGTTGCTCGGGTTGGCAATCAGCTGCGCGCGGAAGGCCTCGACCTCCGCCTTGGTCGCCGCCGGGCCCACCAGCATGCCGTAGCCGCCCGCGCCATGCACTTCCTTGACGACCAGTTCGTTCAAGTGCGCCAGCGTGTAGGCCAGGTCTTCCTTGTCGCGGCAGACGTAGGTCGGCACGTTCTGCAGGATGGGTTTCTCGCCGAGATAGAACTCGATCATCTTCGGCACGTAGGGGTAGATGGACTTGTCGTCCGCGATGCCGGTGCCGATGGCGTTGGACAGCGTCACCTTGCCGGCCTTGTAGGCGTCCACCAGGCCGGCGCAGCCCAGGGTGGAGTCGGCGCGGAAGACCTTGGGGTCGAGGAAGTCGTCGTCCAGGCGGCGGTAGATGACGTCCACTCGCTTGGGGCCGCGCGTGGTGCGCATGTACACAAAGCCGCCGTCGACGAACAAGTCCTGACCCTCGACCAGTTCCACACCCATCTGCTGGGCCAGGAAGGCATGCTCGAAGTAGGCCGAGTTGTACATGCCGGGGGTCAGCACGACGACGGTGGGGTCCGACACGCCCTGCGGCGCCACGCTGCGCAGCGTGTCCAGCAGCAGGTCGGGGTAGTGAGCCACGGGCGCGACGCGGTGGCCGGTGAACAGCTCGGGGAAGAGCCGCATCATCATCTTGCGGTTTTCGAGCATGTAGCTCACGCCGCTGGGCACGCGCAGGTTGTCTTCCAGCACGTAGTAGTGGCCCGTGCCGTCGCTGTGGCCGGCGCGCACGATGTCGACGCCGGCGATGTGGCTGTAGACGCCGCCGGGGACGTCCACGCCCATCATCTCGGGGCGGAACTGCGCGTTGTTCAGGATCTCGTCGGCGGGCACGATGCCGGCCTTGAGGATGTCCTGGTCGTGATAGACGTCGTGGATGAAGCGGTTCAGCGCCGTGACCCGCTGGGCCAGGCCGGCCTGCATCGTCGTCCATTCACTGGCCGGGATGACGCGCGGAATCAGGTCGAACGGGATCAGCCGCTCGGTGCCCTCGCCGCTGTCCTTGTCGCCGTAGACGGCAAACGTGATGCCCACGCGGCGGAAGATCAGCTCCGCTTGCTCGCGCCGTTCGCGCATCAGCGACTCGGGCTGCTCGGCCAGCCAGCGGGCGTAGCTCTCGTAGTGGGCGCGCACGCCGGCAGCCTGCTGGCCCTGGCCGGTGGCGCCTTGCCACTGCTGTGCAGCGGCGTTCATTTCGTCAAAGGCGGTCTGCATCGTTGCTCCTCTCGCAGCCTGACGACGCAAATTCCGCGCCCACTCGGGCTGCGGTTTCTGGTGCGTGCGGGCACTGCAAAGGTGCAGTGCGCCCGCCGCACAGGCGCCAAGGCACCAGGGTTATACCGTCAGAAGCGCAACTGAAGGCCCGTGCTCGCCGAACGGCCCGCCTGCGGTGCCAGGTCGCGGATGGTCGGCACGGCCGTGGCGTTGTAGGCCAGCTTGTTGCCGAGGTTGTCCAGTTTCAGGTACCAGAACGCGTCCGTCTGGCCCCAGCGGAGCTGGCGCGCGACGGACAGGCGCACGGTGCCGTAGCCCGGCGTGGGCGTGTCGAACTCGGCCACGCGGGTCTGGCGGGCGGCGCCGCGCCACTCCAGCTTGCCGGACCAGTCGCCCTGCCGTGCCTCCAGCCCCAGCATGGCGCGCAGCGGCGCCAGGCGCGGCAACGGTTCACCGGTCGCCCGGTTGTCGCCTCGCACGATGTCGAGCTGGGCCAGCAGCGCGACGGCCGGGTGGGCCTGCCAGCGGCCTTCTAGCTCCACGCCGCGCAGCCGCGCCGGCACGGCCTGGAAGTTGTAGACGGGCACAGCCTCGCCGTCGTTGTCGACCATCTCGCCGGTCGCCTGCAGCGCGATGTAGTTGGTGAAGCGCGTCTCATAGACGTTGACGTGCACATGGCTCTGCTCGCCTTCCCACTTCAGGCCGATGTCCGCGCCCTTGGAGCGCTCCAGGCCCAGCGTCGCGTCACCGCGCTCGAAGGCGGCGCTGGCCACATGCAGGCCATTGGCGAACAGCTCGTAGTAGGCAGGCGCACGCTGGGTGCGGTTCAGGTTGGCGCTCAGGCTCCAGGCCTTGTCCAGCGGCAGCACGCCACTGAAGGCCAGGCTCAGCGGGCTGAAGCGGCGCGACTGCGCGGGGCCGAAACGATCTCCGCCCTCCGAGTCGACCGTCACGCGCTCGGTGCGCGCGCCGGCCGACCAGTCCACGCCGCCCAGCCGCGCCTGCTCCAACACGAAGACGCCGGTGCTGCGCGTGCGCGTGCTGGGCACGAAGGCTTCCTCGCCGAGGGCCGAAAAGTCCAGCGCCTCGGTCTGCACGCCGACGATGCCCTTGACTGGCCCAAGGGAGGCATGTTCCACCTCCAGCCGCCCGTCGGTGCCGGAGCTCTTGAAGGTCGTGCCGACCTCGTCGCCCTCCATCTCCACGTGCTCGTAGCGGTTGCGGCTGAGCTGCCAGCTGATGCGGTGGATGGGCCCGTCGGCGGTCGCCCACTCACCCGCCGTGGCGATGCGCTGGCGCTGCATCTTGATGGTCACGTCGGCTTCCGCCGTGGTGCCGTAGTCGGTGTGGAAGTCGTCCACCGACACGCCGGCAAAGCCGCCCTGGAAGAACACCGAGCCGCCCACCGCGCCGCCGTGGCTGCGTGCGGCGGAGTTGCGCACGCTGGTGCGGCTGTCGCCATCACTGTCGAAGCGCGGCGCACGCTGGTCGTCGGCGTCGCGGCCGGCCAGATCGACGTGCCAGCCGACACCCGACTGCGGCGTGCCGCTGCCGCCGTCCAGCACAACCGCGCCACTCTTGTCGTTGCTGGCCCCGCCGAAGCGCACCTCGGCGGCGCCGCTCAGGCCATCGATCAACGTGCGCGGGATGCGGTTGTCGAGCGTGTTGACGACGCCGCCCACCGCGTTGCCGCCGTACAGCAGCGCCGCCGCGCCGCGCAGCACCTCGACCTTGTCGATGACCAGCGGGTCGATGGCCACGCCGTGGTCGAAGCTGAGGTTGGACGCGTCCACCGAGGCACCGGAGTTGTTCAGGATGCGCACCCGGTCGCCATCGAGCCCGCGGATGCTGGGCCGGCTGGCGTTGGGGCCGAAGTTGGTGGCCGCCACGCCGGGCAGGCCCTGCAGCGTGTCGCCGAGGTTGGCGGCGCGGGTCAGCACGAGCTGGTCGCCGGAGAGGGAATCGCTGGGCTGGGCCAGCACCTGGCTCTTCAGCGGGTTGCCGGTGACGACGACCTTGTCGAGAGATTCGGCCGGGTCGGCATGGGCGATGGAGACGAGAACGGACAGGCAGGCGGCCGCAACGGGCGCCAGGGCAAAGGAACGCATGAGGGTACTTCCACGAGAAAACGTTGTGCCCGCGCCCCGAAACATCGGGCGCGGGGAGGCTTGACGAGTTCAGGCGGAAGCGGGTGGCCCTCGGGCGGGCGGCAGGCTGAGGCTGACGGCGCGCGGCGCCGTGCCGCGTGCGACCAGAGGCGCGGCGTGCGTGGCGGCGCTGGCGACACGTTGAACCGGCTCGGCGGCCGGCGCGCCGCTGGCCAGGTCCGCTGCGGTCAGGCAGAGATCGCAATGGACCAGATGGGCGATGCCATCGTCCTGCCGGTCGCCGACGTGCGAGAGCGCGTGCACCCCCGCCAACGCCTGCGCGATGGGGAGGAGCAAGACCAGCCACAAAAGCCAGCCGCGGACGTTGCGACTCATATTCACGGGCGCAATCCTAAACTCGGGCCCTCACAGAGCCTGAAGTCACCCTCTCATGAAGCTCATCGACACCATCCTGGCCGACGCGGCCGAGATCACGGCCATCCGCCGCGACCTGCACAAGCACCCCGAACTCTGCTTCCACGAGGAGCGCACCGCGGACGTCATCGCCAAGGCGCTGACCGACTGGGGCATTCCCGTCCACCGGGGCCTGGGCACGACCGGCGTCGTCGGCATCGTCAAGAACGGCACGTCCGACCGCGCCGTCGGCCTGCGCGCCGACATCGATGCGCTGCCGATGACCGAGCGCAACGAGTTCCCGCATGCCAGCAGCACCCTCGGCCGCATGCATGCCTGTGGCCACGACGGCCACACGGCCATGCTGCTGGCGGCGGCCAAGCACCTGGCCACGAACCGCAACTTCGACGGCACGGTCTACCTCGTCTTCCAGCCCGCAGAGGAAGGTGGCGGCGGCGCGCGCGAAATGATCAAGGACGGCCTGTTCGAGAAGTTCCCGATGGAGGCCATGTTCGGCGCCCACAACTGGCCCGGCATGCAGGCCGGCCAGTTCGCGCTGCGGACCGGCCCGGTGTTCGCCAGCAGCAACGAATTCAAGATCACGCTCAAGGGCAAGGGCTCGCACGCCGCCATGCCGCATCTGGGCGTGGACCCGGTGCCCGCAGCCTGCCAGCTCGTCACGGCCTTCCAGACCATCATCAGCCGCAACAAGCGTCCCATCGACCCGGGCGTTATTTCCGTGACGATGATCCATGCCGGCGAGGCCACCAACGTCGTGCCGGACACGGTCGTCATGGAAGGCACGGTGCGCACCTTCACGCTGGAGCTGCTGGACCTGCTGGAGCGCCGCATGAAGGACATGACCGAACAGCTGGCCGGTGCCTTCGAGCTGACGGCCGAGTTCGAATTCCGCCGCAACTACCCACCGACCATCAACCACCCGCAGGAGACCGAGTTCGTGCGCGGCGTGCTGACCGACATGGTGGGCGCCGACAACGTGCAGGACTTCGAGCCGACGATGGGCGCCGAGGATTTCAGCTACTACCTGCTCGACAAGCCGGGCTGCTACTTCCTCATCGGCAATGGCGACGGCGAGCACCGCATCGGCGGCCACGGCATGGGGCCCTGCATGCTGCACAACCCGAGCTATGACTTCAACGACGAGCTCATCCCTTTGGGCGGCTCGATGTGGGTGCGGCTCGCTGAAGCCTGGCTGAATCGAAAGTAAGAAAGAAACACAGCCACAGAGGCACAGAGGCACAGAGAGAGCACCACTTTCTCTGTGCCTCTGTGTCTGCAGTGGCTGTGTTCAAAGGATCTAGGAATGAATCAACAGCAAGTGATCAACGACACCCGCAACTGGGTCGTCAAGGCCGTCATTGGCCTCAACCTCTGCCCGTTCGCGAAGGCGGTGCATGTCAATGAACGGATCCGTTATGTCGTCAGCGATGCGACCGACCCCGAAGCGCTGCTGAAGGATCTGGCCCGCGAACTTTTGGCGTTGAACCGGGCCGATCCTGAAGAGGTCGACACGACATTGCTGATCCACCCCGGCGTGCTGGCCGACTTCCTGGACTTCAACGACTTCCTCGACGCGGCCGACGCGCTGGTGGAGGAACTCAAACTGGACGGCGTCCTGCAGATCGCCGACTTCCACCCCGACTACCAGTTCGAGGGCAACGAACCCGACGACATCGCCAACTACACGAACCGCTCGCCCTACCCGACGCTGCACCTGCTGCGCGAGGAGAGCATCGAGCGTGCGGTGGAGTCGATGCCGGACACGGCGTCCATCTACGAGAACAACCTCGACACGCTGGGCAAGCTGGGACATGACGGCTGGCGCCAACTCGGCCTCAAGGGCTGAGCGCCTTCCCCAGACATCACGCGTTCGGGCCGAGCGCCGGGCCGCTCCCAAGCCGGCCCGCTTGGCGATGTGCTTGGCGGTCGAGCCGCCAAGCATCGCCGTCCCCTCGGGGGACCGGCTGGGCTCGCCCGCGTGCAGCGGGAGCGAGCCCAGACGAGGGGTTCACTCTTTCACCCACGAGAAGCCACCAACCTTCTTCGGCGCATTGGCCCGCGTGCGCAGTACCGCGTCGAAGCCACTCTTGCCGCCGTTCCAGAGCGCCGTCAGCAGGCCGACGACATCCTCGCGCGTGTAAGGGTCCAGGTCGGCCCGGAACTGCTTGATGGCTGCGGCCAGCACGTCGCGCGGCAGCTCCTGGTGGGTGGCCAGTACGGCGAACATCGCGGCGTGCAGATCGGGCCAGGCCGCACACAGCGCCTGGATGCGCCGCAGCGCCTCGGCCGGCGCGGGGCGGTGGCCAGGCAGCAGCCAGTCCAGCCCGTCGGCGCTTTCAGCGCCATCTTCTTGCGTGGCATCGTCCATCGCTTGTCTCCTTGTGCCGCGATATTTCCCGAGATTTCTCACTTCCGGCTGCCGATGTCAATCATTTATCGCCTATGGCACTGCGCAAATCCGCACGACAAGGGCGGGTGATTGCGCCCTGACGCCTCAGTCATACGGCAAACTCGCCCGCTGCTCCCGTGCCCCCGCCGCCATGCAACCCAAGACCCTCGCCCTGATCGACGACGACGCCGAATACTCGGAGTTCCTGACGCAATTCCTGCAGGAGCAGGGCATCGCGGTGAGCCGCTACGACGACAGCAACGCCTTGCTCGCCGCACCCGAGGCCTTCGCCTTCGACTTCTATCTGGTGGACCTGATGTTGCCGGGCGTCAGCGGCGTGGAGCTGATCAAGATCCTGCGCCGCCGCACCGATGCCGGCGTCGTCGTCGTGTCCGGGCGCCTGGGGCCCGAGGTGTTCCGCGAGGTCATCACGGCCGGTGCCGACATGTACCTCGTCAAGCCCGTGCAATTCGAACAGGTGGCGCTGGCCATCGCCGCCGTGCAGCGCCGCGTGGCCAAGCCCGCTGCGGCCGACGCCGCCTGGAAGCTGGACCGCGCCAGCGGCGAGCTCATCGTGCCGGACGGCACCCGCATCCAGCTCAGCGAGGCCGACCGCCAGTTGCTCGAATGCTTCGCGGCTGCGGGTGGCGAGCCCGTCACGCGCGAGGCCTTGCTGAACAAGCTCGGCCGCGAGCTGCCCGAGGGCGAGACGGACGACGGCCTGTCGGCCACCATCTACCGCCTGCGCCGCCGCATCGAGCGGGCCACGCCCACGCTGGTGCCGTTGCAGAGCAAGTCGCGCGTCGGCTATGTGTTTCGCGCGCCGCTGCAGCTGATCTGAGCGGGGTATCGCGGGCTGAGCGCCGGGCCGCTCCCAAGCCGGCCCGCCTTTGGCGATGTGCGAGCGGGGCCTTCCCCGCGAGCATCGCCGTCCCCTTGGGGGCTGAGGCCGGACACGGCAAGTCCAGTGGACTTGTCGTGCCTGCCGAAGAGCAGCCGTTCCGTCGGCTGCGCGGTCTGCAAGACCGACCAGATTTGCGCGCGTTCAGCGGCGCGAGGCTGGGCGAGGGGCTTCATTCCTGCGGCAAGGTCAGCCGCATCACCGTGCCCAGCGGGCCGGTGCGCTGCAGCTCGGCCCCGCCACCATGCAAGTCCATCACGCGGCGGACGATGTACAGGCCCAGGCCGTGGGCAGACTCCGCCCCGCCGCCGCGCGCGCCGCGTGTGAACAGGCGCGGCAGCAGCTCGCGAGGGATGCCGGGGCCGGCGTCGGCCACCTCGAACTGCAACACGGCCGGCTCGTCGAAGTCCATCACGTGCAAGGTGACCGGGCTGACGCCGGGCGCGTACTTGAGCGCGTTGGACAGCAGGTTGCGCAGCGCCAGGCGCATCAGGCTCATGTCCATCATGGCCGTGCGCGTGGCGGTGTGGCGGTCCACGACGACACGGTCGCGCTGGTCGCGCGGCAGGTCGGCAATGGTCACGGCGATCAGCGTGTCGATGTCGGTGTCCAGCCGCGCGATGCGCCCGCCACCGGCCAGCAGGCTGGCGGCTGCCAGCGTGTTGTCCACACCTGCCAGCACCTGGCCCAGCACGGCCTGGGCGCGCATCAGCCGCTCCTGGGCCTGGCGCTCGCCACGGCCGGCCAGGCTGGCGGCTGCGCTCTGCAGCGCGGCGCTGGCGTTGTTGAGCGGCTGGCGCACCTCGTGGGCCAGCACGTCGAGCATCTCGGAGCGCTCGCGCAGCAGCTGGTCGAGCTCCTGCACATGGCGCTCGGTCTGGCGGCGCATCTGCTGCTCCTGCGCCAGCTCGGCGCGGCGTTGCAGCTCCTCGGTGATGTCCTCCACCAGCGCCTGGGCACGCTGCGGGCGGCCGAGGGCGTCGTACTCGGCCACCACCGAGACGAGCACGTCACGCAGCCGGCCGTCGGCGCAGATGAGCTGCACGGGGCAGTCATCGACATGACCGTCGCGCCACAGCGCCGGCCGGTAGACCTCCCGCACCTGCTGGCTGGCGGCAGGCGTCAGGAAGTCATCGATCGAGCGGCCGATGACCTCCGCGCGCCGGTAGCCCAGCCGCTCCAGCCAGCGGTCCGACACGCTCAGCACGCGCCCGGCCGCGTCGATCGAGTGCATCAGCGCCGGCGTCGACTCGTAAAGCGCCCGCAGCCGCTGGCGGTTGTGCTCCAGTTCGACGGCGGCGCGGTGGTGCTCGGTGACGTCCTGCATGGCGCCCACCAGCCGCACCGGCGCGCCGTCCTGCCAGTCCACCTGGCCCTGCGCCAGCACCCAGATCTCGCGGCCGGTGGCGGTGAGCAGCGGCAGCTCCAGGCTCCACGGTTCGCCCTGGCTGATGCCGCGATGCATCGCGGCCTCGATGGCGGCACGGGCCTCGGGCCGGAAATAGCCGATGGCCTCTTCCAGCGTCGGCCGGTGGCCCGGCGGGAGGTCGTGGATGCGACAGGTCTGGTCGCTCCAGACCAGCTCCTCGCTTTGCAGGTCCAGGCTCCAGCCACCCACGCCCGCAACGCGGCCGGTGCGGTCCAGCAGGGCCTTGCTGTCGCGCAACTCGCGCTCGGCGCTGAGCTTGTCGGTCACGTCCTCGGCGATGCCGACATAGCCAGCCAGTTCGCCGTCAGGCGCCAGCAGCGGCCGTGCGCGCGCCCACACCTGGCGCAGGCCGCCCGATGCCGGATTCGTGGGGCTGCGCACGCGGTAGCGCATCTCGAAGGACTGACGCCGCTCCACGCAGCGCGCCCAATGGGCCAGTACGGAGTCCAGGTCCTCCGGCGCCAGCGTGGCGGCCCAGCCTTCGCCCAGCGCGTCCCGCGCATTGATGCCGTAGATGCGCTGCCAGACGGGGTTGGTGTAGACGCAGCGGCCCGCCGCATCGGCCCGGAAGATGCCCAGCGGCGCCGTCTCGGCTAGCAGGTGAAAGGGCTGCTCGCCCGCGCCGGAATCGGCCTTGCCGTGGGCACGCTCGCGCATCATCAGCGCCTCGGCGGCCGCGTCGGCCAGGCGCGTCAACGCCTCGCGCTGCGCCTGGGTCAGCTCGCGCGGCCGGAAGTCCACCACGCACAACGTGCCCGGTTGGCTGCCGTCATCCAGGCGGATAGGCACGCCGGCATAAAAGCGCAGCGACGGCTGGGCCAGCACGTCGGGGTGGTCGACGAAGCGCTCGTCCAGCCGCGCATCCTTCACCTCGAAGAGACCGTCACCCAGCAGCGTGTGGGCGCAGAAGGTCAGCGCCCGCGGCGTCTCGCTGCGGCCCCAGCCCACCCCCACGGCGGCCTTGAACCACTGCCGCTTGTCGTCCAGCAGGCCCAGCAGGGCGACGGGCGTGCCGCAGATCTGCGCGGCCAGGGCGGTGAGATGGTCGAACAGCGGCTCGGGCTCGGTGTCCATGACGGCCAGCGCGGCCAGGCGGGCCAGGCGGCGGTCTTCGTCGGGCGGCAGGTCGGGGGTCACCATGGGTGGCAAGCTTATGACACGGTGATGTCACGGCGCGCACGTCACGTGGCCGGCAACGCCATCAACACCACCAACAACGGCGCGGTCAGCTTCCAGACCGTGGCCTGAGCGACGTCATCCCGACTGGGGTTGCGGCCCCGCAGCGACATGGCTAGCCTCCCGGCTTTATTCCGGGGGAGCCGCCATGCCCAGAATCCCTTGCGCCGCTGGCGCCTTGCTGCTGGCCCTGCTGGCAGCCTTGCCGGCGAGCGCCGACGTCGTCAGCGACTTGGCCGAGGCCACGCCCAAGGTGCTGTCCAGATCGCCGCGATCGCAGCTACTGCACACAACGCTGCTGACCGACCTGGCGATGTTCAATGCGCTGAACGCCATCACGCCGCGTTACCAGGCCTATGGCGTGGCGCCCGCGTCGGTGCCGGATGCCTCGCCCGACGCGACCGTCGCCTCGGCCGCCCGCGTGGTGCTGGGCAGCGTGCCGGGCGCCGATCAGGCCTTGCTCGACAAGACCTACGAAGTCTCGCTGAAGAGCGTGACCGATGCCGCCGCCCGCACCCGGGGCGTGGCGTTGGGGCGCCGCGTGGCGCTGGCCTTGCTGGCGATGCGGGCCGATGACGCCTTTGGCCGCGTCGAGCCGCCCAAGGTAGAGCCGGCCGCAGGCGTGCATGTGCTGACGCCGGAGTACAAGCAGGAATCCGGCGTGGGCCTGGCGCGCATGAAGCCCTTCGGCATAAAGGACGCTGCCGCCTTCGACCCCGGCCCACCGCCGGCCGTGGGCAGTGCCATCGCGCTGCGCGACCTGGCCGAGGTCAAGGCCCTGGGTGGCCGGGTCAGCACGGCGCGCACTGGCGAGCAGTCGGTCATCGCGCTGTTCTGGAACTCCGGCGAGGGCGAGGACGGCGTGCAGATGCTGAAGACGCTGGCCGAGCACCGCAAGGCCACGCCGCTGGAGTTCGCGCGCATGCTGGCGCTGATGGACATGGCCGATCTGGACTCGCGCATCGTCTACAGCGGCATCAAGACCAAGTACCGCCACTGGCGGCCGTACAACGCACTGCGCGGCCCATTCGCCGATGCCACGTTGCGCGACGCGACCTGGGAGCCTCTGATCCACACGCCGCCCAACAGCGACTACCCCTCGGGCGGTGCCGTCGGCGGCGGCACGCTGCAGACGCTGATGGCGGCCTTTCGTGGTGACAGCGGGGCGCCGCTGGTGTGGGTCAACAGCGCGCTGTCCATGACGCGCAGCTGGGCCACGCCCGAGGCCATGGGCCAGGAGCTGGCCAACTCACGGGTGTGGAGCGGCGTGCATTTCCGCAACTCCGTCGACGTGGGCTACCGCCTCGGCCAGAAGGTGGCCGAGGAAGTGCTGGCGACGCAGCTGCGGCCGCTTCCTTAGCGTTGTCAGGGCGCTGCACGGGCTTGGCATTCCTGGTGAGCCCGGCGTGCAGCCGGCCGCCCGCCGGGGCGGACTCACGGCAACGGTAATCGGCACAAAGGAGGAGCCGCTAAAAGGACCTGCACGCTGCGGCGGCGGCCATGGCGGGTTTCAACCCGCCCTACACGACTGTTCGTCACGGCGCCACGATGCGCGGCGGCGTCGAGTCCCGCGACTTGCGCCACAGTGCGATCGCCACATGGATGGCCAATCCCGTACCCAGCAGCAGCACGGCGCCAACGCTCCACACCACCCAGGCCAGCGCGTGCACCCAGCCGGACAAGCCCGGCAGCGCCCCGACAAGCGCGTGAAGCTGCGGCGAGAAGTTCTCCAGCGTGCCGACCAGCCACTCAGCCGCCCATGCCGGCAGCAGGTCGGCCAGCGACTGCGGCAGGCTCCAGTCGCCCGAGCCCAGCACGCTGGCATGCGACAGCAACGCCGCCAGCATCGCTTCGCCAGACCACACCAGTGCGGACCACAAGGCCAGCAGCAGCAACACCAGCACCCAACCCGCGAGGAACACCATTTGCGCCGTCTCCATTTATTGAAGCGTTGGAGTGTGTGTGGGCGGGTGGCGTTGGGTAAGAGGCCTGAGGCTCAGGGAGGGTTCGGGAAAGCGGAAGCTGTGTGGTCGGCGTTCGCGGGTTGATCAGGTGGTTTAAGTGGGTCCATCTTTGTGCCGAGTAAGGTTGCCGGGAGTCCCGCCCGGCGGCGGGGTAACTTTCTTCTGCGGGGCCAGAAGAAAGTCACCAAAGAAGAGGCCCTGAACCGCACTCGAGTGCCACGACGCCACCAACGGCGCGCGAAAACAATCGGCGTCGTTGCGGCCAGACGCGACCCGCTGCGCTCTCGCTGCTGTCCTTGTCACCAGCACCATTCATCGCACCGTTAGCCCGCTTAACGCGCAGCTGCACGCCGTGCTCACCAGGAATGCAAACATAGCGGCGCTCGGGCGCCGCGACAGCGCCGTAGAGCGGGTCGTGACCCGCCGGCACCGTTGCCACACGGCCCGATGGCGGGTCTCGACCCGCCCTACTCGTCGCCCCAGCGACGCGGCTTTCGCATTCCTGATGAGCCCGGCGTACAGCCGGCGTTAAGCGGCGTGCTGGCACGGGCAGTAGCACTCGTAACAAGGACAGCAGCGAGAGCGCAGCGGGTCGCGTGCGGGCACGGTCCAGTGCCAAGCCCGTCAGCCCGCTGGCGTGCGGATTCAGGGCCTCTTCTTTGGTGACTTTCTTCTGGCCCCGCAGAAGAAAGTTACCCGCCCGCCGGGGCGGACTCCCGGCAACCGGACTCGGCACAAAGAAGGCACCGTTTAAACGCCCTGCCTCCAGCCGCAGCAGCGATGGCGGGTTTCAACCCGCCCTACACAGCGAGACGCTTGCGCATTCAGACGGACCAATGCACCTCGAAGACATCGCCCAATGAGGCCATCGTGGCATCGATCTGCTGAATCTCGTCAACGTTGATCCTTGGCCCGACACCATGACCACGAACCGCCTGCAGAAGCTCCGGGTGCTTCTGCGCGGCAAGGATCACCGCAGCTTCAAGAGCGGCTTGAGCGTTCTGCGCACACACCACAGCGGACAACTCGAAAGAAGAGGTCTGCCCTTCGCGCACAAAGCCTTCGCCGGAAAGCTGTACCTGCCAAGTCCTCTGGTCTTCAGCCAACAGATCTCTCCAGCACCGGCCGCAACGCCACGCCCGTATGACTGCCACTCGCCACCACCTGCTCCGGCGTCCCCTCGACAACGACGCGACCACCCGCATCGCCTCCTTCCGGCCCCAGATCCAACACCCAGTCAGCCTCCGCAATCACATCCAGGTCATGCTCGATGACGACGACCGAGTGACCGCCACCAACGAGCCGATGCAGCACCCGGATCAACTTCTCCACATCCGCCATGTGCAACCCCACGGTGGGCTCATCCAACACGTAGAGCGTATGCGGCGCCTTCTGCCCGCGCCGCGCCACGTCATCCCGCACCTTGACCAGTTCCGACACCAGCTTGATCCGCTGCGCCTCACCACCCGACAACGTCGGCGACGGCTGGCCCAACGTGAGATACCCCAGCCCCACGTCCTTCAACAACTGCAGCGGATGCCCAATCGACGGCATGGCCGCGAAGAACTCGACGGCCTCGTCGACCTCCATCGCCAGCACGTCGCCAATGCTCTTCCCCCGCCACGAAACGCCCAGCGTCTCCGGGTTGAAGCGCTGGCCGTGGCATTGGTCGCAGGGCACCTTCACGTCGGGCAAAAAGCTCATCTCGATGGTCTTCATGCCCTGGCCTTCGCAGCCGGGGCAGCGGCCCGCGCCGGTGTTGAAGCTGAAGCGCGCGGGCGCATAGCCGCGCGCCTTGGACTCCAGCGTCTCGGCGAACAGCTTGCGGATGGCGTCCCAGAAGCCGATGTAGGTCGCCGGGCAGGAACGCGGCGTCTTGCCGATCGGGGTCTGGTCGACCTCCAGCACGCGGTCCACCTGCTCGTGGCCTTCAATGCCGTCGCAGCCCGTCCACTTGGCCGGCGCCTTGCGCAGAGGCACAGCGACGGCGATGTTAGCCAGCAGCACATCGCGCGCCAGCGTCGACTTGCCGGAGCCCGACACGCCGGTCACGGCCACCAGCCGGTGCAGCGGCACATCGACGGTGACCGCCTTGAGGTTGTGCAGTGACGCGTTCAACACCCGCAGCTTTGGCGCCTCAGGGTCGATGGGTCGCCGAGCCTGCAGCGGGTGGATCAGCGGGTGGGCCAGCATGCGGCCCGTCACGCTCTCGGGCTCCAGCGCGAGCTGCGCCGCCGTGCCTTGCGCCACCACGCGGCCACCGCGTTTGCCGGCGCCGGGGCCGATGTCGATGATGTGGTCGGCGCGGCGAATCGTGTCCTCGTCGTGCTCCACCACGACCAGCGTGTTGCCCTTGTCGCCGAGCGTCGCCAGTGCCTTCAGCAGGATCTGGTTGTCGCGCGGATGCAGGCCGATGGTGGGTTCGTCCAGCACGTAGCAGACGCCCTGCAGGTTGCTGCCTAACTGCGCCGCCAGGCGGATGCGCTGAGCCTCGCCGCCGGACAACGTGGGCGCCGCGCGATCCAGCGTCAGGTAGCCCAGGCCGACCTCCTGCAGAAACTCCAGCCGGCCGAGGATTTCGCTGACGACGTCGCGGGCGATGTCGGCGTCGCGGCCGTGCAGGTGCAGGCCCTTCACCCAGGCCTGCGCCTCGCCCACGCTCCACGCGGCCACGTCGCCGATGCCCTTGTGCTCGAACTCGACCGAGCGCGCGGTCGCGTTCAGTCGCGTGCCGTGGCAGTCGGGGCAGGCCGCATCGGTCAGGCCTTCGACCTCGGCCTCCTCGGACGGAAAGCTTTGCTCGCGGCCGCGGTTGTCGTCGCTCTGCACGCTGTCGTCGAGCTCCTTGCGCTGATCGCGCGTCAAGGCGAGGCCGGTGCCGACGCAGCTGGTGCACCAACCGTGCTTGGAGTTGTACGAGAACAGACGCGGGTCCAGCTCGGGGTAGCTGGTGCCGCAGACCGGGCAGGCGCGCTTGGTGGAGAAGACCTTCACCGTGCCCACGCCAGCGCCGGTCGCACCGCCCTCCACGCTGAGGCCGTCCAGCGGCGCCAACAGATGCAGCACGCCCTTGCCGATGTCCAGCGCCTTGGCGAGCAGCTCGCGCAGTTCGGCCTCGCGTTCGGGCGCGATGACGAGGTCGCCGACCGGCAGCTCGAGCGTGTGCTCCTTGAAGCGGTCGATGCGCGGCCAGGGGCTTGTCGGCAGGAACTCGCCGTCCACGCGCAGATGCGTGTGGCCACGGCCCTTGGCCCACTTCGCCAGGTCGGTGTAGATGCCCTTGCGATTGACCACCAGCGGCGCGAGCAGGCCGACGTGTTGGCCACGGTAGTCGCGCATCAGCTGCGCGGCGATGGACTCGACGCTCTGCGGCCGCACCGGCGCGCCGTCGTGGATGCAATGCTGCACGCCCAGCTTGACGTAGAGCAGGCGCAGGAAGTGCCAGACCTCGGTCGTCGTGGCCACCGTGCTCTTGCGGCCACCACGGCTCAGGCGCTGTTCGATGGCGACGGTGGGCGGGATGCCCCAGACGGCATCCACCTCGGGCCGGCCGGCCGGCTGCACGATGCTGCGCGCGTAGGCGTTCAGCGATTCGAGGTAGCGGCGCTGGCCTTCGTTGAACAGGATGTCGAAGGCGAGCGTGGACTTGCCCGAGCCCGACACGCCCGTGACGACGTTGAACTTGCCGCGCGGGATGTCCACGCTCAGGCCCTTGAGGTTGTGTTCGCGGGCGTTGACGATGCGGATGGCCTCGTCGGCCTGGCGGCGCCCGCGCACGATGGACTGCAGCGGGCGGCCTTCTTCAACGGCCATGGCCGGGCGGTCCATGTGCAGCGCGTAGTCGCGCAGCGCGGCGGCGGTGTGCGAGGTGGCGTGCTTGGTGATCTCCTCGGGGGTGCCGACGCAGACGATCTCGCCGCCGGTCTCGCCGCCTTCGGGGCCGAGGTCGATGAGCCAATCGGCCGCGCGGATGACGTCGAGGTTGTGCTCGATGACGATCAGCGAGTGGCCGGCGCCGAGCAGCTTGCGCAGCGCGCGCATCAGCTTGGCGATGTCGTCGAAATGCAGGCCCGTCGTCGGCTCGTCGAACAGGAAGAGCGTGCCCTTCTTGGCGACGCCGCAGCGCGGTGACGCCGCCGCTTCGGCCAAGAAACCGGCGAGCTTCAGGCGCTGCGCCTCGCCGCCCGACAGCGTCGGCACGGGCTGGCCCAGGCGCACGTATTCCAGGCCCACATCGACGATGGGCTGCAGCTTGGCGATGACGGCGCGGTGGTCGCTGAACAGGTGCACCGCTTCGGCGACGGTCAGCTCCAGCACGTCGGCCACGCTGAGGTCACGGTCCTTCAAGGTCAGCTTGGCGTCCAGCATCTCGGCGCGGAAGCGCTTGCCGTCGCAGTCGGGGCAGCGCAGGTAGACGTCGCTGAGGAACTGCATCTCGACGTGCTCGAAGCCCGAGCCGCCGCAGGTCGGGCAGCGGCCGTCACCGGCGTTGAAGCTGAACATGCTTGCGGTGTAGCTGCGCTCACGCGCCACGGGCGCATCGGCGAGCAGCTTGCGGATCTCGTCCCAGGCGCCAACGTAGCTGGCCGGGTTGGAGCGCGCCGTCTTGCCGATGGGGCTTTGATCGACGAACACGGCGTCGGCCAGAAAGTCGCCGCCCAGCAGCCGCTCGTGCGAGCCCGGCGTTTCAGTCGCCTTGCCGAACTGGCGCGCCAGCGCGGGGTAGAGCACGTCCTGCATCAGCGTGCTCTTGCCCGAGCCGCTCACGCCGGTGACGACGACGAGGCGCTGCAGCGGGAAGGCGACGGACACGTCCTTCAGGTTGTGCTCGCGCACGCCTTCGAGGATGAGCTTGGGCGTGGACTCGTCCACCAGGCGCTTCAGGCCCATGCCGACGTGCTTGCGCCCGCCGAGGTAGGCGCCGGTCAGCGTGTCCGCCGAGCGGATGCTGTCGGGCGTGCCGTCGTAGACGATCTGGCCGCCGCGCTCGCCGGGGCCGGGGCCCATGTCGATGAGGCGGTCGGCGGCCAGCATGACGGCCGGGTCATGCTCGACGACGACCAGCGTGTTGCCCGCATCGCGCAGCCGCTTCATGGCCTGCACGATGCGGCCCATGTCGCGCGGGTGCAGGCCGATGCTGGGCTCGTCCAGCACGAACAGCGTGTTGACAAGCGAGGTGCCTAACGCCGTGGTCAGGTTGATGCGCTGCACCTCGCCGCCAGAGAGCGTGCGGCTTTGGCGGTCCAGCGTCAGGTAGCCCAGGCCCACGTCGCAGAGGTAGCGGCTGCGGTGGCGGATCTCGTCGAGCAACAGCTTCAGCGCTTCGTCCAGCATCGTGCTGGGCAGCTGCAGGCCGTCGACGAAATCGCGCAGGCGCTGGATGGGCAACTGCATCAGGTCGTGCAGGCTCAGGCCGGGCAGCGCTTCGAGCTGTTCGCGGGTCCAGTCCACGCCGACCGGCAGGAAGCGTTGCGCCGCAGGCAATGCCACATCAGCGAGCGCCTTGCTGCCCACGCGCCACAGCAGTGCCTCGGTCTTCAGCCGCGCGCCCCGGCAGCTCGGGCATTCGGTGTAGCTGCGGTACTTGGACAAGAGCACGCGGATGTGCATCTTGTAGGCCTTGCTTTCGAGGTACTCGAAGAAGCGCATGACCCCGTACCACTGCTTGTTCCAGTTGCCGTTCCAGTTCGGCGTGCCGTTGATGACCCACGCCCGGTGCGCGGGCGACAAGTCCTTCCACGGCGTGTCACGCGGGATGCCGGCTTCGCCCGCGTACTTCAGCAGGTCGTCGTGGCTGTCCTTCCAGGCCGGCGTGGCCAGCGTCTTGATGGCGCCGTTGCGCAGCGTCTTGCGGTCGTCGGGAATGACGAGGCCGAGATCGACGCCGATGACGCGGCCGAAACCCCGGCAGGTGTCGCAGGCGCCGAACGCGGAATTGAACGAGAACAGCGCCGGCTGTGGGTCGGCGTAGCGGATGTCGCTTTCAGGGCAGTGCAGGCCGGTGGAGAACCGCCACAGCGTGGCGCCTTCGTCTCCCACGTAGACGCTGAGTCGGCCTGACCCTCGTTTAAGCGACAGCTCGATGGCCTCCATGGCACGCTGCTTGTCCGCGCCCAGAATGCGGAAGCGGTCGGCAACGACGTCCAACAGCTTCTTGCCGTCCGATTCGCGCTCGGCTTGCACCCGCGTGAAGCCGCTGGCGGACAACCACTGCTGGACTTGCTCGGCACTCGTGTTGGCTGGCAGCTCGACGGGAAATGTGAGCACCATCCTGGGGTCGCCAGCACCCTCCGCGCGAGCCATCAGCTCCGCATAAATGCTCTGTGCGGTGTCATGCCTGACGAGCGCCGCCGTCTTGCGGTCAAAAAGTTCGGCCGCGCGGGCGAAGAGCAGCTTCAGGTGGTCGTTAAGTTCCGTCATGGTGCCGACCGTGGAGCGGCTGGTGCGCACCGGGTTGGTCTGGTCGATGGCGATGGCGGGCGGCACGCCGTCCACCTTGTCGACGGCGGGCCGGTCCATGCGGTCCAGGAACTGGCGGGCGTAGGCGGAGAAGGTTTCCACATAACGCCGCTGGCCCTCGGCGTAGAGGGTGTCGAACACCAAGCTGGACTTGCCCGAGCCGCTGGGCCCGGTCACGACAGTCAGCTCCGCGGTGCGCAGATCCAGGTCGAGGTTCTTGAGGTTGTGCTGCCGAGCGCCTCGGATGCGGATCAGACCGTCGGTCATTGCGGGGGGTCAAAACTGCGAAGGCCAGCAGTGTAGGGATGGGGGTGGCCGAAAACTGTCAGCACATGAAGCAAGGCCAGAGCCGACCAACGGTCGATTCAGCCTCCGCGAGCGGCCAAGGCTCACCGCAATTGCGGCGCGTGCGGGTTGCATACCGGCACAACCTGCGGCAACAATGCCCCCACCCCTTACCGGGGGACATAAAAACAAATGCATCGAGGACATGGGATGGACGACTCAAGGCTGCTTGCTGAAGTGCCCAAACACCCGCTCTGGCTGAGCGCCGCCGCTGGCGGTATGGGAGCCGGTGTGCCGCTGCCAGGCCCTGACGAGACCGCGCCGGAGCGCCCCCAGCCAGACGTGCTGCTGGTGGAAGACAACCACATCAACCAGGTCGTCGCGCTGGAGTTCCTCGCGCTGATGGGCGTCAACGCCCGCCTGGCGAAGAATGGCATCGAAGCCCTCGCCGCCTGTGAACAAGCTGCGCCCGACCTCGTGCTGATGGACATCCAGATGCCCGGCATGGACGGCCTGGAATGCGCCCGCCGCATCCGCGCCCTGCAGCGCGACGGCAAGCTGCCCAGTTTCCCCATCCTCGCCCTGACCGCCCACGCGCTGGACGCCGACGTGGCCGCCAGCATGGAAGCC
The DNA here is from genome assembly GCF_039929605.1 of Roseateles sp. Classification (GTDB taxonomy): domain Bacteria; phylum Pseudomonadota; class Gammaproteobacteria; order Burkholderiales; family Burkholderiaceae_C; genus Pelomonas. Next base: position 27,568 of record NZ_JBDSQX010000101.1, read on the forward strand.
GGCATGGACGAGCACCTGACCAAGCCGCTGGACTTCGTCGCGCTGCGCACGCGGTTGCAGCGGTGGCTGCAGCTGCCGGACACGCACTGACGAGCGGCCCAGGGCTTAAACCGGTGGGCCGGTATACAGCCGCCACCGCGCCCGCCCCGCGTGCTTGGCTTCGTAGAGCGCCACGTCGGCCGCCTTGTAGAGGGCGTCCACGTCCTGCGCATCCCGCGGGTAGCAGGCGGCACCGATGCTCGCTCCGGGCAGGGCCGGCAGCGCCGAATCCTGCGGCAGCACCCGGGCCAGGCCCTCGGCAATGCGGCGGCAGGCGGCTTCGGCGGCTTCGGGCTCACTGGTATCGGGCAGCAGCACGGCAAACTCATCTCCGCCCAGGCGGGCGGCGCGGTCGGACTCCCGCACCGACGCGTTCAGGCACGCCGCCACCGCTGTCAGCACCGCGTCGCCGACGTCGTGGCCCAGCGTGTCGTTGATCTGCTTGAAATGGTCCAGGTCGATCAGCAGCAGGTACAGGCCCAGGCCGTTGCGTTGCGCCTGCGCCATCAGGCGCCGCAGGTCATCGTTGAATAGCCGCCGGTTGGGCAGCCCTGTCAGCCCGTCGTAATAGGCCATCTGCTCCAGCATTTGCTGGCTGGCCTGGAGTTCACGCGTGCGCTGCTCCAGCGCCATGGTGCGCTCGGTCACCAGCAGCTCCAGCGCCTGCTGGCGCCGCCGCAGGATGAGCGTGCGCGCCTGCACCAGCGCAGCGAGCAGCAGGCAAAGCGCCAGGCCCGCGCCGACGCGGAACCACAGCGTCTCATGCCAGCGCGGGCGAACATTCAGCGGCAGCCGCAGCACGTCGGACCACGGGCCCTGCGCGCCGGCGCCACGCAGCTCCAGCACGTGGTCACCGGGCGGCAGGTTGGCGTAGCTGGCGATGCGCCGGTTCGGCTCGGTGGCAATCCAATCGGCGTCGATGCCCGGCAGCCGGTACTCGTAGCGGTTGCGCTCGGGCGCGCCGTAGTCGAGCACCGAGAACTCGACGAGCAGGCTGCGCCGTTCCGGTTCGATGGTCAGCACGTCGAGGCCCGCTTCCCGGGCGGCCCGCAGACGACTCGGCACCGTGGTGCGGACGTCGCCCAGCCGCACTTCCGTGACCACCAGCGGCGCCTGTTCGGCACGCGCCGCCGCCGGCTGTCGCGGGTTGACGATGGTCAGGCCGCCGATGCCCCCGAACAGCAGCATGCCGTCGGCGGTGGCCGCGCCGGCGTTGCTCCAGTAGGTGGGGATGCCCACGCCTTCGGCCGTGCCCAGGCTGCGCGCGCGCAGGCTGTCCTGCGCGATGTGAGCGAGGCCGCCGTCGGTGCTGACCCAGACATCGCCGCTCGGTGCCTGCACCAGCGCGTCGACGCCGTTGTGCGGCAGGCCGTCGGCCGTGGTGATGCGCGTGACATGGGGCTGTGCACTCGGCGCCTGCGCGGTCTCCATCACACGCACACCGGCGCCGAGGTCGCCCACCCACAGGCGGCCCCGGCGGTCCAGCAGCATCGAGGAGACATAACCCACGGGCAGGCCGACACGGCCCGGCGCGTCCTGGGGCGGTTTGCTCAGCGCCATCGTCACCGTGTCCAGCCGCAGCACGCCCGCGCGCGTGCCCACCCACAGCACGCTATCCTGGCCCGGCAGCAGAGCGGTGACGCGCTGCTCGCCGAGGCGGACGCCGTCCTCATGCGCCAGCAGCCGCAGGCGCAAGCCGTCGGTCACAGCCACTGCCCACAGGCCGTCGAGCCCGCCCAGCCACAACCGGTCGCCCTGCAGCGCCAGCGCCCACACCGACGCGGTGGGCGAGCGCCCAGGGATCTGCAGTCGCTGTACCGTGCGGCCGTCGGCCGTGGCCCGGTACAGCCCGCGCTGGGTGCCCAGGTAGACGGACCCGTCCGGCGCACGCTGCATGCTCAGGACGCGCCCCGGCGGCAAGGCCGTGGCGGGGGCGGAGGCGTCGGGCCTCAACGTCGCCACCCGGCCCTGCTCGGCCCGCACGATGTCGATGCCGCCGTCTCCCCCGCTGAGCCAGACGCTGCCGTCAGGCATGGGCATCACGAAGGGCACGTTGGTGTGGCTGATGCCAGACGTTGCGCCGGGGCCGCCGAACCAGGTGCTGACCGTCGTTTGGCGCGAGTTGTAGTGGCTCAGGCCCATGTCCGTGGCCACCCAGACCAGCCCGCTGCGGTCGCGGTAGATCCCGGAGATGCCGTCATCGGGCAGGCTGGATGCGCTGTCCGGGCGGTGCCGCACGCGGCGAACCTCCCAGCTGCGGGTGTCGACGCGCAGGATGCCGCCGCCGTCGGTGCCCAGCCACACGTCGCCCGGCGCCGCTTCGGCCATGAAGAGGATCCCCGTCTTGGCCATGCCCGTCTTGCCGGCGCCCGCCGCCTTCAACCTGCGATCCAGCGGCACCGCGTCGACCGTGCCGGCCTCCACCACGAAAGCGCCATGCGAGCGCGTGCCGACCCAGAGGCGCTGCTCGCCGTCCAGCAGCAGCATGGCGACGAATGGCGTCCCCTCTTCCGCCGGCAGTTCGACCTTCGCAAAGCGCTCGCTGCCCGCCGTGCGCCGGAACAAGCCTTGGTCGGTGCCGATCCACAAGCCGCCCGCCGCGTCGCGCCGCAGCGATTGCACGGCGCTGTCGGGCAGGCCTTGCGCCCGAGCCAGCACGGCATGGCGCTGCACCGTGCCGCTGCGGGTATCCAGCAGGTCCAGGCCCCCGCTGGTGCCCACCCACAGCAAGCCGGGGCCTGCGTCGAGCATGGCATGCACGCTCCTGCGGCTCAGCTCGGCGCCGGCAGCCAACCCGGCGACGAAACGATCACTCTGCGCGTCATAACGCACCAAGCCACCGGCGTTGGTGCCTATCCACAGGCGCTGCTGGTCATCGACATGAAGCCCCAGCACGTAGTTGTCAGGCAGGGCGCCGGGCGACGCCGTGTCGCCGACGTAGTTGCGAAGCTGGTAGCCGTCCCAGCGGGACAGCCCGTACTGCGTGCCTATCCACAGAAAGCCGTCGCCGTCCTGAATCAGGCCGGTGACGGACATCGGCGCGGTCAACACGCGGTGAAACACCGCATCCGAGCGGCCGGCCCACGGCACGGGCACGGGCACAGGTCCGTCGGCAGCCATTGCAGTGCCGGCCAGCGCGAGGCTGAGCAGCACGGCGAAACGCCCCAACGCCTTGATCAACAGGTGGAGATGACTCATGCGCATCGGAAAGATGCTCGCGCCGGTGCGGTTCTGGCGCAACGCTGCTTCGCGCCTCCCTGCGGGGCAGGATACGGCAGACCTTGTGGGCAGCGCCAGCAGTGCCGCGCTCGCGGCGCGGGAACTACCAGGGGCTCAGCCGGCCATCGGCACGTACACGTAGCCGACGTTTCTCACCGTCTTGATGACCTCCGGCTTGTCCGGGTTGCGCTCCACCTTGCGGCGCAGGCGCATAACGCGCAGGTCGATGCTGCGGTCGAAGACGTCCCAGCCGCGGTTGTGCGCCTGCTCCATGATCTGGTCGCGGTTCAGCGGGCGGTTGGGGTGGCGCGCAAACAAGGCCAGCAGATCGAACTCGGCGGCGGTGATGTCGATCTCCGCGCCGTCCGCGCCGAAGAGCTTGCGGCTCGCCATGTCGAGCTGGCAGGGGCCGAACGGCATGCGCTCCACGTCCACCTCGGCGGCCACCGCTGCTGGCGGGGCCGTGACCTGCAGGCGGCGCAGCACCGCGCGCACGCGGGCCAGCAGTTCGCGCAACTCGAAGGGCTTGGCGATGTAGTCGTCGGCGCCCACCTCCAGGCCGACGATGCGGTCGATGGCCTCGCCAGCCGTCGTCAGCATCAGCACGGCCAGGCGTGGGTGGGCTTCGCGCAGCGCGCGGGCCAGGGACAGGCCGTTCTCCCCGGGCATGTTGATGTCCAGCACGGCCACGTCGGGCACGCGCTCCGCAACCAGCGCGCGAGCAGCGGCGGCGTTTTCGGCCTGCATGACCTCGAAGCCGTTGCGGCCGAAGTACTCGGCCAGCAAGGCGCGCAATTCGGGCTCGTCGTCGACGAGCAGTACGGTGGCAGTGGCGGAGGTGTCAGGCATGGCGGCGAATGATAGGCAGGCCCTGTAGCTCCCGGCGCGACGTTGAAACAAACGCAACACAAGGCGGGCAACGCTGAAGCCGGGCTGAAACGCGCGCTGTCGACAGTCCTGTCACCGAACCGGAGCACCGCCATGAACTTCCGCAGCGACAACCTTCATACCGACTGGCCCGACACGATGGCCATGATTTTCCGCAGCGAGGCCTTTGCCGAAGACCTCGATGACAGCTACGAAGCCCCGGCTGCTCCTTCCGGCGCTTGGCACTCGCTCGAGCGCCTCGTTGCTGCGGTGCCGCTGCTGTGCATCTTTGCTCCCGTTGCCGACGCCTATCTCAGCTGAAAGACCTCCCCATGACCCCGCACCAGATCCACCTCATCCGCAGCAGCTTCGAGCCGCTCAAGCCCCTGGCCGCCACGGTCGCCGCGGCTTTCTACGCGCAGCTTTTTGCCCGCGACCCTGCCCTGCGCGCCCTCTTCCGCGGCGGCGACATGCACGAGCAGGGTGAGCGCTTGATGCAGATGCTCAGCGCCGCCATCGATCTGCTGGACCGGCCTGGCGCCCTGATCCCGGTGCTGCTGCGCCTGGGGCAGCGACACGTCGACTACGGTGTCGCGAGTGAGCACTACGACAGCGTCGGCGCCGCACTGCTGGACACGCTGGCCGCCGGCCTGGGCGACGGCTTCACGGCCGAGGTGCGCGAGGCCTGGACAACGATGTACGGCTTCGTGGCCCGCAAGATGCAAGAAGGCGCCGTATCGGCCGTCCTGGCAGCCTGACCGTCCTGATTTGCGGAGCGTCCTTATCATCGGCCGCGATGACAGAAGACATCCATTTCCACCCCACGCCCGACGCCGGCGAGGGCGAGCTCAGCTCGGTGCTGCAGGCCACGCTGCCGCTGCTGTCGCAATTGCTGGAGGCCGTGCCGGCGCGCGTCGTCGTCATCGACGTGGGCGAGCGCCTCGTCTGGGCCAACCAGGAGTTCTTCCGCTTCACGCGGCTGCACCCCAAGCAGGTGCTGACCCAACGCATCAGCCGCATCATCGGCGAGGCGGCCTACGCCAGTTATACGGCCGTGCGCCCGCGCTTGGCCAGTGGCCAGACCGTGGCCTGGGAGGGCTGGACGGAGTTGGCCGGCATGGGCCGGCGCTACATGCGCGAACACCTCGTGCCGGTGGACCTGCGCGGCGGCGTGCCGCAGGCCACGGTGGTCATGAGTCTGGACCTGACCGAGCTGAAGAAGCGCGATGCCGAGCTGTCGGCCAAAGTGGCGGAGCTGGAAGCCACGGAGGCGCTCAAGTCCTCCATCTTCGACAACGCGATGGCGGCCCTGGTGTCGACGGACGAGACCGGCCACATCGTCGAGTTCAACCCGGCGGCGGTGACCATGTTCGGCATCGTGCGCGAGCAGGCGCTGGGCCGCTCGGTGGCCGACGTGATGATCCCGCCGCGCCTGCGCGAGGCCCACAACGCCGGCATGGCCCGCGTGACGGCCGGCGGTGAACAGCGCCTGATGGGCCGGCGCATCGAGATGACCGCCCTGCGCGCCGATGGCAGCGAGTTCCCCATCGAGATGCTGCTGTGGCGCACCGCCGTGGGCAACCAGACCTTCTACACCGCGTCGCTGTTCGACCTGTCGGAGCGCGAGGCCGCGCACAGCCAGATCGAGCGCCAACGCGAGGCGCTGCGCCAGAGCGAGAAGCTCACCGCCATGGGCAGCCTGCTGGCGGGCGTGGCGCATGAGCTGAACAACCCGCTGTCCATCGTCATGGGCCGCGCGGCGCTGCTGGCCGAGAAGCTGAGCGACAACCCGCTGGCCGCCGACGCCCAGCGCATTCACGAGGCCGCCGAGCGCTGCGGCCGCATCGTGCGCACCTTCCTGAACATGGCGCGCAGCCGCCCGGCCAACCGCAGCGAGGTGGCGCTGAACGACCTTGCCACGGCGGCCATCGACATGCTCGGTTATGTGCTGCGCAGCCACGGCATCGCCGTCACGCTGGACCTGCTGCCGGGCCTGCCGCCAGTCAAGGCCGATGCCGACCAGATCGGCCAGATCGTGCTCAACCTCATCGTCAATGCGCAGCAGGCGCTGGGCGCGCGCGACCACGGCCGGCGCCTCACCGTCTCCACCGGTGTGGCGCCCATGACCGACGGCGACCGCCGCCGCACGCCTCGCGTGTGGATGCGCGTGCGCGACAACGGCCCCGGCATCGCGCCGGAGTTGCGCGAGCGCGTCTTCGAGCCCTTTTTCACGACCAAGAGCGAGGGCGTGGGCACGGGCCTCGGCCTGGCCGTGTCGCGCTCCATCGCGCGCGAACACGGCGGCGAGCTGACGGTGCAGGATGACGGCGCCGGGGCCTGCTTCTGCCTGCAGATGCCCGTCAGCGGCGAGCCCGAGGCCACCGAGACTGAGCCCGTGCCGCTGGCCGATGCCAACGAGATCAGCGCCCGCCTGCTCGTCGTCGACGACGAGCCGGAGATCGCCGAGCTGATCGGCGAGATGCTGGCCGGTGCGGGCTACGAGGTCATGACGGCCGAGTCCGGCGCTGTGGCGCTGGCCATGCTGGCCGAGGCGCGCTTTGACGCCATCGTCAGCGACCTGCACATGCCCGAGCTGGACGGCGCCGGCCTGTGGCGCGAGGTCAAGCGCACGCATCCGGCGCTGGCGCGGCGCATGCTCTTCGTCACCGGCGACACGCTGTCGCCCACGGCCCGGCAATTCCTCGACGAGGCGCGCTGCGACCGCCTGAACAAGCCGTTTGCGAAGGCCGAATTGCTGGCCCGCGTCGCCGCCCTTTTGCAGGGCTGATACGGATCTGATGCCCCGGTGCGGCAACCATAATCGCCGCACAACGCCCCAAGAGCATCTGGAGACAAGGCGATGCACGCCGAAACCGCGACGCCTTGGGGCAGTTCGGGACTGAATTGAAAACCAAGCAAGGCCACAGAGGCACAGAGACACAGAGAGGGCGTCATTTGTCCTCCTCTGTGTCTCTGTGCCTCTGTGGCTGTGTTCTGAAGCAGCCCCCGAGATGAACCTCTATTCCGCCCTGCGCGCCAGCTTTCCGGCCGACCTCGATTCGACCGCCATCGACCACGACGGCGCGCTGTATTCCTGGCGCGACCTGGAATGTGGCAGCGCGATGCTGGCCAACTGGCTGGGCAGGCTGGACCTGGCCCCAGGCAGCCGCGTCGCCGTGCACACGGACAAGAGCGTCGAGGGGCTGATGCTGTATCTGGCGGTGCTGCGCGCGGGCTTCGTCTACTTGCCGCTGAACCCGGCCTACCAGGCCAGTGAGCTGGAGCACTTCATCAGCGACGCGGCGCCGGGCGTCGTCGTCTGCGCGGGGCGCAACTTCGGCTGGGTCAGCAAGCTGGCCTTCCAGCGCGGCGTGCGCTGGGTGTTCACGCTTGACGACGACCGCCGCGGCACGCTGCTGGACCGCGCGGCGCAGATGCCGCTGACCCATGAGCCCGTCCCGCGCGAGCCCGGCGACCTCGCCGCCATCCTGTACACCAGCGGCACGACCGGGCGCAGCAAGGGCGCGATGCTGAGCCACGGCAACCTGCTGAGCAACGCGCAGACGCTGCAGACCTTCTGGGATTGGCGGCGCGATGACGTGCTCTTGCACGCGCTGCCCATCTTCCACGTCCACGGCCTGTTCGTCGCCTCGCACGGCGCGCTGCTGAACGGCAGCCGCATGCTGAGGTTCAACAAGTTCGACGCCACGGCCGTGGCCCGCCGCCTGCCCGAGGCGACCGTCTTCATGGGCGTGCCCACGCTCTACGTGCGATTGCTGCAGGAGAAGGCGCTGGACACGCGCAACGTGCGCCTCGTCATCAGCGGCTCGGCGCCCCTGCTCATCGAGACCTGGCGCGACTGGCAGGCGCGCACCGGCCACCTCATCCTGGAGCGCTACGGCATGAGCGAGACGCTTATGCTGACGTCCAACCCTTGCCGGCCCGAAGACGGGGACCGCATCGGCGGCACGGTGGGCAAGCCGCTGCCCGGCGTCGGCCTGCGCATCCTGCGCGACGACGGCGGGCCTTGCGCGGCGCACGAGATCGGCCACGTGCAGGTGCGCGGCCGCAACGTCTTCAGCGGCTACTGGCAGATGCCCGAGAAGACGGCCGAGGAGTTCACGGCCGATGGCTGGTTCAAGACCGGCGACGTCGGCCGCGTCGATGCCAACGGCTACCTGACGCTGATCGGCCGCAGCAAGGACCTCATCATCAGCGGCGGCTTCAACGTCTACCCGGCGGAGGTGGAGGGCTTCCTGAACGAGCTGCCCGGCGTGGGTGAATCGGCCGTCATCGGCGTGCCGCACGCCGACTTCGGCGAGGCCGTCGTTGCCGTCATCACGGCCCTGGGCCAGCCACCCGACCCCGAGGCGCTGATCCGCGAGCTGAAGGGCCGCATCGCCGGCTTCAAGGTGCCCAAGCGCGTCATCGTCGTGGCCGAGCTGCCGCGCAACGCGATGGGCAAGGTGCAGAAAAAACTGCTGCGCGAGCAGTACACAGGGTTGTTTGCATAAAACTGTCGCACTCAGACTAAACGCACGGCAGCATTCGGCGACAGACGTTCGCCACACAGCTTTATGGCAAACAAAGAACATCCTTTTTCAATCACCGCGCTGAAATCCAAGGCTCAAGTGGTTCGCCAAGTGGCATGCGAACAAGGTTTAGCTTTCGATGAGGAAGCCGTGGCCGGCGAGGACGATGCACTCCGCTTCAATTTCGCCCCGGTGGACGACGTGACGAGTCGCAAATTTCTTTCTTCTATTCCGCGCGGCGTGTACTACTTCCGTGCGATTGTTGTTGGCAGCTCATTGCCGAACGACGTCGCCAAGGTGCTAGGCCCGCCGTTCAGCTCGTAGGTTAGGGTGAGCGCAGAGAACCCCAACGCCGAAGACATCCCGCATTGTTGGGATGCTTTCTCGCAAGGCTGGCGTCTCAACACTGCATTGCCGGGAGTCCCGCCCGGCGGCGGGGTAACTTTCTTCTGCGGGGCCAGAAGAAAGTCACCAAAGAAGAGGCCCTGAATCCGCACTCCAGCGGCGTTGCGGGCTTGGCTTTGAGCCATGCCCACACGCGACCCGCTGCGCTCTCGCTGCTGTCCCTGTGACGAGCACCAGCCATCGTCCCTTCACGCCGCTTAACGCCGGCTGCACGCCGGGCTCACCAGAAATTCCGAATGCAGCGTCGCTCGGGCGACGTCGCCGTCATCACGCCGCTGGGCCAGCCCGACCCGCAGCTCGGTAGGTTGGGGTGAACGCAGAGAACCCCAACACTGAGTACCTGCCGCTTCGTTGCGGGCTGGCGTCTGAACGCTGCATTGCCGGGAGTCCCGCCCGCCGGGGCGGACCCCCGGCAGCTCGGCACCGGGTCACAAGGCTCATCGCAAAGCAACCCACAAACCACCAAGTCAGCAGTTAACCCCCGCCTTCACCTCACCCAACGCCAGCTGCAACACCCTCGCATCGCTGCTGGCTCGGTGCCGCTTCAGCTGCTGCCGCGCACGCACCGCCTCGGTGACGCCCTTCCAGCGTTGCGCCTCATCCTCGCTGAGCAGCTTGCGCAGGTCGTCCAGCCGGAAGCCGATGCGCAGCTCGACCGCCTCGTACAGCCGCGCCAGCCAGGTGTAGTCGTGGCCCCAGCCGTCGCAGAAGACGGTCTGGCCGCGCAGCCGCACGTTGAGCTGCTCAGCCATCCAGCGCGCCGGCCGGCCGTGAGTGCTCAGCAGCTCGCGACTGATGCCGTGCAGGGCTTCGGCGCTGTCGTCCCAGTGCAGCCAGTCGGCCTCGGGCTGGATGAGGCTGCAGAACAGCCCGCCCTGGCCGTCGCTGAAGCCGATCTCGATGGGATAGCTGCCGCGACCGAAACCGGAGGCTTCGATGTCGAGGATGGTGGGCAACGGGTCCATCAAGTCACACAGGGTTGTCGATGACGCCTTCGCGCTCGAAGAGCTGCAGTGCGGCACGGCCGACCTGGCGGGTATCCCACCAGGCATAGGCGCCCACGCCGGCGGCGCCCACCAGCGGCACCCAGCGCGACAGCGCCTTGCCCACCACCTTGCGGCCCAGCTGCATGCCCACGGCCCCGGCCACCTTCTGCAACACGGCCTGGGCGGCCGGGCGCACGATGACGCGCTCGCCCACGCGCACGGTCAGGTCACGCAGCGCCTGCGCGGCCGTGTGGCGAAACAGGCACCACAGCATCTGCGTGGGGCCGAGCTCGGCACTGCGGCCGTAGAGGGCGGCGATGTCGGCCACCAACTGGCGCTGGATGTGCCACACGGCCAGCATCTCCGGCGCAATGGTGGCCCAGCCCAGCGGCCCGAGCGGCAGGGCCAGCGCGCCAGCGGCCAGCGCGGCCTTGGACGCCGCGCTCTCGATGGCCTTGGCCGCCGCGTCGGCCGGCCTGGCGCTGACGGTGAACTCGGGCTCGGGCGACCGCGCCACCAGGGCCAGCACCCTCTCACCCAGATTTCCCAGTTTTGCTTCCTGCTTCATGCCCGTTCACTCCACCGCTGCCGAGACCGGCTGCACTTTCGCTGCCGCAGAACCCACAGAATGGCACAGACGCGCAAAGGTCGCGCCGGGCAGGCACCAGGCACTCGCCACGTTTGTCACTTGAGCGAACATCGGGCACCTCAGCGCAGGAGCCCCAGCGATGCAGACCATCCAATGGCGCGGCGTCTTCCCCGCCGTCACGACCAAGTTCCACGCCGACGAAAGCCTCGATGCCGAGGGCACGGCGCGCCACATCGACTTCCAGATCCGCAACGGCATCCATGGCGTCGTCACCTGTGGCTCTCTCGGCGAAGCCAGCACGCTGACGCTGGACGAGAAGGTGCAGGTGGCGCGCATCGCGCTCGACGCCGCCGCCGGCCGCGTGCCGGTGTTGGGCACCGTGTCCGAGGGCAGCACGCGCGAGGCGCTGCGCTACATCGACGCAGCGCTGAAGGCCGGCGTGGCCGGCTTCATGGTCATGCCCTCGGTCATCTACGTGGCCGATGCGCGCGAGGCCATGGCCAATCTGCGCACGCTGGCGGCCGCCGCGCAAGCGCCGCTGCTGGTCTACAACAACCCGGTGGCCTACAAGGTCGACCTGCGGCCCGAACACTTCGCCGAACTGGCCGACTGCGCGCACATCGCCGCCATCAAGGAAAGCAGCGGCCTGACCCACCGCATCACCGACCTCCGCAACCTCTGCGGCGACCGCTACGCGCTCTTCATGGGCGTGGACGACCTCGCCTTCGAGGGGCTCGCCCTGGGCTGCGACGGCCTGCTGGCCGGCGTGGGCTGCGCCTTCCCGCGCGAGACGGTGGCGCTGTTCGACCTGGTGCAGGCAGGCCGCTGGCACGAGGCGCGCGCCATCTACCGCTGGATGACGCCGCTGTTGCACCTCGATGTCTCGACCAAGCTGGTGCAGAACTTGAAGCTCATCGATGCGCTGGTGGGCGTGGGCAGCGAGCACATGCGCCGCCCGCGGCTACCGCTGGTGGGCGCGGAGCGCGAGCACGTGCAGGCGCTGGTGGCCACGGCGCTGGCCACGCGGCCGGTGGAATGGCAGTCACAGGCCTGAGCCACCCCATGCACTACCTCCACGTCATCGACTCGCACACCGGCGGCGAGCCCACACGGGTCGTCATCGACGGCTTCCCGAACCTCGGCGCGGGCTCGATGGCCGAGCGGCTGGAGCGCCTGCGCGTTGACCACGACCGCTACCGCCGCGCCACGCTGCTGGAGCCGCGCGGCAGCGACGTGCTCGTCGGCGCCCTGCTCTGCGCGCCGCAAGACCCGGCACACACGGCCGGCGTGGTCTTCTTCAACAACGCCGGCTACCTGGGCATGTGCGGGCACGGCACGATCGGCCTGGTCGCGACGCTGGCGCATCTGGGGCGTATCCACACGGGCGAGCACGTCATCGAGACGCCGGTGGGCGATGTACGCGCGACGCTGCACGAGGATGGCCGCGTGAGCGTGCGCAATGTGCCGGCCTACCGGCTGGCTGCCGATGTGGCCGTCACGCTGCAGACATCGACAGGAGGCCAGACGGTGACCGGCGACATCGCCTGGGGCGGTAACTGGTTCTTCCTGTGTGCCGACCATGGCCAGCTCATCGCGCCCGAACGGGTCGCGGCGCTGACCGACTTCACGGCGATGCTGCGCGAGGCACTGAATGCCCAGGGCCACCCCGAGGTCGACCACATCGAACTGTTTGCCGACGACGTCGACGGCGCCGACAGCCGCAACTTCGTGCTCTGCCCCGGCAACGAGTACGACCGCTCGCCCTGCGGCACCGGCACCAGCGCCAAGCTGGCCTGCCTGGCTGCGGCCGCGAAGCTGCGGCCCGGCGAGGTGTGGCGCCAGGCCAGCGTCATCGGCAGCGTGTTCGAAGGCTGGTACGAAGTGGCCGGCGAACAAATCATTCCGACCATTCGCGGCCAGGCCTTCATCAGCGCCGAGGCGACCTTGCTGATCGACCCGGCAGACCCGTTCGGCTGGGGCCTGCCCTAGGGTCTCAGTACGCCTAATCGCCGTCGCGCTGCTGCTGGAGCACGGCCGCCACGTGCGCGAAGGCCGGCAGCAGGTCGGCCCATGCCTGGCGGCCGAGGAGCTGCGGCTTGCGCGCCTGGCCCTGCAGCCCCTGCAATGCCTTCTGCCCAGCGAAGGCGACGGTGTTGCTGCACTCGCTGTCGCCGACAAGCAGCACATCGCCGTCGAAGGCCCGCTCCAGCCGTGCCGTGTGGCGCCGGAACTCGGGGTGGGGGGTGTGCAGGTTGACCACCAGCAGGCCGTCCGGGCGCAGTGCGCCGCGGCAGTCGTCGTAGAAGGCCTGCGAGCACAGGGCTGGCGGCTGGCCTTCGTGGTCGAAGCCGTCCACGAGCAGCACGTCCAGCCGGGCATTCGCGTCGCGAACGAAGTGGGCCCCATCGCCGCGCCGGACCTGGAAGCGCCCATCGTCCTTGGGCACCTGGAACTGCTCGCGCAGCGCGATGACGTGGGGGTTGATCTCGACGACCTCGATGCGCGTGTGGGGCAGTTCGCGGTGGCAGAACTTGGCCATGGAGCCGCCGCCCAGCCCGATCATGGCCAGCGCCGCGGGCTGCGGCACGAAGAGCAGGAAGGCCATCATCGTGCGCGTGTAGGCCAGGTCCAGCGCGTGGGGATGCTGGACCTGCATGCGGCTCTGGATCTCGCAGATCGAGAAATGCATCGCGCGGGTATCCAGCGTCTCGTAGACGAAGGGCTTGACGAAGGCGTGCGGGTCGGCGGTGTCGGGCATGGATGCACAAAAAAAGCGGCGGCCTTCAGGCGAGCTGCAGGTCGTGGATGAGCGGCGGCAAGGCCAGCAGCACCAGCAGCAGCGCGATGGGCAGGGTGGCCGAGAAGCCGAATTGCTTGAAGGCCAGCGCGCCGACGACGCCGCCGACGAAGAACAGGCCCAGCACCAGGCTGTGGATGAAAAGCTTGTCGCGATTGGCACGCACGAAGTGGACCGAGTCGGGCGCAGTGGCGCCGTTCCAGTACAGCAACCGGCCCAGTTCTAGCCCCAAATCGGTGACGACGCCGGTCATGTGGGTGGTGCGGATCTCGGCCTGGGAGATCTTGGTCAGGATGGCGTTCTGCAGACCCATGATGAAACACAGCAGCAGCACGGCGGTCGGCACCAGCAGATGGGCCAGGGCTTCGAGATGCGCGCCCACCAGGCCGAATGCCAGCAGCAGCGCCGCCTCCAGCAGCAGGGGCAGGGCGTACTTGCTGTGCATCTGGCGCTGGCGCGCCCAGTTCACAAGCAGCGCCGTGCAGGCTGCACCCGCCATGAAGGCGAACAGCGAGAACAGCCCGGCGAGCGCCAACGCAAAGCCGCCGCTGGCCAGGTCATCGGCCACGCCGGAGATCACGCCGGTCATGTGCGAGGTGTAGCGCTGCACCGCCAGGAAGCCGCCTGCATTGGCCGCGCCGGCCACGAAGGCCAGGACGGCACCCAGCTGCCGGTTGGCCGACCGCGTGCGGTGCTTGCCCGTGAGGCGGTGCAGGAAGCTGAGTGTCACAACGCAAATTTAATGCCAATTCAATATGATTGCAATTATCATTTGATGAACATATGGAGCCGGTATGGAACAAAAGACCGCCCGCCTGACGGTGCTGATCGACCCGGACAAGAAAAAGGCCTTCGAGACCCTGTGCTCGCAACAGGACGTGACGCCCTCGCAGGTGGTGAGGCGGCTGATACGCGACTACCTGGCCGCGCACGGTGTGGACTACAAGCCCGACGCGGCGGCGCCGAGCCCGCGCTGAACCCGCGCCGCGCCCGCGCATTGGCGCGCGGCACGGCCTCGTCCACGACGTCCACGACGTAGAGCGTGCGCCGGCATGTAAGCGGCTCAAAGTCCTACAGGCACGCGCCGGCGACCGAGGCATCGTTCACCGGCGCAGTGGTTTGCGCGAAAGAGGCCCTCACATGAGAACCCCCTTCCGACTTGCAGTACCGAACTGGTTCAACACCCTTGGCGCGGAGCCGGCTGGCCCGCGCGCTGCGCGCCTGCCCCTCTGGCGCAGCGCCGTCGAGCGTGCGCGCCGAGCTGGCGGGCAGGCGCTGCTGCAACTGAGCTCACCCGTGACCGCCGGCCGCTGCGCGCCATCCGCCATGCGCCAACGCGTCCAGCAAGGGCCGGCGACATGAGGCGGAGCGCCGGCAGCAGGCCGCGACGGCGAATGCGCCCATGAGCTTCTGGATCTCCACGCCCTACTCGCAGGAACCCAGGCTCGTGCTGGTCCGCTGGCGGGCGTGGGAGGCCCAGGTGCCCAACTACGACGCGCCAAGCTGGCATCTGGTGGGCTACCTGGCCGACGAACACTGCGCGAAGGTGTCGTCCGCTGTCGCCTTCGTGCACCCCGACACTGACGAAGTGACCACCAAGACCGGGCGCACCTACGCCCTCAGCGGGCCGCCCGGCGTCGACGCGCACGTTGCCGCGCTGTGGGAGTCCTGGCAGAGGCAGCACAGCGTCACCGTGCTGCGGGAAGTGACCACGGACGTGCTGGACGGGCGGCAGCCGGTGGCGGTCAAGCTGATTCGAGGCCCTGACACGCGCGGCGACGGGAACTCGTCGGACCTCTGAAGGCCGCTTGGCAACGGCGACGGCGCGCAGGGCGCCCGTCCGCACGCGCGGACAATCCGCGCCCCATGACATCCCTTCGACAACACTGGGCCCGCGTGCCCGAAGGCTCGGCCGTGCTCTTCATGGTGCAGGTCTTCGCCACGCTGGGCTTCGCGGTCCTGCAGTCCACGCTGGTGCTGTACGCCACGCGCCGCCTGGGTTTCAGCAGCGAGCAGGCGGCGCTGATGATGGGCCTGTTCGGCGCCTTCAACTACGGGCTGCACCTGTTCGGTGGCTACCTCGGCGGGCGTTACTTAAGCAACCGCAACCTCTTCGTCGGCGGCATGCTGCTGCAGGTGCTGGGCTGCGGCGCCATCGCCGGCGGCGGCCTCACCGGGCTGTACTGGGGCCTGGCGCTGTTCCTGACCGGCAGCGGGCTGAACGTGACCTGCCTGAACATGATGCTGACGCAGCGCTTCGAGCCGGAGGACGACCGCCGCGAAGCCGCCTTCCTGTGGAACTACGCGGGCATGAACGTCGGCTTCTTCATCGGCTTCACGGTGGCGGGCCACTACCAGCTCGACGAGCTCTACAGCACCATCTTCTGGTTTGCCACGCTGGGCAACGCCGGGGCCATCGTGCTGGCGCTGATCTTCTGGCGCACGCTGGCCGACCGCGACACGCCGCTGTCGCACCGGCACGGCGCCGGTTTCTGGGGCCGCTTCGCCATCGGCGTCGCCGTGCTGACCGGCCTTGTGCCGCTGCTGGCCTGGCTGCTGCAACGCCCGAGCGACACGGCCGTCGGCATGAAGGGGCTGTGCGCGGCGGTGGGCGTGGCGCTGCTGGTGATGACACAACGCCATCCGGTGCTGGCCGAGAAGCGCCGCATGCAGGCCTACCTCGTGCTGATGCTGGGCTCGCTGGTGTTCTGGTCGCTCTACCAGATGGCGCCCAACGGCCTGCAGATGTACGCGGTGGGCAATGTCTGGCTGAACGTCTGGGGCGTGCCCGTGGCGCCGCAGTGGGTGCAGAACATCAATACCGTCGTCATCGTGCTGGCCGGCCCCTGGCTGGCCGCCGTGTTCGCGCGATGGCGAGTGCGCGGCTGGCCGGTGGACATCCCGCTGCAGTTCTCGGCGTCCCTCGTGCTGATGGGCCTGGGCTTTCTGGCCCTGCCGCTGGGCATCCAGTTCGCCGACGCCAGCGGTCACGCCGATTTCTCATGGCTGTTCATCAGCTACGTGCTGCAGTCGGTGGGCGAACTGCTGATCTCCCCGATCGGCTACGCCATGATCGGCCGCCTCGCGCCCAGGCAGCACCAGGGCGTCATGATGGGCAGTTGGATGCTGGTGACAGGCCTGGCCTCGCTGTTCGCCGGCGACTTCTCGGCCGTGGTGGCGCAGCCGGTGGATGGCTCGCCGCTGACGACCAACGCGGCCTACGCGACGCTGTTCACGCAGCTGGCGGTGGGCAGCTTGATCACCGGGACGGTGATGTTGGGCTTGCGGCCGTGGTTGCGGCGGCTGATCGACGGCGCGCGGGATTGACGTTCACATGGCAGCCAGCCGCCACAGCGAGGTGAGTTCGGCGGCACGCGCGGCGTGCAATGGGTCGCTCGGGTCGAGCGCCTGGGGATGGGTCGGCCGGGTGTCTAGGCGGCCCAGCACCTGCAGGCCCGCCTGCGCGATCCAGCCCAGCAGTTCGGTGCGTGAGCGCAGGCCCAGGTGCTCGGCCAGGTCCGACAGGATCAACCAGCCCTCGCCGCCTGGCACCAGGTGGGCCGCGAGCCCGTCGAGAAAGCCGCGCAGCATGCGGCTGTCGGGGTCGTACACGGCCACCTCCAGCGGTGCGCCGGCCGGCGCCGGCACCCACGGCGGGTTGCACACCACGAGGCCGGCCCGGCCGGGCGGAAACAGGTCGGCCTGCAGCACCTGGATCTTCTGGCGCAGGCCCAGGCGCCGGGCGTTCTCGGCGGCGTTGGCGACGGCGGCGGGCGAGATGTCGGTGGCGGTGACAGCCAGCCCGCGCCGGGCCAGCACGGCCGCGAGCACGCCGGTGCCGGTGCCGATGTCGAACGCGCCCTGCTCGGCGGCGACGGCCGGCAGCGGCGCCTGCGCCACCAGCGGCACGTACTCGCCGCGCACCGGCGAGAACACACCGTGGTGGGGGTGGATGCGCGCCCCCAACGCCGCGATGACGACGCCTTTCTTGCGCCACTCGTGGGCGCCCACCACGCCCAGCAATTCGCGCAGCGACTGCACGTAATGCCCCGACTGCGGGCCATGCACCTGGGCCCCGGCGGAACGCACATCGGGCGCGCGCGGCAGCGGCACGGCGTGGTCGGCATCGAAAGGCAGCAGCAGGCCGCCCAGCACGCGCGTGCGGTGGGCCTGCTCTTCGCGCTGCGCGGCAAAGGCCTCGGCCGGCGCCATGCGCTCGGGTGCACGGCGCCGGCGCTTGTCCAGCCGCCGGCCCAGTGCCTGCAGCAGATGTCGGGCGTTCTGGTAGTCGCCCAGCCAGAGCAGGGCAATGCCGGCGTCGAGCAGCCGGTAGGCGGCATCGGCCGGCATGTCGTCACCGGCCAGTTGCACGCGCTGCGGTGGTGGGTGGCCCACCGCCGAACGCCACGGCGCCTGCTGGTGCTGGCCGTCCGGGGTGGTCCAGTTCACGAGCGGTGTCGTGCCGGCTGCGACAGCGGCTGGAGACGGGTTCGGCGGGGTCGGCGGGGCGGCGCCCTGGAGGCTGTTCATCGCGCGATTCTGCGGCCGTCTTGCTCAGGCACAGGCGTCGGCCCTCGTCGCACAGCCGGGCATGCCCGGGCGGCGGCGGTTGATGCGCTTGATCGACGCTCGGATGGGCCGTCAACCGGCAAGCTGCAGTTAGGCTTCAGGCATGGACACCGGCCCCTGCCGCCCGCCGATCAAACCAGTCGAACCACCTGGGCTGGACAGGCGACGCTGCCTGGGTGGCCTGTGCCTGCTCGCGGGCTTGGCGCGCGGCGCGGGCGCCGCCGTGCCGCGCGAAGCCACTGGCCCGAGGCGCGTGCTTTTCCTGGTCCAGGACTATCGCAACGGCGGCATCACGAAGGTCTACCGCAGCTTCGAGGAAGCCTGCCGGGAACTCGGCTGGCAGCTGCACGTCGCCAACGGCGAGGGTGACCGGGCCAAGCTCGTGCAATTGTTCGAGCAAGCGCTGCGGGCCCGTGTGGATGGCGTCGTGCTGGGCGGCTTCGATGAGGGCGACTTTGCCGAAGCTTTGGCGCGCCACAGCGGCAGCGCACCGGTACTCGTCGGCTGGCACGCAGCGTCCCGGCCGGGGCCGACGGCCACGCTTTTTGCCAACGTGAGCAGCGACCCGCTGGCCGTGGCCGACATGGCGGCCGCGCTGGTGCTGCAGACCGCGCCACGGCGCGCTGGCGTTGTCATCTTCAACGACAGCCGCTTCGAGATCGCCAACGTGAAAACGCAGCGCATGCGCGAGGCACTCTTGCGCAGCGGCCGCTGTGACATTCTTGCCGTCGAGGACCTGCCGATCTCGCAGGCCTCACGCGACGTGCCAGCCGCGTTGGCCCGCCTGCAGCAACGTTTTGGCCCACGCTGGACCCACCTGCTGGCGATCAACGACGCCTACATGGATTCGATGCATTTCCCGTTGCAGGATTTGGGCCGCGGCGACATCGTCGGCATTGCTGCGGGCGACGGCTCGCGCACCGCGCTCAGCCGCATCAGGTCCGGCCGGTCGCAGCAGGTCGCCACGATCGCCGAGCCCGCCGGGATGCAGGGCTGGCAGCTCGCCGACGAATTGCACCGAGCCTTCCAGGGCCTGCCCCACAGCGGCCGCGTGGCCCAGCCCGTCGCGGTGACGACAGACTACCTGCGCAACTTGGGCGGCGGGGAAATCGACGACGCCCTGCCCTTTCGGGCCGAGTACCGCCAGCAATGGCGGGTGCCTGCGTCAGCACCCCGATCTCCGTCGTCCTCGTCGCGCTGAGACTCAGCCGCACTGCCCCACATACCCGCAAGCGGTGCAGAAATCGCAGCCATCCTTGTGGATCATGGTCGCGTTGCCGCACTCCGGGCAGGGCTTGCCGGGCTGGACCTGCAGCGTGCCTGCCGCCGCCGCCAGCTTGGGAGCGGGCGTCTGCAGCAGGCCCATGTCGGTCAGCGGCTGGCCGGCTTCGTCGAGGATGCCGAGCATCGCATAGCGGTGGATGACGAGCCGCGCGACGTAGGCCACGGTCGACGGCCAGACCTGCTGGCGCCTGGCCTTCGCATCCGCACCGCTCAGTGACGGCACCGGCGCCATGAAGTGGCCCAGCGGCTCGCCGACATTGAGCAGTTTGCGCAGCTTCATCGCGATCCAGCCGGGGTCCATCACGCGCATGTCGAGCGACAGCAGGCGCGCCAGGCCGTCCAGCGCCTTGGGGTAGTTGCCCGAGAAGCCCATGGCGCAGGGGCGGGTCACGCTGCCGCCATCGGGCGTTGGCAACACGACTTCCTTCAGCGTCAACGTGAACTGCTCGTTGGTCGCCGGGTTGTCCACGTCGACCGCCCAGGCCAGCGTGCCTGACGTACCGGTGCGCGGCTCGTTGCGGCTGAACATGGCGTCCACGACCGGCGTCGGACCGCCCTCCTGCAGGGCGCCGAGCTGCTCGCAGCGCCAGCGGATGACGGCGGCCGTCGCGGCGACAACGCCGGGGAACAGGCGCTGCTCGCCGCTCGGCGGCATGGGCATCTCGAAGGCGCGCTCCTCGGCCACGGTGGCGAGCGCGTCAAGCTTCAGGCGCAGCCAGGCGGCGTCGTTGGTGCGCAGGTCCATGGACAGCGTCTTGGCCAGGGCCGACAGCCCGCGCGGCTGCTCGGCGCCGTTGACCCACACCTCGAACGGCAGGTTGCGGCCAAACAGGCCGCCGTCGGGACCGTCCAGCGGCAGTTCGCCGATGAACAGCGCGAAGTCGCCGTGCGGGTGCTGGATCAGGTAGCTCCAGGCTGGGTTGCCGCCAGGCATGTCGGGGCGGCTGGGCCAGCGCAGGGAGGCGACGACGGCGTTGGGCAGGCGCTCCACGCGCAGGCGCTGGTTGGCGCCGTCGACGTCGGCTCGCAACGGCTCAGGCTGCTTGACCTCGGGCGTGACGGACAGCACCGAGCCGAGCACGCTGTTGGGCCGATACGTGGCCAGGCCCTTGAGCTTGGTCTGCCAGGCCTGGATGTAGAGGTTCTGGAAGTCCTCGTAGGGGTAGTCGGCCGGAACGTTGACCGTCTTGCTGATCGACGTGTCGATGTAGGGCGCCACGGCCGCGACCATGGACGCATGGTCGGCGGCGCTCAATTCGAGTGCGGTGACGAAGGCATCGCTGAGCGGCGCGTCGGCGCCGAACAGATGTCTATACAAGCGCCAGGCATGGTCCTCGACCGCGTACTCCTTGAAGCCGCCGCCTTCGGCCTGGCCGAGGCGTTTCTTGCGCGTGTAGGTCCAGGAGAACGCCGGTTCGATGCCGTTGCTCGCGTTGTCGGCAAAGGCCAGGCTGATGGTGCCGGTGGGCGCGATGGAGAGCAGGTGCGAGTTGCGCAGGCCCTGGGCGCGGATCTTGTCCTTCAAGCCCTGCGGCAGGCGCGACGCGAAGCTTCCCCCGGACAGGTACAGGTCGGCGTTGAACAGCGGGAAGCTGCCGCGCTCGACGGCGAGGTCACTGGACGCCGCGTAAGACGCATCGCGCATGACCTCGCTGATGCGGCTGGCCATGTCGCGCGCAGCTTGCGTGTCGTAGCGCAGGTTCAGCATCACCAGCGCATCGCCCAGGCCGGTAAAGCCCAGGCCGACACGGCGTTTGTTGGCGGCCTCCTGCCGTTGCGCCGGCAGCGGCCACGGCGTCACGTCGAGCACGTTGTCCAGCATGCGCGTGGCGACGGCGACGACGTCGGCAAAGCCAGCTTCGTTGAACACCGGCCTGGCGCTGAACGGGTCGCTCACGAAGCGCGTCAAGTCGATGGAGCCGAGGCAGCAGCAGCCGTAGGGAGGTAAAGGCTGCTCCGCGCAGTTGTGTACATACAGCCCGTTCGCATCGAAGGCATGGACGTGCTCGACAGTCACGTCGTAGACCGCCTCCACACCGTCGGGCTCGATGGTCTCGACCGTGGCCGTGAAGCGTTCGCGGTTCAGCTCGCGGCGGTAGGCACCGAGCAGTTCGTCCAGGCGGGACTGTTTGGCGCTGTCCTCGAAGCCGACCAGCTCGGCATAGCGGCGCAGGTTGTCGCCGCTGATGACCAGCTCATGCACGGCACGGCGCGCGTAGTCGCGCGCGCCACCACGACCATCGGGCATGCGCTGCATGCCTGCGGGATGGCGATCGCGGTAAATCGTCGAGGCGATGCCCAGCCGAGCCAACATGCGTTGCACGGCCTGCAACTGGGCGGAATCGACCTGCGTCAGGCGAACGCTGACGCCTTTGTCCTGAGCGCCCTGCACAGAACCGTCGGCATCGAACAGGCCGCGCAGCAGGCCTCGGTGAAAGTCCGAGGACGTGGCTTCCATGGCCGGCGTGATGCGCTTGTTGCCAGGCGTCGCACCCAGCGTCCCGGCCAGATCGCGCAGGCCGGTGGATGCGAGGCGGAACTCGCCGCGCCCGGCAATCGGGCACTGCCAACCTTTGAAATCTGCGCGGCTGGCGATGGTGGCTTTCATCGCCGTCTCCGCGGCGCGCATGACGCTATCGACACTCGCTGGCCGGTGGCTCACGTCACTGCCGACCGCCTTCAGTTCGGGCGCCCAGACCGACAGCACGGCCTTGTCAGCCTTTAGCGTGCCGTCACCGATCAATAGGCCGAGCAGATAGCCCTCGGCCTCGCTGCGTGGGCCGTCCCAGCCTTGAAGCGCGCGGTGGTCGTGCAGCATCAGCTCGTCGCCCGGCCGCACGTCGGCGGCCGGCGTCCATTCGGCGTCGATGAGATAGCGCGTCTTGCGCGTGACGCGTCGCACTGGGTGGTCGCCGGTCAGGCGCAGCTCATGGCCCTCGCGGGTGCTCAAGCGCAGCACGGGCTTGACGCCAGTGGCGAAAAAGCCAGCCGACTCGGTGACATAGGCCTTGCCGTCGACGATGGCGTGGAAGGGCTGGCCGATCAGATCGCGCACTTGGCGCGGGCCATCGCCCGTCATCGTCCAGGTGTCAGCGGTCACGCACGGATTCGTCGCCGCAATCGTCTCGCAGTAATGCAAGTTGTTGTCGGCATTGATGCGGTCCAGAAACAGCACACCCGGCTCAGCGTGGTCGTAGGTGGAGCGCATGACCTGGTCCCACAGCGCGCGGGCCTGCACCTTGCGGTAGACCCACTGCCCATCGCCGCGCTGGTAGGCGCCGGCTTCGATCTGGCCGGCGCTGGGCTGGGCCTTGTGTGCGAGTTCGACGGCGCCGTCGGCCTGCACGGCTTCCATGAAGGCGTCGGTCACGCCGACGGAGATGTTGAAGTTGCGCAGGTCGCCCTGGTCCTTGGCGTGGATGAAGGCTTCGATGTCGGGGTGGTCGCAGCGCAGCACGCCCATCTGCGCGCCACGGCGGCTGCCGGCGCTTTCCACTGTCTCGCAGCTGCGGTCGAAGACGCGCATATAGCTGATGGGGCCGGAGGCATGGCTGCGCGTGGAGCCGACCCAGGCACCCATCGGCCGGATGCGGCTGAAGTCGTAGCCGACGCCGCCACCACGGCGCATGGTTTCGGCCGCTTCGGTCAGCGCGGTGTAGATGCCGGGCACGCCGTCTTCGGTCGTGGCGATGGAGTCGCCCACGGGCTGCACGAAGCAGTTGATGAGGGTGGCCGACAGCTCGGTGCCGGCGGCGGACATGATGCGGCCGGCCGGCACGAAGCCGCGTTGCTGCACGTCCAGGAAGGCCGCCTCCCAGCGGGCGCGGTCGGCCGGTTTCTCGGCCTGGGCCAAGGCAACGGCGACGCGTTCGCGCAGCTCGTCGGGCGTCTGCTCGCCGCCCTTGGCGTATTTCTCGATGAGGACTTCGCTGGAAATGTCCTGCACGGGCAGGTCGGTGGTGGAGCTCACGATCACCTCGCAATGCTGTATGGAAATACAGTCTACGCCCGGCGGAGCAGGCGCTTAGCGTTCAAAACGGATTGATGCTTTTCTGACGCCGGTAGTGCACGTAGCCGACGCTGGCCCCTGCGCGCAACCCCACGCCCAGACGGATGGGCGCCAGCGTGATGCCGTTGAGGCGTTGGTAGTTGATGCCCGCGCCGCTGATGTAGTAGAGGCTGCCGTCCACACCGGGGAAGCGCTGGTAGATGGCGCTCGCCTTGGGCAGCTTGTAGACCAGCGTGAAGACCTTGGAGGCGTTGGCGCCCAGGTCGAAGCCGATGGACGGCCCGGCCCAATAAACCCGGGAGGCGCCGCCGCCCTTCATCAACAGTTCCCCGTCGCCATAGCGCAGGCCCACCGTGATGGCAGCGCTGGCCTCCTCGCCCTTGATGTAGGCATTGGGGCGCCCCTGCTCCTTGAAGGCCTTCTCGATGACCTTGGCCAGGCCCTCGGTGGTCGAGCCGAAGAAATCGGTGGCGGCCTTGACGATGGAGTCCTCGTCGTAGGTGCTGTCCTTGTCGTCCGCAGCCAGCGCGGGCAGGGCCGAGGCGGTGGCCAGGGCGGCGAGGTGTTGCAGGTGCTGGCGACGGTCGAACATGGGGCTTCCTCTGAGATTCTCGGAAAGGGCCAGCATAGCCGCGTGAACTTTGGCCTGTCGCTGCCTATACAGACGGCCTAGACTCAGCGCCCATGTCGTCCAACCCCGACCTCCAACGCCTGTCAGCCGCGCTCGAATACGTCGACCTTGCCGCCGGTCTCTATCTGGCGGGCGGGGCCGACCAGGCCGCGCATTTGCTGGCGGCCGCGGCCGAGCAGCAACTGGGCGACCTCGTGCGCCTCATCGACGCGCCGAGCGCGACGATGGACACGCGTGAGCTGCTGGCGCGCATCGCCCGCGCGCATCGGCCGGCCGTCGTCGCGCCGCGCCAGGCGCAGACACGCGACTGGGAAGCCGACCCCGCACCGGCCGACGCGACCCGCGAGGAGATCGTGGCCTATCTGCGCGCCGCCTGGTTCATGCTCGAAGCCATGGGCCTGGCCTCGCTGGCGCCCGAGCGGCTGCAGCAGGCCGTCGAGCACAGCACCGTGTTCGGTTCCGCAGGCGCGCTGGAACCCTTCGTCTAGGGCCACTGGAGAGCATCATCACCACCGAACGCCGTCAATTCACCCGCATCGCCTTTGCTGCCGGCGCCGAGCTGATCACCACGCAGGCGCAGCTGCGCTGCCAGGTCATCGACATCTCGCTCAAGGGCGTGCTGCTGCAGCTGCCCGATGGCGCGGCGCCGCAGGCGGGCATGCCCTGCCTCGTCAAGCTGCCCCTGGGAACAGGTGCTGGCGATGAAGGGGCCGAAACCGTCATCGCGATGGCCGGCGAGCTCGCGCATGTCGAAGGCCGTCACGCCGGCGTGATCTGCCGCAGCATCGACCTCGAATCCATCACCCATCTGCGCCGCCTCATCGAGGTCAACCTCGGCGACCCGAGCGCGTCGGAGCGGGAACTCAAGGCGCTGATTGCCGGAGCCGGCTCGCTCTGAGCCCACTTCGTCGCATCCCTGCCTCGCCCCCGGCCGGCCGCCGAGAATTGCCGGCATGGAGGACCTGACCCCGCTGCAAGCCTTTCGCCGCGTCTGCAATCTGCGCATGCTGGCGGGCGTCTATTACTTCTGCGCGCTGTACGCCATTTCGCGTTCCCTGACCTGGTTCGACAACGAAGGTGCCGCGAACCTGCTCGATTCGCTGTTCGACCTGGTGCGCTTCAGCCGCCAGTGCCTGCTGACCGGGCTGTCGCTGCTGCTGATGGTGGCCCTGGCCGAGGCGCTGCTGGCCGGGCGGCGCTGGCCGCTGCCGCCCAAGCTGGCCGTGCAGGCCCTGGCCGTGGGCCTGGGCGCGGCATTGGGCACTGGCTTGCGGTATGCGGTGGCCACGCTCGACGAAACCACGCCGGCCAATCTCGGCTGGGCCGTCTCGACGATGGCCGTCTGGGCGCTGCTGGGCGGCATGGCCTACGCGCTGCTGCTGGTCGGCCGCGCGCAGCGCCAGGGGCGCGACCAGCTGGCGCAGCTGTTTCGCGAACGCGAGTCGCTCAAGGCCCAGCAGACCGAGGCCCAGCTGTCGGCGCTGAACGCGCAGATCGAGCCGCACTTCCTGTTCAACACGCTGGCCAACGTCAAGCGCCTGTACGAGACCCGCCCCGAGCGTGGCCGCGACATGCTGGTGGCCCTCATCGCCTACCTGCGCGCCGCGCTGCCCGGCATGCGCCGGCATGAGTCCACGCTGGCCGACGAGCTGGAGCTGGTGCGCCACTACCTGGCCATCCTGCAGATGCGCATGGGCGAGCGGTTGACCTTCCACATCGCCGTGCCGCCCGAGCTGCTGCAGGCCCGGCTGCCCACGCTGGTGCTGCCGACGCTGGTGGAGAACGCCATCAAGCATGGCCTGTCGCCGCTGCCCGAAGGCGGGCGCATCGACATTCGTGCCCAGCCCGCAGACGGCGGCGGGCTGACCGTCGAGGTGGCCGACAACGGCCAGGGCTTTGGCGCGGCCACCGGCGGCGCCGGCGTGGGCCTGGCCAACACGCGGGCCCGGCTGGCCGCCCGTTTCGGCGACGCGGCCGCGCTGGAGCTGGAAGCCGTCCAGCCGCGAGGCGTGGTGGCCCGCGTTCGCCTGCCCGCCGAGGCTTTTCAATGATCGGCCATGTGCTGCGCTCCTGGCGCTCGCTGCGCCTCTACGAGGCCTTGGTCTTCATCGTTGCGGCGCTGCTGTTCGGCGCCATCGACCTGACCTCGCTGGTGGAGCTCGACGTGGGCGACCGTCTGCCCCAGCTGCTCGGCCGCCACCTGGGCCTGCCGGTGGTGAGCTGCACGGTACTGCTGCTGTGCTGGCTGCCCGCCGCGCGCAGCAGCCCCATTCACCCGGCTCGGCGCGCGCGCCTCGTCGGTGCCACGCTGCTTGGCTCGGCGCTCACCATGGCCATCATCTACCCGCTGGCCGCCGCCCTGCCCTGGCCGTCCATCTGCGACCTGTACGCGGCCAAGCACGGCAAGACCAGCTGCAATTTCTTCCGCGTCTCGGCCGTCATCGGCGACACGCTGTGGGTCTTCATGCCGGCGCTGATGCTGGTGGGCATGCTCGAGTTCCGCACGCTGCGCCGCCGCCAGGACCAGGCCGCGCAGGACCTGCTGCGCGAGCACAGCCAGCTGCGCCGCCACGCATTGGGCGCCAGGCTGGCGGCCTTGCAGGCGCAGATGGACCCTGCCCTGCTGTTCGACGCCCTCGTCTCCGTCGAGCAGGCCTACGCCCGCCAGGACCCGACCGCCAGCGCACGGCTGGAGCGCCTCATCCGCCACCTGCGCGTGGCCCTGCCGCGGCTGCGCGAATCGGGGGCGACGCTGGGCGGCGAGGCTGAGCTGATCGCCAGCTATCTCGATTTGCTGCGCGACCTGAATGGTCAGCCGCCCGACTTCAACTGCGAACTCGGGCGCCATGGTGCCACGCCGTTGCCGCCCATGCTGCTGCTGCCGCTGGTGCAGCGCGCGCTGCGCTTGGGCCACCCTGCGCATTGCTGGCTGAAGGTCGAGGCCGGCGATGGCGTCACGCTGGGCTTCAGCCAGGAAGGCCTGTGCAGCGACGATGCCGACCTCGTCTCGCTGCGCGAGCGCCTGACCGTGCTGGGCGCGAAGCTCGTCTGCACGAGTGGCCAGGGCCGTACCGAATTCACGCTTCAACTGCCATGACAAAGCCCCCACGTTCACGTTGCTCGCTGCCTTGCAGGCCGCACCGGGTCAGTGACCCGGTTCTTCGCCAGCCACGCAGCGTCCACTGGACGCTGCTTGCGCAGGCTCAGCCCCCCGAGGGGGTGTGTCAGTGGCTTCGGACGGCCGGGCACCACTGACATGAGCCAGTTCTCTCCCACCGCCGTGGTGGCCGAAGACGAAGCCGCGCTGCGCGGCGAACTCGTCGAGCAGCTCGACCGGCTATGGCCCGAACTCAGCATCGTCGGCGAGGCGGCCGACGGCCTGGAGGCGCTGCGCCTGCTGGACCAGCACCAGCCCGACATCCTCTTCCTCGACATCGAGATGCCCGGTGCCACCGGCCTGGACGTGGCGCGCCAGGTGGGCAGCCGCTGCCATGTCGTCTTCGTGACTGCGTATGACCAGTACGCTGTCGCCGCCTTCGATCAAGGTGCAGTGGACTACCTGCTCAAGCCGCTGGCTGGCGCGCGGCTGTTCACGGCCATCACGCGGCTGAAGGCGCGGCTGGGCCAGGGCCAGCCACCGGCGCCGCTGGGGGGCGTGCTGGAGCAGCTCAGCGCCCGCCCTGTGCCCTCGGCGGGGCGCGCGCCGCTGCGCTGGATCAACGCATCGGTGGGGCAGACGCTGCGCCTCATCACGGTCGACGAGGTGATGTTCTTCCAGAGCGACAACAAGTACACGCGGCTGGCGCTGAAGGACGGCGAGGCTTTGATCCGCAAGCCGCTGAAGGAGCTCATCGACGAGCTGGACCCGCAGCAGTTCTGGCAGATCCACCGCTCCACGCTGGTCAATGTGAACGCGGTGGCGAGTGTGAGCCGGGACTTTCGGGGGCGGATGCAGATCAAGCTGAAGCACGGCAGCGAGATGCTGTTGGTGGCGGAGAGCTGTGCGCATCTGTTTCGGCAGATGTGAAGGGGTTGGGGTTGGGGTTGGTTGCTTTTGCGAAGAGGCGTCTGCTCGCTGCATTGCCGGGAGTCCGCCCCGGCGGGCGGGTAACTTTCTTCTGCGGGGCCAGAAGAAAGTCACCAAAGAAGAGGCCCTGAATCCGCACGCCAACGGCTTGACGGGCTTGGCACTGGATCGCGCCCACATGCGACCCGCTTCGCGCTCGCTGCTGTCCTTGTCACCAGCACCATTCATCGCGCCGTTAGCCCGCTTAACGCGCGGCTGCACGCCGTGCTCACCAGAACAGCCGAAGACAGCGGCGCTCGGGCGACGCGGCTTTTACATTCCTGGTGAGCCCGGCGTGCAGCTGGCGTTAAGCGGCGTGAAGGGGCGAGGTGTGGCGCCCTTCACAAGGACAGCAGCGAGAGCGCAGCGGTTCGCTTCGGGGCGCAACCCGGTTCGAGCTTCGCGAGCGCGTCATGCCGCTCGAATGCGGATTGCATTGAGCGCCTCTCTTTGGTGACTTTGCTCTGGCGCGACAGAGAAAAGTCACCCGCCCGCCGGGGCGGACTCCCGGCAACTCGGCACCGAGTCGAAAGAACAAGCGCAAAGACACCCCAGGCACTCAAACCCTCAAGCCGCATGCTCCACATGCGCATTCGGGGGCGGATGCAGATCAAGCTGAAGCAGGGCAGCGAGATGCTGATGGCGTAGAGCTGCGCGCACTCGATCCGGCAGATTTTGACGGCAGGCGATGTGGCCCCAGGCATGACTTGGCGCAAGCCCTGGCCTGAGCCCTGGCCTTAGACTCGATGCGCCATACCGGCAAGGCATGCAGCGGCGCTCGCCGCGAGTGGTCGGCCTGCCCGGATGGGCCCACGATCCCAACCCATGGACAACAAGCGCAATCCACGTCGACTGGCCCTGCATCGAGCAGCGATGGCCTGGCTGCTGAGCGGCCTGCTGTGCTGCGCGCTCGGCACGGTGGATGCCCTGGCCCAGCCGGCGTCTGCCGCGTCAGGGGCGGCGCTGCCTGCCCCCTCGGACGTCCGCGCCATCAGGGCCCGCATCGCTACGGACGACCGCAGGCGGCCCGTCGTTTCGATCGAGCTGGCGCAGGAGGCGCTCGCCGATGTTTCGCTGTCCAGCGAGGATCAGCGCTGGCTTCGCTCACGGCTGATCAGGGACCTGGTGCGGATGCACCGCAACGACGGGGCCCTCGCGCAGGCACAGCTGGGCCACAAGCAGGCCCGCACCCTGAAGGATCAAGTCCACTTCGGCACGCTCGAGTTGCTGGCGCTCAACGAAGCGCGGCGCTATGACGACTTGCTCAAGCGCTACCAAGGTTTCGCGGCGTCCCTGCCCGCGCTCGCCAACGACACCCAGGACGCAGCCGCCAGCATGGACGCCGCCAACGCGTGGCGGCTGGCGGGCTCCGCGCTGCTCGGCACGGGCCGGCTTCCCGACAGCATGAACCTGCTCACCAGCGCCCTGCGCGTCTTCGACGCGCGCACCGACGCGGCGTACGAGGTCTCCGAAACGCTGACCACCATGGCCCTCCTGCACTCCCGCTCGGGCCACGTCGATGAAGCGCTGCGCACCGTGCAGCGAGCCATCGACGGATCGGAGGCGGCCGGTGATCGTTCGAACCTGTCCTCCTACTACCTGCGCAAGGCCTATTTCCTGGGCCTCCTCGACCGCGATAACGAACAGCAGGCGACGCTGCTGACGGCCAGGACGCTGGCCCAGGAAGAACTGAGCGACTACAACCTCGCCGTCGCTGCGACCAACCTGGCCGACGTCGCCTTGAAGAGGCAGGACTACCACGGCACGTTGAAGTATGCGCAGGAGGCCATCCCGCTGGTGGAGCGCTCGGGCGACAAGGAGTCGCTGTGGGTCTGCTGGGTCAACAAGGGTACCGCGCTAAACCGGTTGGGCCGGCCTGGCGGCATCGAGTGGATCCGCAAGGCGATCGCCGCCTTCGCAACGGCCCCGGGCATGGCGGGCAACGTTGCGGAAGTGCACGGCCTGCTCGCCGAAGAACTGGCCTTCAACCACGACTTCGAGCCCGCCTACCAGGCCGCGATGCAGTTCCAGCGCCTCACCGATCAGGTACGCAAGGCGGCGGACCAGAAGCGCATCGCGCAGGCCAACGCTGCCTACGAGAGCGACAAGCGGCAGCGCCAGATCGACACGCTGGAGCAGGAGCAGCACCACCAGCAAAGCTTTCGCTGGGTGCTGGCGCTGGCGGCGGCGGCGGGGCTGGCGGCGGCCGTGGTTGCGGTCGTCAGCCGCCATCATGTCAAGCGCGCCTATCGCGCCATGCGCGACATGGCGTTCTCCGACCCGCTGACCGGCCTGCGCAACCGCCGCCACCTCGAGAGCACCGTGGACGAAGACGTTGCGCAGGCGCTGCGGCTTCGAGCCAGCGCGCAGGGCGACGGCGCGGCGGGCAACACCGATCTCGCATTCATGATGATCGACATCGATCATTTCAAGGCGGTCAACGACGTCCACGGTCATGCCGCAGGCGATGCGGTGCTGAAGCAGTGCGCCGCACTGCTGCAACAGCAGTTGCGGGGGTCGGACACCCTGGTGCGCTGGGGCGGCGAAGAGTTCCTGGTGCTGGCCCGCCTGGCGAATCCGCAGGAAATCCATGCTCTGGCCGAGCGGCTGCGCGTCGGCCTCGCGGCGCACCCCTTCGTGCTCGGTGACGGGCAGGTCCTGCACAAGACCTGCTCAATCGGCTTTGCCTGCCATCCGTTGGGGGGCGGCAGCCCCGAGCAGCAGGACTGGCATGACACCGTGTCGCTGGCGGACCAATGCCTCTACGTGGCCAAGGCGAGCGGGCGGGACCTGTGGGTCGGCATCGACCCGCACGGCGCCCGGCAGGTCGAGGATGGCCTCGACGTGCGGGATCTGCGTGCCGGTGTGGACGCTGGCGTCTGGGCCCTGCGCTGGACCCCGGGCCGGTCGCTGGCCTGGCCATCGGCGGCATGATCGGGCGATGCCCAACCCCCACCTCCTGCGCGGCGCCAGCCGCCTCGCCATCGACGCCACCACCGGCGTCGCCGACCTCGTCGAGGCCATGCATGCCGAGATCACGCGGCTGCCGCTGACGGCCAAGCGCGAGCGCACCAGCGGTATCACCGGCCTCGTCTACCGCAGCGTGCGCGGCGTGACACGCCTGGTGGGCGGCGGGCTGGACCTGGCCCTCGGCGCACTGACACCACTGCTCGGCCAAGCCGACCCCGACCGCGCCAACGCCACGCTGGCCGCCTTGAACGGCGTGCTCGGCGACTACCTCGAAGCCACCGCCAACCCGCTCGCCACGCCGATGAGCCTGCACCCGCTGATGGGCGGCGCGACGGGAACACCGCTCGTCATGCTGCACGGCCTGTGCATGAACGAAGCCCAGTGGCGCCGCCCATCGGACGAGAACAGTGCGGACTTCCCCGCCACGCTGGCCGCCCTCGGCTACCAACCACTGGGCCTGCGCTACAACAGCGGCCGCTCCATCTGGCGCAACGGCGCCGAGCTGGCCAAGCTGCTCGAAAGCATCCCCGGTCCCATCACGCTGCTCGGCCACAGCATGGGCGGCCTGGTCGCGCGCAGCGCCATAGCACAGGCCGGGCGAAGCCGCTGGCGCAAGCAGTTGCAAGGCCTCGTCACCCTGGGCACGCCGCACCAGGGCGCGCCGCTGGAGCGCGGCGGCCAGCAGTTGCAGCAGTTGCTGGCCGTGAGCGCCTATTCGCGGCCGCTGGCCGCGCTGGCTGCCAGGCGCAGCGCCGGCATCCGCGATCTGCGCTTCGGCAGCCTGCTCGAAGCCGATGACGGCAAGACCAGCCGCATCGCCCTGCCGCGCGGCGTGGCTTGCTACGCCGTGGCCGGCAGCCTGCCCAAGGCGAGCCTGCTGGGCGATGGCCTGGTGACCGTGGCCAGCGCGCTCGGCCAGCACCGCGAGACCGTGCGGCGCCTGGCCTTCACCGACACGGCCAGCTTCCCAGGCCTCGGCCACCTCGCGCTGCAGACCGATGCCGCCGTGCTGCGGCAACTGCAGGACTGGCTGCGTTGATCAGGGCAGCGGCGCCGGCTTGATCTCTGGCTTCACTTCCGGCTTCACTTCCGCCTTGGGCCGCGGCAGAAAGAGCTGCAGCGTCAGCCGGGCCGGTGCGTTGGGCGTCGTCATCGTCACGCTGTGCCACTCGGTGTCGCTCATCAGCGCATATGGCAACTCACTCCTGCAAGGGCAAATGGGCGCCGAGTATGCCGCCCGGTTGTGAGCGAAACGTTGGGCCAATGCCTGGAAAAGGCCGGTCGCCATCCCCAATGCGAGGTGCGCCGACGCTGGCGATCAGCCCACGCTGCTGTCAACATCGCGCACCATCCCTGCAAGGAACCCACCATGCACTGTGTTCCACGAGCCGCTCCCTTCCTTGCGCTCCTCGTTGCCGCGTCATTCGCGCAGGCACAGGCGCCGAGTTCGGTCACAGCCGACCTGACGTCGATCAAGGTCCAGTTGGTGGACCTGACACCCGACGACGGCATCGCCCCCTCGCTGACCATCTCGCAAGGCGGCCACGTGCTGGCGGGCTTGCAGACCGATGCGCGGTGGCTGATCGATCCGTCGCCGCTGTACATCGACCAGCGCCTCGCACTGGATTCCTTTGCCTCGGCGCCGCCCGTGGGCGACGGCGCGGTGACGCTCAGCGTGGCCGGCATCGAGGGCAGCGCCCAACGCGTCGGCAGCGGCTTGTTTGCAGCCGTCACCGGCGGCGAGGCCTTGGCGACCCAGAGCTACGCCTGGTGGGAGACTTTCAAGACGATCACGCAGGCGCCCGACGGCAGCCCGCAGTGGGCCGGCAGTTTTGAGCTGGGCGCTGGAAGCGCGGTGACGCTGACGGCCGACTACCGCATGTTCGCCAGCATCGCGGCTGGCCATGGCGGCGCGGCCAGCGCCACCTCCGCGCTGTACGGCTTCGTCGGCACCGCCGGCCTGGATCAGCTGCAGCGCGACCAAGGCAGTGCCTCCATCGCGGCGCCGGGCGAACAGACGTTTTCGGGCACGCTGACGCTCACGTTGGCCAACTCGTCGGCCACGGCAGTGCCGGTCTATTTCGGCGCGCAGGCGTCGGTCTACACCGAGGCGACCTCGCCCGTCCCCGAGCCCGGCACGGTGCTGATGCTGCTGGCCGGCGGCTTGTTGATCGGCTGGCGCGCGCGGCCAAACCCGCTGACGTGTCGCCGGCTTGACGCCGGCTCGGGGTGCTGCGGCCACAGAATCGCCGTCTAATGATGGAGACGACGATGACCCTGACCCCGGACACCCACTACCGCATCTGCCCGCTGTGCGAGGCCTGTTGCGGGCTGGAGGTGAAGACCGAAGGCGCCCAGGTCATCAGCATTCGCGGTGCGGCCAACGACGTCTTCAGCCACGGCTACCTCTGCCCCAAGGGCGTGAGCTTGAAGGACCTGCACGAAGACACCGACCGCCTGCGCACGCCGCTCATCAAGCGCGATGGCAAGTTCGTGCCGGCGAGCTGGGACGAAGCCTTTGCCGAGATCGAGAAGCGCCTGCTGCCCATCCACCGCGAGCACGGGCCGGACTCGGTAGCGCTGACCATCGGCAACCCGGCCGCGCACAAGGTCAGCCTGCTGGCCTATACGCCCCGGCTTGTTCGTGCGTTAGGCACGCGCAATGTGTTCAGCGCCTCCACGCTCGACCAGATGCCCAAGCAACTCAGCGCCGGCCTGATGTTCGGCCACTGGCTGAGCATCCCGCTGCCGGACATCGAGCGCTGCGACTACCTGCTGATCCTGGGCGGCAATCCGATGATCAGCAACGGCAGCCTGTGGACGGTGCCCGACTACAGAGGCAAGGCCAAGGCCATGCGGGCGCGCGGCGGGCGCATCGTCGTGGTGGACCCTCGCCGCAGCGAGACGGCCGCAGCCGCCGACGAGCACCTGCCCATTCGCCCCGGCGGTGATGCGCTGCTGCTGCTGGGCATCGCACACACGCTGTTTGACGAAGGCCTCGTCAAGCTGGGTCGACTGGCCGAGCACGTCAACGGCCTCGACGAAGCCCGCGCCGCCGTCGCGCCCTTCGCGCCCGAGGTCACCGCCGCCGGCTGCGGCATCGCGGCCGAGACGCAGCGCCGCATCGCCCGCGAACTGGCCGCCGCGCCGCGCGCCGCCGTCTACGGCCGCATCGGCACCTGCACGACGCGCTTCGGCACGGTCAACTCCTGGCTCGTCGACCTCATCAATGTGCTGACCGGCAACCTCGACCGCGAAGGCGGCGCGATGTTCGCCAAGGCCGCCGCCTTCGCGGCCAACACGCAGGGCAAGGCGGGCAGTGGTAAGGGCATCACGACCGGCCGGCGCAAGAGCCGCGTGTCCGGCGCGCCTGAGGTCTTCGGTGAGCTGCCCATCACCGTGATGGCCGAGGAGATGGAGACACCCGATACCCCTGAGCAAAAAGGCCAGGTGAGGGCGCTGATCACCATCGCCAGCAACCCGGTGCTGTCGTCGCCGAACGGCCCCCGCATCGCGCAGGCGCTGGAAGGCCTGGACTTCATGCTCAGCCTGGACATCTACGTCAACGAGACCAGCCGCCATGCCGACGTCATCCTGCCGGGGCTATCGCCGCTGGAGGACCTGCACTTCGACGTCGCCTTCCCGCAGCTCAGCCACCGCAACCACGCGCGCTTCTCGGGCCCGGTGTTCGATGCCGAAGCCGGCACGCCGCAGGAGTGGCAGACCATCCTCAAGCTCTGCGCACTGCTCGAAGGCCGCGGCGTCGATGTGGACGTGGGTCAGCTGGACGATGAGGCCATCGAGTCCGACGTGAAGCGCTTTGCGGGCGACAACACGCCCGCCATCCTGAGCGCGCTGCAACCCTGGCGCGGGCCCGAGCGGCTGATCGACCTGCAACTGCGCGTCGGCCCCTACGGCGACCAGTTCGGCCGCAAGCCCGACGGCCTCAACCTGGCCAAGGTCAAGGCCGCGAGCACGGTCGAAGGCGGCGGCATCGACCTCGGCGCGCTCACCACCCGCATCCCCGAAGTGCTCCGCACGCCGAGCGGCAAGGTGGAACTGGCTCCGCCGGCCATCCTGGCCGACCTGGCCCAGGTGAAGGCTGAACCAGCTCCTGAATTCAGCCTCATCGGCCGCCGCGACACGCGCTCGGGCAACAGCTGGATGCACAACTTGCCGGTGCTTGCCAAGGGGCCGGAGCGCTGCACGTTGCTGGTCAACCCCGGCGACGCCGATCGTCTGGGCCTGGCCGAGTTCGCCCAGGTGAAGAGCGCCATGGGCGAATTGATCGCGCGCGTCGAGCGCAGCGCCGACATGAGCCCCGGCGTCGTGAGCCTGCCGCACGGCTGGGGGCATGACCTGGACGGCGTGTGCCTGAGCGTGGCCCGCGAGCGGCCTGGCGTCAACATGAACGAGCTGCTGGACGACTCGGCGCGTGACCCGCTGAGCGGCAACGCGGTGCTGAGCGGCGTGGCGGTGGAGATCGCCCCGGCCTGAGCGCACCCTGCAAAGGCGGCGTTATCGCGAAAAACTCACCAAGCACAGTCATCCCAGCTGTGCCTAAACTCGGTACTCAGCGGATACGCTCAAACGCGTCCTAATGTGGAGCGATGCATGAGTCCTGAAGTTACCGAGCCGCCGGTTGTCCTGTTTGTTGACGACGAGCCGTCCATCCTCAGTTCACTGCGGCGGCTGTTTCGACCCCAGGGTTACCGCGTGCTGCTGGCCGACGGCGGCAAGGCCGCACTGGCGATGTTGGAGACGGAGCGTGTCGATCTCATCGTGTCGGACATGCGCATGCCCGAGATGGACGGCGCCGTGCTGCTGGAAAAGGTGCGGGAACGCTGGCCGGAGGTCGTGCGCATCCTGTTGACCGGCTATGCCGACATCGGCTCGACGGTTGCTGCCATCAACCGCGGCCAGATCCACCGCTACATCGCCAAGCCCTGGGACGACCGCGACCTGCTGATGTGCGTGCAGGACGGCCTGGAGCGCCGCCGGCTGGAGCAGGAGAACCGCTCGCTGCTGGCACTGACACGGGTGCAGAACGACGAGTTGCAGGCGCTCAACAGCGACCTGGCATCGCGGGTGAAGGCCCGCACCAGTGAGTTGGAGCAGGTCAACGCCATGCTGGAGACCTCGTTCGCGCAGCTGCACGAGAACTTCCTGCTGTCGATCAACGTGTTCTCGGGCCTCATCGAACTGCGCGGCGGCGGCATGGCGGGCTACTCGCGCGAGGTGGCCGACCTGGCCCGCCGCACCGCGCGCCGGCTCAAGCTCGGCGCGGCGATGGAGCAGGACATCTACATCGCCGGGTTGCTGCACGAGGTTGGCAAGATCGGCTTCCCGGACACGATGCTGCGCAAGCCGCTCTCGGCCATGTCCAGCGACGAGCTGGCGCTGTACCGCCGCTACCCGCTCAACGGCGAGGCCGCGCTGCTGCCGCTGGGCCAGTTGCAGCGCGTCGCGCGCCTGGTCCGCGCCCACCACGAACGCATCGACGGCAAGGGCTACCCGGATGCGCTGAGTGGCGACGAGGTGCCGCTGGGCGCGCAGGTTCTCAGCGTCGCCTGTGACTACTACGCGGCGCAGGCGGGGCGCTTGTCGTTGAAACGCTATTCGGCGGCCGAGGCGCATTCGCTGGTCATTGGCGGCACCGGCGCGCGCTACGAGGCCAGCGTCGTCGAGGCTTTCGAGCTGGCGCTGAAAGACGAGCCCAGCGAGAAGCCGCATGACCGCGCCCTGCAGGCCCACGAGGTGATGCCCGGCATGGTGCTGTCGCGCGACCTGCTGTCGCCCCAGGGCACGCTGCTGCTGGCGGCGGGCTATGTCTTCGATGCGCGCGTCGTGCGGCAGCTGCGCGAGTTCTCCGGCCGCGAGGGCGTGAAGCTCAACATCTTCGTGAAGCTGCCTGATATTCATGAAGGGGGTGCGACATGAGCGAACGCATCCTGCTCGTGGACGACGAGCCCAGCATCATCAGCGCGCTGCAACGCCTGCTGCGCAACGGGCTGAAGGACACCGCCGGCGAGCGCTACGCGGTGGAGACCTTCACCGATGCCACGTTGGCGCTGGCGCGGGCGCGCGAGTGCCAGTTCGCGCTGGCCATCTCCGACCAACGCATGCCCGGCATGACCGGCGTGGAGTTCCTGAGCCAGCTGCGCCAGGTGCAGCCCGATTGCGGCCGCATCATCCTGTCCGGCTATGCCGACCTCAGCGCGCTGGTGGCGGCCATCAACGAGGCCGAGATCTCGCGGTTCATCTCCAAGCCCTGGGCCGACTTCGACCTGCTCAGCGCCGTGCGCCAGGTGCTGCGCATCCGTGAGCTGACGCTGGAGAACCAGCGCCTGGCTGACCAGGTGCGCCAGCAGACGGGGGTGCTCAGCGCGCAAGAGGCGGAGCTGCGCCGCCTGGAGCGGCTCGAACCCGGCATCACCCACGTCACTTGGGGCAGCGACGGCTCCTTCATCCTGGAAGACCCGGGCGAGGTGGGCTTGTGAGTCCCCCGGTGTTGACGGGCGACTTCCAGCTCGCGCTGCAGGCCGTCAGCTTGCCCGCGCTGGTGCATGGCGCCGATCACATCCTGTTCGCCAACACCGCCATGGAGCGCCTGCTCGGCTACGACCAGGACGCCCTCCAGCTC
Organism: Roseateles sp.; assembly: GCF_039929605.1. Lineage (GTDB taxonomy): Bacteria > Pseudomonadota > Gammaproteobacteria > Burkholderiales > Burkholderiaceae_C > Pelomonas. Next base: position 65,174 of record NZ_JBDSQX010000101.1, read on the forward strand.
ATGCCGCCGCATGGCTGGGCGGCTGAGGAATTCGCCGACGAGCTGAAGCGTTATGGCAAGCGCAGCCTGGCCGAAGAGGGAGAAATGGCGGCCATCGAGATCGAGGCCCTGACCGGCAGCGGCTCCCGCCGCGTGCTGGAGGTGAAGGCCCAGCGCGTGATGCTGGCCGGCCAACCCTGCGTCGTGTTGACGGGGCAGGACCTCAGCGACATCCGCTACGTGCAGAACAGCCTGCTCGACGTCGGCCGCGTGTTGCACCAGATCATCGAGAACAACCCGGTGGCCACCTTCGTCATCGACAAGTCGCACCGCGTCACTCAGTGGAACGCGGCCTGTGCGCAGCTCACCGATCGCGACGCCTCCGAAATGTTGGGGCGGGACGACACCTGGCGGGCCTTCTATGCCGAGCCGCGGGCCTTGTTGTCCGACCTGATCCTGGACGGTCGTGTGGAGGAGGAACGGGAGCGCGTGTACGGCCGGGACTGCACCCGCTCACCGCATCTGTCCAATGCCTATGAGGTCGAAGGTTACTTCCCCAACGTCGGCAAAGAGGGCCGCTGGCTGTACTTCACGGCGGCGCCGCTGGTAGACGCCCACGGCGAGGTCGTCGGTGCCATCGAGACGCTGCAGGACGTTACCCGGCGGCGCCAGGCCGAAGACGAACTGCGCCGCCACCGGACGGAACTCGAGAACATGATTGCCGACCGTACGGCCGAGCTGCTCAGCACGCACCATGAGCTGGAAGCCTTTCTCGAGAACGCTTCGGTGGGCATCATCGCCACGGTCAATCAACAGGTGCAGCGCGGCAACAAGAAGTTCATGGAGATGTTCGAACTGGGAGACGTCTCGCCCCACGGCCTGCCCACGAGCAGTTTGTTCAAGAGCGCCGAGGACTTCGAAGCCCTGGGCAAGGTCGCCTTCCCGGTGCTGTCGCAGGGCGGGTCGCTGTTGCACGAGATGGAGATGTGCACGCTGGCCGGCAACACGCTGTGGGTGCAGATCATTGCCTACGTCGCCAACCCGGCGGATATCGACGCCGGCACCTGGTGGCTGCTGCAGGACCGCACCGAGGTGCGGCGCGCGCAGCGCGAGGTCGAGCTGAACTTCGAGCGCATCAAGCACACCAACAGCCGGCTGGAAGAGGCGCAGAACCAGTTGCTGCAGTCGGAGAAGATGGCCTCCATCGGCCAGCTCGCCGCTGGCGTGGCGCACGAGATCAACAACCCCATCGGCTTCGTCAGCTCCAACCTGAGCTCGCTGCGCGGCTATGTGGAGCCAGTCTTCAGCCTGCTGGCCATGTTGAAAAGGCAACCGGCCGACGCACTGCCGGCGGAGGTGCAGGGCGAGCTGGCGCGGCTGAACAAGACAATCGACCTCGACTTCGTGCAGGAAGACCTGCCGCAGTTGCTGAGCGAAAGCGAGGACGGGCTGTCGCGCGTCAAGAAGATCGTGCAGGACCTGAAGGACTTCTCGCGCGTGGACCATGCCGACTGGCAGGACGCCGACCTCAACGCCGGCCTGGACTCGACGCTCAACGTCGTCATGAACGAGGTCAAGTACAAGGCCGAGGTGCGCAAGGACTATGCGGTGCTGCCGCCGGTGCGCTGCATCGCCGCCCAGCTCAACCAGGTGTTCATGAACCTGATCGTCAACGCGGCCCACGCCATCCCCGAGCGCGGCACGATCACGCTCGCCACACGCGTCGAGGGCGACTGGGTCTGCGTGGAAGTGGGTGACACCGGCTGCGGCATGAGCGAAGAGGTCAAGCGGCGCATCTTCGAGCCCTTCTACACGACCAAGCCGGTCGGCCAGGGTACGGGCCTGGGCCTGTCGCTGTCCTTTTCCATCGTCCAGAAGCATGGCGGCCGCATCGAGGTGGAATCCGAGATCGGCGTGGGTACGCGCTTCAAGGTCTGGATCCCGGTGCGGCAAGCTCAGGCCTGAGAGGCCGATCACTGCCCCTTGAACAAGCCCTGGAAGGGCCGCGACACGGTCAGCGTGTCGGGCGAACCGCGCAGGCGCAGCAGCATGCCGCCTTCATCGTCGCGCAGCGCGCTGGCGATCTGCGCACTGGCGACGACGACGCTGCGGTGCACCTGCTGGAAGCGGGCCGGGTCCAGCTGGGCCAGCAGGTCCTTCAGCGGCGTGCGCAGCAAGGCCTCGCACTGCTTGCCGGCGTCGCTGTAGACGACGCGGGTGTAGCGGCTGTCGGACTCGCAATAGATGACGTCCTCAACGCGGATCAGCCTGACCTCCTTGCCCACGCCGGCCTGCAGCGTGTCGGGCCAGGCCGGGCGGCGCTGCTGGGCCGCGAGCTGCGCCAGCAGCTGCTGCAAGGCCTCGGGGGCTGATGCGGGCCGCTGCAAGCCTTGCCGCAGCCGCGCCACCGTCTGCGCCAGGCGGGCCGGATCCAGCGGCTTGACGAGGTAGTCCACCGCGCCGGCATCGAAAGCCTGCAGCGCATGGTCGCCATGCGCAGTGACGAAGACGACCGGGCAGCGGCCCGCGATGCGCCGCGCCACGTCGATGCCCGACAGGCCGGGCATGCGGATGTCGAGGAAGCACACGTCGGGCTCGTGGGCCAGCCACTGGTCCCAGGCGTCGGCGCCGTGCTCGGCGCAGGCGACGATGCGCGCCTCGGGCCAGGCGAGGGCGAGTGCGTCGGCCAGTTGCTCGCGGGGCGCGGGTTCGTCGTCGGCGATCAGCAGTCGGGTCATGGCGTGATGGTGATTTCGGCGCGGGTGCCGCCCTGAACGCGGCGGTGCAGCCAGAACTGAGACCGCCCGCCGAAATGGTGCCGCAAACGCTGGCGCAGGTTGGACAGGCCCACGTCGTCCTCGGCGCCCTCGGCAAGGCCCAGGCCGTCGTCTTCCACGCGAAGCCACCAGCCGATGCCTTGCTCGCGCGCGCCCGTCACCCACAGCCGGCCGCCGCCGATCTTCGGCTCCAGGCCGTGCTCCACGGCGTTTTCCACCAACGTCAGCAGGAGGCCCGGCGGCAGCGGCTCGGCAAGTAGATCCGGCGCGATGTGGACCTCGCCCTGCACACGGCCGTCCAGCCGGGCGCTGAGGATGGCCAGGTAGTGGCGCACGGCCTGCGCCTCGTCGGCCAGCGGCACGGAGGCGCGCCCCAGCATTTCGGTGCTGCTGCGCAGAAAACCAGACAGCTCGCGCAGCAACGGGCCGGCACGCTCGTCTCGGCGGTCCACCCAATGCTGTAGCGTCGCCAGCGTGTTGAAGATGAAGTGCGGATGGATCTGCGCCTGCAGCAACCGCAGGTCGGCCTCGGCAGCGGCAAGCGCAGCGGCGTCGCGCTCGGCCACCAGTTGCAGGCGGGCGAGCTGATGTTCGCGGCCCACGCGGCCAGCCCGGGCCACGAACTGGACCACCAACCCCGCGCCGATGATCAGCGGGACGGATGTGGTGAGCACCGGCTTCAAGGTGGTCTGCCAATCCTGCAGGCCGGTCAGGCCGTGCTGCTGCAGCCAGCCAGCGCTGACGCCAAGCACCGCGCTGCCCACGAACATGGGCGTCACCTTCCAGGGGTTCGCCCGCTTCGGCTTCAGCCAGACGCCGAGCAGCAAGCAGGTCAGCCCCAGCCACACCACGGCCGTGACGCCAAGGGCCTCGCCCCAGCCCTTGCCTTTGTCGAGCAGCCAGGCGACGGCGCCCGCGTAGGTGAGCCACCACCCGGCCCAGGCGCCCAGGCCTTTGCGGGAATAGAGATAGAGGTCGGCGAGTTCGACACGCTCGCGCAGCAGCGGGTCGTCGCGGCCGAAGCGCTCGTAGTACGGCAGCGCCCAGCGGTAGTAGCGGCGCTGGAAGCGGTTGCCGTGGGCGAGGGGGTTGGGTGCGTCCATGCACCGCACTCTAGGGGCGGGCCCGAAGGTATGTGGCGCCGGCCGGCAGATGACGGCCGGGAACGCACGAAACGCAGCCACGCCTGCACGAAGCGCGGTGCGCAGGCTGCGCGGATCAATGCGCGGCGATCCAGCTCACGCGCGCCACCCGCCCACCGCCGTCACGCGCCAGCCGGTTGAGCTGCGCACCCTCCGCGCGCGCAATGCGCTCGACGATGGCCAGACCCAGACCCAGACCCAGACCCAGACCCAGACCCAGGCCCAGGCTTGGCTGGCCGCCGCGCGCCGCGTCGCCGCGCTGGAAGGGGCGTTTCAGCTCGTCGACAAGACACGACACGACACGGCGCGATGCCCGGGCCGCGGACGTGATGGATGCGGTCGCGGCATTTGCCCCAGCGCACTGAAACGAGCCAAGACACCGACGAGGCAAAGAGCGGGCGCGGGGTCCGCGCCGTTGGTTTTGGCGGCCGGCCGCGCTGGTAAGCGCAGCTGCCGCCTAACTGCAAGACTCAACGAACGACGCGGTCGGTCTCGAGCGCGATGCGGTCGACGCTGCCGTCCACGTTGCGATACAGGCGCACGCGGCGCAGGCCGTCGGGGCTGATGAGCAACTCGTTGTTCTCGGCACGCCAGGCTTCCAGCACGTCGGCATCGACGCTGACGCCCAGCCGGCTACCGCCGACGTGGACCTTCAGCATGCGGCCGTCGTCCAGCAGGTACTCGCCCTCGGCCATGCGCAGCATGAACCGGGCCGCCGTGGCGGGCACGGTGGGTTCCTGGGCACTCGCGGGCGCGGTGAGCGTCAGGGTTGCGAGCAGAGCGGCCGAGAGGGTGAGCGGGCGCAGATTCGTCCAGGTCTTCATGGTGTGGGTACTCCTTAGGTTCCCGAGGCCAGTCGCCTCGGCATAAACCCTAGTGCAAAGCCCATGCCAGCTTTAAAACCAGTGTTTACCCGCCCGCCCCCCTAACTTGTGCCCCAGTGCTGGGCCGGGCTGCGCCGGCTTGGGGAAAACGCGCCTCAAGGTCGTGTCTTCGGGCCGTGTCTTTCGGGCCGAGCGCCGGGCCGCCCCAAGCCGGCCAGGCGGCGGCTGCGTGCGGCTCGATGCCGCAGGCGGCTGCGTCCCCTCTCGGGGGCTGAGGCCGGACACGGCAAGTCCGGTGGACTTGTCGTGCCTGCCGAAGAGCTGCGGCACTGCCGCAGCGCGGTCTGCAAGACCGACCAGATCCGCCCGCGTGCAGCGCGGCGGGCTGGGCGAGGGGCTTCAGGTTCTAGCGGCGATCAGCGTGGCCACTTCGGCCGCCGAGCGCACGCCCAGCTTGGCGAACACGCGGGCGCGATGGACCTCGACGGTGCGGACGGACACGTTCAGCTCGTCGGCAATGACCTTGTTGAGCTTGCCGGCCGCCACCCGCGCCATCACCTCGCGCTCGCGCTCGGTCAGGCTGGCCAGGCGCGCGCTGCGCTCCGCCACCTGGGCGCCTTCCACCTGCATGGCGGCGTCCACGGCCAGGGCCTGGGCGATGCGGTCGGCCAGTGCGTTGTCGCCGTAGGGCTTCTCCAGGAAGTCGAAGGCGCCCTTCTTCAGCGCCTCCACGACCATCGGGATGTCGCCATGGCCGGTCAGGAACAGCACCGGGTTGCGTAACGCGCGGGCCAGCAGTTCGTCGTGCAGGCGCGTGCCGCTCATGGGCTCCATGCGCACGTCGAGCAGGAAGACGCCGCGCGGCGCGGGCTCGCCATCCAGCGCCTCCAGCAGCGCCGGGCCGCCGTCGAAGGTGCGCACCGCCAGGCCGCGCGAGCGCAGCAGGAAGGCCAGTGCGTCGCGCACGCCGGGATCGTCGTCGACGAGGTGGACGGTGCCGATGAGGGGTTCAGCCATGGACGCTCTCCGTGCTCACTTCGCGGCTCAGGGGCAGGCTGAACGAGAACAACGCGCCGCCGCCGGGTGCCTCACCGGCGTCGAGCACGCCCTGGTGGGCCTCGACGATGGAGCGGCAGATGGCCAGACCCATGCCCATGCCGTCGGCCTTGGTGGAATAGAAGGGCGCGCAGAGCTGCTCGACGCGGCGGCCAATGAGGCCGGGGCCGTTGTCCTGCACGTCGATGCGCACGAACTCGCCCACCACGCGGCTGCTGACGGCGATGCGGCGTCCCCGCTCGCCGGGCTCGCGGGCCTGCAGCGCGTCGGCGGCATTGCGCACCAGGTTGATGACGACCTGCTCGATGAGCACAGCGTCGGCCAACACGGCGGGCACGCCGGGCGCGAGGGTCACGGCCAGGGCGATGCTGCGGCGCTGGCAATCGCGCTTGAGCAGCTCGACGGCGGCGATGATGACCTCGTGCAGGTCGCAGTGCTCGTGGCGGGGCTCGCGCCGGGTCAGGAACTCGCGGATGCGCGCCACGATGCGGCCGGCGTGCTCGGCCTGCTGACCCAGGCGCTTGAGCGCACCGAGCACCAGCTCGTCCTGCACGCCGAGCTTGGCCAGCGAGTTGGCGATGCCGGCGTTGTAGCTGGCGATGGCCGTCAGCGGCTGGTTGAGCTCGTGGGCCAGCGTGGACGCGACCTCGCCGAGCATCGTCAGCCGCGCGTTGTGGGCCAGCGTCTCGACCTCGCGGCGCTCGCGTTCCTCCAGCCGCTTGCGCTCGGTGATGTCGACGATGGAGCCCATCCAGCCGATCTGGCGGCCGCTGGCGTCCACCAGCGGCGACTCGAACACCATCACGTCCACCGTGCTGCCGGTGCTGTGCCGCCAATGCGCCTCGTAGCCGGCGCGCGGCGCGTGGCCGGCGAGGTTGCGGCGGTTGCGCTCGGCCACCTCGGCCAGCGCATCGGGCGGCCAGTAGGGCATGGGCGGCAGCAGGCCGACGAGCGCTTCAGCGGGCAGGCCCACCATCTCGCAGAAGGTGCGGTTGACGTAGAGCAGCCGGCCGTCGAAGTCGCGGGCGCGCAGCGCGACCAGGGCCGAGTCCTCCATCGCGCGGCGCCATGCGGCCTCGGTGCGGCCGGCTACCTCGGCGCGCTCGACCTCGCGCATCTGGCGGCGCAGCAGCCAACTGGCCACCGCGATGAGGGGCAGGAAGCCGGCCAGCAGCACCCAGGTCAGCGGCCGGGTGGCATTGGAGACGGGGTCGCGCAGCGTCAGCTCCAGCGCCGCATCGGTCAGGGTTGCCTGCGTCAGCGGGCTGGCGCGCAGCGGGCCTGTCAGCGCCACGCGGTAGCTGGGCCGCGGCGCCTGGGCGGCACGCACGGGCGAGTCCGTCGATGACGCGATGACCTGGTCGGCGCTGTCCACCAGCTGCACGTCGTACTTGCGCGCCAGCCACCAGGGCACACCGCGCTTGAGCAGCAGGGCCGGCGCATAACGCACGACGAGCACGCCGCCGCCGCTGACGCGCGCCGTGAGGTGCAGGGAGAGGCCGTCCTCGTAACTGCTGACCTCCGAGCCGGCGGGCACCTCCGCGAGCACCCGGTTGCGCGAGTCCAGCCAGGTCACCGCCAGCCACAGGCGGCGCAGCCCGGCGTTGACCTCGGGGTGGGCCGCGAGCGCGGCGGTGCTGGGCGCTTCGCGCGCCAGGCCGGCGGCGAGCTGGCGCACATGGGCCTGCTCCTCGTCGATGCGGTCGCGCAGTTGGGCCTCGGTGCTGAGGGCGTCGGAGATCAGCGTCTGGCGCTGCTGCTCCTGCTCGTCGGCCTCGTTGGCGCGCACCCAGGCCAGCACCCCCAGCACGAACACGAGCGACAAGCCCAGCGGGGCCAGCCACAGGCTTCGGGTCAACAGCGCACGCAGGTTCATGGGGCGCAGTCTAAGAAGGAGAGAGGCCGCGCGAAATGTGGAACTCCACAACTACCGCGCGGCGGGCCGGCTGGCAAGAATGCCGGCCATAACTTACTTGGAGACAAACCATGTCGTTGCGCCGCCTCGTTCTCGTTGCCGCCCTGGCCTTGCCCTTCACGGCCTGGGCCCAAGCCCCCATCGTCATCAAGTTCAGCCACGTCGTGGCGCCCGACACGCCCAAGGGCAAGGGCGCGCAGCGCTTCAAGGAGCTGGCTGAAGCGCGCACCGGTGGCAAGGTGAAGGTGGAGCTCTACCCGAACAGCCAGCTCTACAAGGACAAGGAAGAACTCGAAGCCCTGCAACTGGGCAGCGTGCAGATGCTGGCCCCGTCGCTGGCCAAGTTCGGCCCGCTGGGCGCCAAGGAGTTCGAGGTCTTCGACCTGCCCTTCCTGTTCAAGGACTCCGTCGCCTTCCGCGCCATCACCGACGGGCCGCTTGGCGCGCAGTTGTTCCAGAAGCTGGAGCCCAAGGGCATCAAGGGCCTGGCCTACTGGGACAACGGCTTCCACATCATGAGCGCCAATAAGCCGCTGCACACGGTGGCGGATTTCAAGGGCCTGAAGATGCGCATCCAGTCCAGCAAGGTGCTGGACGCACAAATGCGCGCACTTGGCGCCATCCCGCAGGTGATGGCCTTCAGCGAGCTCTACCAGGCGCTGCAGTCCGGCGTGGTGGACGGCACCGAAGGCGTGCCGAGCAACTTCTACACGCAGAAGATTTTCGAAGTGCAAAAGCACATGACGCTGTCCAACCACGGCCACCTGGCCTACGCGGTCATCGTCAACAAGAAGTTCTGGGACGGCCTGCCGGCCGACGTCCGCACGCAGCTGGAAGGCGCCATCAAGGACAGCACCACCTACGCCAACGCGATCGCCGCGACCGAGAACGCCACGGCGCTTGAGAAGATCAAGGCCAGCGGCAAGACGACGATCTACACGCCGACGCCGGCCGAGCTCAACGAGTGGAAGAAGGCGCTGATGCCCGTCCACAAGGAGATGGAGTCGCGCGTGGGCAAGGCCACCGTGGAAGCGGCCTACAAGGCGACCGGCTTCGTCGCGCCGAAGTAGGCCCACGACCTGCCGGCTCGCCGCCCCTCGAGGGGCGGCGGCGCCAGGCGCTGCCTGATCTGTCGAGGAGACCCCGTGATCAATCGAATACTCAACCACCTGGAGGAATGGCTGATCGCCTTCCTCATCGGAGCCGCAACGCTGGTGATCTTCATCGCCGTGGTGCATCGCTTCGTGTCCGGCGTGCCGTACATCCAGGACTACACGGTGCAGATCAACCTCTCCTGGGCGCAGGAGCTGTGCATCTTCATGTTCGTGTGGATGGCCAAGTTCGGCGCGGCCTACGGTGTGCGCACCGGCATCCACGTGGGCGTGGACGTGGTGCTGCGCAAGCTGCATGGCAAGGCCCACCGCAACCTCGTCGTGTTCGGCCTGCTGGCCGGCGCACTGTTCACCGGCACGGTGGCCACGCTGGGCGGCATTTTCGTCTGGCACATGTCCGAAACCGATCAGACCTCGGTCGACCTGGAGGTGCCGATGTGGATCGTCTATCTCTGCGTGCCGCTGGGCTCCGGGTTGATGTGCTATCGCTTCCTGCAGGTGGCGTGGAGCTTCCTGAAGACCGGTGAGCTGCCTCACCACGACCACGGCCACGTTGAAGGCATCGAAGAGGTGAAAGCATGAACGCTGCCATCATTTTCGTGCTGCTGATTGCGCTCATGCTGACCGGCATGCCGATCAGCATCTCGCTCGGCCTGACCGTGCTGACCTTCCTGTTCACGATGACCGATGTGCCGGTCCAGTCCGTGGCCTTGAAGCTGTTCACCGGCATCGAGAAGTTCGAGATCATGGCGATCCCGTTCTTCATCCTGGCCGGCAACTTCCTGACGCACGGCGGGGTGGCACGGCGGATGATCCGCTTCGCCTCCAGCATGGTCGGCCACTGGCACGGCGGCCTGGGCCTGGCGGGCGTGCTGGCCTGCGCGCTGTTCGCGGCGGTGTCGGGCTCCAGCCCGGCCACGGTCGTGGCCATCGGTTCGGTGATCCTGCCGGCCATGGTCAAGCAGGGCTTCCCGAACAAGTTCGGCGCCGGCATCATCACCACCTCCGGCTCGCTGGGCATCCTGATCCCGCCGTCCATCGCGATGGTGATGTATTCGGTGTCCACCAATGTGTCGGTGGGTGCCATGTTCATCGCCGGCATCGTGCCGGGCATCGTGCTGGCCATCCTGCTGGGCTTCACGACCTGGAACATCTCCCGCAAGAACAACTACCCGCGCCTGCCCAAGGCCAGTTGGGGCGAGCGCTGGGCGGCATTCAAGGAAAGCGCCTGGGGCCTGCTGCTGATCGTCGTCGTCATGGGCGGCATCTACAGCGGCATATTCACGCCGACGGAAGCAGCGGCGATGGCGGCGGTGTACGCCTTCATCATCGCGGTCTTCGTCTACAAGGACCTGCCCCTCAAACGCCTGCCCAAGGTGCTGCTGGACTCGGCCAGCATGAGCGCGATGCTGCTCTACATCATCACCAACGCGGTGCTGTTCAGCTTCCTGATGACGAGCGAGAACATCCCGCAGGCCATGGCCGACTGGATGATCAACCAGGGCTTCGGGCCGATCGCCTTCCTGCTGGTGGTCAACATCCTGCTGCTGCTGGCGGGCAACGTGATGGAGCCCAGCTCGATCATCCTGATCCTGGCGCCCATCCTGTTCCCGGTGGCGATCAAGCTGGGCATCGACCCCATCCACTTCGGCATCCTGATCGTCGTGAACATGGAAGTCGGCATGTGCCATCCGCCGGTCGGGCTCAACCTCTATGTGGCGTCGGGCATCACCAAGATGGGCATCAGCGAGCTGACCGTGGCTGTCATGCCCTGGCTGCTGACGATGCTGGGCTTCCTGATGGTGGTGACCTACTGGCCGGCCCTGACGCTGTGGCTACCGCATCTGCTGATGAAGTAGCGCGGCACCGCTGTTGACGGCGAAACGGGGGCAGCGATGCTCCCGTTTCCCTTTGTGGCCCGCGCGCCGCGCCCCGGGACGGCATGCAAATTGCACTGCGCTGGGGCATGAACACCGAACCGCCGTTCTCTCTACCCGGCCTGCGCGTGCTGCTGGCCGACGCCGGCCAGCGCCGCAGCCCGGTGATCCGCCTGGAGCTGATCCGGCTGCGCTGCCAACTGCTCGACGTGCTCGACCTCGTGGCCGAGCCCGCCGCCCTGGGCGCGGCACTGAAGCGCCAGGCGCCCGAGCTGCTGCTGATCGACTGCGACCAGCCCGCGCCCGAACTGCTCGCCCAGCTCGCCGTGGCCCAGCTGCAGAGCCCGCGCCCGGTGCTGCTGGTGGCCGAGCACATGGCCCCCGAGCAGATGCGCGCTGCGCTGCGCGCGGGTGCCAGCGCCCTGCAACTCGCCGGTCTGCCGCCGCAGCACCTGGGCGCGCTGCTGCAGCTGGCACTGGCCCGCTTCGAGCATGACCAGGCCCTGCAACAGGACCTGCGCCAGACCCAGACCCAGCTCGCCGAACGCAAGCTCGTCGAGCGCGCGCGCGGCATCCTGATGCGCGAGCAAGGCCTCGACGAAGAGGCGGCGTTCAAGCGCCTGCGCCAGCTCGCGATGACCGATGGCCAGACGATGGCCAGCGTGGCCACGCGCCTCATCGACGCCGATCAGCTGCTGCGCGCACGCTGAGCGCAAGCCCCATCGCGGGCGCAAATGGCCGCCTTGGGGCGCGGCGCACCAACAGCACTTCATCACCACGCACCGGCGCGACGCAAACCGCCCGCTGGGGCCGCAGCCATGCGCCATGCGCGTGCAAATGGGTGCCACCAACCGCCTGCAAGAGCTGGCACGCAACCTGCTGAAAGAGGCTTGAGACCTGCAATGGCGCAGGTCTCTCGGGCCGGCCCGCTGTGAAGTGGCCGGCACTTCGGGACAACGGCGTCCGACCCCTCCTATTCGCCTTCGCTTTAGTAAAGCGAGTGCGAGAGCGTGGCCGCGCTGTCGTTGCCCCCTGCATGACCCAGGAGCCCGTGATGACCGCCAGCCACAACTCAAACGTCTCGACCGACACGCCCAACCTGCAGCGCCGCAGCCTGCTTGCTGCCGCTGCCGCACTGCCCACCCTCGGCCTCGCCGGCGGAGCCTGGGCCGCCGGCTCGGACAAGCCCGAGAAGGAAGAAGTCCGCATCGGCTTCATCCCGCTGACCGACTGCGCCAGTGTCGTCATGGCCGCTGTGCTCGGCTTCGACAAGAAGTACGGCGTCAAGATCATCCCCACCAAGGAAGCCTCCTGGGCCGGCGTGCGCGACAAGCTCGTCAACGGCGAGCTCGACATGGCCCACGTGCTCTACGGCCTGGTCTACGGCGTGCACCTGGGCACGGCCGGCCCCAAGAAGGACATGGCCGTGTTGATGTCCATCAACAACAACGGCCAGGCCATCTCGCTGTCCAAGACGCTGGCCGACAAGGGTGCGGTGGACGGCCCGAGCCTGGCCAAGGTGATGGCCGCCAACCCGCGTGAATACACCTTCGCCGGCACCTTCCCCACTGGCACCCACGCGATGTGGATGCACTACTGGCTGGCCGCTGCGGGCATCAACCCGCTGTCCGGCGCCAAGCTCATCACCGTGCCGCCGCCGCAGATGGTGGCCAATATGCGCGTGGGCAACATGGACGGCTTCTGCGTTGGCGAGCCCTGGAACCACCGCGCCATCATGGACGGCATCGGCATCACGGCCAACACCACGCAGGACATCTGGAAGGACCACCCCGAGAAGGTGCTGGGCACGACGGCCGAGTTCGTCCAGAAGTACCCCAACACCGCCCGCGCCGTGATGATGGCCGTGCTGGAGGCAAGCCGCTGGATCGACGCCAACCTGTCCAACAAGCTCAAGATGGCCGAGACGGTGGCGCAGAAGGCCTACATCAACACCAGCGTGGACGTCATCAACCAGCGCATCCTGGGCCGCTACCAGAACGGCCTGGGCAAGACCTGGGACGAC
>NZ_JBDSQX010000102.1:0-22614 GCF_039929605.1 Roseateles sp.
AAGCATCGCCGTCCCCTCGGGGGACCGGTCAAGGTACTCCTTGGACGAGGGGCTCATATACCCAAGCGCTGGAAGATCACGGTCAACAGCGACGCCGCGATGACCATCCAGACGATGGCCTGCACGACCGCCGCCGTCGTGGCCTCGCCCACCGCCTGCGCGCTGCGGCCCGCGTTCAGGCCCTGCCGGCAGCCGGCCAGCGCCACCAGCACGGCATAGACGCTGCCCTTAAGCAGGCCGACGAACAAGTCCCAGCCCGCCAGCGCCTCAGCCGTCGTCGTCAGATAGGCCCTGGCTGGAACGTCATAGAGGAACACCGCCACGGCACCGCCCACCAACAGGCCGGCCACACCGGCGCACAGCGTCAGCAGCGGGCCGGTGACGAGCAGGGCCAGCATGCGCGGCAGCACCAGGTGCTCGACCGGGTCCACGCCCAGCGTCGTCAGCGCGTCGATCTCTTCACCGGCGCGCATGCTGCCGATCTGCGCCGCGAATGCTGCGCCCACGCGGCCCGCCAGCACGATGCCGACGACCAGCGCCGCGATCTCGCGCACCACGCCGATCGTCACCAGGTTGGCGATGAAGCTCTGCGCGCCAAAGCGTTGCAGCTGCTCCGCGCCCATGTAGGCCACGATCAGCCCGACCAGCGTGCTCACCAGCAGCACGATGGGCAGGCTGCGCGGCCCCGTTTGCTCGATCTGCCATAACCAGTCACTCAAGCGCATGGCGCTGCGCCCGCGCAGCAACCGGCCCACAGCGGCCAGCATCTCGCCGATGAACACCAGCGTCTTGCGCCATTCGGGCTCGGGCGCGGGCTCGTCGGCTGCGGCGGTGTTCTTGGGCGCAGTCTCGGGCTGCGGCAGGCTCAAGGCCAGCAGCGGCTGCAGGCCACGCGGCAGGCCGGCCAGGTCCAGCGCCACGCCGGCCCGCGCCAGTGGCGCCAGCGCCTGCCACAGCGCCGCTGCGAAGGCCGGTTGCCAGTGCGACAGCGCGGAGCTGTCGAACGTCAGTTGCGTGCCCGCTGCCACCTTGAGCTCGGCCGGCGGCTTGGGCAGCTCGGCGTCGCCTGCCCAGTCGCCGGCCAGCACCAGGCGCCAGCGCTGCCCTTCACCCTCCCAGCGGGCATTGCCCACCGCAGTGCTGCGGCCGGCGTCGCCGGTCGGCAGGGTGGGGGCAGCAAGCGCATGGGCCATGACGCCGAATGCTCTGTCGCCCCGACGCATCCCGGGCAAGGACGGCAACGTCGCCGCTTGTAGGACGGCGCGCCGCCGCGCGGTAGCGGCCTGCGCCGACAGGCCGACGGCGGCTCCGACGACCGCGCGCGGCGATGCCGGCGCCGAAAGTTCAGCCTTAGCCCAACCCGCGAGCCCGCCATGACAGCCAATGCATCCCCCCGCCCCGACGAAACCACGCAACGCGGTGCCGTGGAGCCCAAGGGCCCGTCGCTGCCGCACGAGCGGGATCAGCAGACCAACGCCACCCACCCCGACCCCAACCGCGATGTTGAGCGCGCGGCCAAGGACCTGAAGCAAGGCCAGGTCGACACCGACCTGCGCGCCACGCCGGGGCTGGACGCCGAGCGGCGTGGCGACATGGTGCAGGGCGGCGAACGCGGCGCGGGTGATGACAAGCGGCCGGGCAAGGGCGACTGAGCGAAGCCGGTTGTTGCCGGCATGGCGGTGCCGCAGGACCCCGCCCCGGCCTACTTCGATCCCGCGCGCGTGACCGGGCAGTTGACGACGATGTCCGTCACCTCCAACGACAGCTCACCCCGGCTCAGCGCGTCCAGCAGCGCCTCCTCCGAGCGCAGCTCCCGCACCGCCGCACCGGGCTGCCAGCGCACCTGCACCAGGCGCCACAGCGGGCTGTAGTTCGCATCCGGCTGGGCGGCTCCTGCGGGCGCCGGGGCCGACGGAAAGATGCTGATCTGGCTGCCGTCCACGAACTTGTAGACCCGCTCGGTGAGGGACGCCCGGCCGGCACCGAGCGCGTCCTTCAGCCGTGGCACATGGTTGACACCCAACTGGGCCGCCATCGCGGCGTCCGAGATGTCCGTCGTCACATAGTCCACCCGCCGGCCCTCCACCCAGGCCTGGTGCAGCGGCAGCGCTACCTCGGGCGGGCGCGTGGGCCAGGGCGCGCAGGCCGCCAGCAGCATCAGCGTTAGCAGCAGGGGCAGGGCGATCAGGGGGTGGCGTCTCATTCGGGGCATTCGTGCGAGCAGGGGCTGACCTTACATCGCGCCGCTGCGTGGGCGTCGCTCCTGCCGGTGGCAGTGCCCCGCTCGCGCGTCAGCAGGTAGGCTGGGGTAAGCGTCGCGAACCCCAGCGGGTGCAGCGGAACCATCATCGGGCTTCGCGCCAGCCTCCGAGCTTCTCTTGGTTTGATTCGGCCGAGAGAGAGAGACTGCTCGGTGCATTGCCGGGAGTCCCGCCCGGCGGCGGGGTAACTTTCTTCTGCGGGGCCAGAAGAAAGCCCCACCAAAGAAGAAGCGCTGAACCGCACACGAGCGCGACGCCACCACCAGCGGCGCGCGAGAACGTTCGCTCGTGTTGCGCCGAGACGCGAGCCGCTACGCTGTCGCTGCTGTCCCTGTGACGAGCACCAGCCATCGGACCTTCACGCCGCTTAACGCCGGCTTCCGCGCCCGGCTGCTGGGCCTGCTGGCGCTGCCGAGGCTGAAGCCCGGCGAGGCGCTGGCGATCAAGCCCTGTTCCAGCGTGCACACCTGCTTCATGCGCTACCCCATCGACGTGGTCTACGTGGACCGCGACAGCCGCGTCATCAAGGTGGTGCCGGCGCTGGCGCCCTGGCGCCTGAGCGCTTGCATCGGCGCGCGCATGACGCTGGAACTCGCCGCTGGCGAGGCCGAGCGGCTGCAGCTTCGCCCCGGCTCGCGCATAGACCCTGATTGATTCGTTTCCGGAAGCCCTGGCAGCGCTTGTGCAGGCACCCCCGCGCCGTAGGCGCCCCGTGCCGAGGCGGGGCCGCTGACGGCCAGGTCCAGGCGCGAGTCACCGAATGAGCACCGCAACCCGTACATCCACAACGCGCTGGCGCCAGCTCGCACGGGAGGGATGTAGTGGCAACTGAATCGTTCGCTGATGAAGTGAACCGATCAGAAACCGCGCAAAGGAAGAGCGGCCCGGCGCTTGCACCGGGCCGCTGAGCGGTCAGTGCGGTTCGTCGGTTTGCCCGAGCAGCTCGGCCTTGCGCGCGGCGATCTCTTCGCCCAGGGAATCCAGGTCCAGGTCGGACTTGCGAACCTTGGGGAACATTTCGCCTTCTTCTTCCTTGACGTGGTGGTCGATGTACTCGCCGAGCACCTTCACCTTCGCGTCGTAGAGCGGGTCGTCCGGCGTGCCGGCTTCGATCTGGGCGATCAGCTCCTTGGCGCTGGCGTGTTCGACGTCGGCTTCGTCGACGAGGTCTTCATCTTCGCCGAGCACATCGCGGGCGGCCGGGTAGAACAGCTCCTCCTCTGCCGTCGCATGTGCCGTCAGCATCACGCAGATTTGCAGGGCGATGGCCTGCTTCTCGCCGGAATCGGCTTCCGCCTTGACGAGCTTGTCGTATTCCTTGAACAGCGCCTTCACCTCACGGTGGTCGGTGATGAGCAGGTCGATCGCATCAGGTGCGGTGGCCTTCTTCGATGCAGTCGCGCGGCCGGCGGCGGATTTGGTGGAAGCGCCCTTGGACGCCTTGGCTGAGGTCTTCGTTGCGGTGGTTGGCATGGGAGGTCCTACTGGCTAGTGGCTACTGGTTAGTGGCATAAAACCGCTGCGTCAACAGCGGCACGAAAGAGTCGATTCACCTATCAAAGCAATCGACATCGGAAAGGACGTGCAATCCGTGTGGTCCCCGAGCGATCAACGTGGCAAAGCGCGTGCCCTCTCACGGTCCCTGTGTGTGTACGGTGCAGAAGCAGGCATACCGTCCTCGTCAATGGAGTGCACCTCCTTGACCGGCCCCGCGCTCTCGGCGCGTTCTGCCAAGCGGGTGTAGAACGCGGCGACCTCTCGCAAGTCCTGCTCATCGAGCGACTCGATGCCGATCATTCGGTTGCTTGCCGACTTGTGAGCGGCCAATAGCTCGTTCAGCTTGAGGTGCAAAGCCACGCTGTCCTTGTTCTGGCTTTGCTGGATCAGGAACACCATCAGGAACGTGACGATGGTCGTGCCCGTGTTGATCACCAACTGCCAGTTCTCGGAATAGGCGTTCAGCGGGCCAAGCGCCGCCCACACCAGCACGGTGGCCACCGCGAGGCAGAACGCCACGGGAGTGCCGCACCACCGCGTCGCTGCCGATGCGAAGTGGTCAAAGCGTCGCAGCAGTCCGGAACGGTTCGCATAGCTTGCGGTGTTCGTGCTGGGCATCGAGCCCAGCACGTCGGTCTCTTGAGGGTCGGGGGTCGCAGAGGTCATGGCTTAGCCAAGTTTTCATTCATCAACGTCTTCAACTCTTGGACCGCATGGTGCTAGAGGCGGTCAAGAGGGATTGCCAGCCTCCGAGCAAACCGGTTGTAGGAGGGCAAGAGAGCGCCGCGCTGTAGCCGTGCGATCTCGCTGGCGCGCCCAGCGCGGCGATGTGGTGCGCCGCCTCAGCCTGCCGCCCCAGGGCGCGTGGCTGCCGGTGCAGATCGGCGCCGGCGCCACGGGCAAGCGCGGCTGGGTGCTGGCGCAGTGGCTGGTGCCACTGAACATGCCCTAGTGCCCAAGCCCGGCAATTGACCGCTCGCTATTCATCGAAAGTTCAGATGGCTCACCCCCTTGCTCGCTTCGCGCCGTTCACCACGCTGGTGACCACCGCTGGGGGCTCGCCCAACTGCCGGATTTAGGCACGCCATGAGACGACTCATCATCCAGATCACCGCTGGCGGCGAGACGCGCGAACTCGAGTTCGACCAGCGCGAGATCAGCATCGGCCGCGGCAAGGACTGCGACATCCAGCTGCGTGGCTGGCGCGTCGGGCGGGAGCACGCCAAGCTCATCGAAACGCGCGACGGCTGGACGCTGGAGGACCGCGGCCAATTCACCGGCACCTGGGTCAACCTCGCGCATCGTGCGCTACGGGCCGCTCACGTTTGCCGACCAGATCCGCATCGGCGGCGTGACGCTGCGGGTGCGCGAGGGCGAGGGCCAGAGGGCCAAGCCGCGCGCCGCGCGCCGTGCCACTGCCCACTGCGGCGGAGGTCATCCCGCTGCACGTGGCGCAACCGCCCGCCGCCAACGTTCCGCGGCCCATCGTCGGCACCATGCTGCCGGACGCGAACGAACCCGTCTCGCCCGAGGTGCTGGCCGTGCAGGCCCGCCACCCCTGGCGCAAGCATGTGCACGACCCACTGCTCGAAACCATCGACCTGCGCCGCCGCGACCTGACGCGCATGAGCGACGCCGAGCTGCGCTCCGAAACCGAGAAGCTGGTGCGCGAGATCCTGGATCGCTTCGTCGACTTGCCGGCTCACATCGACCGCGAGGCCCTGCGCAAGGAGTTGCTGGACGAGGCCGTCGGCTTAGCGCTAGGGCGATGAGTTGCAGTTCGCCGCCGGTCACCGATGCGGGCAGGCGGCCTAGCAGCGCGGGGCTGAGGCCCAGTTGCGCCAGCCGCTCGGCCGAGGCGCGTCGGCGTGCTGGCCGTGGCGGCGGCCCATGGCGGCCACAGCGTGACCCACGGGCAGGCTGGGCGCAAAGCTGGTGAGCGGGTCCTGGTAGTGCCTTCGCACGGCCCTTGCATCGGCGAGGCCGAGGTTGTGCCGCCGCGCTTGCGCCGGGGTTCGCGCCTCGCGCCAGCCCCCGTTGGGACAAGCTGCAGTCAGGCCGGGACGAGCCGCGGTCGGCGCATCGGCAGGCGCAGCTACCCTCGCCCCATGCCCCTCCTGCCGCGCCGCTGGCGCCTGCCCTATCTCGCGCTGCTGACCGTCATCGGCCTGCTGCTCAGCGCCTCCGCGCTGGAGGCCTACCGGCTCGGTGGCGGCACGCGGCCGTGGGAGCCCTTCCTGTGGGAGTTCAGCTCCGTGCTCGTCATCGGCGCGCTGGCGGTGGGCATTCACGCCCTCGTCGGCCGGCTGCGTGGCCGGCCCTGGCCGCAGCAGCTCGGCGCGCATGCGTTGGCGCTGCCGGTCTTCAGCGGCCTGCATATCGCCGGCATGTTCGGCCTGCGCCTGCTGGTCTACGGCTTGGTTGGCGTCGACTACCGGCCCGACGACGTGTCGACGCTGCTGATCTTCGAAGGCGGCAAGGACGCGGTCAGCTACATCAGCTTCTGCTTGATCTCGCGCGGCATCTGGATGGCCCACGCCGCCGAGCAGGCGCGGCTGGAACTTGCCGAGCTGCGCCTCGCCCGTCTAGCCGACCAGGTGCAGCCGCACTTCCTGTTCAACACGCTCAACCTGATCAGCTCGGTCATGTACGAAGACGTGCCCCGCGCCGACCGGCTGCTCTGCCAGCTGGCCGACCTGCTGCGCCAGACCCTCGCCGCCCAGCAGCGCGCCGAGCATTCGGTGCGCGAGGAGCTGGCGTTGGTGCAGCCATTTTTGGCCTTGATGCAGGCGCGCTTCGGGCCGGAGAGACTCGTCGTGCAGATCGACGCGGAAGAAGCCGCACTCGACTGCCGACTGCCGTCGCTGCTGTTGCTGGCGCCGGTGGAGAACGCGGTCAAGCATGACGTGGCTCGGCACCGTGGCCGCGTCACCGTCGTCGTGGCCGCCACGCGCGAAGGTGAGCGGCTGCAGCTGCGCGTCAGCAACCACGGTGACACGGCCGTGCCCGAGTCGCCACCCGACCCTGATGGCGGCTTCGGCCTGCGCAATCTGCGCGAGCGGCTGGAGGCGCGTTACGGCGGCGCCGCGCATGTGGACTTCGGCCCCGACGGCAGCGGCATGAGGCTGCAACTGGACCTGCCATGCGTGTCCTGATCGTCGACGACGAACCCGCCGCGCGCGCCAAGCTGCGCCGCCTGCTGGCCGCCGAGCCCGACGTGGCCGAGCTGTTTGAAGCGTCCGACGCGCCTGCGGCCCTGGCCCTCGTGCAGACGCTTGCCGCGCCACCCGACCTCGCCCTGCTCGACATCGAAATGCCCGGCGGCAACGGCGTGCAGCTCGCGAGGGCGCTGCGCGAAGCCGGCGTGCGCTGCGTCATCTTCTCCACGGCCCACGCCGAGCACGCGCTGCAGGCCTTCGAGCTGGCGGCGCTGGACTATCTGCTCAAGCCCTACACGGTCGACCGCCTCGCCGCCGCGCTGGGCCGCGTGCGCGAGCTGCTGGCGCTGCCGGTGGTGCCGGTGGGCGAATGGTGGGTCGAAGGCGAGCGCCTGCTGCTGGCCGATGTGCACTGGATCTCGGCTGCCGACAACTACATCGAACTGCACTTGCCGCCGCGCAGCCTGTTGGAGCGCGCCACGCTGGCCGAGGCGCTCACCCGCCCCGGTTGGGCCGCGCGCTTCCTGCGTATTCACCGGAGCCACGCGGTCAACCCGGCGCATGTGAAACGCATCGAGCGCCTGGGCAGCGGCGAGGCGGTGCTGAGCTTGAGTTGCGGCGAAACGCTGCGCGTGTCGCGAGGCTACCGGCCGGTGCTGGACGGCTGGCTCGCCAGCTCGTAGCTCGTGCTGCGCCCACCTGCGCCCGAGCGCTGCAGCAGGCCGCGCGCGACCAGGTCGTTCAGGTCACGCAGCGCGGTGTCGGCCGAGCACCTGGCGATGGCCGCCCACTTGCTGCTGGTCAGCTTGCCGTCGAAGCCGTCGAGCAGCCGGTTCAGCACCTTCACCTGCCGCTCGTTCAGCGCCACGGCGGGCAGCTGCTGCCAGAAGCGCGCCTTGTGCAGCACCGTGTCCAGCGTCTGGTGGGCCTGGCCCAGCGCGGCCTGCAGGGTTTGCAGGAACCATGCGAGCCAGGTGGTCGCATCGAGGTCGCCCTGCTTCTGCGTCTGCTCCAGCATGTCGTAGTAGGCGGCGCGCTCGCGCTGGATCTGCGCCGACAGGCTGTAGAAGCGCTGCGGGCTGCCGTCGGCGCGCGCCAGCAGCAGGTCGCCCACGGCGCGCGCGAGGCGGCCGTTGCCGTCGTCGAAGGGGTGCAGCGTGACGAACCACAGGTGGCCCAGGCCCGCGCGCAGCAGCGCCGGCTCGGTCGGCGCGGGCTCGTTCACCCAGGCCAGGAAGCGCGCGACGTCGCCCGGCAAGCGCGCGGCCGGCGGGGCCTCGAAATGCACGCGCTGGCGACCGACCGGACCGGAGACGACCTGCATCGGGCCTTGCGCGTCATCGCGCCAGCCGCCGGTGGTGATAGCCGTCAGGCCGGAGTGGCCAGTCGGGAACAGCGCCGCCTGCCAGCCGAACAGGCGCGCTTCCGTGAGGGGCGCATCGGCGTGGCCGGTGGCGTCCAGCACCATGTCGACGACGCCTTCCACATGTCGGTCCACCGGAGCCAGCGCGCCGATGTCCACGCCCAGCCGGCGCGCGAGCGACGAGCGCACCGAGGCCGGCTGCAGTGCCTCGCCTTCGATGGCGCTGGTCTTGATGACGTCGTCCGTCAGCGCCGCCAAGCTGGCTTCGTCGCGCGGCCCCAGGCCCACGTCCGTCAGCCGGCCCAGCAGCCGGCCTTGCGCCTGGCTCACGGCGGCCAGTGGCGCGGCCAGCGCGGCCAGGTCGTAGCGCAAGGCCGGCCAGTCGGGCAATTGCCAGATGTATTCGCCGCTTAACATGCGGTGATTGTGCCTCTATTCACCGTAGCCCCTCATTCGCCGCGAATTATGCGGCGAATGACATGGCTTTTCACCGCAGCGTGGCCACGGCAGCTCGCCCCCACCCGCCCGCCACTGGCCCCGCCGCGCTCGCCCTCGAACGAGCCCGCCGCGAAGCTGGCGGCCATGAACATCTCATCCGCTCGCCTGCCCTTCCTCGACGGCCTACGCGTTGCCGCCTTCGCGCTGCTAATCCCGTATCACGTCGGCATGTACTACGTGACCTGGGACTGGCATGTGAAGAGCGCTGCCGCCAGCAGCGCACTCGAGCCCTTCATGATGCTGAGTGCGCCCTGGCGGCTGGGCTTGCTCTTCCTCGTCGCCGGGGCAGCCTGTCAGGGGTTGATGGCCACGCGCGGCGCGCTCGGCACGCTGAAGGACCGCTCGCTGCGCCTGCTGCTGCCGCTGCTGTTCGGCATGGCCGTCATCGTCACGCCACAGGCTTATTTCGAGGTGCTGACCAAGGTGCCGGCGCAACTGCCCGGCGACGGTGGCTACCTGGACTTCTGGCAGGCCTATCTGCACGGCGGCACCTACTGCCGTGGCCAGGACTGCATGACCGTGCCGACCTGGAACCACCTGTGGTTCCTGCCCTATCTGTGGCTGTACGCGGTCCTGGGTGTTGTGGTGGCGGCCCTGGCGGCGCTGCTGCGCGTGAAGCCCCGTGCCCTCGCGCTGCCCGCCTGGGCCTGGTTGCTGCTACCGGCCGCGCCACTGGTGCTGGCCCGCGTGGCCGTCTTCCCGCACCACCCGAGCACGCACAACCTCGTGCACGACCTCTACAACCATCTGCAGTACGGCTGGTTGTTTGCGCTGGGCTGGACGAGCCGCACGCCGCTGGCCGCAGGGCTGTGGGAGGCGGCGCAGAAGCTGCGGTGGGCGGCCTTGGCCGGCGCGCTGGGCGGCTGGGCGCTGCTGATGGCCTACTTCATCCACTATGCCAACACCCCACCGCCCACCGAGGTGCTGGTCGCGCAGCGGGTGCTGTGGGCGTGCATGAGCTGGTGGTCCATCGCCGCCGCCTGCGGCTGGGCGCAGCGCGCCTTCACCCGTGAGTCGCCGCTGCTGCGCCAGGCCAGCGCGGCGGTGTTCTGCTTCTACGTCCTGCACCAGAGCGTCATCGTGTTGCTGACGCAGGCGCTCAAGCCGCTGGCGCTGCCGTGGGGGCTGGAGGCGGTGTTGCTGATCGCGCTGACCTTCGCGATCTGCGCGCTGGCCTACCTCGGCGCACGCCGGGTGCCGGGGCTGGCGTTGCTGGTGGGCATCCAGCGCCGCAGCCGCCGCGCGAACGTGCCGGTCAGTGCGGTTGCAGCGGCTTGAACAGCGCTGAGGCCAGGCCGCCAAGTTGGCAGCCGACTGGCTCAGGCTGCGGCTTGTGCGGGAATGCCTTCGCTCAGAAAGACGCAGTCGCCCTGCTCGAACACGCGCACCTCGCCGGGTTGGAAGGCGGCCCAGGCTTCGTCGTGCGTCAGCGGCTCGGTGGCCACCAGCGTCATGCGGTCGTGCGGGCCGTTCAGGGTGGCGAGGTCGACGCTCAGGTCGCCGTCGCGCAGCCGCACATGGGCGAAGGGCGGTTGGCGGCGCAGCCAATGCAGCTTGGTGGACGCATGGGCCAGCATCGCGCGCCCGTCCGTCAGCAGTAAGTTGAAGCGGCCGTGCTCGGCGATCTCGTGCAGCCAGGGCGTCAGCGTGGCGGCCAGCTCGGGCCAGTCGGGCAGGCGCTCGCCAAAACGCTGCTGCAGCCGCTGCATCAGCCAGCAGAAGGCGCGCTCGCTGTCGGTCTGGCCGGCCGGCGTGAAGGCGCCGGTGAGTGCGGGGTAGAAGTCCTCCAGGTCGCCGTTGTGCGCGAACACCCAGGTGCGGCCAGCCCAGTCACGCCGGAAGGGGTGGCAGTTCTCAACGGCCCGCGCGCCCTGCGTCGCCTTGCGGATGTGGGCAATGATGTTGCGCGCCTGCACCGGGTGGCGGCCGTAGTGCGAGGCCAGATCGGACTCGGCGGCCGGCCGGTCTTCGACGAAGACCTCGCAGCGCTCGCCGGTGTGGAAGGCCACGCCCCAGCCGTCGACATGGTCTGCCGTGCGTCCTCCGCGGGCGGCAAAGCCGCTCAACGAGAAGTTGGCGGCGGCGGCTAAGCGGCTATTGAGGGCGAAAAGCTCACACATCGGAGATCGTGGGCAGTGGCTTGTGGATGAACAACGCCGCCAGTCTGAAGGGGGATGACGAAAACGCCAACGACGCTTCCGTCATGAGCTCATGCCATCGTGGCTTTGTGCACGCAAGCCCGTTGGCGGTGCGCAATCCCTAGTTGCCGTTGCGTCCGGCTCATATGACACCGGGCCGTAATTCGTTCACAAGCACATCCCGCAACATTTACGCCAAACCTGAAACGTGCTCTCCTACGCTTTGTGGAGGCTTGCAGCGGGCAAGCCGAGGAGAGCTGCCATGTGGGTGAATGACTTTGTTCAGCCGGGCCCAGTCCCCGGTCGTCCCCGTGAGGAGCGCCGTCAGGCCGCCTCGCTGTCCAGCCAGTGGATGGGCCTTGTGCTGGAGGAGCTCGACCACGGCGTCGTGCTGCTCAACGGCGCCGGACGCATGCTGCACGCCAACCTGGCGGCGCGGGCGGCGCTGGACGACAACCACCCTCTCGAAGTCGTCGGCCCGCATCTACGTGCACGCCTGCTGACCGACGCGGTGCCACTGGCGGATGCTTTGGAAGGCGCCGAGGCGAGCGGCCGGCGCTGCCTGCTGCGCCTGGGCGACGAGCGTGCCGAATGCGGCCGCGCCAATGTCGTCGTCGTGCCGCTCAACCGTGACGTCAGCCAGGCGGCCGTGCTGCTCATTCTGGAGCGGCGCACGCTCTGCGGCGAGCTGGCCGCACAGTGGTTTGCGCTGCGCTACCAGCTCACGCCGGCCGAGACCGAGGTGCTCAAGGCGCTGTCCAACGGCGTCAAGCCCACCGATGTGGCGGCCCGCCAAGGCGTCGCCATCTCGACGGTGCGCAGCCAGATCCAGAGCATCCGCGCCAAGAGCGGTGCCGACAGCATCGGCGAGCTGATGCGCCAGCTCGCGCTGCTGCCGCCGCTGGTGTCGTCGCTGAGGCCGCCCAAACTGGTCAACTGAGCGCGGCTCATTTCAAGTAGGCGGGCCGCGCCCGTCGCGGGGCCGCCAAGGCTCCCGGACGAGGGGCCTTAACATTCGCGCACGCGGCCGGGCCATATGCCCGCCGCGCCGCGCGCATGGCAGACGATTTCCTCGACAACGAACTTCTGGCCCTGCCCAGCTCGCTGCGGCTGCTGGCCTCGCGCGGCATTGCGCGCAGCTACCGCAAGGGCGTCGTGCTGATCGAGGAAGGCTCGGTCGGCGACAACCTCTACCTCATCCTGGCCGGCTCCTTGCGTGCCTTCAGCAGCGACGTGCGTGGCCGCGAGATCACCTACGGCGTCTACGGCCCCGGCGAATACGTTGGCGAGATGAGCCTGGACGGCGGGCCGCGCTCGGCTAGCGTCATGACCGAGAAGGCCAGCCGCCTCGTCATGGTCACGCGGGCCAGCCTGCTGACCCACATCAGCGAGCACCCCGAGTTCGCTTTCGAGCTTCTGACCAAGGTCATCCGCCGCGCGCGCTCGGCCACGCTGTCGACCAAACAGCTGGCACTCAACGACGTCTATGGCCGGCTGAAGAATCTCTTCGACGAACTCACCGGCGACGGCCGCCACCTAGAGCTGACCCACCAGGGCATGGCCCAGCGCCTGGGCTGCTCGCGCGAGATGGTGTCCAAGCTGGTCAAGGACCTGGAGCTGGGTGGTTATCTGAAGCGCGTGGCGGCAGGCGAATACCAGCGGTTGAAGGCGTTACCGGCCCGTTGGTGAAGAAGGCGCCGCCTTGAGCGGCGGCGCCACCGGAAAGCGCTGCTGCGGCTTGGGGGCGCGGGCGTAGAGCCCGGACACTTTGGGCAGATTGGCCTGGATGTCGTGGATGCGCGTGCCGCTGGCTGGGTGGGTGGACAGCCACTGCGGCGGCGCGCCCTTGTTGGCCGCCATCATTTTTTCCCACAGCCGCACGGCGGCGCTCGGGTCGTAGCCGGCGCGCGCGGCCAGCTCGATGCCGACGAGGTCAGCCTCGGTCTCGTCGTCGCGGCTGAACTTCAGGCTGAACAGCTGCCCGCCGTAGCCGGTCACGGTGCGGCCCAGATTGCCCAGGCCGAACAGCGCTGAAATGCCCTCAACGACCAAACCGGTTGTGAGCGACTTACCGACCCGCTCGCGAGCATGCTCGCGCAGCGCATGCGCCACCTCGTGGCCCATGACGGCCGCCACCTCGTCGTCGTCCAGCTTGAGCTTTTCGAGGATGCCGTAAAAGAAGGCGATCTTGCCGCCCGGGATGCAGAAGGCGTTCAGCTGCGGGTCGCCGAGCAGGTTGACCTCCCACTTCCACTGCCGCGCGCGGTCGTTCCATTCGTAGCTGAACGGGATGATGCGCTGGGCGATGAAGCGCAGTCGCTGCAGCTGGGGATGCTCCGCCGGCGCGAGGGCGCGTTTCTGCGCGGCCTGCTGCATCATCTGCGCGTACTGCTGGCCACCGGCCTGTTCCAGCTCTGCCGCAGACACGAAGCCCGTGAACTTGCTCTTGGCGCCCACGTCCACGCCCTCGCGCGCCCAGGCCGGCATGAAGGCCGCCGCACCGGTGGCGGCGAGCAGGCCCGTGAAGAGGCGCCGGCCGCGCTGGCTGGGCGGCGCGCAGCGGCCGTTGGCGCAGTCGGCGCAGTCGCCGAACAGGCGGGATGGGGGGTTGGTGAACTGCAGGTCATCGCGGACCTGGAAGTCGTCGGCATGCATGGCCGGCATTGTGCGATGACGCTGCCAGGGCTTTCGTAGGACTGGCGACAATCACCGTCATGGACAGCCAGCAATTCCGCGCCGCCCTCGGCATGTTCGCCACCGGGGTGACGATCGTCACCGTGCGCTCGGCAGACGGCAGTCTTGTCGGCCTGACCGCCAACTCCTTCAACTCCGTGTCGCTGGACCCGCCGCTGGTGCTGTGGAGCCTGGCGCGGCGCGCCGGCTCGCTGCCGACGTTCACCCACGGCACGCACTACGCCATCAACATCCTCGCGGCCGACCAGAAGGAGCTGGCCCAACGCTTCGCCATGCGCGACATCGACCGCTTCGCCGGCGTGGCCTGGCACGAGGGCGCGGGCGGCGCGCCGGTGCTGGAGGGCGCCGTCGCCGTCTTCGAATGCGCCAACCGCAGCCGTTATGAGGAGGGCGACCACGTCATCTTCGTCGGCGAGGTGGAGCGCTGCACGTCGCGGCCCGGCGCGCAGCCGCTGATCTTCCACGGCGGGCGCTACTTCACCGAACTGCCCCTCTGAGTTTTGTCGATCCGGCGGCGCGCCGATCGTCGTGTCTGTATCCCACTCACCAGGAAATGCCATGACCCAGACCGTCACCCTGCACCGCGTGCTGCGCTGCCCGCCCGACCGCGTCTACCGCGCCTTCACGATGCCCGCAGCGATGGCCAAGTGGCTGCCGCCGCATGGCTTCACAGGTACCGTGCACGAGATGGACGCCCAGGTGGGCGGCAGCTACCGCATGTCGTTCACCAACTTCACGACCGGCGGCGGCCACAGCTTTGGCGGGCGCTACCTGGAGCTGGTGCCCGGCCAGAAGCTGCGCTACACAGCGACCTTCGACGACCCCAACCTGCCCGGCGAGATGACGACGACGGTCGAGCTGCGCGCGGTGTTCTGCGGCACGGAAGTGCACATCAGGCAGGAAGGCATCCCCGACATGATCCCGGCGGAGGCCTGCTACCTGGGCTGGCAGGAATCGCTGACGCTGCTGGCCCAGCTCGCCGAGCCGGCGATCCAGCAGTAGTCGGCCTGCTTACTTCTTGCCAGGCGTCGGCACGATGGCGGTCATCGCGGCCCTGAAGGCGGCGTCGGCCTGCAGTGCGTTCCACGCCGCCATCAGGCTGGCGTAGTCGCCGGTTGAGACCTTCTTGGCGTTGATCACGTTGGTGAGCGCAGTATTCAGCCGCACGACCTCGTCGTACTTCGCATAGCCCTTGCCCTTGAGCTGGGTCACGGCGTAGTTGCTGTAGCCCCAGGCGGTGTTGAGGTTGTTCCAGTCACCGGAACCTGGCTGGATATAGACGACCGGCGCGGGAGCGGGCTTGGCGACGGGCGCTGGGGCCGGCGCTGGCTTGGGCTCGGCAGTGGGTGCGAGCGCAGGGGCAGGTTTGGGCACGGTCACGGGGGCCGGAGCCGGGGTCGGTGCTGGCTTGGGAGCAGTGACGGCGCCGCAGGTGCCGGCCACGTTGATGCGCACCCAGCCCGTGCTCGGCGTGGCCGACTCTGCGTTGACGACGATCTTCACGTTGTTGGCACCGGCCACCAGGTAGGGCTGGGTCCAGATCGTCCTGGCCACCTTGGCCGCCAGCGCAATCTGGGTGTTCTGCGCGATCAGCGCGTCGTTGCTGAAGATGCGGTTGGTGCTGTTGGCGACGGCCGTGGCGCTGATCTCGTCGTACTGGAAATTGAAGGCGCAGCGGCCCAGTGCGCTCAGGAAGGCGTCCTTGTCGCTGACCGTGATCTCGGGCAGCTTGCCCGTCGCCATGTTGGCGGTGACCAGCAGCGGCGCGGCTTGGGCCAGCACGGTCTTGCCGTCGCTCTTGACGATGCGCACGAGACCCGTGAGCTGGGCGGTGGGCGCGTCGGCGGCGAAGCCGGCTTGGGCCAGCAGGGCGAGGGAGATGGCGGTGAGGGTGGTTTTCATGGCGTGGCTCTTTCGGGTTGGACGAGGTGGGGACTACTGGGCAGTAGCCGGCACCTTCGTCGTGTGCCACGCTGCGGACATGTCCTTGTCCGCCTAGGGCAGCCCCGCTGTCTTGCGCTCCTTGCGGAGCATGAAGACCGGTGGCTTTGCGTCCCCGCTTTTCAACGGGTTTGCCGACTGCATGGGGCTCAGTGTGCGGATGTAAGCCGTGTTTTGTCCGTGCTGAAGTTCACAGTCCGCAAACCACCTCCGGCGAGCGGCGCGGCGCTCGCGACGAGCGGTTTTTGAAGCTTGCGGCGGCCTTGCTCAGGCCAGCCGTCCGGCCGGCAGGGCCGATGGCGCCTGGCTGAGCGCTCGCCAGCGCCAGGCCAGCAGGGCCGCGCTCAAGGTCAGGCTCGCGGCCGCCAGCGGCCAGATCAGCGAGTTCATGAAGGCGCACGCACCCCACAGCACCGCATTCAGCAGCATGAAGCCCAGTACCGGCCGCGAAACCGTCCAGGGCGTCGGTGCGCGCATGGTGGCTGGTGCACGCGTCAGGTTCAGCACGCCCAGCGGCAGGGCCGCGATGGACATGCTCAGCACCGATGGATTCCCGGTCAGCAGGATCAGGCCGCCCAACAGCAGCGTCGACGCGGCCCAGGCGATCAGGAAATGGCGCAGCTGGACGAAGGCCACCGCGCGGTTGAGCCGGCCACCCTGCGGCATGCCAGGCAGCAGGGCCAGCAGCGCCTGTTCGCGCCGGGTATGCCAGAGCATGTTGCGCAGCGCAAAGCCGGGGTAGAAACCGGCGATTGCCAGCCCGAAGGGCAGGCTGAGCGTCGCGCTGTTGAAGGACTGGCCCGACGTGACACCCAGCAGCTCGAAGGTCAGTGCGCCGCCCATGCCCACGCTCACCAGCGTCAGGCCCACGCTCGCCCCGTGGCGCAGCCAGTGCTCGATGCCGTGCAGCACGATTTCGGCACGGGCCATCACGCTGGCCTGTTGAGGCTGCGCCCGGGCCAGCAGCCGCGAGAGCCACCTCGAAGCGAGCGCGTCGACCGGCCAAGCGAACCACTCGCCGCCGCGGCCAAGCGCGCCCATGCCTGCGCGGTTGCCGGTCACGGCGCTGCGCGCCATCTTGAGCATGCGCTGGAGCCTCTCGTAGAAGACGCGGTGGCTGGCGTCGCCCGTGCCGAACAAGCGCACCAGCAACACACCCAGCACGATGAGGCTCAGTGCCAGCCAGCCCCAGGGCTGGACCTGCCAGATGTCGGCCAGCGCGTGCCACTGCGGCGCCAGGCGCTCCTGCAGGTGCAGCGGCACGACGAGGGACGGAGTCACGTACAGCACGATGGCCCACATCCAGTGGCGCTGCGCCCAGCCGGCACCGACGCCGACTGCGGCGGTTGCGAGCAGCAGCGGCGGCAGCGGCACTCGTCCCGCCAGCGCCAGCCAAGCCAGCACCCCCTGCAGGCTACTGATGAGCAGCCAGACGAGCAGCGTCGCCTGGCGCAGCCGACGCAGGTGGCCGGGAACGAGGCGAGTGGTGGTGGGATGGTTCTGCTGCATCAGGTTCCCGAGCAGCATCACCCACAGCCCGAACAACGCGAGGACGAGCACCGTGCAGGCGATGGCGATGCGCATCTGCACGACCGGCATGAACCAGAGCACGACGCTCAGGAGGGCCAGCACCACGCCGTAGAACACGACCCGCACCCAGCGGCTGCTGTCCATGTTCGACTGGCGCCAGAACGCCAGCAGCACCTGATTGAGGCTTACATCCATGATCAGGTCAGCTCCTCGAACAGGTCGTCCAGGTTGACGCGCTCAGCCTCGATGCCGGCTGGCAGCGTGGCATTCGTCGGCAGCCGCGCCAGCACGCGCTCGCGGCCGGCCTCCAACGGCGTGCGCTTGAGCGGCTGCGCGCCCAAGCGGCCCATCAGGCCGGCCATCTCGGAGACGCTGCCGGTGAAGGCGCGTACCTGCTCCAGCAGCTCGTCCAGCGGCGCCTGCAGCGCGATGCGGCCACCGCTGAGGAAGGCCAGGTTGAAGGCCACGCGCTCGAGGTCGGACAGGATGTGGGTGGAGAACACGACCGTCGTGCCACGGTCAAGCACCTGGTCCACCAGCTCGCGCAGGAAGTCGCGACGGCCGACCGGGTCGAGGCTGGCGACGGGCTCGTCCAGCACCAGCAGGTCGGGCTCGTGGGCGAGGGCGCGGATGATGGACAGGCGCTGCTGCTGGCCGCCTGACAACTTGCGGATGGGCTTGTTGCGGTCGATGTCCCAGCGCGATAGCAGGCCCTCGACGCGCGACTCGTTCCAGCGCGGGTAGAAGCTCTTGAAATACGCCAACAGCTGCGCTGCCGTGAAGGCCTCGAACAGGTCGTTGTGTTGGGGCACGTAGCCGATGCGGGCCCGCGCCGAGTCGTCCAGCCGCGTCGCGTCCTGGCCGAAGATCTTCACGCAGCCAGCCTGGGGTTCGCGCAGGCCCAGCAGCGTCTCCAGCAGCGTCGTCTTGCCGGAGCCGTTGCGGCCGAGCAGGCCGACGACCTGGCCGGGCAGCAGCTGCCAGTCGAGCTGCTTGAGCACGCTGCTGCCTTCGGCATAGGCGAGGTTCACGCCGCTGAGTTCGGCGCTGGGGCTTTCGGAGTGGGGAAAGTGGCTCATCGGGGGCTCTCGTCGTCGAGGATGGTTTTGAACAACTGCAGGGCTTGCGTCTTGGAAACTTCGAGCTGCCGCGCTTCGGTGGCGGCCTGCGCCAGCGTGGGCCGCAGCAACTCGACGCGGTCGGCGGTGGGCTGGGCCTTCCGGTGCTGCGCGGCGACGACCATGGACAGGCCCCGTCGTCGCTCCAGCACGCCGTCGCTCTCCAGCAGCGAATAGGCCTTGGAGACGGTCATCGGGTGCACGGCCAGCGCCTGGGCCAGCTCGCGCACCGACGGGATCTCGTCGCCCGCCTTCAGCTGCCCGGCCGCCACACGCCGCTTCACCTGTTCGATGAGTTGCCGGTAGATGGGCTCGGGCGAGCCAGTGTTGATGTGAACGAAGTGGGTGGGATCCATGGGTGACTGCCAACGTGTACCAGTACGATAGTACACGTGGACAGTACGGGTCAAGCCCCGCGTCGCACAAAATGGCTGCCTCTTCGGCGTCGCTGTCGAAAACCAGGAGCTGCCGCCAACAGCCCTTTCAGACGTTCGGTGGAGATCGGTGTTTGTAAAACCAAGATTGCACAAAAATACGTGTTTGTGTAATCTTGGAATATGCCTAAAGCCGCCGTTTCCGTAGCGAGCCTGCCCGGTCCTGTCCAGATCTCCTTGGAGGTGCTGGGAAGTCATCTGCGGCTTGGCCGAAAGCGACGGAAGGAGTCGCTCCGCTCTTGGGCCTTGCGGATGGATGTATCCGTTCCGACCTTGGCTGCCATGGAGAAGGGCGACCCGCGCGTCAGCATGGGCGTGTATGCCACCGCTTTGTGGCTGCTCGGCCGAGATGGCACGCTGCGGGATCTGGCGGCGCCAGAGAACGACGCCCAGGCCTTGGCACAAGAGATCCTGGCCATTGAGAAGAAGGGGAGCCGACGCCGTGAATAGCGCCTACAAATCGCAAGACACCATGAGCCTGTGGTGGCTTGGCGAAGGGCCTGCGTCGCCTCGAAGAGTCGGCCAGATCTTCCTGACCGAGGGCAACCGCAAAGTCGGCCTGGAGTATTCGGCCGACTGGCTGCAGCACGGCTTCCCGCTCAGCGAAGACCTTCCCCTGGGCCGAGGCGTCTACGTGCCCAAGGAGCGGGACATGGCTGCCGGCGCCGTTGACGACGCGCGCCCGGATCGCTGGGGCGAGCGTGTGATTCGCAACCTCTACAGACCCTCACGGCTGTCTGTGCTGGAGTACCTCTACTTTGCTGGCGATGACCGCTTCGGCGCGCTGGGTGTCTCGACGGATGCTGCTGGCTATCAGCCCAGCAGCGAGGGTGCCATGGCGAGCTTGGCGAACCTCGACGACATGCAGCGTGCGGTCGCTGCGGTTCTGGCGGACGAGAAGGTGGACGAGCGGCTGGTGCGCTTGGTCAAGCCCGGCCCGTCGTTCGGCGGCGCCCGGCCTAAGTCCTTGATCGAGATGGACGGCGCGCAGTGGGTCGTGAAGTTCTCCGAAGGAGAGGACTTCAACACGGAGCTTGTCGAGCACGCCACCATGCGCCTGGCCAGCCAGTGCGGGCTGGACGTTGCGCACACGCGCGCGCTTCCCTTGGCGCGCGGGCACGCCGTCGCAGTGAGGCGCTTTGATCGCGCCGGTGATACGCGCTCGCATGTGATTTCGGCCAACACCGTGTTGCGTGCCAACGGCCTGCCCATGGGCTACCCTGAACTCGCGCAGAGCCTGCGTCGGATCGGCCGAGCGGAAGCCATTCGCGGGCAACAGAAGGAGTTGTTCAAGCGCATGGTCTTCAACATCCTGATGGACAACACGGATGACCATGAGAAAAACCACGCCTTCGTGCGCGCGGCAGACGGGTTCTACGACCTGTCCCCGGCCTATGACGTGGTGCCGTCGGTCCAGGGGCTCGGTCAACAGCAGCTCAGGGTCGGCAAGGACCAGGCCGATGCGTCGATAGAAAACGCGTTGTCGGAGGTTCAGGCATTCGGGCTCACCAAGGGCGTGGCCATAGAGGCGGTCAAGCGTGTCGCTGTGGCCGTGGATGGCTGGAAGGAGTTCTTCCGGGGCGTCGGCGTGAGCAATCGCGATTTGGACCAGATGAGCCAGTACATCGATGGCCCGAATCTGAAGGCGCAGCGCGCCGAGTTCATCGACAGGAAAACTCCGGGCCTTTCCAGGTAGCGTTCAGCGCTGAAAGAGCTTAGCCAGTCGCCCACGTTGCTACCCTCCCGTCCATGCGGATTCTCCTTGCCGAAGACGAGCGCGAACTGGCGACCTGGCTGAAGCGCGCGCTTGAGCAAAGCAGCTTCCAGGTCGACTGGGTCGACGACGGCCGCCTGGTGCGGCGCAGCCTGAAGGCCACGCGCTACGACGCGCTCGTACTCGACCTGGGCTTGCCCGGCGTTGGCGGCCACGATGTGCTGGCCGAACTGCGTGCGGCCGATGAGCGGCTGCCGGTGTTGATCCTCACCGCGCGCGACTCGTTGATGGAGCGCGTCAGCAGCCTTCACGAGGGCGCAGACGACTTTCTGGCCAAGCCTTTCGAGCTGGCTGAACTCGAGGCGCGCCTGATCGCGCTGATCCGGCGCGCCAGAGGCAGCGACCAGCCGCGTTTTGCCTGTGGGCCGCTGAGCTATGACGCGGGGTCCAAGCTGTTCACGCTGCAACATCAGACGCTGGTGCTGACGCCACGCGAGCATGCGGTGCTGCGCGCGCTGATCCACCGCAGCGGCCAGCCGATGTCCAAGCAGGAAATCCTGGATCGCGTGTTCTCCGACGAGCAGGATGTGCACCCCGAGGTGATCGAGGTGCTCGTGCACCGGTTGCGCAAGCGCCTGGCGCCCAGCCCGGTGAATATCACCACCTTGCGTGGCTTGGGCTATGTGCTGGAGTGCGACCGTTGAATCTCGCAGGCTTGCACCGCAGCAGCGTGCGGCACACGCTGCTGCTGGTGCTGCTGACCGGCATGCTGTGCGCCGTGGGCGCGCAACTCGTGCTGACCTGGCGCACGGCGGTGGAAGCCGCCAATGCCGCGTACGACCGCTCCCTGCTGGGCGCCATCAAGTCGATCGACGCCAACATCTCCAGTGCCAGCGGCGGCATCGGCGTCGAGCTGCCCTACCGCATGCTCGAATTCTTCGAGCTCACCGCCAGCGGCCAGGTCGACTACCGCGTCGCCACCGAGGACGGCCTGGTCGAGATCGGCAGCCCCGACCTGCCCAAGCCTGCAGAGCCCTTGACCACCGGCCAGCCCCAGTTCATGGATGCGGCCTATTTCGGCGAGCCGGTGCGCGTGGGCTCGTATGCACGCCTGCTGGACCCACCCCTGCCCGGCGGCGCCGCCGATCAGCGCATCGTCATTCAGGTGGCCGAGAAACTGAGCTCACGCCAGAGCTTCACGCGTTCACTGGTGCTGCAGGCGGTGGCCCGCGACCTGCTGCTGGTGGCGGCGGCAGGCCTGCTGCTGGCCGGCGGCGTCGCCTGGGCGCTGCGCCCGCTCGCCCGGCTGCGCGACGAGGTGCGCTCGCGCCGGCCCGACGACATGACGCCCATCGCCGGCCTGGCCATTCCCGCCGACGTGCAGCCGCTCGTGGAGGCCATCAACTTCCACGTCGCGCGCAACCGCAGCATGTCCGAGGCGCGGCGCCGCTTCATCGACGATGCCTCGCACCAGCTGCGCACGCCGCTGACGACGCTGGCGACCCAGGTCGGCTTTGCGCTGCGCGTGCAGGATCCAGCCCTCATGGGCGAGGCCTTGCGCGCCATCAAGTCGCAGCTCGACGAGACGGTGCGCCAGACCAACCAGATGCTGGCGTTGGCGCGCACCGATGCGGCTGACGTGGCCTCCGAATGCGTCGACGCTGCGGCATTGGCCGAAGGTCTGACGCGCGACTGGTGGGCCACCGCCCGCGAGGCCGGCGTCGACCTGGGGATCGACGCGGCAGACGCACCGCTGTGGGTGCAGGTGCATCCCGGTCTGTTGCAGGAAGCGCTGTCGAATCTGCTGCACAACGCCATCCGCTACACCGGGCGCGGCGGCCACGTCACGGTGCGGCTGCAGCAGATCGGCGGACAGGCGGCCATCGCCGTCTGCGACGACGGCCCTGGGATTCCGGCCGATGAGCTGCACCGCGCCAGCGAGCGATTTTTTCGCGGCAGCAACGTGCAACTGCCCGGCTCCGGCCTCGGTCTGGCAATCGCCCGCTCGATCGCCACGCGCCACGGCGGTGATCTGCAACTGGCCGCCGGGCCCGGTGGCCGAGGGCTTGTGGTGACGGTGCTCCTGCCGCTCGATCCCGGCCCACCGCCGCCGCCAGCAAGCCGTTGAAGGCACGGGTTTGCCCGCATAAAACGGCCGCTCCGATCAAAGGTGGCTGAAAGTCGCCCCTCACTACATTGCGGCCACCACCCGGCGCCAGCGCTGTGCCGGGTCAACCCCAATCGATGGAGACAGCATGCAATTTCGAC
>NZ_JBDSQX010000103.1:0-28312 GCF_039929605.1 Roseateles sp.
GAGGCGCGGCGAGCTTCGCTCGCCGGCCCACCGCTCTGCTGACACGCCGCCGCGCGGCGTGGTTCCTTCCTTCCTCCCTCGCCTGACCGCTTGCGCATCGCGCGTCCGGTCGACGCAGCCGTGCGCGCTTGGTGCATGGCTGCTGTTCTTGCGCCTCTTTTCGGGCTGTTTGGCTTGGTTTTGAAAACATGTAGTTGCGCTACAAACAATGGCCTTAATCTGGTTTGTATTGAGGCAATCCCCCGTAGAATTGATCATTGTGTGCTGGTTTACCCCCGGTAATCGCGTGAAATCAGGTCGCTTCTTCGCAACGTCTAGGGTTTACGACGGTGCGGTAAAAAATCTAGTTTTGATACAAACTAGGCCGAGACGTTGGGTTCTCGCCCAAAAGTTGTGCGCCGTCGCTGCGGTGCAGCTGCGGGCCAAGCCGCTTTCCAATGAACCAGAGGAGACATTCATGACCTTCAGCAAGAACCAGTTCCGCATCAGTCCGGTGACCGCCGGTTGCGCGCTGCTCATCCTGGCGGCCGGCGCTTCGGCCCAGCAACAGGCGCAGCAACTCGATACCGTGGTGGTCACGGGCATCCGCAAGGGCATCGAGGCCGCCATTTCGGTCAAGAAGAACGCCGACAACATCGTCGAGTCGGTCTCTGCCGAAGACATCGGCAAGCTGCCCGACATCAGCATCGCGGAGTCCATCGGCCGCCTGCCCGGCCTTTCCGCCCAGCGCGTGGCCGGGCGAGCCCAGGTCATCAGCGTGCGCGGTCTCTCGCCCGATTTCGCGACCTCGCTGCTCAACGGCCGTGAGCTGGTGAGTACCGGCGACAACCGCTCGGTCGAGTTCGACCAGTACCCGTCCGAGCTGCTAGCCGGCGTGAGCGTCTACAAGACGCCGGATGGCGGGCTGGTCGGCCAGGGCCTGTCGGGCACCATCGACATGCAGACCGTGCGCCCGTTGAACTTCGGCAGCCGTGTGATCGCCTTCAACGTGCGAGGCCAGAAGAACTCGCTGGGTGGTGCAGCGGGCGCCAAAGGCACGGGCAACCGGGTCAGCGCCAGCTACATCAACCAGTTCGCCGACCGCACCATCGGGCTGGTGCTGGGCTACGCCCACCAGGAAACGCCGACCCAGGAAGAGCAGGTCGGCCTTTACGAGCCCTGGCAATCGCTGGGTGCCGGCTGGCGCCCGGGAGTGGCTGCCGGCACGTTCTATTCGGATGGCATCAAGGCACTGCGCCGCACCGGCGTGACCAAGCGCGACGCCTTCATGGCAACCGCCGAGTTCCGCCCGAGCAAGGACTTCACCAGCGTGGTGGACTACTACCACACCAAGGCCAAGCAGGTAGACACCGCCAACCAGTTCGAGGTCAACCTCAGCGGCTACAACGGTGGCTACAACCCCGGCCTGAACATCACGTCGCCTGTCATCAACGGCAACAACACCTTCGTCGGCGGCACCGCCAGCGGCCTGTACCCGCTGGTGCGCGGCATGTACAACGACCGCAAGGACACCATCGACGCCTTCGGCTGGAACAACAAGCTCAAGCTTGATGGTGGCGGTTCGCTGACGGCCGACGTGAGCTATTCCAAGGCCGATCGCAAGGAGATCAGCCTGGAGAACAACACCCAACTGGCTCCGACCGGCACGACCGCGCCGCTCGACACGCTGAAGCTGAACTTCAGTTCGGACAGCTTCCCGACGCTGACCCCGACGCTCAACTATTCCGACCCGACCAAGCTGTTCCTGCGCGGCACCATCTACGGCTCCGGCTACGGCAAGACGCCCAGCGTCCAAGACGAGCTGAAGTCGCTCAAGCTGGCCGGCAACTTCCCGCTGCCGGATTCGCTCAAGGGCTTCTTCCAGGACGTGGATGTCGGCATCAACTACGCCGACCGCTCCAAGAAGAAGCGTCAGCCCGAGGGCAACATCAACGTGGGCGCGCAGGGTGACACCGCCATTGCGGGTGACCTTCAGTACGCCCCGGTGGACCTGAGCTTCGCGGGCCTGGGCAACATCCCTGCGTGGAACGTGCGGGGCGCCGTGTCGCGCTACATGACCTTCAATCCCAGCGAGACGAGCGCCGCCTACCTGATCCCCAAGGCCTGGAGCGTGTACGAGAAGACCACGACCGGCTTCATCAAGGGCAACATCGACGGCGAGCTGGCCGGCATGCCCGTGCGCGGCAACGTGGGCCTGCAAGTGATCCGTGTGGACCAGTCATCCACCTCGAACTATTGGGACAACAACGCGGCCCCCGGCAGCGAGATCAGGCCCAACACTGACGGCAAGGTGCGCACGGACGTGCTGCCCAGCATGAACCTGGCGTTTTCGCTGGCCGACGACCAGACCCTGCGCTTTGCGCTGGCGCGCCAGATGGCCCGCCCGCGTGTGGACCAGTTGCGCTCGGGCATTGAGTTCGGCGTCGACAACGCAACCGGCAAGCCGGGTGCCAGCGGCGGCAACCCCAAGGCCGACCCGTGGATCGCGAACGCCTTCGACGTGTCCTACGAGAAGTATTTCGGCACCCGTGCATACATTGCCGCCGCGGCCTTCTACAAGGACCTGAAGAGCTACATCTACACGCAGAAGCAGGACGGCTACGACCTGAGCTCGTTCACCCAGACCTACGTGCCGCCTAACACCTGCACGACGCCCGCAGGTCCCAACCAGCCTTGCCCGGCTGCGCTGCCGACCGGTACCTTCACGGCCCCGTTCAACGGCAAGGGTGGCTCGCTGTCGGGTGTGGAGCTCTCGGCCTCCCTGCCGCTGAGCCTGGTGTCCGACATGTTCAAGGGCTTTGGCATCCAGGCCAGCGCCAGCTTCACGAACAGCGGCATCAAGATCCAGGACCCTGAGAGTGCGACCAGCGTGGGCGGTGGCGACATCGCGCTGCCTGGCCTGTCCAAGCAGGTCTACAACCTGACGGCTTACTACGAGGCCAACGGCTTCGAGGCGCGCGTCAGCCAGCGTCGCCGCTCGGACTTCATTGGCGAAATCGGCAACTTCAACGGCGCCCGCACCTTGCGCTACGTGGTGGGTGAGAACATCACCGACCTGCAACTGGGCTACAACTTCAACGACGGTGCCTTCAAGGGCCTGGGCCTTCTTTTCCAGGTCAACAACCTGACCAATGAGGCCTATCGGACCTACGCTGGCACAAAGGATCGCCCGTTGGAATACCAACGCTGGGGCCGTAGCTTCCTGCTGGGCGCGAATTACAAGTTCTGATGCCGCGGCATTGAATGAAGCCCCGGCGTTGCGCTGGGGCTTTTTCAATTCCGGGCCTCTCTTTGTGGCCGGCGAGGCGGCGATGATCCAGACAGACATGAGACAGCCACGATTTCGCGATGCGCCACACCGGCGCTTGCCAGCGCGATGAAGCCGCCATCAGCAGAGCCCGGACGCGCTTGCCTGATCCGCGACATCGTCATCGTCGGCGGCGGCACCGCCGGCTGGATGACGGCGCGCTGCTGGCGAACCTCGACGGCAAGCCGCTGGCCGACCCGCGCCCGCTGCGCTTCACCGCCGGCATGCGCCGCAAGACCTGGCACCGCAACCTCGTCGCCATCGGCCTGGCGGGTGGCTTCCTGGAGCCGCTGGAG
Source organism: Roseateles sp. (assembly GCF_039929605.1). Classification (GTDB taxonomy): domain Bacteria; phylum Pseudomonadota; class Gammaproteobacteria; order Burkholderiales; family Burkholderiaceae_C; genus Pelomonas. Next base: position 3,604 of record NZ_JBDSQX010000103.1, read on the forward strand.
TCCACCAGCATGCACCTCGTGCAGCAGACCATCCAGCAGAAGATTGCGCTCTACCAAGCCCACGGTCGCGTGACGCGCTTCAACAGCGAACTGTTCGCCGAGACCGCCTGGCTGCAGGTCATGGCCGGCCAGAACCTGCTGCCCGAGAGCTTCCACCCCTTCGCCGCGCTGCAGCCGGAAGACAGCGTGCACGCCTATCTCGAAGCCGTGCATCGTTCCGTGGCCGGCAGCGTGGCGTTGATGCCCGACCACGCCGACTACATCGCCCGCCACTGCAAAGGCTGAACGACCACCATGCCCAGCCGCCGCACCGTGCTGACTGCCGCCTCGTCCTTCGCCCTGCCTCCCATGAGCGCCCATCAAGACATGCCCCATCTGCCCTGGTCTCGCCAGGCCGTCATCTACCAGGTCAATGTGCGCCAGTACTCGGCCGAAGGCACGCTCGCCGCCGTACAGGCCGACCTGCCGCGCCTCAAGGAACTGGGCGTCGACATCCTCTGGCTGATGCCCGTGCAGCCCATCGGCAAGCTCAACCGCAAGGGCACGCTGGGCAGCTACTACTCGATCAGCGACTACACGGCGGTGAACCCCGAGTTCGGCTCGCTGGCCGATGCCAAAGCCTTCGTCGCGGCGGCGCACGGCCACGGCTTCAAGGTCATTCTCGACTGGGTGGCCAACCACACTGCCTGGGGCCATTCCTGGGCGACGACGCACAAGGACTGGTTCAAGCTCAATGCCAAGGGTGAGGTCTACGCCGTTACCTTCAATGAAGGCCAGCCCAGCGAGGAGCACTGGGACGACGTCATCGCGCTGAACTACCAGAGCGAAGCGCTGCGTGACGAGATGGTCGACGCGATGAAGTTCTGGGTGCGCGAGACCGGCCTGGACGGCTTCCGCTGCGACGTGGCCAGCCTCGTGCCGACCGACTTCTGGGTGCGCGCGCGCAAGGAGCTCGACGCGATCAAGCCGATGTTCATGCTGGCCGAGTCCGACGCCGTGGACCTGCACACCAGCGGCGCCTTCGACATGACCTACTCCTGGGACCTGGTCGACCAGGTGTTCAAGAAGATCGGCAAGGGCGAGGCGGGTGCGCCTTTGCTGCGCGACTGGCTTGCGAAACAACCAGCGGGCTACCCGGCCCACGCCTACCGCATGCGCTTCACCAGCAACCACGACTTCAACTCCTGGCACGGCACCGACGCCGAGCTCTACGGCGACGCCTACCAGGCGTTGGCCGTGTTGACCTTCACGCTGCCCGGCATGCCGCTGATCTACAACGGGCAGGAGTCGCGGCTGGACAAGCGGCTGGCTTTCTTCGAGAAGGATGCCATCGCATGGAAGCGTTATGAGCTGGCCGGCTTCTACCAACAGCTCATCGCGTTCAAGCACCAGCACCCGGCGCTCGCGGCGGGCCAGTACGGCGCGCCGGTGACGCTGCTGCAAGCCCCGGCCGATGTCGTCGCCTTCGAGCGCCGGCTGGGGACGGATGCGGTGCGCGTGGCCGTCAACCTGTCTAGCAAAGAGCAGGCCTGGCAGGGTCACACACTGGCGCCCTGGGGCTGGCATTTAAGCTGACGGCCATGAAGATCCTCATCACCGGCCTCAACGGCACATTGGCGCCCCGCCTGGCAGAGACCTCGCGGGCAGCCGGCCACGAAGTCATCGGCTGGGACCGCGCCGCCGTCGACCAGGACAACCAAGCCTTGTCTGCCGCCTGGCTGTCTGCGCAGGCGGTGGACGCCATCGCCCACCTGGGCATGAGCTCGGCGCGCTTTTGCGGCTGGCTGGCATCGCGCTGCCCTAACTTCCTGTTCACCAGCAGCGTGATGGTGTTCGACCCCGTGCCCGACGGCCCGCACGACATCTTCAGTACGCGCAACTCCAGCAACGACTACGGCCGCTACAAGGCCGATTGCGAAGACGCCGTGCTGCTGGCCAACGAGCGGCCCGTCATCGCCCGCATCGGCTGGCAGATCGACGAGACCCGGCCCGGCAACAACATGCTGCTGACGCTCGACGAATGGCAGCAGCGCGACGGCTGCGTGAAAGCGAGCCGCGCCTGGACGCCGGCCTGCTCCTTCATGACGGACACGGCTGCGGCGTTGCTTGCCCTCATCGAGAAGCCACTGCCTGGCGTGCACCATTTGGACAGCAATGCCGACGAGGCCTGGCGCTTCGACGAGGTGGCGCGGGCGTTGGCGGCCAAGTTCGGGCGCGACTGGCGCGTGGAGGCCCACGACGACTACCAGCATGACCAGCGCCTCATCGGCGGGCCGAGCGGCCTGCCGCCGCTGTCGGCGCGGCTGGCCCGGCTTTGATGCAGTCGACCCAGTCGACAATTGCGCGATGAAAGCACCACCACGCCTGCAGGCATTGATCGACGAAGGCCTGATCGACACGGTCGTCCGGCAGCTCAAGAGCGGCAAGGAAGCCGATGTCTACGTCGTGCGCTGCGGCGACGACACCTGCGCCGCCAAGGTCTACAAGGAAGCCAACAAGCGTGGCTTTCGCCAGGCCGTGGACTACACCGAGAACCGCAAGGTGCGCAACAGCCGCCAGGGGCGCGCCATGGCCAAGCGGACCACCTACGGCCGCCAGCAGCAGGAGGCCGCCTGGCAGAGCGCCGAGGTCGACGCGCTGTACCGCCTGGCCGCAGCCGGCGTGCGCGTGCCGCAGCCGGGCAACTTCCACGACGGCGTGCTGCTGATGGAGTTGGTGGCCGATGAACATGGCGACGCGGCGCCCCGGTTGAACGACCTGGCCTTCAGCGCCGCCGAGGCGCTGCAGCACCACGCCACCTTGATCGACGAAGTGGTGCGCATGCTGTGCGCGGGCGTCATCCACGGCGACCTGTCCGAGTTCAACGTGCTGCTGGCCGCCGACGGGCCGGTCATCATCGACCTGCCGCAGGCCGTGGACGCCGCTGGCAACAACCACGCGCCGCGCATGCTGATCCGGGACGTGAACAACCTGCGCAACTTCTTCGGCCAGTACGCGCCGGCCCTGCTGGGCACGCAGTACGGCCCCGAGATCTGGGCGATCTACGCCGCCGGCCAGCTGGCACCGGGCATGCCGCTGACCGGCCGCTACGAGCGCAAGCCGGGCGCGGTGGATTTGTCCAGCGTGCTGCGCGAGATCGAGGACGCGCGGCTTGAAGAGGCTGAGCGTGTGCTGCGAATGAGCTGAACCGTCAGATCGGCTCGCCCGGCTGCAGCCACCGCTCACGGCGCTGCAGCGGCGTCGCGGCGGGTAGCAGCGGGTAGCTGAGCTTCAGCACCGGCGCGGGCTTGATCGGGTGAGCCTCGGCCGGCAGCGGGCAGCGGGCGATCGCGTCGAGGTTGCGACGCAGGTTGGCCGGCTTGGCGGCGCGGTGCGGCCGAGGGCATTCAGAATCATGGCGTGACGAGAACGCGGCCGAACAAGGGCGGCACGGTGAGTTGGACCCGGCCGTTCTTCGGCGTGACGGCCAGGCCGCCGAGCGCGTCGCGCAACTGGTCGGCAGTGAAGGGCAGGCCCACGCTGACGGTGCGCGGCATGTCGCTGTTGTTGGTCGCCGTGACGGCCCAGGTGTCGCCGAGCTGGCGGGCCAGCACGACGACGTGGTCGTCGACATACAGCGGCGCTCCGAGCGAGCCGTGGCGCAGCACGGGCAGGTCGTGGCGCAGCTTCGTCAGGCGCTTGAACTCCGCGAGCAGTGCTTCGTCGGGCTGGCCGCCTTCGTCGGCCCAGGGGTAGGGCGCGCGGTTGAAGGGGTCGTCGCCCCCGCCCAGGCCCACTTCGTCGCCGTAGTAGATGGTGGGCGAGCCGGGGTAGGTCATCTGGAAGAAGACGGCCAGGCGCAGACGCCGCTTGGCGAGCACGAGGTCACGGTCTTCGCCGAAGTGATGCAGCGCGCGCGGCTGGTCGTGCGTGGACAGCAGGTTCATCAGCGCGAAGAAGCTCTGCGGCGGGTAGGCCTCGCGCATCAACTCCAGGTTGGCGTAGGTTTCGCGGGCCGACTTGCCGGCGGCGTAGTCCAGCACGGCGTTGCGGAAGATGTAGTTCATCGTGCTGTCGAACATGTCGCCGAGGAAGTACTTGCTGGCGTCGAACCAGGTCTCGGCCACCGTCAGCGCGTCGGGGCGCTTGGCCTTCACGGCCTGGCGCCATTCGCGCCAGAAGTCGTCGGGCACCCAGGGCACCACGTCCATGCGCCAGCCGGCCGCGCCGCGGTCCAGCCAGAGGTTGGTGACCGAATCCTTGTCGCTGTAGGCGTAGGCGCGGAAGGCGGGGCTGCTTTTGTCGATCTCCGGCAGGTCGGCCACGCCGACCCAGCCCTGGTACTGCTTGTTCGGGTCCGTCTCGTCGGGCTTGAACTTGAACCAGCTGGCGTACGGCGAGGTGGGATTGATCTTGCCGCCGTCGAAGGCGCCGCCGGCGGGGAAGTTGTTGAAGCGGTTGAAGTAGGGCGAGTCACTGCCGACGTGGTTCAGCGAGGTGTCGGGAATGACGCGGATGCCACGCTTGGCGGCCTCGGCGCACAGCCGCACGAAGTCGTCGTTGCTGCCGAAGGCGGGGTCGATTTCGCGGTAGTCGGCGGCGTCGTACTTGTGGTTGCTGGGCGCGCGGAACACCGGAGTCAGGTAGAGGGCGTTGGCGCCGAGGCTCTTGATGTAGTCGAGCTTGTCGATGAGGCCGGCCAGGTCGCCGCCGAAGAAGTCGTTGTTGAAGAGTTTGTCGGAGCCGTCGCCTGTGTTGGGCTTGAAGGGGCGTTCGTTCCACGTCGCGTGGCGCTCGACGTCGCGATCCTGGTAGCGGTCCTGCGGCCGGCCGCCACCGGGGCGCGGGTCGTTGGCCTTGTCGCCATTGCGAAAACGCTCGGGGAAGACGTAGTAATAGACGAGGTCCTGGGCCCAGCCCGGCACGTGGAAGTCGGGCGCGTAGACCGTCTGGCGGTAGCGCCGCACACGGTTCAGGTTGGCGGGCAGGCGCTCGACGGTCGCTGGCCCCATGGAGCCCTTTTCGCGCGTCCAGTAGATGGTGTCCTTGTTGTTCTGCAGCGCGTACTTGCCTTGGTCGGTCTCGATCTCGAACCAGTAGCCGTAGATGCCGATCTCGTCGAACCGATAGCTCGCCGAGAAGCCCGTGCCCATGCCGCGCGAATGGGGCGTCATGTCGATGCGGGCCAGGGCCTCGTAGGCGAGCTGCTCCTGGTTGCCGGTGAGGTGGCGGCGCTCGATGACCAGGGTGGCGCGCTTCAGGCCGGGCACGTCATTGCCGACGCTGAACTTGATCTCGCTGCCCTTGGGTTGGGCACCGAAGGGCGACTTGGCTTCTGCGGCCCGCGAGTCGAAGTGCGTGGTCAGCGCGGCGCGGTCGGTGATGGGCTGGGGCGGTGTCGGCTTGAAGGTCTTGGGGCCGACGTTCAGGGTTGGCGCGCCTTCGCCGTCGAAGCTCAGCCGCAGCGTGTGCTCGCCGTTGAACTCGCGCTTCAGGTTGGCCGGTGCACCGCGCGCTGGCTGACCCTTGGCATTGGCGGCAAAGGTGAGGGCGGGCGTCCAGTCCTCGTCGGCGAGCTTGAACTCCTGCGTGCCCTGCGCCTTGAGGTTCAAGTAGTAGGCATCGCAGCGGTACTCGAAGGCCTGCTCGTCCTGCGCGGCCCAGTTGTTCAGGCCGCCACGCAGGTAGAGCGTGGCGTCGCCCAGCGGCGGTTTGACGCAGGCGGCCAGGGACACAGGGACGAACGAAAGCAGCGCCGCACAAAGCGCGAAGGTTTTCAGCATCTAAATCAGCCCTTGACGCCGCCCGCCGTCAGGCCGGAGACGATCCAGCGCTGCGCCAGCAGGAAGACGAGCGTGATCGGCAGGCCCGACAGCACGGCCGCAGCCGCGAAGTCGCCCCACAGGAAACGCTGGTCGTGCAGGAAGTATTTGGAGCCGACGGCGAGCGTCAGATTGCCTTCTTCGCGCAGCAGGATGGAGGCCACCGGGTACTCGATGATGGTGCCGATGAAGGCCAGCACGAACACCACCATCAGGATGGGAATGGCCATGGGCAGCAGCACGCGGGAGAAGGCCTGCCAGTGCGTCGCACCGTCGACCTTGGCGTTCTCTTCGATCTCGACGGGGATGGTTTCGAAGTAGCCCTTGATCGTCCACACGTGCGTGGCGATGCCGCCGAGGTAGGCGAGCACGAGGCCGGCGTGCGTCTCTATGCCAAGCGCCGGCACGTAGGTGCCAATGGTCTCGAATATCGCGTAGATGGCCACCAGCGCGAGCACCGGCGGGAACATCTGCAACAGCAGCATGCCGTTGAGCACGGGCTTGTCGAAGCGGAAACTCATGCGCGCGAAGGCGTAGGCTGCGGTCGTGGAGATGGCGACGATGAGCAGGGCTGAGACGGTGGCGATCTTGATCGAGTTCCACAGCCAGGTCAGCACGGGGAAGGGCGGCTGCACGAGGCTGCCGTCGGCGGCTTGGTACGGGATGCCGAGCGCCAGCTTCCAGTGCTCCAGGCTGATCTCGGTCGGGATCAAGCTGCCGGTGGCGAAGTTGCCGGGGCGCAGCGAGATGGACACGACCGCCAGCAGCGGGAAGAGGGTGATGGCGATGAAGACCCACATCACCGCATGCGCGGCGAGGGTCCGCCAGCGGGCTTGTTTGCCGAGGACGATGGCCATGGGTCAGAACTCCAGATGTTTCTGTGTATGGATTGGGATCAGGCCGGGTGGGCGTTCTGCTCCGTGTCCCCCGCCCGCTACGCGGTCTCCTCCTTTACCTGCGCAGCCCGCCCACCCGGCCCGATCCAACACCGGCGGCTTTCCTCGACGCAAAAGACAGGTGGTGTTGGTTGGCGAGTGCGGCGGCCAAGGGACGAAGGTAAAGGAGGAGACCGCGTAGCGGGCGGGGGACACGAAGTCCCTTGGCCGCCGCGCTTGCCAACCCATCGTGGCCTGAATCATCTTTGTGCCTTCGCCGACATGCGGAGGTTGATTAGCGACAGCGCCGCCACCAGGAAGAAGATCAACGTCGAGATCGCCGCTGCCAGCCCAAAGTCGGAGCCCGAATCCCTGAACGCGATGCGGTAGGTGTAGCTGACGAGGATGTCCGTCTGTCCCGCCGGCAGCTTGGTGGACAGGAAGTCCGGCCGGCCGTCGGTCAGCAGCGCGATCAGCACGAAGTTGTTGAAGTTGAATGCGAAGGCGCTCACCAGCAGCGGTGCCAGCGGCTTGATGATGAGCGGCGCCGTGATCTTGAAGAAGTTGGTGGCCGGGCTGGCGCCGGCCAGGGCCGAGGCTTCGTAGAGGTCGGCCGGGATGGACTTCAGAAGGCCCGAGCACAGGATCATCACGTAGGGGTAACCGAGCCAGACGTTGACGATGACGAGCATGGTCTTGGCCAGCAGCGGGTCGGCAAACCACGCCGGCTTGACGCCGAACAGCGCATTCAGGATGGCGTTGATCTCGCCAAAGTTCTGGTTGAACAGGCCCTTGAACACGAGGATGGAAATGAAGCCCGGCACCGCATACGGCAGGAACAGCAGCGTGCGGTAGGTGGTGCGGTACTTCATGCCCTCCCAGTTCAGCATCACGGCGAACAGCATGCCTATTGCCGTGGCGAAGAAGACTGTCAGCGCCGAGAACACCACCGTCCACGAGAAGATGGCCAGGAAGGGGCCGCGGAACTCGGCGTCGAACAGCATGCGGGTGTAGTTGGCCGCGCCGATGAAGGCCTTGAAGCCAGGCTGCAGCACTTCACCCGACGTCGACTCGAAGAAACCGGTGTCGCGGTTGGCCTTGAAGACGGCGCCGTCTGCGGCGCGCGTGAGGCTCTCGTCGGCATTGGCGGTCCACTGCGGTTTGATGGGGCCGAACTCGCGCAGGCCGAGGTAGTGCAGTTCGGTCTTGTCGGGCTGAACGAGGACGAGCTTGCCGAGCGCGTCGCGGTGCTTGATCAGCTCGGGCAAGGGCAGGGCGGCGTCCAGCGGCGTCGAGGCGGTGTCCGCTGCGGCCACATCCACGCGCAGTTCCTTACCGGCGCGCAGCGCCAGTGGCGGCGATACCCAGCGCGGGTTTGCTTCGCCTTCGCTGCGCAGCACGAGGCGGTACTCGGCACCGCTTGCATGCAAGCTGTAGGCCAGCACCTGTTCTTCGACGGCGTCTCGCTGCTCCAGCAAATACTCGCGCACCCGGGCCTCGCTGAGCAGATGGGTGCTGGAGTAGTTGGTGAAGCCGATCTGCGCCGTGTAGACCAGCGGGAAGGCGATGAACACCAGCATGCCGGCGATGCCCGGGAAGAGGTAGCGCCAGGCAAACGCGCCGTTGTTGAGGTAGACGTAGAAGCCCGCCGTGAACAGCGCCAGCAGGCCCACGGCCCAGGCCGCCTGGCCGGTCGAGTAGACGACGAAGACGAAATACAGCGCGGCGAGCATGGCGGCTGCGGCCAGCGGCCAGTGCAGCCACTTCGACAGCTTCTCGGTGAGCGAGGGCGGCAGCGTCGAGTAGGCGCCCTGGCCGAGGGAAGAGGTCACGGCAGTCATTTTTTCAGCAGCATCCGTGCGGCCGCGCCGTCCAGCGCGTCCTTCGGTGATTGCAGTCCGTTGGTGATGGCTTCGAGCGCCGCGTCCATCGCGGTCCAGAAGCGGCCGACCTCGGGGATGTTGGGAATGGGCGCGCCGTTGCGCGCGTTGACCATGCTCGCCGCGATCAGCGGGTTCACCGACAGTTCGGCGTAGAAGGCCTTGTTGGCCGGCACGCCGATGGGCACGTTGGCGTCCAGCACCTTCAGTGCCTCGGGGCGCATCAGGTGGTTCTCGATGAACTCCTTGGCGATGTCCTTGTTCTTGCTCGGCGCCGAGATCATGCAGCCCAGCACGCCGACGAAGCTCTTGCTCGGCTTGCCGGCGATGACAGCCGGGATGGGCGCCACGCCGATGTCGATCTTGGCCTTCCTGGCGTTGTCCCAGGCCCAGGGGCCGGAGATCATCATGGCCACGTCGCCCCGGGCGAAGGCCGCCTCCATCTCGGAGTAGCGCGCGCCCTTGGGCATGTGGCCGTCCTTGACGAGGCGCTCGATCATCTGCGCGCCCGCCAGCGCACCGGCGTTGTTGACGTCGACCTTGCTGGCGTCGAAGTCACCCTGGGCATTGCGGCCGAAGATGACGCCGCCGGCACCGGCCATCATGGGCCAGCTGAAGAAGCTCTTGTTGTAGTCCCACAGCACGGCGTGCTTGCTTTGCGCGGCGAGCTTCTTGTCCAGCGCGATGACCTCGTCCCAGGTCGCGGGCGGGGTGGGCACCAGGGCCTTGTTGTAGATCAGGCCGGTCGTCTCGATGGCGATCGGGTAACCCCAGATGCGGCCGCGATAGCTCAGCGCTGCCCATGCCGTCTCCTCGGACTCAGCCTTGAGCCGCGCCGATGGCCTCAGTGGCGTGAGCAGCCCGGCCTTGGCCCACTCGCCCACGCGGTCATGCGGCCAGCAGAAGATGTCCGGCCCCTTGCCTGCACCGGCTGCCTGCTGGAACTTGTCGGTCGGGTCGACCGGATGCTCCACGACGACCTTGACGCCCGAGACTTTCTCGAAGGCGTCGCCCACCGTCTGCAGGCCGCCGTAGGCCTTGTCGCCGTTGATCCAGACGAGGAGCTTGGGGGTCTCGGCGGCGGCCGCTGAAATTCCGCCACACAGACACAGAGACACAGAGAAATTCAGAAGAGCGCTCAAACCCGTTCTCTCTGTGCCTCTGTGCCTCTGTGGCTGTGTTCTCTTTACAGCTGTCATGCCTGCAGCTCCGGTGCAGCCAGCCGACGCAGCGCCATACCGTGGGCATCGAACACGTACAGCGCCTCGGCCGGCAGATGGAGGTCCAGCGCCTGGCCGTTGCGCAGGCGGTCGACGCCGTTGCGGCCTTCGAATTGGCAGGTCAGCGGTTCTTCAAGGCCGGGGTAGGGCGCGTACGCGAAGGTGATGCCGCCCAGTGACTCGACGAAGGCGACGGTGCTTTTCAGCAGATTGCCCTGGCCGTGGTCGCCACGGCGGATGTGCTCGGGGCGCACGCCTAGCGTGACGGCGTCGCCGGGCTTGGCTGCGCTGCCGTCCACCCGCGCGCGCAGCACGACGCCACTGCCTGCCAGCTTGATGTCGATGTGACCCGCCTCGACGGCCGTCAACTCGCCCGACAGGAAATTCATCTTCGGGCTGCCGATGAAGCCCGCCACGAAGAGATTGCGCGGGTGCTCGTACAGCTCCAGCGGCGAGCCCACCTGCTCGATCTTGCCGGCCGACAACACGACGATGCGGTCGGCCAGCGTCATGGCCTCCACCTGGTCGTGGGTCACGTAGATCATGGTGGTCTTGAGGTCTTCGTGCAGCTTGGAGAACTCGTAGCGCATGCGCACGCGCAGGGCGGCATCGAGGTTCGACAGTGGCTCGTCGAACAGAAATACGTCAGGCTTACGCACGATGGCGCGGCCGATGGCGACCCGCTGGCGCTGGCCGCCGGACAAGTCTTTCGGCTTGCGATCCAGCAAGTGCTCGATGTGGAGAATCTTTGCTGCCGTGCGGACCGCAGTCTCGATCTCGGCCTTGGGCACCTTGGCCAGCTTCAACCCGAAGGCCATGTTGTCGTACAGGTTCATGTGCGGGTAGAGCGCATATGACTGGAAGACCATGGCGATGCCGCGCTCGCTGGGCGGGATGTCGTTGACGACGCGACCGCCAATGGTCAGCTCGCCGCCGGTGATCTCTTCCAGACCCGCGATGGTGCGCAGCAGCGTGCTCTTGCCGCAGCCCGACGGGCCCACGAACACCATGAACTCGCCGTCGCGGATCTCCAGGTCGATGCCGTGCAGGATGCGGATGTCGCCATAGGATTTTTCAACGCCGGTCAGTCGAACGTCTGCCACTTCTAGCCTTTCTTTCGCCCGGCACGCGGGCGCCGGTTTGTCTCTTCAAGTCGGGCTTAATTTCATGTATTTAGCCACGTTTGTAGACAATATACATGTCAAGTTTGACGACAACAACGGCGTCTACCCGTTGAGTTTTTCAGCAAATCCTTATGCATCAACGATTTGCGATGCTTGCCGGGTTTTCCATATGTAGTCAAACTACATGAGCACCTGTCGCTACCCGATACTTAGCCGTCGCTGCCTGTCCGGTAGCATTCTTCCCTTGCCGTTGAGGGCTGGCACTGATGAACACCCGAACCCGCCTTAGCTCCGCGCTGACCGTTGAACGAACTTCCGAGGCCACTGCGATGAAGCCTTCTTCCAAGCCCGCCGCTCCTGTCGTCTCCGCTGAAACCAAGGTGCTGCGCGCCGCATTCGAGAGCGCCTACGAGCGCGAGCTCTCGCAGTCCAGCCACGGCGCCACGCCGCAGGCCGCGCTGCACGCCGCAGCCATCGCCTGCCGCGAGACGCTGGCCCGCCGCTGGGCCACCACGCAGGCGCAAGACGCCCAGCGTGGCGACAAGGCGCCGGTGCGCCGCGTGCATTACCTGTCGATGGAATTCCTGATGGGCCGCGCGCTGTCCAACGCGCTCGCGGCCCTCAAGCTGACCGAGCCGCTGGAAGCCAAGCTGGCCGAGCAGGGCCTGGCCCTGGGCGACGTGCTGGAGCGCGAACCCGACGCCGCGCTTGGCAACGGCGGCCTGGGTCGCCTGGCGGCCTGCTTCCTGGACTCGTTCGCCGAGCTGGAGCTGCCGTCCTTCGGCTATGGCCTGCGCTACCGCTACGGCACCTTCGCGCAAGTCATCAGCCAGGGCCGCCAGCTGGAGCAGCCCGATGACTGGACACGCGACGCGCCGGCCTGGGAGCTGCCGCGCCACGACCTGCGCTTCGAGGTGGGTTTTGGTGGCCGCGTCGAGGCCGATGCCTCCGGCGTGCGCCGTTGGCAGCCGGCCGACAGCATCGAGGCGCAGGCCTTCGACTTCATCGTGCCCGCCCACCACAGCGAGCGCGTCTCCACGCTGCGCCAATGGCAGGCCACGGCCGCGCCCATCTCGTTCAAGCCCTTCTGCGAGGGTGACTACGCCCGCGCCGCCCGCCACCAGGTGCTGGCCGACGCGCTGAACTGGGTGCTCTACCCGGACGACAGCACCGAGCAGGGCCGCGAGCTGCGCCTGAAGCAGGAGGCCTTCCTCGTCAGTGCCTCGCTGCAGGACCTGGTGGCCCGCCACCTGCGAGAGTTCGGCAGCCTGCACGATCTCGGCAAGACCAACGCCATCCACCTCAACGACACGCACCCCGCCCTCGCTCCGGCCGAGCTGATGCGCCTGCTGCTCGACGAGCACGGCCTGGGCTGGGACGAGGCCTGGAGGATCACGCGCCAGGCCGTGGCCTACACCAACCACACGCTGATGCCCGAGGCGCTGGAGACCTGGCCGGTGCGCATGTTCGAGCAGCTGCTGCCGCGTCATCTCGAAATCATTTACGAGATCAACCACCGCTTCCTGGCCGAGCTGGAAGAGCGCTTCCCGGGCGATCACGCCTTCGCCTCCCGCGTGTCCCTCATCGACGAAGGCAGCCACGGCAGCGAGCGCCGCGTGCGCATGGCCTCCGTCGCGCTGGTCGCCTCGCACCGCGTCAACGGTGTCGCGGCGCTGCACTCGGAATTGATGGTGCAGACCATCTTTTCCGACTACGCCCGCGTCTGGCCCGAGCGCTTTCATAACGTGACGAATGGTGTGACGCCGCGCCGCTGGCTGGAGCAGGCCAACCCGCTGCTGTCCACGCTGCTGGACAGCCGCATCGGCGATGGCTGGCGCAAGAACCTGGCCGAGCTGGGCGAGTTGGCCCCGCTGGCCGCCAACCGCGAGCTGGGCGTGGAATTCCTGGCCGTCAAGCGCGCCAACAAGGAGCGCCTGGCAGCAGTCATCCGCCGCGAGGTGGGGCTCAACGTCAATGTCGACAGCCTGTTCGACATCCAGATCAAGCGCATCCATGAATACAAGCGTCAGCTCCTGAACCTGCTGCATGTCATCGCCCGCTACCAGGCCATCCGCGACAACCCTGATGCAGGTTGGGTGCCGCGCACGGTGATCATTGCTGGCAAGGCGGCCTCCGCCTACCAGGCCGCCAAGAGCATCGTGCGGCTGGCGCACGACATCGCCCGCGTCATCAACAGCGACCCGCGCGTGGGCGACAAGCTCAAGCTCGTCTTCCTGCCCAACTACAGCGTCACGCTGGCCGAAAGCATCATCCCGGCGGCCGACCTGTCCGAGCAGATCTCGACGGCCGGCACCGAGGCCTCGGGCACCGGCAACATGAAGTTCGGCATGAACGGCGCGGTCACGATCGGCACCTGGGACGGCGCCAACATCGAGATGGCCGAGGCCATGGGCGTGGAGAACATGTTCGTGTTCGGCCTGCGCGCCGACGCGGTCGCCAAGATCAAGCAACTGGGCTACGACCCGCGTCTGTACGTCGAAGAGAATCGCCAGCTCAAGCGCGTCATCGACGCCATCTCCGCCGGCGTCTTCAGCAATGGCGACACCGAGCGTTATCGCCCCCTCGTCGACAGCCTGCTGCACCGTGATGTCTACCTGCTGATGGCAGATTTCGCCGAATACGTCGCCACCCAGGCCAAGGTCGACACCCTGTTTGCCGACCGCCCCGCCTGGGCTGAACGCGCCTTGCGCAACATTGCCGGCATGGGCCCGTTCTCGTCCGATCGCACGATCGCCGAGTACGTGGACCGTGTCTGGTCCGTTAAAAGTCTCAACACCTGACGATGCTCACAGACGCCGACGTTGACTCCCTGCTGGCGGGCCGCCATGCCGATCCCTTCGGCCGGCTCGGCCTTCATGCGGATGACAGCGGCCGGCTTTGGGTGCGTGTGCTGCTGCCCGGCGCCGACGAAGTCGCGTTGCTAGACGCTGGCAGCGCCAAGCGCATCGTCGAGTTGGAGCGGCGCCGTGGCGACCTCTGGGAGGCGCAGGTGCCGCGCCGCAAGCATCGCTTCGATTACCGGCTGGCCGTGCGCTGGGCCAATGGGGGGGGGGGGGTCTACGCGGACCCGTACAACTTCTATCCCCAGCTCAGCGACGACGAGCTGAAGGCGCTGGCCGAGGGCCGCAACGCCAGGCCCTACCTGAGTCTCGGCGCGCATTTGGTGCAGTACGGCGACGTCAGCGGCGTGCGCTTCGCCGTCTGGGCGCCCAACGCCCGGCGCGTCAGCGTCGTCGGCAACTTCAACAACTGGGACGGCCGCCGCCACCCGATGCGGCTGCGCCACCAGGCCGGCGTGTGGGAAATCTTCGTGCCGCACGCGGCCGAGGGCGATCTCTACAAGTTCGAGATCGTCAGTGGCAACGGCACGCTGCTGCCGCTGAAGGCCGACCCCTACGCCCGCCGCGCCCAGCTGCGGCCCGACACGGCCAGCATCGTGGCGCCGCTGCCCGAGGTCACGCCACTGCCGCGCCAGCGCGAGCGTGCCAACCGGCGCGAGTCGCCCATCAGCGTCTACGAGGTGCATGCCGCGTCCTGGCGGCGTGGCCTGTCGGCCGAGTTCCCGACCTGGGACGAACTCGCCGACCAGCTGCCGGCCTACGTGGCCGACATGAGCTTCACGCATCTGCAGCTGATGCCCGTCACCGAGTACCCCTTCGACGGCTCCTGGGGCTACCAGACGCTCGGCCTGTACGCACCCAGCGCCCGCTTCGGCCCGCCCGAGGGCTTTGCCCGCTTCGTCAAGGCCTGCCACGACGCGGGCCTGGGCCTGCTGCTGGACTGGGTGCCCGCGCACTTCCCCGCCGACCCGCATGGCATGGCCGAGTTCGACGGCACGCGCATCTACGAATACGCGGACCCGAAGGAAGGCTTCCACCGCGACTGGAACACGCTGATCTACAACTTCGGCCGCACCGAGGTGCGCCAGTTCCTGGTCGGCAGCGCGCTGTACTGGATCGAGCGCTGGGGTGTCGACGGCCTGCGCGTGGACGCCGTGGCCAGCATGCTCTACCGCGACTACTCACGGCCTGCGGGCGAGTGGATCCCGAACATCCGCGGCGGCCGCGAGAACCTCGAAGCGATCTCGATGCTGCGCGAGATGAACGAGCATGTCGGCGAGGTCGAAGGTGCCATCACCGTGGCTGAGGAGAGCACCAGCTTCCCCGGCGTCTCGGCGCCCACCTACACCGGCGGCCTGGGCTTTCACTACAAGTGGAACATGGGCTGGATGAACGACACCTTGCGCTACATCGCCGAGGACCCGATCAACCGCCGCTGGCATCACGACAAGATGACGTTCGGCCTGATCTACGCGTTCAGCGAGAACTTCATGCTGCCCATCTCGCACGATGAGGTCGTGCACGGCAAGGGCAGCATGCTCAGCAAGATGCCGGGCGACGACTGGCAGAAGTTCGCCAACCTGCGCGCCTACTACGGCTTCATGTGGGGCCACCCGGGCAAGAAGCTGCTGTTCATGGGCCAGGAGTTCGCCCAGCGCCAGGAGTGGAACCATGCCGAGGGCCTGCCCTGGGGCTTGCTGGAAGACGACCGCCACGCCGGCGTGCAGCGCCTGGTGCGCGACCTCAACAAGCTCTACCGCGACCACACTGCGTTGCACCGGCTGGACTGCGAGGCCGGCGGCTTCGAGTGGATCAGCGCGCATGACGCCGAGCACTCCATCTACGCCTGGGTGCGCCGCGACGGCACGGGGCGCATGGTCATCGTCGTCAGCAACATGACGCCGGTGCCGCGCCAGGGCTACTCGCTGGGCGTGCCCGACGGCGTGACCGCATGGCGCGAGGCGCTGAATACCGATTCGGCCTACTACGGCGGCAGCAATATGGGCAATGGCATGGCCTCGGCCGGCCTGCCCGTGCAGGCCGTGCCGGCGCACGGCCGGCGCCTGTCCATCAACATCAACCTGCCGCCGCTGGCCACTGTGTTCTTCGTCCCGATTTGATTTCCGCCATGTTCAAGAACACAGCCACAGAGACACAGAGGCACAGAGAGGCTGGTGCTTTCTCTGTGCCTCTGTGCCTCTGTGGCTGTGTTTCAAAGGCATAGCGCTTGCTTGCTCGTTCCGGTATGGCCCACCTACCCGACCTCCAACCCGGCTGGCACGAGCCGCTGGGTTCCTTCGCCCGCGACGGCGGTGTCAACTTCGCCATCGCCAGCGAGAACGCGACGCGCATCGAGCTCTGCGTCTTCGACGGTGAGGGCCAGCGCGAGCTGCGCCGCTACACGCTGGACGGCCCGCATGACGGCGTCTTCCACGGCTTTCTGCCCGGCGTCGGCCCGGGGCTTGTCTACGGCGTGCGTGCCCACGGCCCCTACGTACCGGAGCAAGGCCACCGCTTCAATCCGCACAAGCTGTTGCTCGACCCCTGGGCGCGCGAGATCGTCGGCCACTTCGGCTGGCGCGCCGAGCACCATGGCTATGAACTCGGCCACCCCGACGGCCCGCGCTCGCTGGACACGCGCGACAACGCCACGCAAGCGTTGAAGGCCCGCGTGGCCCCTCCGCCGGTGCTGCACTCCCGCGCCGATCACCCGCGCCGCACCCCGGCCGACGTCGTGCTCTACGAAGTCCACGTCAAGGGTTTCTCCAAGCTGCTGTCCGGCGTGCCGGAGGAACTGCGCGGCACCTACGCCGGCCTGGCCCACCCGGCGGCCGTTGCTCATTTCAAGCGCCTTGGCGTGACGACGCTATCGCTACTGCCGGTGCAGTACTGCATCGACGAGCCCCACCTCGCCGAGCGCGGCCTGCACAACTACTGGGGCTACAACACGCTGGGCTTCTTTTGCCCCGACCCGCGCTGGGCGCAGGCTCAGCATCGGCAGGATCCGACCGCCGTGACGGCCGAGTTCCGCCAGATGGTGGCGGCGCTGCACGAAGCCGGCCTGGAGGTCGTGCTGGACGTCGTCTACAACCACACGCCGGAAGGCAACGAGTTCGGCCCGACGCTGAGCTTCCGGGGTTTGGACAACACCACCTGGTACCGCCTGGTGCCCGAAGACCACAGCCGCAACGAGAACCTGACCGGCTGCGGCAACACGCTGCGCTGCTCGCAGCCGCGCGTGACGCAGTTCGTGCTGGACTCGCTGCGCTACTGGGTGGCCGAGATGGGCGTGGATGGCTTTCGTTTCGACCTGGCCCCCGTGCTGGGCCGCACCCGCAACGGCTACGACGCCAATGCCGCCTTCTTCACCGCGCTGCGGCAGGACCCGGTGCTGGCCGGCGTGCACCTCATCGCCGAGCCCTGGGACGCGGCCTACGACGGCTACCAGGTCGGTCGCTTCCCGGGCCGCTTCCTGGAGTGGAACGACAAGTTCCGCGACGCCGTGCGCGGCTACTGGCTGGGTGTGGAAGCTGGGGCTGGGGTGGGCCGCGGCGAATTCGCGCGGCGCTTTATGGCGTCCAGCGACGTCTTCCACCACGGCCAGCGCCGGCCCACCGCCTCGGTCAACTTCGTCGCCGTGCACGACGGCTTCACGCTGGCCGACCTGACCAGCTTCAGCAGCAAGCACAACCAGGCCAACGGCGAGGACAACCGCGATGGCCGCGACGGCGAACTCTGCGCCAGCTTCGGCGCCGAAGGCCCGACGGCTGACGCCGCCATCAACGCCACGCGCGAGCGCGTGCGTCGCGCACTGCTGGCCACGACGCTGCTGGCCCAGGGCACGCCCATGCTCTGCGCCGGCGACGAGATCGCCAACAGCCAGGGCGGCAACAACAACGCCTACTGCCAGGACAACCCGACCACCTGGTTGAACTGGGACCAGGCCGACTTTCGGACGACCGAACTGGTCGCCGAACTGCTGGCCCTGCGCGCCGCCGAGCCGCTGTTACGCCATCCCCGTTGGTTCGCCAGCGGCCCGGGCGAGGCCAGCATCGCGTGGTACGCGCCCAGTGGCCACGAGATGACGCCCAACGAGTGGCACGACGCCGGCCAGCGCGCCTTCGGCGCCCAGCTGCGCGAAGCCGATGCCAGCGCACCGCGGCTGATGATCGTCTTCAACCCCGACGCGGCGTCCTTGCCCTTCCTGCTCTGCAACGGGCCCTGGCAACTGGTGCTCGACAGCAGCGGCGAATCGGCCGCGCCACTCGTGCTCCCCGGCCAGCCGCTCAACGTGCCGGCCCGATCACTCGTCGTAATGCGTCACCTATGAACCTGAACCAACGCTCCTCCGGCGTGCTGCTGCACATCACCTCGCTGCCCGGCCCGCATGGCATGGGCGATTTCGGCCCCGACGCCTACCGTTTCGTCGACTGGCTGCAGTCCGCCGGCCAGTCCATCTGGCAACTGCTGCCCACCACGCCCATCGGCCCGGGCGACAGCCCCTATCAGGGCGTGTCCGCCTTTGCCGGCAGCCAGTGGATGGTGGCGCTGGAGCCGCTGATCGCCAAGGGCTGGTTGACCCAACCCGAGGCGCCGCATTTCCAGGGCGAGCGTATCGACTACGGCTACGTCACGCCCTGGCGCGAGCAGCAACTGCGCACCGCCGCCGCCGGCTTCTTTGCCCATGCGCTGGACGCCGACCGCATCGCCTTCGCCGCCTGGTGCCTGCAGCAGCAGGGCTGGCTGGACGACTACGTGCTCTTCATGGCCATCCGCTCGCCGCTGAACGGCCAGCCCTGGTGGGAGTGGAGCGAAGGCCTCAAGAAGCGCGAGCCTGCGGCGCTGGCCGAAGCCCGCAAGGCCTACGCCGACGAGATCGCCTTCTGGCAGTTCGTGCAGTGGCAGTTCGACGTGCAGGGCGGGGCGCTTAAAAGCTACGCCAACGAACGCGGCGTGCACCTGATGGGCGACCTGCCCATCTTCGTCGCCCACGACAGCGCCGACTGCTGGTCGCGCCCCGACCTCTACGAGCTGGACGAGAACTTCCAAACCACGGTGGTGGCCGGTGTGCCGCCCGATGACCTCGGCCCACTCGGCCAGCGCTGGGGCAACCCGCTCTACCGCTGGGACAAGATGGCCGAGGAAAACTACGTCTGGTGGACGGCGCGCATCCAGCGTGCGCTGAGCCAGGCGGATGTCTTTCGCATCGACCATTTCCGCGGCTTTGCCGGCTACTACGAGATTCCGGTAAGCCACCCCGACGCCAGGCATGGCCAGTGGCTGACCGGCCCCGGCATGGCGCTGTTCGACGCGATCAAGGCCTCCCTGGGCGAGTTGCCCATCGTGGCCGAGGACCTCGGCTTCATCACCGACGACGTGCACGAGCTGCGCGACGGCTGCGGCTTCCCCGGCATGAAGATCCTGCAGTTCGCCTTTGGCGGCGAGGGCGACCACGAGTTCCTGCCGCATATGTGGCCCACGGCTTCGGTCGCCTACACCGGCACGCACGACAACGACACGGTGCGCGGCTGGTGGAACCAGGCGGGGCCTCGAGAGCGCGCCTTCGCCGGCTCCTACCTCGCCTGCGGCGACCACGACGTGCACTGGGCCATGGTCCGCGCCTGCGCCAACTCGGTGGCCAACACGGCCATCTACCCACTGCAGGACGTGCTGGGGCTCGGAAGCGCCCACCGCATGAACGTGCCCGGTGTGCTGGGCGGCAACTGGGGCTGGCGCTTCCACTGGGACTGGATCGGCAGCGAGCCGACGCGGGTGCTGGGGCTCATCACGGCGGCGTCCGGGCGCGGGCCGTTTGAGCTGTTGAGCCTGCCGGCCTGAGTCAGTCCGCCTGCTCGGCGGGCCCCATGCGCATCGGCCGGCTGCCGAGCTTGGCGCCGCTGACGGCGTCGACGCCGATGGGTTCGATCTCCAGGCCGGTCTCATCATCGATGTAGCGCGCTAGGTTCTTGCCGCAGTTGCGCTGCGCCCACGCGCCCAGCATCAGCAGCACGGGCAGGAAGTCCTGGCCCGCAGCGGTCAGCACGTATTCCTCGCGTGGCGGGCGCTCGGAGTAGATGCGTTTCTCCAGCAGCCCCGCTTCCGTCAATGCGACCAGCCGCTTGGTGAGCATGGTCGGCGCGATGCCGAGGTTCTTGCGGAACTGGTCGAAGCGGGAGAGGCCGGCGTGCGCGTCGCGCAGGATCAGCATGCTCCAGGTATCCCCCACGGATTCGAGGCCGCGAGCGACCGGGCACCCCGGCATGAGACTTCTTTTGCTATTCATATCGTTTCGGTAGTGACATGCTACTGTTTTGATACTAACATCCTATTCATCGGCAATCCAGCCCGCAATGAAGGAGATCGAATGAGCAAGATAAGCAATGCCAGCAAAGGGATTGCCCTGGTGACCGGCGCGTCGTCAGGCATCGGCCTCGTGACCGCGCACGCTTTGACGCAGGCCGGCTACCGGGTGTTCGGCACCAGCCGCAAGGCGATGGCCAACCCGCCGCAGGACATCACGATGCTGGTCTGCGACGTGACTGACGAGGCGTCCGTGAAGAGCCTGGTGGATGAGGTCATCAAGCAGGCGGCGCGCATCGACCTCGTCGTCAACAACGCCGGCGTGGGCTTGCTCGGCGGCGCCGAGGAATCGTCCATCGGCCAGGCGCAGCGGCTGTTCGACGTGAACGTGTTCGGCGTTGCGCGCGTCGTCAACGCGGTGCTGCCGTTCATGCGCGCGCAAAAGGGCGGCCGCATCGTCAACATGAGTTCCATCCTGGGCCTGATCCCGTCGCCCTTCAATGCTTACTACGCGTCGACCAAGCATGCGATCGAGGGCTATTCGGAGTCTCTCGACCATGAAGTGCGCCGCTTCGGCATCCGCGTGGTGCTGGTGGAGCCCGGCGTGACGCGCACCTCCTTCGAGGAGAACCTGACGCGCGCCGACCGGCCCCTGGCGACCTATGCCGAGGACCGGGCGCGCAGCGAGACGCTGATGCGCCAGTGGGTCGAGGCCGGTGACGCGCCGCAAGTCGTCGCCGACGCCGTCGTCGAGGCGGCCACCGCGGCAGCGCCGAAGTTGCGCTACTCCGCCGGTAAGCAGTCGACGCAGGTGCGTGCGCTGCGTCGCTACCTGCCGGGCGGCGTGGTCGACAAGATCCTGCGCAAGTTCAACGGCTTCCCGGCTTGACGGGCCTGGCCTTCAGCGCTTGATCTCCAGGATCAGCGGGCTGCGGGCCGGCACGTTCAGGGTGGTGCCGAGCACGGTCTCGGTCCCACGCATGACGTCAAGCGCCCGGTCGCCGGGCTTGATGCGTTCGCTGAAGCGGGCGGCGCTGAGGTCCACGGCCTTGCCGGTCTTGTTCAGCGCGACCATGACTGTGCGGCCAGCGTCATAGCGGAAGAACACGTACACGCCCTCCAGCGGCGCGAACTGCATCAGCGCGCCGTCGTGGATAACGGTCGCGGTCTTGCGCCAGGTGAAGAGGCGGCGCGTCCAGTCCTGCATGTCGCGCTGCTCGGCGCTCAAGCCGGCGCCGGTGAAGGCGTTGACCGTATCGCCCGGCCAGCCGCCCGGCATGTCGGCACGAACGCGGCCGTCGTCGCGCTCGACGGGGCTCTGCATCAGCAGCTCGCTGCCGTAGAAAAGCTGCGGGATGCGGCGCGTCGTCGCCAGGTAGGCCAGCGCGATCTTTGTCAGGCCGACGTCGTTCTTCAGCAGCGATAACAGCCGCGGCGTGTCGTGGTTGCCGTCGAACAGCACGAGCTTGGCCGGGTCGCGGTAGACGAAGTCATGGGCCAAGCCCTCATAGATGCGGGTCAGCCCCGTGAACGGGCCATCGTCCTCGGTCAGCGCGGCGAGCAGGCTGGCCTGCAGCGGGAAGTCCATCATGCTCGGCGCGTGCGAAACGTAGCCGTCGTGGTTCTTCTTGCCACGCTGCCAGTAGGCGACGACGGCGGGGTGCGGGCTCCACTCCTCGCCGACGATGTTCAGGCGTGGGTACTCCTGCATGACGCGCGCTGACCAGCGGCTCAGGAACTCGCGGTCCGAGTAGGAGTAGGTGTCGGTGCGCAGGCCCGACAGGCCGTAGCGCTCGATCCACCACAGCGTCATCTGCGTCAGGTAGGTCGCCAGCTCCGAGCGGCGCTGGTTCAGGTCGGGCATGCCGGGCACGAACCAGCCGTCGGTGAAGCGCTTGCGGTCGTTCGCCGAGGCGTACGGGTCCTGCAGCGTCATGCGGGCGCGGTGAGTCTCGGTGTATTCCGGCCACTGGTTGACCCAGTCGGGTGCGGGCAGATCCTTCATCCACCCATGCCCGGCGCCGATGTGGTTCAGCACGATGTCCTGGATGACGCCGAGGCCCTTGGAGCGAGCCTCGGCTACGAAGGCGCCGAAGTCGTCGTTCGTGCCGAAGCGCGGGTCGATGCGATAGAAGTCGGTCGCGGCATAGCCGTGATAGCTGTACTTGGCGCTGTTGTTCTCGACCAGCGGCGTGGGCCAGACCTGCGTGAAGCCCAGGCCGGCGATGTAGCCCAAGTGCTGGCGCATGCCGGCCAGGTCGCCGCCATGGCGGCCACCGGGGTCGGCGCGGTCGAGGCCTTCCTTCATGTCAGCCTGCTTTCCACTGCCTCCTCGGGAAAAGCGGTCGGGCACGACGAGGTAGATGGCGTCCCGAGGGCCGAAACCCTGACGGTCTGCGGAACCGGGTGCGCGGTCCAGCAGCGGGTAGCGCAGCGTGGTGCCGCCCACGTTCAGCAGCAGTTCACCGGCCCTGGCGCTGGGCGCAATGTCGAGGTCGACAAAGATGTAGTTGGCGCTGGTCGCGCGGTGGCTGGCCTTGAGCGTGACGCCGGGGTAGGCGGCAAGCGTGGGCTCGGCATCGGCGATGCCGGGCGCGTGCAGCATCAGTTGCAGCGACGTGTCGCGCATGCCGACCCACCAGTTGGGCGGTTCGACACGGTCAAAGGGCTCGGCGGCCATCGTGGGCAGAGTCATCAGCAGGGCAGCGGCTAGGGTGATCAGGGCTTTCATGCGAGACCTTTCAAGGCTCGGTTGGAACTGCTTGGTCAGCACGCAGCTTTTCGGGCTAGTCGTTCAGTCCACGGCGTTGTTCTCGATCAGGTGGGGCACGGCGTCCAGCCGGTCCCGGGCAGCGTGCTGGCACGGGGCTGGGCGGGTACAGCGCGGGTGTCGACCTGCGCCTGGACCGTGGCGACGGCGAGCGCGACAGACAGGGTGAGCGTGGGCAGCAATCGCTTCATCATGGGTTCAAATTTCTGTTGCAGCTCAGGCGATGTAATCAAACTACGCGCCCTGTGGGGGCGCAGCATAGCGAGTTGCAAGAGCGAACAAATGCCTTGATTCCCATCAATGTAGTATTGCTACTAATCAAAACTACAAAGGGGACACGATGACACTTCGCCCCAAGATGTGCGCGCTGGCGGGCCTGACGCTGCTGGCGATGGCTGCGCGGGCGGGCGATCTCGACGACTGCAATGCCCAGGTGCCGGTGCCAACGCCCGCCCCCAGCGCAGTGGCCGAGGCCTACTGGCTAGACGCGCGCACGCTGCAGTGGCCAGGGCTGAAGCTGCAGGCCGGCGAGCGGCTGCGCTTGCATCACGCACGCGCGGCCGGCTTGCGAGCGATGGTGGGAGACGCGGTGCGGGGCGCCGATGGAGCGGTCGAACTGCAGCCGAGCGCGACGGCACTGCCTGCCCGGTTTCGCTTCATCGGCGCGGGGCCGCGCTTCGCCGTCATCGCTGCCGACGTGGCCGCGTTGTTGCGCGAGCAACTGCTGCTGGTGCACGAGACGGCGGACGGCCGCGTCGTCACGTCCACCGGCGTGCAGACGCCCGGTGCGCTGGATGCGCTCTACGCCGCCGCCGAGCGTGTCGACGACCTCGGTGCCCATCCGGCCAAGGCGCGGACGGGTTTTGCCGTCTGGGCGCCAACCACCCAGAGCGTGCAGTTGTGCCGTTATGGAGGCGCCGAGTCGCCCGCAGTCGCGGTAGACGCGATGCAGGCCGACACCGCCACCGGCGTGTGGCGCGCCTTGCTTCCTGGCGACCTGAGCGGTCAGGCCTACCGCTACCTGGTCGACGTCGTCACCCCCACGCATGGCCGCGTGCGCAACCTCGTCACCGACCCGTACGCCGTCGCGCTGACGGCCGATTCGCAGCGCAGCGTCGTCGCCGATCTCGCGTCGCCCGCGCTCAAGCCCAAGGGCTGGGATGCCGCCCCGCGCCCACGTCGGCTTGAGGCGGCGACGGGCCAGCTCATCTACGAGCTGCACGTGCGCGATTTCTCCATCAGCGACGCGACCGTGCGGCCCGCCTGGCGCGGCAAATACCTGGCCTTCACCGAGGGCGCGTCCAACGGCATGAAGCACCTGAAGGCGTTGGCCAAGGCGGGCATGACGGACGTGCACTTGCTGCCCGTCTTCGACTTCACCAGCGTGCCCGAGCGCGGCTGCAAGACGCCGACGGTGCCGAACGCGCCGGCCGACAGCGAGGCCCAGCAAGCCGCCGCCATGGCTGTGGCCGCCGAGGACTGCTTCAACTGGGGCTACGACCCCTGGCATTTCAATGCGCCTGAGGGGAGTTACGCGACCGACCCGCTCCAGCGTGTCGTCGAGTTCCGGCAGATGGTGATGGCGCTGCACCGGGCCGGCCTGCGTGTCGGCACGGACATGGTCTACAACCACATGGCCGCAGCCGGCCAGGCGCAGAAGTCCGTGCTGGACCGCCTCGTGCCCGGCTACTACCACCGCCTCAACGCCAAGGGCGAGATCGAGCGCTCGACCTGCTGCGACAACACGGCCACCGAACACCGCATGATGGCCCGGCTCATGACCGATTCGGTGAGCACGTGGGCGCGCGATCATCACATCGACTCGTTCCGCTTCGACCTCATGGGGCACCAGCCCCGCGCGGTCATGCAGGCGCTGCA
>NZ_JBDSQX010000104.1:0-23824 GCF_039929605.1 Roseateles sp.
GGGCGGTTTCGCAGGGGAGAGCCTTTTGCCTACTTTTGGGCGGCGCCAAAAGTAGGTCGCCCGCGGGGGCGAAATCCCCGCTGGGCCTCACGCAAAGCACCAAAGCTGCCACGCGCCCCATCTCACCGCTCATCAAACGAAATCACCACCCGCTCCGTCAACGGATGCGCCTGGCAACTCAAGATGAAGCCGGCCGCGACCTCGGCCTTGTCGAGCGCGAAGTTCTTGTCCATGCGCACCTCGCCCTCCACCAGCTTGCAGCGGCAGGTGGAACAGACGCCGCTCTTGCAAGAGAACGGCACGTCCAGGCCCTCCCGCGCGGCGGCGTCGAGCAGGCTGGGGTCGGTCGAGAAGAACTCGATTTCCCGCGAGAGGCCATCGCGGATGACGGTGACGCGTGCCTGCGGCACGTCGCCCGGCTTGACCTCATGTGGCGCAGGTCGACCCGCCAACATCTCCGGCGTGCCGAAGCGCTCGATGTGGATTCGATCGGCCACCACACCGTGGCCCAGCAACGCGGCCTCGGCCTGGTCGTTCATCTCGAAGGGACCGCAGATGAAGACCTCGTCCAGGCTCGCCGCCGGCACCGGCCCGGCCAGGAAGGCGCTGAGCTTGCCGGCGTCCAGACGCCCGCCGTACAGCGGCGCGTCCACCACCTCGCGGCTGAAGATGAGGTGCAGCGACAGCCGCGTCATGAAGCGGTTCTTCAGGTCTTCGAGTTCTTCCTTGAACATCGTCGACGCGGTGCGGCGGTTGGCGTAGATCAGCGTCGCGCGTGAGTTGGGCTCGCGTTCCAGCAGCGCGGTCAGGATGGCCAGGATGGGCGTGATGCCCGAGCCACCAGCGATGAAGAGCACGTGACGGCTCTGCGCCGACGCCGACAGCACGAAGCGGCCTTGTGGCGAGTAGGACTCGATGACGTCGCCCGGCTTGAGCTGTTCATGCACCCACGTCGAAAACGCACCGCCGTCCACGCGGCGGATGCCAACTTGCAGGCGGCGGTCGGAGCAGATGGAGTAGCTGCGGCGCAGCTCCAGGCCGGCGACGTTGGCGCGCAGCGTCAGGTACTGGCCGGGCTCGAAACCGAAGCCCTCGGCCGGCGCGTCGAAGCCGACAACCATCGCATCTTCGGTATCGCGCTCGACGGACGCGACACGAAGCGGGTGAAAGTGGAGTGCCATTTAGATCGGCTTGAAGTATTCAAAGGGTTCGAGGCATTCGATGCAGCGCCACGTCGACTTGCACGCGGTGGACCCGAAGCGCGACAGCTGCTCTGTGCGGCCGCTGTCGCACCGCGGGCAGCGCAGGCGGGGCGCGATGCGAATGGCCTGCTCGCCGCTGCATTGCGGCGGCACGATGCCGTACTGCTGCAGCTTCTCGCGGCCCTCGGGCGTGATCCAGTCGGTGCTCCACGCGGGCGCACGTTGCATAGTCACGGTCACGTCGCCGAACTCGGCCAGCGCCGCGCGCACGTCGTCGGCGATCAGCTCGGTGGCGGGGCAGCCGCTGTAGGTCGGCGTCAGCACCACCTCGACGCCCGAGGCCGTCTCGCGCAGGTCGCGCACGATGCCCAGCTCCACCAGGCTGACCGCCGGGATCTCGGGGTCGGGTACGGCGGCGAGCTTGGCGCGGGCATCAGAGAGGTTCATCACCAAGTACCGCCGGGGTAGCTGCGCTGCAAGTGCTGCATCGTCGCCAGCATGTGGCCCATGTGCTCGCTGTGAACGCCCAGGTGGCCCTGCAGTTGCATGGCGCTGTCGCGCGGCAAGGTCAACGTGGCCTGCTGCATCAGCGTGGCCCAGCGGGCGCGCCATTCCGGCTCCAGCTCGTTCCAAGCGGGGCCAACGCCATCAACGCCTTCGGCTGCGAACAGCTCGTTGAAGTAAGGCCACAGCACGTTCAGCGCGGCCTGCATGCGGGCCTGTGACTCGTCGGTGCCATCGCCCAAGCGCACGACCCAGTCGCTGCTGTGCTGGCGGTGGTAGCGCACTTCCTTCAGCGACTTGGCGGCAATGCCGGCCAGCTCGGTGTCCAGGCTGGCTTGCAGGCGGTCGTAGAGCAGCTCCAGCCAGATCGCGATGGCCGCATTGCGCACCGTCGTCAGCGCAAAGTCGCGCCCGCCGCCGCCATCGCTGGGGCTGCCCGCCGCGTTGGGCAACTCGACGAGCACGGTGTTGCGGTAGTCGCGCTCCTCGCGCAGGAAGGCGAGTTGGTCTTCATCCCTACCGGCGCCTTCGAGCGCGCAGGCATGCGTCAGCAGCGCCCGCGCCTGGCCGAGCAGGTCCAGTGCGATGTTGGGTAGTGCGAGGTCTTCCTCCAGCACCGGCGCGTGGCCAGCCCATTCGGACAGCCGCTGGCTGTGGATGAGGCAGGTGTCCGCGAGGCGCAGGACGTAGGTGGTCTTGGCGTCCATCACATGTGGTTCAGTTCGTCCGGCAGTTCATAGAACGTCGGATGGCGGTAGACCTTGTCGTCGGCCGGGTCAAAGTAGCTGCCCTTCTCGGCCGGGTCACTGGCCACGATCTGCTCGGAGCGCACGACCCAGATGCTGGTGCCTTCCTGGCGCCTTGTATAGACATCTCTCGCCATCTGGATGGCCATGGCCGAGTCGGGCGCGTGCAGGCTGCCGCAGTGCTTGTGGTCCAGGCCCGCCTTGCTGCGCACGAACACTTCCCACAAAGGCCACTCGTTCTTCGGATTGCTCATCACGCTGCCTCCGCTTTCACAGCCTGCTTGCGCGCATGCGCCAGCGCCGCATCGCGCACCCAGGCGCCGTCGTCCCAGGCCTTGTTGCGGGCGGCCAGGCGCTCGCGGTTGCAGGGACCTTCGCCGCCCACCACGCGCCAGAACTCGGGCCAGTCGATGTCGCCGAAGTCGTACGAATCCCGCTCGGCGTTCCACTTCAGCGCCGGGTCGGGCACCGTCACGCCGAGGATGTCGGCCTGCGGAATCGTCGCGTCGACGAACTTCTGGCGCAGCGTGTCGTTGGTGACGCGTTTGATGCCCCAGCGCATGCTCTGCTCGGAGTTGGGCGAGTCGGCATCGGCCGGGCCGAACATCATCAGCGACGGCCACCACCAGCGGTTCACGGCGTCCTGCACCATGGCCTGCTGTTGCGCCGTGCCCTTCTTCATCATCGTCAGCAGGCTCTCGTAGCCCTGGCGCTGGTGGAAGCTCTCCTCGCGGCAGACGCGAATCATGGCCCGCGCATACGGCGCGTAGGAGCAGCGGCAGAGCGGCACCTGGTTCATGATGGCCGCGCCGTCCACCAGCCAGCCGACGACGCCGATGTCGGCCCAGGTCAGCGTGGGGTAGTTGAAGATGGAGCTGTACTTGGCCTTGCCCGACAGCAGCGCCTCGGTCATCTCGTCGCGGCTGGTGCCCAGCGTCTCGGCGGCGGCGTAGAGGTAGAGGCCGTGGCCGCCCTCGTCCTGCACCTTGGCCAGCAGGATGGCCTTGCGCTTGAGCGTCGGCGCACGCGTGATCCAGTTGCCCTCGGGCAGCATGCCGACGATCTCGCTGTGGGCGTGCTGGCTGATCTGGCGCACGAGAGTCCTGCGGTAGTGCTCGGGCATCCAGTCCTTGGCCTCGATGAACTCGCCGGCATCGATGCGCGCCTCGAAGGCTTCCTCGCGGGCGAGGTCTTCGGCGCTCTTCACGACCTTCGGCTTGGCCTCGCGGGCCATCAGGTCCATGGCTTGTGTGTACATCTCAAGCTCCTTGCTTCTTGCGTTGGTCCACCACGCGACGGGCCTTGCCGACCAG
Organism: Roseateles sp.; assembly: GCF_039929605.1. Lineage (GTDB taxonomy): Bacteria > Pseudomonadota > Gammaproteobacteria > Burkholderiales > Burkholderiaceae_C > Pelomonas. Next base: position 3,766 of record NZ_JBDSQX010000104.1, read on the forward strand.
CGTGCGTTCGATGGAGTTGTTCGGCTCGACGTTGATCGTCGCAGTCACGCCGATCAGGTTCTTGATGCGCTCGGTCAGGCGCTTGGCAATGCCGTCGTCGCTCGCACCCAGCGCCAGTTCGCAGCGGATGACCAGTTCGTCCAGATGCCCGTTACGGCTGACGACGAGCTGGTATTGCCCGCCCAGCGCTTGCTCCTGCAGCACCAGCTCCTCTACCTGCGTGGGGAACAGGTTGACGCCACGGATGATGAGCATGTCGTCGCTGCGGCCGACGATCTTGCCCATGCGGCGCATGCTGCGCGACGTGGGCGGCAGCAGGCGGGTCAGGTCGCGCGTGCGGTAGCGGATGACGGGCATGGCCTCTTTCGTCAGCGAGGTGAAGACGAGTTCGCCTTCAGCGCCGTCGGGCAGCACCTCGCCCGTCTCGGGATCGATGATCTCGGCGAGGAAATGGTCTTCCCACACGACCGGGCCATCCTTGCTCTCGACGCACTCGCTGGCCACGCCTGGGCCCATCACTTCGGACAGGCCGTAGATGTCCACTGCGTCGATGCCCGCACCGGTCTCGATCTCGCGGCGCATCGCCTCCGTCCACGGCTCGGCGCCGAAGATGCCGACCTTCAGCGACGACTCGCGCGCGTCCAGCCCCTGGCGCGTGAACTCCTCGATCAGCACCTGCATGTAGCTGGGCGTGACCATGATGATGTCGGGCTTGAAGTCGGTGATGAGCTGCACCTGCTTCTCGGTCTGGCCGCCGCTCATCGGGATGACCGTGCAGCCCAGCCGCTCGGCGCCGTAGTGCGCGCCCAGGCCGCCGGTGAACAGGCCGTAGCCGTAGGCCACATGCACTAGGTCGCCCGCGCGGCCACCTGCAGCGCGGATGGAGCGGGCGACGAGGTTGGCCCAGTTGTCGATGTCCTTCAGCGTGTAGCCGACGACGGTGGGCTTGCCCGTGGTGCCTGACGACGCATGGATGCGCGCCAGTTGCTCGCGCGGCACGGCGAACATGCCGAACGGGTAGTTCGCGCGCAGATCCTGCTTGGTCGTGAACGGAAACTTGGCTAGATCCGCCAGCGTCTTCAGGTCATCCGGTTGCACGCCGGCTGCATCGAAGCTGGCCGTGTAGTGCGACACGTGGTCGTAGGCATGCTGCAGGCTCCAGCGCAGGCGTTGCAACTGCAGCGCCTGCAACTCATCGCGGCTGGCGATCTCGATGGGGTCCAACTCGCCGGGGCTTGGGGGCCTCATTCAAAAACCTTTCGTTCGCCAAGGCGGTAGGAGCGACCACGGAACATCGCGATCAGGTCGCCATGCTGGTTCTTCACCGTCACGTCGTAGAGCCCCGTGCGGCCGGCCAAAGAGGCCTCAGCGGCCGTGGCGGTCAACACATCGCCGAGCTTGGCCGACTTCAGGATGTCGATGCCAAAGCCCGACGCCACCGTCAACGCGTTGCGGGCATTGCAGGCGAAGGCAAAGGCCGAGTCGGCCAGCGTCGCAATCAGCCCGCCGTGGCAGATGGCAAAGCCATTGAGCATGTCGGCCCGCACGGGCATCGTCGCCACCGCACGGCCGGGGCCGACGTGCACTATCTGCAGGCCCAGCATGCGGCTGGCGGCGTCGTCCGCGAACATGACATCGCGCACTTTCTCGGCAACGGCTTGTGCGTCCATCAACGGTCCTTGAATTCAGGCTTGCGCTTGTCCAGGAAGGCGGCCGTGCCCTCGAGGTAGTCATGCGCAAAGCCGAGCTGGCTCTGCAGCACCGCCTCGCGCTTGAGCGCGGGCTCGTAGTCCAGCCTCATCGCGTCGTCCAGCGCGCGGCGCGTTTCCACCAGCGCGCGGGTGGGCATGCCGGCCAGCCTCTGCGCCAACGCCATCGCGGCGTCCTGCAGCTCGGCATCGGGCAGCACGCGCGAGATCAGGCCCAGCCGTTCGGCCTCTGCGGCCTTGACCTTGTCGCCCAGCAGCGCCAGCTCCAGCGCCTTGGCGCGGCCCACCAGGCGCGGCAGCAGCCAGGTGCCGCCGCAGTCCGGGACCAGGCCGATCCTGGAAAACGCCTGAATGAAGCTCGCGCTTTCGCCCGCCAGCACGAGGTCGCAGCCCAGCGCCAGGTTGGCGCCCGCGCCCGCCGCCACGCCGTTGACGGCGGCCACCACCGGCACCGGCAGGCTGCGCAGCCGCAGCGCGAGCGGGATGTAGAACTGCTCCAGCATGTGGCCGATGTCCTTGGGCGCCTGATTCAGATTCGCCGATTCGCGGCTGGGCGCCACGTGCGGGTCGGCCAGGTCCTGCCCGGCGCTGAAGGCGCGGCCCGCGCCAGTGAGGAGCACGCAGCGCGTGGTGACGTCCTCGGCCGCAGCTTCCAGGGCCTGGCGCAGTTGGCCCAACATGGCCGCCGTGAAGGCATTCAACGCCTCGGGGCGGTTCAGGCGCAGCAAGCGCACGGCGCCGTGCTGCTCGCTCTGGATCAAGAATTCGGACATCCACGTTTCCCTACCGACCGGTCGGTTAATCGTAGAGGCCACCGCCGCCTGGTTCAAGGGAACCCAGGGAAGACCCTAGGACTTGGTGATCTCGACCGCCTCCGCCAGCGCCGCGACCAGCCCGCGCCGTGGCGGCGCGAAGCCGTGCGCCGTGCACGCGGCCGCCCCCGCCGCCAACGCCCAGCGCAAGTGCTGTTCGGCCGGCGCACCCGCATCGCGCATGAGGCTGTCCAGCAAGCCGGCCATGGCCGAGTCGCCAGCGCCCACGGTGTCGACAACCTCCACGCGCGGCGGCAGGCCGCCGCATTCCTCGACGCCGTGGAAGAGCGTCGCGCCCGCCGGGACGCCGGCTTCGGCGCGCGTCAGCAGCAGCCAGGCGTTAGGGTTCCAGGCCGCGATCTGGGCCAGGCCGGAGCGGTGGTCCGGTACGCGAAAGAGGCCGCGCAAGTCTTCGTCCGACACCTTGATGACATCGGCCAGCCGGCACATCTGCTCCAGCGTGTCGTCGTAGCTGGCGTCCATCGGCGGTGAGCGGAAGTTGGGGTCGTAGCTGATCAGCCGCCCCTCGCCCTTCAGCGCCTCGGCCAGCGCCAGCAACCGCCCGGCCAGCGGCGGGCGCACCAGCCCCAGGCTGCCGAAATGCGCCCAGCGCAGCAAGCGCGCCCAGCCGGCGGGCAGGCCCTCGGGGCGAAAGTGCAGGTCCGCGCTGTCCTGGCCAACGAAGAAATAACGTGGCGGGTCCAGCTCATGCTGCACCGCCAGCAGCGGCGGCCGGGGCAATTGCTGGATGAAGCGCATGTCCAGATGGGCGTCTTTGCTGGCCTGCCAGATCTCCGCGCCAAAAGGGTCGCTGCTGATGGCGCCGGCAAAGGCGCTCAACTGGCCCAGCGTCGACATCGCGATGGCCACGTTCCAGGGCGAGCCGCCGCAGGCGCTGCGCCATCGGTCGGACCCGGTGCGAATGAGATCCGTCAATGCTTCGCCGAAAGCGATGAATTGCGGCAGGTCGGGGTGCAGGATCTGGGTCATTTCCGCCCATTCAAACGCGCCCACGAAGCCACCGCAAGTCCCTTTAGGTTCCGCCGGCTGACACAATTGCGTCCTATGTCCGCTCGCGTGATTCCCCTGCACGACGCCCGCTCGCTGCGCGTTGCTCCGACGGCGCCGGCCGCGCTGCCCCGCCAACCGCTGGCCAACCCGCTTGCAGACACGCTTGGGCGGCCGTTGCGCGACCTGCGCATCTCGGTGACGGACCGCTGCAACTTCCGCTGCAGCTACTGCATGCCCAAGCAGGTGTTCGACAAGCACCACGAGTTTCTGCCCCACGCCGACCTCCTCAGTTTTGAGGAGATCACGCGGCTGGCGCGCAGCTTCGTCACGCTGGGCGTCGAGAAGCTGCGCATCACCGGCGGCGAGCCGACGCTGCGCCGCGGGCTCGAATCACTGATCGCCATGCTGGCCCCCCTGCGCACGCCCGACGGCCGCGAACTCGACCTGACGCTGACGACCAATGGCTCCACGCTGGTCAAGAAGGCCGCCACGCTGAAGGCCGCCGGCCTGAACCGCCTGACGGTCAGTCTGGACGGGCTGGACGACGCCGTCTTCCAGCGGATGAACGACGTCGGCTTCCCGGTGGCCGACGTGCTCGACGGCATCCGCGCCGCGCAGGCGGTGGGCCTGGGGCCGATCAAGGTCAACATGGTCGTGCAGCGCGGCGTCAACGACGATCAGATCCTGCCCATGGCGCGCCACTTCAGAGGCACAGGCGTGGTGCTGCGCTTCATCGAATACATGGACGTCGGCGCCACCAACGGCTGGCGCATGGACCAGGTGCTGCCGAGTGCCGAGGTGCAGCGCCGCATCGCAGCCGAGTTCGCCCTCACGCCGCTGTCGCGCAGCGCAGCGGGCGAGACGGCTGAGCGCTGGGCCTACAGCGACGGCGGCGGCGAGGTGGGCTTCATCTCCAGCGTCACGCAGGCCTTCTGCGGCGACTGCAACCGCGCGCGGCTGTCGACCGAGGGCCGGCTCTACACCTGCTTGTTCGCGGCGCGCGGGCACGATCTGCGCGGGCTGCTGCGCGGTGCCGAGCCGGTCAGCGACGGGCAACTGGCAAGCGCCATTGCCGGCGTGTGGTCGGGCCGCGAGGATCGCTACTCGCAGTTGCGCGGCACGGCCGCTGCGGTGACGGAGCCGCGGGTCGAGATGCATTACATCGGTGGCTGAATTGGCCCTCCCCCTACCGGCTTCGCCGGCCCCCTCAAGGGGGCGTCGCCAGTGGCCCGGCAAAGCCGGTTCCACGGCGCCCGCTGGAGGGGCTCGCGGGCTTCGCCGCGAGCAGTCATGACGGATGCGGTATTTGGGTTGGTACTTGCCGGCGGTCGCGGCACGCGCATGGGCGGCGTGGACAAGGGCTTGCAGTTGCTGGACGGCCGGCGGCTGGTGGCGCATGTCATTGACCGCTTGGCGCCGCAGGGCGGCCGCGTGTTGATCAGCGCCAACCGCCATCTGGACGACTACGCCGCCTTCGGCCATGCCGTCCTCACCGACCCACCCGGTCTCGAATTCGCCGGCCCGCTCGCCGGCATGCTGGCCGGCCTGAGCGCCATTCCCCACGACGCCTGGCTGCTGACCGCGCCCTGCGACTGCCCTCACCTGCCGCTGGACCTCGCCGCGCGTCTACTCGACGCCGCGCTGCCCCACGGCCTCGCCTTCGCCCAGGCGTCGCGTGAGCACCCGACGCACGCGCTGCTGCATGCCCGACTGCGCGCACCGCTGGCGGCCTATCTGCACGGCGGCGAGCGTGCGGTGCTGCGGTGGATGCGCTCGCAGCCCCACGGCATCGCCTGCTTCGATGAAGAAGCCGCTTTTGCCAACCTCAACCACCTCGCGGACCTGCATGGCTGATGTGTTGATCCGCCCCATGCTGGAGCCCGACCTGCTCGCCTACAAGGCGCTGCGCGACGCGATGCTCACCGGCCACCCTGAGGCCTTCACGTCGGACGCCGAGACCGAGTGCCAGCGTGACCTGGCCAGTTACCGCAGCCGTCTGTCGGGCGGCCAGGGCGGCGGCACGCTGTTCACGCTGCTGGCGCTGGACGGTGCCCGCGTCATCGGCGCGCTGACCTGCGAGCGCGAGTCGCGCCGCAACGTGCAGCACATCGCCCATCTCGTCGGCATGATGGTGGCCGACACCCACCGTGGCCGCGGCATCGGCCGGGCTTTGCTGGCTGACACGATCACCCGGCTGCAGGCGATCAGCGGGCTGGCCCAGGTCACGCTCAGCGTGACCACCAGCAACCGCACCGCTGTGGGCCTGTACGAAAGCGTGGGCTTCACGCGCTACGGCCGACTGCCGGATGCGATACGCCTGCCCGATGGCCGCCGGCTGGACAAGGACTTGATGCTGCTACGGCTGTAGCAACTCGAACTGCACGATCAGCGCGTCCTGCACGGCCAGCAGGCCGCCCAGCACCGTAAACGGCTGGATGCCGAAGTCGCTTTGGCGGATGACCACCTCACCGCGCGCACGCCGCCCTTCAACCGCGCTCACAAACCACTGCCGCCGCGTCACGCCGTGCAGCGTGATCTCGGCCTCCACCGCGCGCCGGCCGCCCTCACCCACCTGCTGCAGCGTGCGCACGACGACCTCGGGGTGTGCTGCCGCGTCCAGCGCCTTCAGCAAGTTGGCCCGTGTACCGGCGCGGGCCTCGTCGTCCACCGCGCTGGCAAAGGCGTCGCCGAGGCGGGCGCGCAAGGCGGGCGGGTCGATGGCCAGCGCGTCCAGCCGAAAGCGCAGCACCGGGCCGGCGGCCGGCCAGTCCACGCGCAGGTTGGCGGCCCGCAGGACATGGTTGTGGCCCAGGCGAGCGGCCGTACCACCGCGATAGACGAGCACGCGCAACTCGTTGCCTTCGTCGGCCGGCGGCGGCGTCACCGAGGGGACGCCAGCACAGCCTGCCAGCGCGGCCAGAGCGATCAGTAGCTGTCTGCGGCTTGTCGTTTGTGGGCTCAACTGGGGAATCTGCGGAGGTTTTGCGCGCAGCAGCGCGACGTTCTCGCACCCGGCTGGACTAGCATAGCCACCATCTCCTCATTGGAGCCCTCACATGGCCAGCTTGTTCCGCCCCGCTCTCGAATTAATGGCGCAGTACGCCGCCTACCACCGCGACCGCCGCAACATCATCACGCACTTCATCGGCATCCCGCTGATCGTCTTCGCGATCAGCGCGCTGCTCGCACGCGCGGCGTTCGATGTCGGCGACACACCGATGAACGCCGCCATCGTCCTATGGGCGCTGTCGGCACTTTGGTACCTGACACGCGGCAATCTCGTGCTCGGCGCCGCCACGGCCGCCGTCAACGGCGTGCTGACCGCCCTGGCCATGATCGCGGCCCAGGGCTCGCTGACCAACTGGCTGGCCATCGGTGTGGGCAGCTTCGTCGTCGGCTGGGTGTTCCAGTTCATCGGCCATTACTACGAAGGCAAGAAGCCCGCGTTTGTGGACGACCTTGTCGGCCTGCTCGTCGGCCCGATGTTCGTTGTCGGCGAGGCCATGTTCATGCTCGGCTGGGGCCGCCCGCTGCTGGCCGAGATCGAACGCCGCGTCGGCCCGACGCATCTGCGCGATCTAGCCCATCCGTAAGACGTCGCTTCAATGACCGGCGTTCTCGTCATGGGCGCCGGCTCGGTGGGATGTTTTGTCGGCGGCCTGACCCAGCTTGCCGGCGTTCCCGTCCATTTCGTCGGCCGCCCGCGCGTGCTGGCAGCCTTGCGCAAACAGGGACTGCGCCTGACCGACCAGGACGGCCTGGACCGCCACATCCCGCCGCTGCAACTGCGGCTTCATGAAGAGCCGCCCGCCGGTCTCAGGCCCGACCTGGTGCTGCTGTGCGTGAAGTCCGGCGCCACCGCCGAGGCCGCCACGGCACTCGCGCTGACGATGCCCGAGGGCACTCCGGTCATCAGCCTGCAGAACGGCATCGCCAACGCGGCGCAGGCCCGCGCCGTGGCGCCGCAGCTGCGCTGGCACGCGGGCATGGTGCCCTTCAACATCGCCGAGCTCGCCCCCGGCCACTACCACCGCGGCACCGCCGGCGCGCTCGCGGCCGAAGGCGCGGCGACCGACATCGCGCTGGCGGCCTGGCAGGCCGCGCTGGCCGGTATCGGCATGAGGCTGAAGCTGCACGCCGACCTGGCGCCGGTGCAGTGGGGCAAGCTGCTGATCAACCTGAACAACCCGGTCAACGCCCTCTCCGGCCGGCCGCTGCGCGACGAGTTGCTGGAGCGTGGCTACCGGCGCGTGTTTGCCGCGCTGCAGCAGGAGGCGCTCGACCTGCTGGACGCCGCACACCGCCCGGTCGCCCAGCTCACGCCGCTGCCACCACGCCGGCTGCTGATGCTGCTGCGCCTGCCCACGCCGCTGTTCCGCCTGGCCGCCGCACGCATGCTGCGCATCGACGCGCAGGCCCGCTCCAGCATGGCCGACGACCTGACGCATGGCCGCACGACGGAGATCGACGCCCTCTGCGGCGAGGTGGTGCGGCTGGCAAAAAGCCTGCACCGCAGCGCGCCGCTCAACGCGCGCATGCAGGCCCTCGTCGAAGCCCAGCCCAAGCGCCGCCGGCCTTATTCGCCGAGCGAATTGCTGCAGGCCTTGAGCCTGTCCTGATCTGATCCATCTCCGTCTGCCAGCGTGTGGCGGGCGTTGCACGGTAGCGGAACACTGAGGGCCTCTTCAACGCCAACGCGAGCCCTCCCACATGACCACCGCACTCATCGTCATCGACGCGCAGCAGTCCTTCGTCAACCGGCCCTATTTCGAACCCGCCGAGGTGCCCGCCTACCTGAACGCGCAGAACCGTCTCATTGAGGGCTTCCAGGCCGCCGGCCTGCCCATCGTGCGTGTCTTCCACGTGCAGCCCGACACCAGCGGTGCCGACCCCTTCAGCCTGGAAAGCGGCCTGGTGCGCCCGCTGGAAGGCCTGCGCGATTTCGATGCCGCGACGACGGTGCACAAGGCCCGCCACAGCGCGCTGGTCGGCAGCGGCCTGGACGTGTGGCTGACACAGCAGGGCGTGCGCCGCCTCGTCATCAGCGGCATCCGCACCGAGCAATGCTGCGAGACGACGACGCGACACGCGTCGGACCTCGGCTGGGACGTCATCTACGTGCCCGAGGCGACACTCACCTTCACGATGACGCAACCCGACGGTTCACCGCTGACGCCCGCCCAGCTGCGCGCCCGCACGGCCACCGTGCTGGACGGCCGCTTCGCCCGCGTGCTGAATGCCGAGGCGGCGCTGCAAGCCGTCACCGAGAAGGACGCCGCGCTTGCCTAAGCAGGTGCTCTTCGTCCTGCAGGACGACAGCCTGGTGCTTGACTGGGCCGGCCCGGCCGAGGCGCTGCGCCTGGCCAGCCTGCAGATCGCCGCGCTGGGCCTGGCGGTTGAGCCCTTCGCGCTGCGCTTTGCGGGCGCGAAAGCGGCGTCCACCGGCTCGGTGGGCATCCAGTTGCACGCGCTGGAGCCGTTGCCGGCGGCACTGCCCGAGGGCAGCTGGATCGTGCTCGTCGGCCGCACCTCGGCCGCAGAGGCGCGGACGCAGGCCGGCCAGCGCGAGCTCATCGCCTGGCTGGCGCGCATGGCGCCCGGGCGGCTCGGCCTGCGCCTGGTCACCGTCTGCTCGGGCGCCCTGCTCGCCGCCCGCGCCGGCCTCCTCGACGGCCGCCGTGCGACGACGCACCACCAGCATCTGGACGACCTCGCCCGCCTCGCGCCGCGCTGCACCGTGCTGCAGGACCGCGTGTTCGTGCAGGACGGCGAGGTCTTCACCAGCGCCGGCGTGACGGCCGGCATCGACCTGGCCCTGCACCTCATCGCCGAGCACGCCGGCGAGTTGGTGGCCGCGCGCGTGGCTGAGCAACTGGCCGTGCCGCTGCGCCGCGGCCCTGCCGATCCCGAACTCTCGCCGCTGCTGGCCCACCGCCAGCATCTGAACGCGAGATTGCACCGTGTGCAGGACGCCGTCAGCCTGGCGCCCTCGCAAGACTGGCCGCTGCAGCGCATGGCCGAGCTCGCCACCACGACGCCGCGCACCTTGAGCAGGCTCTTCGCCCAGCACACCGGCACCAGCCCTCAGGCCTATCTGCGCGGCGTGCGACTGGCCGTGGCGCGCCACACGCTGCAGGCCGGCGCCAGCGTGGCCGCAGCCAGCGATGCGGCTGGCTTCAATTCGGAACTGCAACTGCGCCGCGCGTGGGCGGCAGCCGGCTGGCCGGGCTCGCCGTCGGGCGCAAAGCGCCAGGCCAGCTGAGCGCCACACCCCCAGGAAAAGCGAAGCGACCTTCAGCCCCAGCCTGTGGGTCCGCTTGCGACAATTCCCGACTTTCCACGGCCGCCACTCCGCCATGCTTGAACTCCTGTCCGACCCGCAGACCTGGATCGCCCTGGCCACGCTGACTGCGCTGGAGCTGGTGCTGGGCATCGACAACATCATCTTCATCAGCATCCTGGTGGACAAGCTGCCCAAGGAGAAGCAGGAGCTGGCGCGGCGCGTGGGCCTGTTCGGCGCGATGTTCATGCGCATCGGCCTGCTGATGATGCTGGCCTGGATCGTCGGCATGGTGGAGCCGCTGTTCACGCTGCCCGTGTTCGACAAGCCGATCTCGGGGCGCGACCTCATCCTCATCGGCGGCGGTCTCTTCCTGATCTGGAAGAGTACCGGCGAGATTCACGGCTCGCTCGAAGGCGAAGACGAAAGCCACAGCACCGGTGCCAAGGCCAAGGCGGCCTTCGCGTCCATCATTCTTCAGATCATGGTCATCGACCTGGTCTTCTCGCTCGACTCCATCATCACCGCCGTCGGCATGGTGGACGACGTGCGCATCATGATCGCTGCGGTCGTCTGTTCGGTGGGTCTGATGATGTTGTTCGCCGGCCCCATTGGCCGCTTCGTGTCGGACCACCCGACCATCAAGATGCTGGCGCTGAGCTTCCTCGTCGTCGTCGGTGTCGTCCTCGTCGCCGAAGGCTTCGGCCACCACGTGCCCAAGGGCTACATCTACTTCGCCATGGCCTTCTCGCTGGGTGTCGAGATGATCAACATCAAGATGCGCAAGAAGTCCGCAACCAGGGTCAAGCTGCGCCAGCAGATGCCGGGCGGCGACGACGAGTCATGAGGCGCGCCGCCAGCGCGTGAGCGCAGGCGGCAAAGCCTACGAAACCTGCTTCAGCGCTTGCCTGCGCCCACCAGCACCAGCACGCCGCCGACGATGCCGGCAATGCCAAGCCAGATGGGGATGTTGACGGACTTCGTCTCCTTGACATTGATCTCCAGCGGGCCGATCTTGGCTGCCGTCTTCTCATCCGTGTACGAGACGCCGCCGTAAGCCAGCGCGAGCACGCCGCCGACGATCAGGGCAATAGCGATTGCACGCAAACCATTCATATAACCTCCAGGGGATTGTTGCGGCGTAGGGGATCCTTGCCGCCTGAGCGGAAGTACAACGCCTGCGTTGAGCGCAAGTTGTAGGACAGCGCCCAGGGCACCGGTCAGTTCACGGCGCGTGTTACACGATGTACAGCACGCCGCTCAGGTCGCCCAGATGCGCGGATCGTTCCCCGGCAAGTTCCACAGCCGCTCGCGCCACAGCGCCCTCACCCGCCGCAGCGCCAGCGTCACAGCCTCGACCTCGTCGCCGACGACACGCATCAGCAGCACCGCCCCACGCGGGCCAGCCAGGTGGGTGATGCCGCTGTATGGCATGTCAGGCGCCTCGGCCAGCAGTGCACGGCTGTTGTCCAGCAGCGCCTCGGCGCCTGCCAACGCGCCGGCCTGCGCGTAGACCAGCGTGCCCAGCACACGGTGGCCGGCCAGGCCGCAAGGGCCGTCGAGCAAGGCCTTGTCGCTCGCATCGAGCCAGCCCCGGTCCAGCCATTGGCCGGTGATCTCCAGGTGCTGCAGCAGCCTGCCGGCGTCGAACGGCTGGCCCGCAGCCGGCAGACCCAGCCCCAGCACCTCGGTCGCGAACAGGCTGGCACCGGGCGCGAGGCTGAGCCTGACCTCGTTGCGCGCGATGCAGCGGGGGTAGGCCAGCGTCTCCTGCGGCAGCCATTCCAGCCGCGCGCCTTCGCCCACGCTGGCGTGCACGACCTGCGCCGCCTCGCCCGCATTGGAGCGGTAAAAGCGCGTCGCAGCCGGCGTCGTGACGAAGAGATGTGCGCCGGCCTGCACGTCGATCTGGACGTCTAGCCGGTCGCCGCCGACGAGGCCGCCGGGCGGATGAACAAGCACCGCGTGCGCGATGCCGGCGCCTTCCGGGTAGAGCGTCTTCAGCAGACGCAGCGGGCCGTCGTGGCGGGCATGCACGCGGGTCGCACCGGCGCCGTCGCGCGCAGCGCTCAGCGTCAACCGCGCAGGCCAGCGGACGGCATCACCCAACGAGCAGGCCCTTCTTCTCGATGAAGGCGACCACGTCGGCTAGGCCGTCACGGGTCTTGAGGTTGGTCATGACCCAGGGCTTCACCGGCCGCATGCGCGCCGTGTCGCTGCGCATCACGTCAAGGTCGGCGCCGACGTGCGGTGCCAGGTCGGTCTTGTTGATGACGAAGAGGTCGCTCTTCGTGATGCCCGGGCCGCCCTTGCGCGGGATCTTCTCGCCGGCAGCCACGTCGATGACATAGATCGTCAGGTCGCTCAGCTCGGGGCTGAAGGTGGCCGCGAGGTTGTCGCCGCCGCTCTCGACGAAGACGATGTCCGCGTCGGGGAACTTGTCCAGCATGCGGTCCACCGCTTCGAGGTTGATGGAACAGTCCTCGCGGATGGCGGTGTGGGGGCAGCCGCCGGTCTCCACGCCCATGATGCGTTCGGGGGCCAGCGCGCCGGCCACGGTCAGCAGACGCTGGTCTTCCTTGGTGTAGATGTCGTTGGTGACGACGACGATGTCCCAGCGGTCGCGCATCGTCTTGCAGAGCATCTCGACCAGGGTGGTCTTGCCCGAGCCGACCGGGCCGCCAACGCCCACGCGAAGGGGCGGCAGCTTCTTCGTGCGATTGGGGATGGCGTGCATCATGACTGCCCCTCGTGCGTCGAATACGCCGCACGATCCCCCGAGGGGATGGCGGGCCGGCTTGGGACGGCCCGGCGCTCGGCCCGACTGGAAGTGGTGATCATCAAGGTACTCATGAGCGGAACAGTCTCGAATATTGGGTTTCGTGGCGGGCGCCGTAGATGCCGAGCAGCGGCGCAAAAGCCATGGGCTCGGGCGCAGCCAGCGCGGCCGCCACCGCATGCGGGATGGCGTGCACGAGGCGTGCCAACAGGCGCTGGCCCGAGGTCTGCCCCAGCGGCACGCAGCGCACGGCCGCCTGCATCAGGTTCTCGGCCCAGCCGAAGGCAATGGCCTGCAAAGCAGGCTGCAGCGCGGCGCCGCGCGATGCGGCAACAGCACCCATGACGACCGGCCAGGTCGGCGCCGGCCTGAGGGCTTGCAGCAGCGGCAGCACGGGCGCTTCGGGCATCAAGCCCTGCATCCACACGAGCAGGCTGCGGCCCATCTGCTGGGCCTGCTGCAGGCTCTCGCTGGTCTCGCGGGTCTGCAGCGTCCAGGCATTGAGTTCGGCGAGGCGGGCGCCGTCCAGCGCCAGCGTGGCGGCGTGGGCCGCGGCGGCAACGGCCAACTCGGCGCGGGCCTGCACGAGTTCGAGCTGGCTCAGCAACCAGTCACCGGCGCTGGTCTCGTCGTGCACGATGCCAGCGTCGACGGCGGCCTCCAGGCCTTCCGAATAACTGAAGCCGCCCACCGGCAGCGTGGGCGACGCGAGCCAGAGCAGGTGCAGCAGCGTGGGGTCAGTGCTTGTGGTCATGCCCGTGGTCGTGACCGCAGCCGGGACCGTGCACATGACCGTCGTCGTGCGCCTTGACGGGAATCGCTAGCGGCCGACGCGTGGGTGCCTGCGCGGGTTCGTGCGCGTGGTCCTGGTGCTCATGGCCGTGATGGTGATGCCCGCGGCCGGCACCCTCGCCATAGGCCCCGCCCTCGGGCTCGAAGGCGGCCTGCGCCTCTGTGACGATGAGATGCTGGCGGCGCAGCATGTCGGCCAGCACGGGGTCGGGCTCGAACTGCAGCAGCTCAGGCTGCAGTTCCAGCGGCACGTGGCGGTTGCCGAGGTGGTAGGCAGCACGCAGCAGGTCGAAGGGCTTGCCGTGATCGGTGCAGACGCGCACCTGCAGCACCGGTTGGGGCGAAGCGATGACGCGGAGCATCGATCCATCTTCGGCCACCAGCACATCGCCGCCACGCAGCGCGGTGCCGCGCGGCAGCACGACGCCGATCTCGCGGCCGGTGGAATCGGTGGTGGAAAAGCGGCTCTTGCTGCGCGTGTCCCAGTCGAGTTCGAGGGTCGGCGCGCGCTTGACGAGGACGGCGGCGAGGCCGGCACCGCCGGGAATGCGTTTGGAGGCGTGGATCATGGGCCGAGTATCCCGCCAGCTTTTCATCGTCTGGAAGGCAAGCTTGCCGCCACTGAAACGAGCGCGTAGTATTACAAACGTTATAACTTCAGGATTGAAGGCCATGAGCGCTCTCAAGATCACCCAGATCGGCAACTCGGTCGGCGTCATCCTGCCAAAGGAAGTACTGGCGCGACTGAAGGTGGAAAAAGGCGACGTGCTCTATCTGACCGAGGCCGCCAACGGCGTCACGCTGACGCCTTACGACCCCGCAGTGGAGGCTCAGATCGAAGCCGGCCGCGAGTTCATGCGCGAGTACCGCGACACCTTCCACCAGCTCGCCAAGTGAGCTGGGTCTGGATCAACCGCGCCGCGCTGGAGCTGCTTCATGGTGAAAGCCTGCGTGAGCACGGTGGTGCAGCGGGGCTTCGCGACGAGGGCCTGCTGGAATCGGCGCTGGCCCGGTCACCCAATTTCGCCCACTACGGCGAGCCGGACTTGTTCGACCTGGCGGCAAGCTACGGCGTGGGTCTGGCGAAGAACCGCCCGTTTGTCGACGGCAACAAGCGCGCGGCATTCCTGTCCATCGGCCTCTTCCTCTACCTGAACGGCCGGCGGCTGACGGCCACTCAGGCCGAGGCGACGCTGACCATGCTCTCGGTCGCCGCCGGCAATGTCGACGAACCGACGCTCGCGCGATGGCTGCGCGAACACACCGCTCCACGCTGACCATCCCCATGCAACTCGAAACCCTCACCCTCTCCATCCAGAGCCACATCGCCACCGTCCGCCTCAACCGGCCCGACAAGGCCAACGCGATGAACGCGGTGATGTGGCAGGACATCCGCCGTGCGTTCGACTGGATCGACGGCCAGCCCGAAGCCCGGGTGGCCGTGCTGGAGGGCGAAGGCAAGCACTTCACCGCCGGCATCGATCTGCAAATGATGATGGGCATCGCCCCGCAGATCGCCGACCCCTGCGATGGCCGCACACGCGAGAGCCTGCGCCGCGTCATCCTCGACATGCAGGACACGCTCACGAGTCTTGAGCGCTGCCGCAAGCCCGTGCTCGCGGCCATCCACGGCGCCTGCGTGGGCGGCGGCATCGACCTGATCTGCGCCGCCGACATGCGCTACTGCAGCGCCGACGCCTACTTCTCCATCAAGGAGATCGACATCGGCATGGTGGCCGACGTAGGCACGCTGCAGCGCCTGCCCAAGCTCATCGGCTCGCAGGGCCTGGTGCGCGAGCTGGCCTACACGGGCCGGCGCGTGGAGGCGGCCGAGGCGCGCGACATCGGCCTCGTCAACCGCGTGTTCGACAGCCGCGAGGCGTTGCAGGCCGGCGTGCGCGAGATCGCCGCCAGCATCGCCGCCAAGTCGCCGCTGTCCATCCGCGGCGTCAAGGAGCAGCTGAACTACGCCCGCGACCATTCGGTGGCCGATGGCCTGAACTACATCGCGACGTGGAATGCGGCCATGCTGATGAGCGAGGACCTGAGCAAGGCCATGATGGCGGGCAAGGCGACGCCGAGCTTCCGCGACTGAGAGGCTGAGAGGTTTTCAGCCACGCCCGCCGCAGCCCGGTGTTATGTCGCAGGGCTGACTTGCGGCAGCGGCCTGGCCACGGCGTGCACCCGCAGCCAGTGCGGCGCGGCGTCGGGCAGCAGGGCCTGCAAGCCATGCCGCAGCTGTTCGGTCTTGGTGTGCGCCCAGGCGCGGTCGGGCTCGTCCAGCGCGGCGCGCGCGCTGGCGGCCAGGGCCCAGGCCAGCAGCAGGTGGGCCGTGCCCATCAAGTAGTCGTCGGCCACGCGCAGTGCGGCTTCGGCGTCACTGGCGGCTTGCGCCTGCACGGCCGCAGTGGCACTGCGCGACTGGGCGATCTGCCCCCGCAGCGCATCGGCATAGTCCTGCAGCGCGGGCACTTCCGCGCAGCGCGTGGCTTCGGCTTCCAGTTCGGCCAGCAGCAGGGCCAATGCCGCGCCGCCGTCGGCCAGCACCTTGCGCTGCAAGAGGTCGATAGCCTGGATCTCGTTGGTGCCTTCGTAGACCATCGCGATGCGGCTGTCGCGCAGCGTCTGCTCCACGCCGTATTCACGCGTGTAGCCATAGCCGCCAAAGACCTGCAGTGCATCGCTGGCGGCGGCAAAGCCCTGCTGGGTGAGCCAGGCCTTGACGAGGGGCGTCAAGAGGCCGGCGATTTTCTGCGCGGCCTCGCGTTCGCCTGCGTCCGGGTGCGCGGCGGCCACGTCTATGGCCAGCGCGGCTCGGTAGGCGAGCACACGCTGTGCCTGCGTCAGCACCTGCAGACGCAGCAGCAACTGGCGCATGGCCGGGTGGCGCTGGATGGGCTGCTTCATCTGCACCCGTTCAGCCGCATGGCGCAGCGCGTTCTGTGTGGCCATCTGCTGGTGGCCCAGGCCCTGCAGGCCCACGTGCAGGCGCGCCGAGTTCATCATCAGGAACATGGCGGCCAGGCCGCAGTGCGGCTGGCCGACGATCCAGCTGGTGGCGCCGTCGTAGCTCACGGCGCAGGTGGCGCTGCCGTGGATGCCCATCTTGTGTTCGATGCCGGTCACGGCCCAGGTGTTGCGCCTGCCGTCGGGCAGCCACTTGGGAACGATGACCAGCGTGATGCCCTTGGTGCCTGGGCTGGCATCGGGCAGACGACACAGGACGAAGTGCACGATCTGCTCCGTCAGGTCGTGGTCGGCACCGCTGATGAAGATCTTGCTGCCGCTGACACGCAGCGTGCCGTCGGGCTGCGGCTGCGCCTTGGTGGTTAGCACACCCAGATCGCTGCCCGCCTGCGGTTCGGTCAGTGCCATCGCGGCCAGCGTGCGGCCGGTGGCCACGTCTTCCAGGTAGCGCGACTTCAACTCGTCCGTGCCATGCGCCTTGAGCGTTTCGTAGGCGCCGTGCAGCAGGTCCGGGTACATGTTCCAGCCATGGTTGCAGGCGCTGAGCATTTCGCGCACGGCGGCGTCCACCAGCATGGGCAGGCCCTGGCCACCCCAGTCGGGGCTGCAGGGCAGCGCAGGCCAACCGCCTTCGACGAAGGCCTTGTAGGCCGCAGGAAACGCGTCAGGCGTGCGCACGCTGCCGTCCTGCAGCCGGCAGCCCTGTGCATCGCCCGCCGCATTGATGGGCTGCAGCACTTCGCTCGCAAAGCGCGCCGCTTCCTCCAGCACCGCGCCCACGGTGCCCATGTCCAGGTCGACCCAGGCTTCGCACTGCGCCCACAGGGCCGGCGCGTGCAGCACACGCTCGATGACAAAGCGCATCTCGCGCAAGGGTGCGCGGTAGAGGTAGGGCATGTCAGGCCGTGCTCTTCTTCGCGCCGAGATAGGTGTCGATCACACGCGGGTCGTCTGCCAGTTGAGCCGCAGGGCCTTCCAGCCGGATCTCGCCGGTTTCCAGCACATAGCCGTGGTCGGCCACCTGCAGCGCGGCCCGGGCGTTCTGCTCCACCAGCAGGATGGACACGCCGTCCTGGCGCAGCCGGCTGATGATGCTGAAGATGTCGCGCACCACCAGCGGCGCCAGGCCCAGGCTGGGTTCGTCCAGCATCAGCAGCTTGGGGCCGCTCATCAGCGCGCGGCCCACGGCCAGCATCTGCCTCTCGCCGCCCGACAGCGTGCCGGCCAGCTGTGTGCGCCTTTCCTTCAGCCGCGGGAACAGGCTGTAGACCCGTTCCAGCTCCCCGCGCCAGTTGGGCACGCGCAAGCGCATGGCGCGGTAGCCGCCCAGCACCAGGTTGTCTTCCACCGGCATGGTGGTGAAGAGCTCGCGCTTTTCCGGCACCAAGGCCAGCCCCATCATCACGCGGTCTTCCAGCGAGGCGTCGGCCAGGTCCTGGCCGTCAAACAGCACGCGGCCCCGTGAGGGCAGCACGCCCATCAGTGCGTTCAGCAAGGTGCTCTTGCCCGCGCCGTTGGGCCCGATGACGGTGACCACCTGGCCCTTGGGCAGTTGCAGGTTCAGGCCCGTCAGCACCTCCGCGCGGCCATAACCGGCGCGAAGGTCACTCACTTGGAGAAGCAGTTCGGTCGCCATGACTAGTGCTCCGTGCCCAGATACGCGGCGCGCACCGCGGGGCTGGCCTGCACTTCGCCCGGCGTGCCTTCCATCAGCTTGGTGCCGAACTCCATCACCACGATGCGGTCGGTCAGGCCCATCACGAATTCCATGTCGTGTTCCACCAGCAGGATGCTCAGGCCCTCGGCTTTCAGTTGGCGCAGCACCTCGGCCAAGGCCTGCTTCTCCTTGTGGCGCAAGCCTGCGGCGGGTTCGTCCAGCAGCAGCAGCGCGGGGTCGGTGGCCAGCGCGCGGGCAATCTCCATCAGCCGCTGCGGGCCCAGGGCCAGGTTGCCGGCCAGTTCATGCATCTGGCCGGCCATGCCGACGCGCGCCAACTGGCGTTCGGCCTCGGCAAACAGGCGCTTTTCCTCGGCGCGGTCCAGACGCAGCATGGCCTTCAGCGTGCCGCTGCTGCTGCGCAGGTAGCCGCCGATGGCGACGTTCTCCAGCACCGTCATCTCCGGCACCATCTTGACGTGCTGGAAGGTGCGGCTCATGCCGCGCCTGGCGATCTCGCGACTGGCCAGGCCGCTCACGGGCCGGCCCCGAAAAGTGACCCGGCCGCTGGTCAGGCCCAGCACGCCAGTCACCAGATTGAAGGTCGTGCTCTTGCCCGCGCCATTGGGCCCGATCAGGCCGATGATCTCGCCGCTGCGGACCTGGAAGCTCACGTCGTTGACGGCCACCAGGCCGCCGAACTGCTTGCGCACCTTGTCCACCTCCAGCAGCAGTTCACCGCGTGTGGGTTGGTCGCGCGCCGGCAAGGCGGGCGCGCCGTCCCAGTCGCGCACGCGCTGTTTGGGCGGCGCCAGGCGCGCGAAGAAGGACCACAGGCCGTCGGGCGCGTACTTGAGCACGGCCACCAGCACCACGCCAAAAACCACGGCCTCGAAGTTGCCGCTGGTGCCGAGCAACTTGGGCAGCAGCACCTGCAGCTGGTCGTCCACGATGCGCACCACGGCCGCGCCCAGGAAGGCGCCCCAGACATTGCCGATGCCACCCAGCACGGTCATTAACAGGTATTCGATGCCCTTGCCCAGGGAGAAGGGCGTGGGGTTCACCGAACGCTGGAGGTGCGCGAACAACCAGCCCGACACGGCCGCCAGCAGCGCCGCCAGCACGAAGGCCGTCAGCTTGTAGCGGAAGGTTGAAATGCCCATGGCCTCGGCCATGGTGGAGCCACTCTTCAACGAGCGGATGGCGCGCCCCGGCCGCGAGTCCAGCAGGTTGGTGACGGCCAGCGCCGCCAGCAGCGCCAGCAGCCAGATCAGGTCGTGCAGGCCGCGGCCGGTGCCCAGGTCCATGCCGAAGGCCTTGAGCGTGGGCACGCCCTGCAGGCCGTCGTACTTGCCCAGCCAGTCCATGTTGCCCATGGTGTAGTACAGCACCAGGCCCCAGGCGATGGTGGCCAGCGGCAGGTAGTGGCCCGACATGCGCAAGGTGATGGCGCCCAGCACCAGCGCGACCACGATCGACAGTGCGACACCGATCGGCAGCGTCAACCAGGGCGACACGCCCATCTTCACCGCGAGAAAGGCAGCCGTGTAGGCGCCGACTCCGACGAAAGCCGCCTGGCCGAAGGACGTGAGGCCGGAGACACCCGTCAACAGCACCAGGCCGAGCGCCACGATGGCATACAGACCGATGTAGTTGAGCTGGGTGATCCAGAAGTCCGGCAGCGGCAGCAGCGGCACGGCCAGCAGCATCAAGGCCGCAAAAATCGGAAACGCAAATCGCGACAGCAAGATCACGTCAGTGTTCCTCGATGTGCGGATCGCGCAACGAGCGCCACAACAACACCGGGATGATCGAGCTGAAGACGATCACTTCCTTGAACGCGCTGGCCCAAAACGAGCCGAAGCTCTCCAGCAAGCCGACGCACAGCGCGCCGATCAGCGCCTGGGGGTAGCTTGACAGCCCGGCGAACACGGCGGCGACGAAGCCCTTCAGGCCGATCAGGAAACCTGAGTCGTAGAACACCGTCGTCGTCGGCCCGATCAGCAGGCCGGACAGTGCGCCGATGAAGGCGGCCATCGTGAAGGTCAGCCG
>NZ_JBDSQX010000105.1:0-22087 GCF_039929605.1 Roseateles sp.
AAAGCGGGCCGGGGCCCGCCTTGATCCGAGCTGCATGCGCTCAGTCCTGCACCACCGCCGCCGTCTGCAGCCGCTTGTTCACTCGCAGCGCCACGAGCGTGCAGACCACCGCCGACAGCAGGTAGAGGCTGAGCGACACCAGGCCGAAGCGCGAGGACAGGAAGAGGGCCACGACAGGCGCGAAGGCCGCACCCAGCAGCCACGCGAAGTCGGCCGTCAGCGCCGCACCCGTATAGCGGAAGTGAGGCAGGAAGTTGGACGTGACAGAACCGGCGGATTGGCCGTAGGACAAGCCCAGCAGCACGAAGCCGATCAGGATGAAGGCCGCCTGGCCGGGCTTGCCGCCGCCCAGCATCAGCGGCGCGAACAGCGCGAATACGCCGATCGCGAGGGCCAGCGTGCCCAGGAAGTTGCGCCGGCCCACTTTGTCGGCGATCAGGCCGGACATGGGCATTGCGGCGGCAGCGAAGGCGGCGCCGAGCAACTCCATCTTCATGAAGCCCTCGATGCCCTGCTCGTCGGACAGCGCGACCCAGGACAGCGGGAACACCGTGACCAGGTGGAAGAGAGCGTAGCTGGCCAGGGCCACGAAGGCGCCGATGACGATGTGGTGGCCCTGGGCGGGGATCAGTTCGTGCAGATGGGCGGGGTCGAGCTCATGCTCTTCCATGCGCTTCTCGTACTCGTGCGTGACGACGAGGCGCAGGCGAGCAAACAGTGCGACGACGTTGATCGTGAAGGCGGTGAAGAACGGGAAGCGCCAGCCCCAGGACAGGAAGTCCTTGGCATCCAGGCTGCTGTAGACGTACAGGAACACGCCCGAGGCGACGAAGAAGCCCAGCGGCGCGCCGAGCTGGCCCAGCATGGCGTACCAGCCGCGGCGGGCCGGCGGTGCATTCAACGCCAGCAGCGAGGGCAGGCCGTCCCAGGAGCCGCCCAGCGCCAGGCCCTGGCCGACGCGGCACAGCGCGAGCAACACGATGGCGGTGCTGCCGGCTTCGGCAAAGCTCGGCAGCAGGCCCATGGCGACCGTGGAGCAGCCGAGCAGGAAAAGGGCGGCCGTCAGCTTGGTGGAGCGGCCGAAGCGGCGCTGGATCTCCATGCCAATCAGCGTGCCGACAGGGCGGACGAGGAACGCGAGCGCGAACACCAGGAAGGCGTAGAGCGTGCCGGTCAGGCGGTCCACGTAGGGGAAGAACACCTGCGGAAAGACCAGCACCGAGGCGATGCCGAAGACGAAGAAGTCGAAATACTCGGACGCGCGGCCGATGATGACGCCGACTGCGATGTCGCCGGGTGCCAGGTCCTCGTCGCTGCGCTGGGTCAGCGGGCCGGACTGGGGGGTGGGGAGGGTACTGCTCATTGCCATTTAGGGCCTGTCTCCGTCTTTGCCTAGGACAAAATGTCCAATCGTTGATTTGCCTCAATCAACTTACATTCCGTCGCAGCGTGCAAGATCGTTAACCCTTGCGGGCACCTCAGGATGTACCCCACCAAGTTTCTCCTTTCCCGCACCCTGGCCTTGTCAGCCAGCTTCGCTTTGTGTGGCTGCGATTGGGTCGTGATGAAGCCTCATGGCGACATCGCCGGGCAACAAGCACAGCTGATTGTCACGTCGACGCTGCTGATGCTGTTGATCATCGTGCCGGTCATCGCGCTGACGCTGTTCTTTGCGTACCGCTACCGCCAGTCCAACACCGAGGCGACCTACTCGCCGGACTGGGACCATTCCACCCGGCTGGAGCTGATCATCTGGGGCGCGCCGCTTCTGATCATCATTGCGCTGGGCGCGATCACGTGGATCAGCACGCACAAACTCGATCCCTTCCGCCCGCTGGACCGCATCGCCGAAGGCCGGCCGGTAGCGGCCGACGTGAAGCCGCTGGAGGTCTACGCGGTCGCGATGGACTGGAAGTGGCTGTTCATCTATCCCGAGCAGGGCATTGCGCTGGTCAACGAGATGGCCGCGCCGGTGGACCGCCCCATTCACTTCCGCTTCACGTCGACGTCGGTCATGAACACCTTCTACGTGCCGGCGTTGGCCGGCATGATCTACGCGATGCCGGGCATGGAGACGCAGCTGCACGCCGTCATCAACAAGGCCGGCGTGTATGACGGCCTGTCGGCCCAGTACAGCGGCGCGGGCTTCTCGGACATGCGCTTCAAGTTTCACGGCCTCAGCAACGAAGACTTCGTGCGCTGGGTCGAGACCAACAAGGCCGGCGGCAACACACTGAGCCGGGCCGACTACCTCAAGCTCGAACAGCCCAGCAACAAGGAACCGATCCGCCGCTTCGCCAGCGTGGAGCCGGGCCTGTGGGGCGCCATCGTCGACCGCTGCGTCGACGGCAAGAAGATGTGCGCCAGCCAGATGATGGCCATCGACGCGGCCGGCGGCGCCGGCAAGGGCAGCGTGGCGAGCACGATGCGCAGCACCTGGCGCGACGCCGACGGCAACAAGCGGGACCGCTACGTTGTCGCTGCGCTGTGCACGCCGACCAATCCGCTCGGCCTGCCCATCGAGATCGAAGCCGGCGCGGGCAACGGCACGAACGTCGCGAACGCGTCCAAGAACTAAGAGCAGCTGACCATGTCCAACGCCGTTGTCGCGCAGCACCAGGCTGCTGACCA
This sequence comes from Roseateles sp., assembly GCF_039929605.1. Taxonomy (GTDB): domain Bacteria; phylum Pseudomonadota; class Gammaproteobacteria; order Burkholderiales; family Burkholderiaceae_C; genus Pelomonas. The sequence continues at coordinate 2,632 of NZ_JBDSQX010000105.1, forward strand.
GCTCCACCCCATCCTCGGCCGGCTGGGCTGGGAGTCGCTGCCCCTGCACGAGCCCATCCTCATCGCCACCTTCATCGCGGTCGCCATCGGCGGCTTGCTCATGTTCGGGCTGATCACCAAGCTCCGCCTCTGGGGCCACCTGTGGAGCGAGTGGATCACCAGCATCGACCACAAGAAGATCGGGATCATGTACATCATCCTGGGCATCGTGATGCTGCTGCGCGGCTTTGCGGATGCGCTGATGATGCGCGCCCACCAAGCCATGTCCTTCGGCGAGGGTGCCGGTTTCCTGCCGCCGCATCACTACGACCAAGTCTTCACGGCGCACGGCGTCATCATGATTTTCTTCGTCGCGATGCCCTTCGTGACCGGCTTCATGAACTACGTCGTGCCGCTGCAGATCGGCGCGCGCGATGTGGCCTTCCCCTTCCTGAACAACTTCAGCTTCTGGATGACGGCCGGTGGCGCCGTGCTCGTCATGATGTCGCTGTTCATCGGCGAGTTCGCCAAGACCGGCTGGCTGGCCTACCCGCCGCTGTCGGGCATCCTGGCCAGCCCTGACGTGGGCGTGGACTACTACCTCTGGTCACTGCAGATCGCGGGGGTGGGCACGACGCTGTCGGGCATCAACCTCATAGCGACCATCATCAAGATGCGCGCGCCGGGCATGACGATGATGAAGATGCCCGTCTTCACGTGGACGTCGCTGTGCACCAACGTGCTGATCGTCGCGACCTTCCCCGTGCTGGCCGCCACGCTCGCGCTGCTGACGGCCGACCGCTACCTCGGCACCAATTTCTTCACCAACGACCTCGGCGGCAACGCCATGCTCTACGTGAACCTGATCTGGATCTGGGGCCACCCCGAGGTCTACATCCTGGTGCTGCCGGTGTTCGGCATCTTCTCGGAAGTGGTGTCCACGTTCAGCCGCAAGAAGCTGTTCGGCTACGCGTCCATGGTTTACGCCACGGTCGTCATCACCATCCTGTCCTACCTCGTCTGGCTGCACCACTTCTTCACGATGGGCTCGGGTGCCAGCGTCAACAGCTTCTTCGGCATCACGACGATGATCATCTCGATCCCGACGGGCGCCAAGATCTTCAACTGGCTGTTCACGATGTACCGCGGCCGCATCAAGTTCGAGGTGCCGATGCTGTGGACCGTGGGCTTCATGGTCACGTTCAGCATCGGCGGTATGACGGGCGTGCTGCTGGCCGTGCCGGCGGCGGACTTCGTGCTGCACAACAGCCTGTTCCTGATCGCCCACTTCCACAACGTCATCATCGGCGGCGTGGTGTTCGGCGCCTTCGCCGGCATCAACTACTGGTTCCCCAAGGCCTTCGGCTTCCGCCTGGACGCCTTCTGGGGCAAGGTCTCGTTCTGGTGCTGGTTCATCGGCTTCTGGGTCGCGTTCACGCCGCTGTACGTGCTGGGCCTGATGGGCATCACGCGCCGCGTCAGCCACTTCGATGACATGTCGCTGCAGCCGTACTTCGTCGTTGCCGCCATCGGCGCCGGCATCGTGGCGCTGGGCATTGCTGCCTTCCTGATCCAGATCGGCGTCAGCATCATGCGGCGCAAGGAACTGCGCGACGTGACAGGCGACATCTGGGGCGGCCGCACGCTGGAGTGGTCCACCTCCTCGCCGCCGCCGGCCTACAACTTCGCCTTCACGCCCATCGCCCACGGGATGGACGCCTGGTACGACATGAAGCAGCGCGGCGCCGAGCGGCCGCTGAAGGGCTTCGTCTCCATCCACATGCCGAAGAACACCGGCGCCGGTTTCATCATCGCCATGCTGGCCACGGCGATGGGCTTTGCGCTGATCTGGCATATGTACTGGATCGCCGCGGCAAGCTTCGCGGCCACCGTCATCGCCGCCATCGTCCACACCTTCAACTACGACCGCGATTTCCACATCGAGGCCGACGCCGTCACGCTGGCCGAGGACGAGCGCAGCCGCGCCCTCGCGGCGCTGGCCTGAACGGGTTCATGACATGACCGCATCCCTGACTGCTCAACCCGACGGCGCGCCGGTGGTCTTCTACGACGCCTGCAGCCACCACCCCGAGTCCAGCACCATGCTGGGCTTCTGGCTCTACCTGATGAGCGATTGCCTCATCTTCGCGGTGCTGTTCGCCGTCTACGCCGTGTTGGGCCGCTCCTACGCGGCCGGCCCGTCGGGCGCCGACCTGTTCGACCTGCCACTGGTGGCCGCCAACACCGCGCTGCTGTTGTTCTCGTCCATCACGTATGGCTTCGCGATGATCGCGATGCAGAACAAGCGCAAGAGCCAGGTGCTCGCCTGGCTGGCCATCACCGGCCTGTTCGGCCTGGGCTTCCTGGGTATCGAGCTGTTCGAGTTCCACCACCTCATCCACGAGGACGCCGGCCCGCAGCGCAGCGCCTTCCTGTCCAGCTTCTTCACGCTGGTGGGCACGCACGGCCTGCACGTCACCTTCGGCTGCATCTGGCTGGTCACGTTGATGGTGCAGGTGAGCAAGCTCGGCCTCACGCCGGCCAACCGCCGCCGCCTGATGTGCCTGTCGATGTTCTGGCACTTCCTGGACGTCGTCTGGATCGGCGTCTTCACCTTCGTCTACCTGATGGGAGTGCTGTGATGGCGGCCGACCACGCTCACGATTCGCACGATCACCACGACGATGGCGACTTCCACGTCAGCTACAAGGGCTACGCCACCGGCTTCATCCTGTCGGTGCTGCTGACGGCGATTCCCTTCTGGCTGGTCATGGCCAAGGTGCTGCCCAGCCCCAAGATGACCGGCTTCGTCATCCTCGGCTTCGCGGCCGTGCAGATGGTCGTGCACATGATCTATTTCCTGCACATGAACGCCAAGGTGGAGCAGGGCTGGTCGCTGCTCGCGCTGCTGTTCACGGCGGCCCTGGTGGTGATCATGCTGTCCGGTTCGGTCTGGGTCATGTATCACATGAACGCGAACATGATGCCAACGCCCGACCCGGCGGCCATGCGCAACATGCCCTGATGAATCGCGCCGCGCGGATCGCTCTGATCGTTAGCGCGGCTCTCGCCAGCGTGGGCTTCCTCGCGCTGGCCGCCTGGCAGTTCCAGCGCCTGGGCTGGAAGCAGGACCTCATCGCCCGCGTCGACCGGCAAGTCCATGCCGAGCCGGTTGCGCCGCCTGCCTTTGCCGACCCGGTCTCCAAGGCCGACGAGTACCGCCGCCTGCGCTTGCGTGGCCAGTTCGAGCCGCGTGAGGTGCTGGTGCAGGCGACGACCGAACTTGGCGGCGGCCATTGGGTGCTGGCGCCGCTGCGGTTGGACGACGGCACGGCCGTGCTCGTCAACCGTGGCTTCGTGCCTCCCGAGCAGCGCGCGCCCGAATTGCACGCTGCGCCAAACGGCCCCGTCGAGCTGACCGGCCTGCTGCGCCTGACCGAGACCGGCGGCGGCCCGCTGCGCAGCAACGTGCCGGCCGAGGGGCGCTGGTATTCGCGCGATGTGGCGGGCATCGCGGCCCAGTTGGGGCTGGCCGACAAGGTCGCGCCTTACTTCGTCGACGAGTCCGCCGACCCCGCCCAGCCCCTGCGTTATCCGCGCCCCGGCCTGACGGTGATCCGTTTCGCCAACAATCACGCCGTCTACGCCGCCACCTGGCTGGCGCTCGCGGCCATGGCGGCCGCTGCGGCCGGCTATCTCGTCCGCGAGGAGCGCCGGCGCACTCCGCTTTGACCACGTCCGCCTCCTCCACCATCGAGCCCGTCGCCATTGCGCCCGAGCGCCGCGCCGGCCGCGCCAACCTGCGCCAGCTCATCGAGCTGCGCTGGCTGGCCGTGGGTGGCCAGCTCGCCACCGTGCTGGTCGTGCATGTCGGGCTGGGTATCGTGCTGCCCTGGGCCGAAATGCTCAGCCTGCTGGGCGTGCTCGTCGCCTTCAACCTCTTCAGCCTGTGGCGCAACCGCCTCACGCATCCCGTCTCGCAGATCGAGCTCTGCATCGCGCTGCTCGTCGACGTGGGCGTGCTGACCGGCCAGCTCTACCTCGCCGGCGGCAGCGACAACCCCTTCATCTATCTCTACCTGCTGCAGGTGGCCGTCGCCTCCGTGCTGCTGCGGCCGGCCTACCTTGCCGCCATCGTGCTGAGCACGCTGACCGGCTTCATCGTGCTGACGCAGTGGCACCGGCCGCTGTTACTGGACCCGTCGGTGGCGACGACCTTGTCGCCCAACTACCTCGGTGGCCTGCTGATCTGCTTTGTGCTGAACGCAGCGTTGCTCAGCGTCTTCATCGTGCGCATCAACCGCAACCTGCGCCAGCGCGACGCCGAACTGGCCGCAGCGCAGCAGCGCGCCGCCGAGGAGGTGCACATCGTGCGCATGGGCCTGCTGGCCAGTGGCGCCGCGCATGAGCTGGGCACGCCGCTGGCCACGCTCAGCGTCATCCTCGGCGACTGGGCGCACATGGCACCGTTTGCCGGCGAGCCCGAGCTGCGCGAGGAGATCGAGGAGATGCAGCGCCAGATCCTGCGCTGCAAGGCCATCGTCACGGGCATCCTGATGTCGGCCGGCGAGATGCGCGGCGAGGCGCCGCAGCTGACGGCGCTGCAGGCCTTCATCGACGGCCTGGCCGGCCAGTGGCGTGCCGCTCACCCGAACGCAGCACTGGCGCTGCACAGCGAGGGCCTGCCCGAGGTGGACATCATTTCGGACAGCGCGCTGCAGCAGGTCGTCGCCAACCTGCTGGACAACGCCACCGAGGCCGCGCCGGGCGCGCCGCTGACGCTGCTGGCTTCATGCCCCGAAGGCGGCATGCTCTCCTTGAGCGTGCTCGACGAAGGCCCCGGCTTCGACGCCGAGCGGCTCAAGCACTTCGGCGAGCCCTACCAGAGCAGCAAGGGCCAGCCCGGCCGCGGCATGGGCCTGTTCCTGTCGGTCAATGTGGCGCGCACGCTGGGCGGCCGGCTGGAGGCGCGCAACCGGCCGGAGGGCGGTGCCGAGGTCTCCCTCACGCTGCCGCTGGCTTCGCTGCTGCCCAGACAATCCCCCGGCCATGACTGAAGAAGACCGTCTGCTGCTCATCGTCGAAGACGACGACAGCTTCGCCCGCACGCTGACGCGCTCCTTCGAGCGCCGGGCCTGGCGCGTGCTGCGCGCGACGGGGCTGGACGACATGAAGGCGGTGCTTGACGGCCTGCCCGAAGACGAGGAACTGGGCCACGCCGTCGTCGACCTCAAGCTCGCCGGCGGCGCCTCGGGCCTGACCTGTGTGCAGTTCCTGCACGGCTGGGACCCGGAGGTGCTCATCGTCGTGCTGACGGGCTACGCCAGCATTGCCACGGCGGTGGAAGCCATCAAGCTCGGCGCCTGCCACTACCTCGCCAAACCGGCCAACACCGATGACATCGATGCCGCGTTCGCGCGCAAGCAGGGCGATGTCGACGTGGAAGTGACCGAGCGCCAGACGGCGTCCATCAAGACGCTGGAATGGGAACGCATCCACGAGGTGCTGGCCGAGACCGACTTCAACATCAGCGAGACCGCGCGGCGGCTGGGCATGCACCGGCGCACGCTGGCGCGCAAGCTCGAAAAGCAGCGCATCAAATGACGGACTCTCACCCATGAAGCCCCATGAAGCCCCATGACCCGTTGCCGCGTGTCCAGCGAGAGCTGTCGGACTGGCGCCTGTGGCTCACGCGGGCGCTGGTCATTGCCTTCGCGGCGCTGGCCGGCCTGTGCATCGTGCTTTTCACCTGGCTGGGCGATTGGGCGCTGGAGCTCTTCACGCATGGCCGCGACATCTGGTGGTGGGCGCCGCTGATCTGGACGCCGCTGTGCACCGTGCTCATCGTCGCCGCCACGCTCCGCTGGTGGCCGGGCGCGGCCGGCTCCGGCATCCCGCAGGTGATGGCCGCACTGGACACCGCCACGCCGCCCGACGAGCGCGGCCTGTTCGTGTCGCTGCGGCTGTCGCTGGCCAAGGTGTTGCTGACGTCGTGGGGCTTGCTGGGCGGCCTGTCACTTGGGCGCGAGGGGCCGTCGGTGCAGGTGGCCGCCGGCATCATGCACGCCGCGCGCCGCTGGCTGCCGGCGGGCAGCACCGTCAGTGTTCACGGGCTGCTGGCCGCCGGGGGCGCGGCGGGCATTGCGGCGGCGTTCAACACGCCGCTGGGCGGTGTCATGTTCGCCATCGAGGAGCTGACCCGCCGCCCCGAGCAGCGCAGCTCCGGCCTGCTCATCGCCGGCATCGTGCTGGCCGGCCTGGTGGGCGTGTCCCTCAACGGCAACGTGGCCTATTTCGGCCTCATCCGCGTGGCTGATCTGGCGGCCGCGCTGTGGTGGCCGGGCCTGCTGCTGGCGCTGAGCTGCGGCCTGCTGGGCGGCCTGTTCTCGCGGCTGCTGCTGGTCAGCCTGATTGGTGCGGTACCCGGCCGGCTGACGCGTTGGCGGCGCGAGCGGCCGCTGCACTTTGCAGCCGCCTGCGGGCTGGCCGTGGCCGTCATCGGCGTCGCCACCGGCGGTGACGTTTTCGGCGGCGGCTACAAGCACACGCAGGCGCTGCTGCAGGGCGGCTCCGCCAGCAGCGCCACCTCCTGGCTTTACGCGCCGCTCAAGTTCATTGCCACCTGGGTGACGGCGTGGTCCGGCGTGCCGGCGGGCATCTTTGCGCCCTCGCTGTCCATCGGTGCCGCCTGGGGCGCGGATGTGGCCGCGTTCACGGGCACGGCCCAGTCGCACGCGCCCGCGCTCATCGCGCTGGGCATGGTGGGTTTTCTGGCCGCCACCACGCAGGCGCCGTTGACGTCCTTCATCATCGTCATGGAGATGGTGGACGGCCACGCCATGGTGCTCAGCCTGATGGCCTGCGCGCTGGTGGCCAGCGGCGTGTCGCGGCTGCTGTCACCGCCGCTGTATGCCACGCTGGCCGGCGTGCAGCTGCAGCGCCTGCCGCGTCAGCCCAGCGAAGCCAGGCCCGACAGCAGCTCGTAGCTGCACCGGCGCGCCGCGTGGTCGTGTACGGCGCAGGCGACGATGAACTCGTCTGCGCCGGTGCGCTCGGCGCTGGCTGCCAGACCGGCGCGCACCGTCTCCGGCGAGCCGACGATGGACTCGCTCAGCATGCGTTCCACCTGCATCGCCTCGGCCGGCGCCCACAGCCCGTCCATGCTTGCCACCGGCGGCGGCAGCTTGCCGCGCCGCCCGCGCACCATGCCGAGAAAACGCTGCTGGGCCGACGTGAAGAGGAATTGCGCTTCCTCGTCCGTCGGCGCGACGACGACGTTCAGCCCCACCATCGCATGCGGCTTGGCGTGGCTGGCGCTGGGCTTGTAGGTCGAGCGGTAAACCTGCAGCGCCTGCATCAGCATCTCGGGCGCGAAGTGCGAAGCGAACGCGAATGGCAGGCCGAGATAGGCCGAGAGCTGGGCGCTGTAGAGGCTGGAGCCGAGCAGCCAGATCGGCACCTCGGTGCCCTGGCCGGGGACGGCGCGCACTTGCGCCTCGTCCTTGGCCGGGGCGAGGTAGCTCTGCAGCTCAAGCACGTCGTTAGGAAAGCTGTCTTCACCGGCGGTTTCCAGGCTGCGGCGCAGCGCGCGCATCGTCGGCCGGTCGGTGCCGGGCGCGCGGCCTAACCCCAAGTCGATGCGGCCCGGGAACAGCTCGGCCAGCGTGCCGAACTGCTCGGCAATCGTCAGCGGCGCATGGTTGGGCAGCATGATGCCGCCCGCGCCGACGCGGATGCGCTGGGACGCGGCGGCGAGCTGGCCGATCAGTACCGCCGTGGCCGAGCTGGCCACGCCTTCCATGTTGTGGTGCTCGGCGACCCAGTAGCGCGTGTAGCCCAGCTCGTCGGCGAGCTTGACGAGGTCCAGGCTGTTCAGCAGCGCTTCGCGGGTGGTGGCGCCTTCGACGACGGGCGCCAGGTCGAGGATGGAGAGCGGGGGCAGCATAGACATCCAGCTATCTTGCCGGCTGCCGCTTGGCCCTGTCAGGAAGGGGACTTGCGCAGGTGTGCTTTCAGCCAGGGGCCGAGCTTCTCCTCGTAGGCCGCTGCGTCGAAGGCATGCAGGTCGACATGGGCGGCGCCCGACACGGGCCACAGCGTCTTGGGCTCGTTGGCGGCGGCGAACAGCCGTTCGGTTTCCGGCCAGCGCGTGTGCAGGTCTTCGGTGCCCGAGGCGACCAGCAGCGGCGCGCGCACGCTGGCGATGGCTTCCACGGGTCTGAGGTCATCTGTGCTGAGGCCCAGGCGTAGCGGCAACTGCACGAGCAGCAGCGGCGCGACCCACACACCGGCGGCGCCCAGCCGCATAGCCAGCCGGTCCTGCACGGCGTCGACGATGCTGGGGTAGACGGACTCCAGCACCAGCGCATCCAGCTCGGGTTGGCGCTGCGCGAACAGCAACGAGGCGCCGCCGAGCGACACGCCGATGGCGCCGACCTTCTCGCCCGGCAGCCGCGCCCGCAGCCAGGCCAGCGCGGCCTCCACGCCCCGGGCCTCGTGGCGGCCAAAGCTGATGCGCTCGCCGCTGCTTTCGCCGTGCGATGGCAGGTCGACGATGAGGCTGGCCATGCCTTCCCGCTGCAGCCAGCGGGCGCGCTCCAGCATCTGCAGCCGGTTGCCGCGCACGCCATGCAGCATCAACACAGCACCTTCGCCCGCGCGGCCGGGCAGGAACCAGCCGGCGAGGTGCTGGCCCTCGCCGTAGGGGAGGCTGACCGCTTCGGCATGGAGCCCTGCTGGCGGTGCACCGATGGCCGTGCGAACGGGCCGCGTCAGCCATTCGCCGGCCGCCAGGCTCAAACCGGCCAAGGCGAGAGCCAGCATCGACAGGACGATGAGCCAGCGCTTCATGCCAGGGCCATGGCGCGATCGAGCGTCGCGGCGTTGCCGGCGCACAGCTCGCGGAAGCCCGTGCTGATGCGCTGATCCTCGGCGGCGGTCTGCCAGAAAGCCAGGGCCAGCGGCGCCACGCGCTGCCAGCGTTCGCGCTCCGCCGGCATGGGCAGCGCCGCCACCAGCGGCGGCGTCAGCACCTCGCCGCCGGCCAGCGGTGCGTAGCGCATGGGCAACTGGTCGTAGCTCGGCGCCAGGCGCAGGCCGGCCGCGTCGTGGAAGAAGCCCAGGTTGCCACCGTGCATGTCGCTGTTGGCGATGAGCTGGCCAAAGAGCTGGCGCTCGGCGGCGCGCTCGGCGTCCTGCGGGCTCAGCAGGCCCAGGCCGGCCAGGGCCTTGGCCACGCGCGCCCAGTCGTCCGTCGCCTCGCCGACGAGGCCGGCGTTGACGCTTGCCAGGCTGACGACGCCGCGCCGGCCATGCGGGCCGATGCGGTCGAAGCGCTCGCTCTCCAGGAAATGCCGGCCTTCGTGCACCAGCAGCCGCGTGCGCGCGGACTGCTCGCGCAGCACCCCGGCGGCCAGGTGCTCGCAGACGAGCAGGTCGCGCCAACGCTGCACGGTGGCGGAGTCGTCGGCGCCGCTGAACTTGACGACGCAGTGCGGCGTGACCATGCCGGGCAGCTCACGTGCCGCAGTGAACTTGGGGAACTCGCCGCCGGCCGACGAGCCGGGCAACCCGCCGTCCATCGCCTGGGCGGCGAGGGCGGTGTAGGCGGCGAGCAACTCGGCTTCAAAGATGGGCCAAGCTTGATTCAGCCGCGCGTCGAGAAAGCGGCGTAGCGCAGCGTCCCCCACGATCAGCTCACCCGGTAGGTCGTCGCCAAAGGCGCTCAAGCCCAGCAGCAGCGCGTCATCGTCCCAGTCGCGCGGGTCGGGCGGCAGACTCAGGCCGGGCGCGTGCCGGCGTGCAAAGGCGCGGCCGAGAAAGCCCTGCGGCCGCAGGTCGTAGAGCGGGTAGGGCAGGCCGTCGTGCCAGCCGTCGGTCGCCTGCATTTGCGTGGGCCGAGCGGGTGCGATGCCCTCCAGATGGCAGCCCTGCGGCCAGATCGGCCTCAGCACGCCCACCCGTTGTGGCCGGCCTTCGGCGTCGATGCGGTAGACCGGCGCCTCGACGCGCAGGCCGCGAATCTCGCGCCGCCAGGCGATGCGTCGGCGCCGCGTCTGGCCGGCGGCCATCGCGGCATCGCCGGCCGTGGCGATCAGCCGCTGGGCCGTCTTGGTGGAGCAACCCAGGCTCGCGGCAATCTCCGCCAGACCCATGGGGCCGCGCGGGCGGAGCAGGCGTTCGAGGCTGGGCAGATCGGCGGACATGGCTTCAGGCGTTGTGTCCTGAATTTTGTCCTGAATCAGTTTTAAAAATCAAATGTATGACAGTGACTTGTGTCTGATTGCGGCCAATCTATGTCCCGAGTTGATGGATTAATGTCGGACCTTGTTCAGGGCCAGCGTGCCGCGCACGAGCTGGGCGCCGTCCGGGTGCGCCTGGAGGCGCGCGCCGAACTCCCGCATCAGCGCCAGCATGCGGCGGTTGCCTGCCAGCACGTCGCCGTAGAGCCGCTGCACGCCGTGGCGGCGCGCGTCGGCGATGAGGTGGGCCATCAAACGCCGGCCCAGCCCACGGCCTTGCCAGTCGTCGGCCACGGCCAGCGCGAACTCGGCGGTGGCCGGCTGGTCAGGATCACAGACGAAGCGTGCATCGGCAATGACGGGCCGGCCTGGCGTGTCGGCCTCCACGACCCAGGCGCGGTGCAGGTGCTGGTCCACGTCGGTCAACAGTTTCAACAGCGCCGGGCTCAGCTCGCGCAGGCCGACGTGGAAGCGCTGGTGGCGCGAGTCCAGCGACAGGCCGTTGAAGAAGCGCTGCTCCGCGCAGACATCTTCGTGCCGCAGCGGCCGCAGCCAAGCCACGCGCTCGCCTGGCAGGGCCCAGCGCTGCGCCTCGTCGGCGGCAAGGGGCGCGAGTGCCAGCCCGGCAGTCATGGCCGCGTCTCGGCAGGCCGCAGGTCCAGCACGGCCCGTGAACTCAACGCGCTGATGGTCACACCCCGGTCGTTCGGCACGATGAAGCACTCGCCGGGCTCCAGCACGATGTCGCGGGAGTCGTGGTCCAGCGTGATCCACAGCGTGCCCTCGGCGCTGCACAGGTGGGCGGCGCGCGCCTCGGGCAGGCGCGAGGTCTGGCCGCGTTGCAGCAGCAGCCGGGTGTGGGGGACGTCGATCAGCATGTCAGGCTCCTTTGCATGCCTTGTGGGCATGGCATGGGCCGAATGCTGATTGCCAGCCGCCTTACAGACAAACGATGATTCGGAAGGCTTCACATTCCTTCAGAACATGTCAACCAAGCCGATCGACCGCCTGCCGCCGCTGCAGCTGCTGGCCTCCTTCGAGGCCGCCGCACGGCACCTGAGCTTCACGCAGGCAGCCGAAGAGCGCTTCGTCACGCAGTCGGCCATGAGCCGGCAGATGCGTGGGCTGGAAGACGAACTGGGCGTCACCCTTTTCGAGCGCCGCCACCGCGCGCTGGCGCTCACCGAAGACGGCCAGCGCCTCTACGCCGCCTGCGCCATCGCGCTGAACACGCTGCGCGTGGCCGTGCGCACCGTGCGTGAGCCCCACCAGCGCCAGCTGCTCGCGCTGACGACGACGCCCGGCTTCGCGTCGCTGTGGCTCATCCCGCGCCTGACGGCTTTTACGCGCGCTCACCCGGGCATCGACGTGCGCCTGGACGCCGGCCTGGGCAACCGCAACCTGGCCAGCGAGGGCTTCGACCTCGCCATCCGCTACAGCCCTATCGGCACAGGCCAGGGCAAACAGCTCTTTGCCGAATCCATGCTGCCCGTCTGCAGCCCGCGCCTGGTGGGCGAGCTGGGCCTGCCGCTGCGCGAGCCGCCCGACCTGGCCCGGCACACGCTGCTGCACCTGGCCATGGACGGTGACAGCGCCGGCATGCCGGCCGAATGGGAGCCCTGGCTCAGCGCCTGGGGCCTGAGCGACCTGCGGCCGGCGGCGCGCTTGAGCTTTTCGAGCTACTCCGAGGCCATTGCTGCGGCGATCGCGGGGCAGGGCGTGGCGCTGGGGCGCCGGCCGCTGGTGGACGCGCTGCTGGCCAGCGGCCAGCTCGTCACGCCGTTCGATGCCGGCATCGCGTCGGCGCGGGCCTATCGCCTCATCGTCGACCCGGCGGCCAAGTCACGGCCGGCGGTGAAGGCGTTTGAGCAGTGGCTGATCGAGGCCGCTGCCAATCCCGGTTAGGGCCTGCCCAACGACTGCGCCAGGATGGCCTTGATGGCCGCCGCCTTCTCCGGCGTGATCGGCCCCATATGCCCGCGATGCTCGGGCGCCAGATGGGCGAGTGCTTCGCCGTGGGTCTCGAAGGCGAAATAGTCGAACATGCCTTGCCAGAACTTGCGCTGTTCGGCGGGCAGGTCGCGGAAGGCCAGTACCGCGTGCAGCAGCGCGTCGTAGTTGGGCACCGGCGGCTGCTTTTCGGTCCACCAGTAGTTGATGAGGATGTTGAAGGGCTCCAGCGACTCGACGTGATGCCACCAGCCGTAGGGAAGGTAGAGCGCGTCGCCTGCCTCCAGGTCGGCCACCTGCGCGGCCGCCAGCGCCTGCGTGAAGCGTGGGTAGCGCTGCAGGTCCGGGTTGTCCAGCGGCACCATGCTCAGCGGCGTGCCGGCGGGCGTGAAGTCCAGCGGGCCGACGTAGAGGTTGGGCAGTTGCTCGGGCGGGAACAGCGTGAAGCGCCGCTTCCCGGCGACCACGCACGCCAGGTTGCGCATCAGGTCGTAATGTGTCTGCACCTTGACCGCGTTGCCGATCCAGATGTTGGGCGACACCGTGTCGCCCAGCAGCGGCATGACATGCGCGGCGGTGAAACCGGGCAGGCAGTCGGCCACGGGCAGCGACTCCATGTAGATCGCCGGCGCATCGGCCACGTCGACCTGGCTCAGCAGCAGCCGCATGCCGTCGAAGATGGTGGCGGGCCGGCGCTCGAAGTTCAGGCCGGCCATCATGTCCTGGTAGAAGATGTGCCGCTTGCTGGCCGGGTCGCCGATCAGCAGCGGCACCTGCTTGCCCTGGTAGAACTGCATCAGGTATTCGCAGACGCCTCGGGCTGACGTCTTTCCCTGTTGCACCACCGGCCAGTGGTCGACCACGCCGCGCAGAACGACCGGCTGGTTGGCGGGAAGGATCTCGTCCTGGAACGTCCGGGCATCGACATTGCGTCGCTCGGCCACCTTCGCGAGGGAATGCTGGGGCAGGGTCATGTGGAGGCGTTCGTCGGGTTGCAGCCGGAGCCGGTTGTCGATCAGCCGGCCAGCCCGGCGTAGACGTTCTGCACATCCTCGTTGTCGTCCAGCGCGGCGAGGAAGCTCTCCACCTCCTCCAGCTGCTCGGCATTCAGGCTCGCCGGGTCGACAGGGTTCTTGGGCCGGTAGCCCAGCTTGGCGCTTAGCACCGTGAATCCGTGGGCCGGCAGCGCGCGGCTGACGAGGTCGAGGTCCGTCGGGTCGGTCAGGAAGACCGTCACACCGTCTTCGTCGGCCGGCAGCAGGTCCTGCGCGCCGGCCTCGATGGCGGCGGTGTCGGCGTCGGCACCCGGCGTGGTGGCCTCGGCTTCGATCATGCCGAGGTGGTCGTAGTCCCAGCTCACCGAGCCCGACGTGCCGAGCTGGCCCTTGCGGAACAGCACGCGCATGTCCGACGCGGCGCGGTTCACGTTGTCGGTCAGCACCTCCACCATCACCGGCACGCGGTGCGGCGCAAAGCCTTCGTAGATCGCGTGCTCGAAGTGGACGATTTCACCGGTCAGCCCGGCGCCCTTTTTGATGGCGCGGTCCAGCGTCTCCTTGGGCATGGACACCTTGCGCGCCTGCTCCACCACCAGCCGCAGCCGCGCGTTGTCCTTCGGGTCAGCCCCGCTGCGCGCGGCAATCATGATGTCCTTGGCCAGCTTGCCGAACAGCCGACCCTTGGCGTTGGACGCGAGGTCTTTGTGCTTGGCTTTCCATTGCGCGCCCATGGGGTGTCGTCCTGTGGTCTGTCTGGCTGAGCCCGGCGCGTGTTGCGCCTCGGGCGAGGGGCGCTACTTTACGAGCTAGGGACCGTGGCCGGGCTGCTTGCGGCGTGTTACCAGCCCGTGTTGGGTTAGGTGCTCCCAGATGCTTGCTGCTGCTTCTCTCGAAGATCTTGCTCTAGCTGGCGCGCCAGATCGTGCACCCAAAAAGCGGCTTCATTGGTGCTCTGAAGGGGGCGAGGATCGTCCTGCTGACCAAAGAACGGGCGTAACTCCAGGAGTGGCACTTCAGGATGTAGCCTTTTGAACATGGCGATACAGCCAGCGCCGTAGTCAACGAATCCAGCAACGATCTCCGAAGCGAAGTTGTCATGTTCAAACTCATCGAGCAGGTATTGGTAGCGTTCCAGAATGCAATCTTCCAGGGGCTTCAATTGATGCATGTCGAGGAGTCAACGTGTTGTCAGTCTGCAGACTGAAGGAAAGCGGGTGGTTCGAGGGAGTGCGCAGGGTAGCTGCTAGTAGCGGTCCCTTTTCTGTCGTCAGTCCGAACTCCCCAGCGTCGCCGCCACCTTCCGCGTCTGCCCCGCCCGCCAGACGGTGAGCGTCACCTTCTCCCCGATCTGCCGCGTCTCCAGCAGCGACAGCATGTCGTCCAAGTCCGCCACCGCCTGCCCTTCGACGGCCGTGATGACGTCGCCCTGCACGATGCGCCCGCTGCGGTCCCGCCCAAACGGCTTTAAGCCAGCCGCCGCCGCCGGGCTGCCGTCCGCCACGTTGACGAGCAGCACGCCCTTGGGCGCGCCCAGCGCCTTGCCAAGGTTCTCCGGGCCAGACGTCACACCCAGCGCCGGCCGGATGAAGCGCCCGTCGCGGATCAGCCGCGGCACTATGCGGTTGACCTCGTCCACGGGAATGGCAAACCCGATCCCGGCACTCGCCCCGCTCGGGCTGTAGATGGCTGTGTTGACGCCGATCAGCCGCCCCGCCGAATCCAGCAGCGGCCCGCCCGAGTTGCCCGGGTTGATGGCCGCGTCGGTCTGGATCGCCCCTTTGATCGTGCGCCGCGTGACCGACTCGATCTCACGGTTCAGCGCCGAGACGATGCCGGTGGTCAGCGTCTGGTCCAGGCCGAAGGGGTTGCCGATGGCGTAGACCTTCTGGCCGACCTGCAGGTCGCGGCTCGCGCCGACCGCGATGGCCGGTAGCTTGTCGCGCGGCGCCTCGATGCGCAGCACGGCGAGGTCGCGGTCGGGGAAGGCGCCCACCAGTTTGGCCGGGTAGCTGCTCTGGTCGGCCAGCGTGACGGTGGCGCGGTCGCCGCCCTGGATGACGTGGAAGTTGGTGACGATGTGGCCGGCCTCGTCCCAGACAAAGCCGGTGCCCGTGCCGCTGGGCTGCTCGCTGGTGCGCAGCGAGAAGAAATCTCTTTGCACGGACAGCGTGGTGATGTGCACCACCGACGGGCTGACGCGTTTAAACACGCCGATGTTGTTCAACTCCTCGGCGTCCAGCGCGGCGCGGGCGCTGACGGCGCGCGGCTGGGCAGCCTTGTTCTGGGCCTCGGCAGACCCGGCGGCCAGCCATACGATGAGGGCTAGAGCGAGCAGACGCTTGGACATGAAGCGAGCGAAGGAGCGGTTGCGATGGTGCGCATTTTGGTCGGAGATATGAGGTGGGCAGGGTTGTTGATGCGGCTGTGCCTGGCGCTGTGCCTGCCCGTGTCGAGCACATGGGCGCAGCAGGTCTGGAAGTGCGAGGTGGCGGGCAAGGTGGTGTTCAGCGACAAGCCCTGCCCGCAGACGGGCAAGCCGTTGGCGGAGCGCAACCTGCAGCCCAATGTGGTGGACGCGATGAAGCCCGAGGTCGTCGATGCGGCCATGGGCCGGCCACCTGCGGCTTCTGTGCCGCAGGCTCCCGCAGGCAATGCCTGCCCCGGCGATGGCGAGCTTCGCGGCATGGAGACGCGCGGCAACTCCACAACGCTGGGCGACGCAGAGCGGCAGTTCCTGCAGGACGAGATGCGCCGCGTGCGCCAGTGCCGCAGCGGCCAGGGTCGCTACCGCGAGGGCGACTGGGACATCAGCCGCGAGGCCCAGGCCGCGCAGACCCAGCTGAGCGACCGCGTGCGCGACGCCGCCCGGCAGCGCGCCGAGGCCATGCACAGCGCGGCCGACCCGGAGGAGGGCGACCGCATCGCGCGCCGCCGCATCGCCGAGGAGCGGCTGGCGCGCCGCCAGCAGCGGCAATGGCAGAACGGTCAGAATCCGGCCGCTTCCTCCCCACGCTGACCCTCGATGCCACCGGCTGTTGACCCCGCCTCGCCCAGCCGCTCCGACCGCCTCGACGCGCTGCGTGGCATCGCCATCGTCTGGATGGCCGCCTTCCACTTCGGCTTCGACCTGAACCACTTCGGCTGGATCCAGCAGGACTTCTACCGCGACCCGGTCTGGACCTGGCAGCGCACCTGCATCGTCAGCCTGTTCCTGTTCTGCGCCGGCGGCGGGCAGGCGTTGGCGCTGCTGGCCGGCCAGACTCAAGGCCGGTTCTGGAAGCGCTGGGGCCAGGTCGCCGGCTGTGCGCTGCTGGTGAGCTTGGGCTCGTGGTTCATGTTCCCCGACAGCTGGATCAGCTTCGGCGTGCTGCACGGCATTGCAGTGATGCTGTTGCTGCTGCGCCTGGGCCTCGCGCGGCTGCCCAATGCGGCGCTGCTGGCGCTGGCGGTGCTCGCCGTTGCGCTGCCGCAGTTCGTCCAGCACCCGGCCTTCGACACGCGCTGGACGAACTGGCTCGGCCTCGTCACGCACAAGCCCGTGACCGAGGACTACGTGCCCGTGCTGCCCTGGCTGGGCGCCATGCTGCTGGGCTTTGTGGCCACGCGTTGGCGGCCCCGCATGTGGCAGGGCAGTGCGCCCCGGCCTTTTGCCCTGCTGGGGCGCTGGTCGCTGAGTTTTTACATGCTTCATCAGCCGGTGCTCATCGGCGCGTTGATGGCCGTTCAAGCGGTTCGTTGAGGAGACAGGAACGATGAAAAAGATGATGCTGGCCGCGCTCGGCCTGTTCGCTTCGGTGGCTGCGACGGCGGCGCCTTTCACCTGGCCGGGCGGCGCGCAGGCGGCCGTCACGCTGGGTTACGACGACGCGCTGGACAGCCAGCTCGACCACGTCATCCCTCAGCTCAACAAGCGCGGGCTGCGCGCGAGCTTCTACATCCCCATCAACGGGCCCACCTTGCCGGCCCGCCAGAACGAATGGAAGGCCGCCGCCGCAGCCGGCCATGAGTTGGGCAACCACAGCCTCTTCCACGGCTGCTCGGCAAAGGGGCCGGGCCGTGAGTGGGTGCTGCCGCACCGCGACCTGGACAAGCAGACGCCGGCCGGCGTGCAGGAGCAGGTCATTGCCGCCAACACCTGGCTACAGAGCCTGGACGGCAAGACGAAGCGCACCTTCACGCCGCCCTGCCTGGACCTGAAGGCCGGCGGCCAGGACTTCGTGACGGCGCTGCAGCCTCACTTCGTCGCCTACCGCGCGGCCACCCCGGCGATGGTCACCGACGCGGCCGCGCTCGACCCGTATGCCGTGCCCGTCTACTTCGTCGAAGGCATGACGGGCGAGCAACTGATCGCGCTGGTCGAGAAGGCGGCGGCCCAGCACGCGCTGGTGAACCTGCTCTTTCACGGCGTGGGCGCCGAGCACCTCAGCGTGACGCGCGAGGCGCACGACGCGCTGCTGGACCATCTCGCCAAGAACAGCGCGCGCTTCTGGACCGACAGCTTCGTGAACGTCATGGAGAACGCGCGGCGCCAGCAGCCCGCGACAATGAGGCCATGAGCTCTGCCAAGTCCGTCCTGTTCGGCTTCCACGCCGTCACCGTCCGCCTCAAGACCCACCCCGCCTCGGTCGCCGAGGTGCATTTCGACCCCTCCCGGCGCGACCAACGCATGCGTGCCTTCGTCGAGCGCGCCAAGGCAGCCGGCGCCAAACTCGTGGAGAGCAACGACGAGCGCCTGAGCCAGATCGCCGGCAGCCCGCGCCACCAGGGCGTGGTCGCCCGGGTCCAGGCACTGGCGCAACCGCATTCGCTCGACGACGTGCTCGACGCCGTCGAAGGCCCGCCGCTGGTGCTGGTGCTGGACGGCGTGACCGACCCGCACAACCTCGGTGCCTGCCTTCGTGTGGCCGATGGCGCGGGGGTGCACGCCGTCGTCGCCCCCAAGGACCGCGCCGTGGGCCTGAACGCGACGGTGGCCAAGGTCGCCAGCGGCGCGGCCGAAACGGTACCGTATTTGATGGTCACCAACCTGGCACGGACCTTGAATGAGCTGAAGGAACGCGACATCTGGGTCGTCGGCCTGTCGGACCAGGCCGAGCGTTCGATCTACGACGTCGACTTCAAACGCCCGATCGCCTTCGTGATGGGCGCCGAGGGTGAGGGCATGCGGCAACTGACGGCCAAGACCTGTGATGAGCTGGTGCGCATCCCGATGGCCGGCGCGGTCGAGAGCCTGAACGTGTCGGTGGCCTCGGGGGTCTGCCTTTATGAGGCCCTGCGCCAGCGCAGATAATTCTGACTGTTTAGAAAAAAAGGAAGTCCCGTCATGGCCGTCATCGAAGTCAAGCATCCGCTGGTCAAGCACAAGATCGGCCTGATGCGCGAGGCGGACATCTCGACCAAGAAGTTCCGCGAGCTGACCGGTGAGGTGGCGCGGCTGCTTTGCTACGAGGCAACGGCCGACTTCCCGTTGGAGAAGACGACGATCAACTGCTGGAGCGGCCCCGCCGAGATCGACCAGATCGCGGGCCGCAAGGTGACCGTCGTGCCCATCCTGCGCGCGGGCCTGGGCATGCTGGACGGCGTGCTGGACATCCTGCCCAACGCCAAGGTGTCGGTCGTCGGCCTCGCGCGCGACCATGAGACGCTGAAGCCGGTGAACTACTTCGACAAGTTCGTCGGCAACCTGGACTCCCGCACGGCACTCATCATCGATCCCATGCTGGCCACGGCCGGCAGCATGATCGCCACCGTCGACCTGCTGAAGGCGCGCGGCTGCAAGGACATCCGCGCGCTGGTGCTGGTGGCAGCGCCCGAAGGCGTGAAAGCCTTGGAAGCGGCTCACCCGGATGTGCGCTGCTGGACGGCCGCCATCGACAGCCACCTCAACGAGGTGGGCTACATCATCCCGGGCCTGGGCGACGCTGGCGACAAGATATTCGGCACTAACTAGCCTGAACCCGACGGCCGGACTCACCCGCTGGTCTGGCGCTTCGTGCCTCTGGCGGCGTTGCTCCTCCTTGTGGGCACGAGCCCACCGCGTCTTCGCGCCTTGCCAGCGACCCGCCTCGCCAGCCCCTCGGGCGCGCCCGACCGCCGGATTCAGGCTGCCCCTCGCAGGTGAACATTCACCGCCATGATCCTTGAGCAGACGCCCTTGCGTCAGTACAGGCAGGCAAGCCAATCCCCGGCGAGCCACTACCTGACCCAAGGAGCCCGTCATGGCCACACTTTCCACCCCCACTGTCACCCTCGGCATTTGTGGCGGCACCAAACTTCTTTTATGGAAAC
>NZ_JBDSQX010000106.1:0-25020 GCF_039929605.1 Roseateles sp.
ACATCACTGTGATCGCCGGCCTTTAACAAATATTTCGCAAATTTTAAAACACAGATTTTCAGCAAACTTGCTGTTATCTTTGGTGCCCAGGAGAGGACTCGAACCTCCACGGAGTTACCCGCTAGTACCTGAAACTAGTGCGTCTACCAATTCCGCCACCTGGGCTTTCAGGAGCCGCAGACTATAGCAGCCCTTTTGGCGCCTCGTCTATCAGACGTCGAACTTGACGCCCTGCGCCAGCGGCAATTCGCTGGAGTAGTTCACCGTGTTGGTGGTGCGGCGCATATAGGCCCTCCACGCGTCCGAACCGCTCTCGCGGCCGCCACCGGTTTCCTTCTCGCCGCCGAACGCGCCTCCGATCTCCGCGCCCGAGGTGCCGATGTTGACGTTGGCGATGCCGCAGTCGCTGCCGGCCGCGCTCATGAAGCGTTCGGCCTCCCGCAGGTCGGTCGTGAAGATCGCGCTCGACAGTCCTTGCGGCACGCCGTTCTGCAGCTCGATGGCCTCTTCCAATGTCGAGTACTTCAGCGTGTAGAGGATGGGCGCGAAGGTCTCGTGGCAAACCACTTCGGTCTGCGCCGGCATGCGCACCAGCGCCGGTATGGCGTAGTAGGCCTCGGGGAAGCGGTCGCTCAAAGCGCGCGCGCCACCGGACACCTGCCCGCCCTGCTCGCGCGCGGCGCTCAGCGCGAACTGCATCGCGTCAAACGCCTGCGCGTCGATCAGCGGGCCGATCAAGGTGCCTGGCTCAACCGGCGAGCCGATGGGCAGTTGCGCGCGGGCGCGGTCCAGACGGTCGACGAGCGCGTCGTGAATGCTCTCGTGGACGATGACGCGACGCGTCGTCGTGCAGCGCTGGCCCGCCGTGCCGTAGGCACCGAACAGGATGCCACGCACGGCCAGGTCCAGGTCGGCGCTGGGCGTGACGATGATGGCGTTGTTGCCGCCCAGCTCCAGCAGCGAACGGCCGAAGCGCGCCGCCACGCGCGGGCCGACGGCGCGGCCCATGCGGGTGGAGCCGGTGGCGCTGACAAGGGCAACGCGGGCGTCGTCCACCATCGCTTCGCCCACATCGGCGCGGCCGATGATCAGCTCGGACAGGCCGTCAGGCGCAGCGTTGCCGGCGGCGCGATAGGCCTTCAGCGCACGCTCGAACAGCGCCTGCGTGGCCAGCGCCGTCAGCGGCGTCTTCTCACTCGGCTTCCACACGCAGGCATCGCCGCAGACCAGCGCCAGCGCCGAGTTCCAGGCCCACACGGCGACGGGGAAGTTGAACGCCGAGATGATGCCGACCACACCCAGCGGCAGCCACTGTTCCATCATGCGGTGGCCGGGGCGCTCGCTGGCGATGGTCAGGCCATGCAGCTGGCGCGACAGGCCGACGGCGAACTCGCAGATGTCGATCATTTCCTGGACTTCGCCCAGGCCTTCGCTCGTCACCTTGCCGGCTTCGATCGAGACGATCTGGGCCAGCTGCGCCTTGTGCGCGCGCAGCTCTTCGCCAAACAGGCGGACCAGCTCACCGCGCTTCGGGGCTGGCACCACGCGCCAGGCCTTGAAGGCCTCGTGCGCACGGCCGATGGCGGCGTTCATGTCGGCTGCGCTGGCGGTGGGCAGCTGGGTCAGCACGCTGCCATCGATGGGCGAGCGCACGGTGAGGTCGCCCGAGCCGGGCAGGTGGACGCCCAGCGCGTCGAGAACGGAGAGGGTTTGTTGCTTCATGCGCGGCATTCTCTTCAGGAGATGGATTCGACCTGGCGGCTCTGTTGATACGCCGAGCCGAAGCGGTTGGCAAGAAAGTCGGGCAGCGCGACCTCTTCCTGGCGCACAAAGCCCTGCTGCGGCAGCCGGCCTTCACGGAACAGATCCACCGCCGCGCAGATACCGGCAGCCGTCGTGATCTGGATGGCGGAGAGCGGCTGGGCGCCGTCGCGCGTGGCGAAGATCTTGCGCGCGAACACTTCCTGCAGCAGCACGCCGTTCTTCATGCCCGACACGGTGACGAACACCAGCACCACGTCCTGCATCGTCGCCGGCATGCTCTTGCGCATGATGTCCTTCAGGTTGCCCTGGTCGCTCTTCAGGCCCAGGTCGCCGAGCAGGAACTGCATCAGGTCGCGGTGGCCGGGATAGCGCACGGTCTTGTAGTCCAGGTTGCGCACCTTGCCGGCCCAGGTTTCGCACAGCGTGCCCAGGCCGCCGGAGGTGTTGAAGGCCTCGTATTCGGTGCCGTCCAGGCTGAAATGCTCCAGGCCCTCCAGCGGCAGCGCAGCGATGGTCTCGCCTTCGTGGATGGCCTCGCAGGGGTGGCAGTACTCGTTGATGAGGCCGTCGACCGACCAGGTCAGGTTGTACTTGAGCGCATTGGTCGGGAAAGCCGGCAGCGCGCCGACGCGCATCTGCACGTCGCGCACCGAGTCGAAGCCGCTGGCCAGGTGGTGGGCGACGATGCCGATGAAGCCCGGCGCCAGGCCGCACTGCGGCATGAAGGCGGTCTTGGCGCCCACGGCCATCCGCTTGATGGCTTGGGTAGCGGCCACGTCTTCGGTCAGGTCGAAGTAGTGGCAGCCGCACTCCAACGCCAGCTCGGCGGCGGTGATGGCCAAGTGATAGGGCAGCGCGTTGACGACGGCGGCCTTGCCGCGCAGTTGGGCCGCTAGCGCGGCGCGGTTATCGCTGTCGACCTCTGCCGTGGCAATGCCCTCAGAAGCCAGCGTCTTCAGGTAGCCGGCGTTCTTGTCGAGCACGGTCACCTGGTAGTCGCCGGTGGCGTGCAGCAGGCGGGCGATGGTCTGGCCGATGTGGCCGGCGCCAAGCAGGGCGATCTTCATGGGTGACTCCAGGCGGTGTTTTGCGTGGAGGGGAACTCTAGGCAGGGTCGATGACGAAAGAAAGCGCTGCTTCGACGAAAGCGTTTGATGTTTCGCCGTTTCGTCGCGATGATTCGCCGAAATGACTGACGCCCCCCTAAATGCACCCGACGACTTCGACCGTCGGCTGATCCTGCTGCTGCAGGCCAACGCCCGCGAAAGCACGGCCACGCTGGCGCGCAAGCTGGGTGTGGCGCGCACCACCGTCGTCGCGCGCCTCGCCCGGCTGGAGTCCAGTGGGCGCATCGTGGGCTACACGGCGCGGCTGGGTGGCGACGAAGCCGGCCGCAGCGTGCAGGCGTTTGTCGGTATCACCGTCAGCCCCAAGGCCGGGCGCGAGGTCGTCAAGCGGCTAGCAGAACTGCCCGAGCTGCGCCAGCTCGCGTCCGTCAGTGGTGAGTTCGATTACATGGCGCTGCTGCGCGCCGACACTACGGCCCGGCTCGACGCGCTGCTCGACGAGATCGGCGACATCGACGGCGTGCTGCGCACGAACAGCTCAGTCGTCTTGGCCTTGCGCGTTGATAGACAAACTTGACGGAGAACTCGATGATCTGGCTCGCCCTCGGCCTCACACTTTTCCTCGGCATCCACCTGACCCGCGCGCTGGCGCCACGGTGGCGAGACGCGCAGATCGCCCGCCTGGGCGACAAAGGCTGGAAGGGCCTTTACACCGCGGTGTCCCTCGTCGGCTTCGGGCTGATCCTGTGGGGCTACTCGCAGGCTCGGCTCACCCCCGTCGTGCTGTGGCCAGCCATTCGCGGCATGAACCACCTCGCGGCGCTGTTCATGCTCGTCGCCATGATCTTGTTGGCCGCCGCCTATGTGCCGCGCAACCACATCAAGGCGCGGTTACAGCATCCGATGACGCTGTCGGTCAAGGTCTGGGCGCTGGCCCACCTGTTGGCCAACAACACGCTGGCGGACGTGATGCTGTTTGGCAGCTTCCTGGTCTGGGCCATCCTCGTGTTCCGCGCCGCGCGGCGCCGCCCGGGGCCGCTGCCCGCCGCCGGCAGCGCTGCGGGCACGGCCGCCACCGTCGTGGTCGGCCTCGCGCTGTGGGCCTTCTTCGCGTTCTGGGCGCATGCGGCCTGGCTGGGCATCGCGCCGCTGGGCCGGTGATCCGGCCTGTGACGGCTGCCGACGCAGCCGCCTTCGTCGCCGCCGCACAGGCCAGCCGCCGGCTGCACCAGCCATGGGTACAACCGCCGCGCGACGTCGAGTCCTTCGCGCGCTACCTGGCCCGCTTTGACAGCGTGGCCAACCATGGCTTTGTCGTCGAGGCCGATGGAGATCTGGCCGGTGCCGTCCACCTGACGAACATCGTCATGGGCGCGTTCCGCAGCGGCTACCTGAGCTACTACGCCTTCGCCAACTTCGAGGGCTGCGGGCTGATGACGCAAGGGCTGAATGTCGTCGTGCGCCATGCGTTCAAGGACCTGGGCCTGCACCGGGTGGAAGCCAACATCCAACCGGCCAATGCCGCCTCCATCGCGCTCGTGCAGCGCTGCAGCTTCCAGCTGGAAGGCTATTCGCCGCGCTACCTGAAGATCGGTGGCCGCTGGCGCGACCACGAGCGCTGGGCGCGCATCAAGGCCTGACCCGGCAACCGTCCATCAGCCGCGTCAGCCCCAGCAGCGCATCCAGCATCGGCGTGGCCACACCCAACTGCTGCGCCAGCTCGCGCGGCGCGCTCAGCAGCGCATCGGTCTCGATGGCGCGGCCGGCCTCGATGTCCTGCAGCATCGACGTCTTGAACGCGCCCAGCGACCGGGTGATGGCGTGGCGGTCCTGCGGCGTCTGGGTGATCGGGCAGCCCATGCGCTCGCCCACCTGCGCGGCCTCGGCCATGATGGCCGTCGTGAACTCGCGCACCAGGTCGTCGGACAGGATGCGGTCGGTCGTCGCCCGGGTCAGTGCAGACACAGGGTTCGTCGTCATATTGCCCCACAGCTTGTACCAAGCCTCGCGCTGCACGCTGTCCACCGCCTTGGCGCCCAGGCCCGCGCTCACAAGCAGCGCCGCAATCTCGTCGAGGGAGGCGCTGCGGCCGCCCGCCGCTTCGCCCATCAGCAGGCCATTGCCCATCACGTGCTGCACATGCCCCGGCCCGTTCAGGAAGCAGCTCGCGTGCACGACGCAGCCGACGACGCGCTCGGGCGGGATCAGCGCGGCGATGCGGCCGTCCGGGTCCACGCACTTCAGCGTCAGGCCCGGCGTCGGCAGCCCGGCGGTGAACCACCAGGGCAGCCCGTTCAGCGCCGTCAGCACGCGCGTGTCGGGCCCGCAGAGCTGCGCGACCCGCGCGGCCACGCCGGCGATGGCCGGCCCCTTGACGGCGAGGATGACGAGGTCCTGGGGGCCGAGTTCGGCAGCGTCGCTCCTGACCCGAAGCGGTGCCCGCCAGCGCGCGTCGCCGCTGTCCAGCTGCAGGCCCTGCTCGCGCACGGCGGTGAGCGTGTCACCGCGTGCCAGCGCACTGACGCGCAGACCCTCGACACGTTGCAGATGCGCGGCCAACCAGCCGCCGATGGCCCCGAGGCCGACGATGCAGACGTCCTTCAACATGGGGATCAGTCTCGCATGAAGGCTTGTCCGGCCGGGGGCCAGCGGCCATCATCCGCCGACCACTCAGGAGACGCCCATGGCCACCTCGGCAAAGACCAAGAAGCCCGCAGCCGCAGCCAGCAAGGCGAAGGCCGCGACCAACGCGACGCCCATCCCCAAGCTCGACGCCCGCCCCGACCGGCTGGACCTGCGCGACCTCGTCTACCGCGCGCCGCTGCGCTCGCTTCCCGCCCGCTGGCCGCTGGACGCCGACCTGAAGAAGCTGCTGCCGGCCTACGTCAAGTCCGGCCGCATCCTCAACCAGGGCAACGAGGGCGCGTGCACCGGCTTTGGCCTGGCCTGCGTGACCAACTACCTCTATTGGCTGCGGCACATCAATGCGTCGCCGCGCAGCCGCTCCGCGCCCGACGCCGTCAGCACGCGCATGTTCTACGAGCTGGCCAAGCTCTACGACGAATGGCCGGGCCAGGACTACGAAGGTTCGTCCTGCCGCGGTGCGCTCAAGGGTTGGCACAAGCACGGCGTCTGCTCGTCCACGCTGTGGCCCTATCCGCTGGACGCCAACGGTGGCGGCGTCTTCCAGCGCCCCTCGGCGGGCTGGGACGAGGATGCGACGCGCCGGCCGGTCGGCGTCTACTACCGCGTCGACAAGAAGAGCGTCGTCGACATGCAGGCGGCCATCTACGAGATCGGCTCCGTCTACGTGTCGGGCGACGTGCATGACGGCTGGGGCCTGGGGGAGTCGGCCATGCCGGCCAGCCACGACAAGCTACCGCGCATCGCCGGGATGACGCAGAAGACCGGCGGCCACGCCTTCGCGCTGGTGGGCTACAACGAGCGCGGGTTCGTCGTGCAGAACAGCTGGGGCACGGGCTGGGGCGCGAGCGGCTTCGCCGTGCTGGCCTACGAGGACTGGGTCACCAACGGCACCGACGCCTGGGCCGTGGCGCTGGGCGTGCCGCAGGACCTGTCGGACGTGCAGGCTCGCCCGCCGGCCGACGTGAAAGCGGTCAAGGGCACGAAGGTCGCGGCCCGCGCGGCCAGCGGCTTTCGCGTCATGGCCGGCCGCGGGCTGGCCGATGTGGGCGCCACGCTGAGCCATGGCGACAACCCGCGCGACGACCCCTGGCCCGTCAACCACGCCTTCGAGCACAAGCCCTACCAGCCGCTGCGCACCGACGAGGCCTACACGCACACGCTGGTCTCGGGCAATGACGGGCAGCTGATGTCGACCGACTTCACCCGCGCCCGCAGCGACCGCGAAGGCCTGGCGCGTGAGATCGTCGTCGAGCGCCCCACGGCCTGGTTCAAGGGCAGCAAGAGCAAGACCGTCAAGCTCGCCCTCTACGCCCACGGCGGGCTGAACTCCGAGATCGGCTCCGTGCAGCGCATCCGCGTGCTGGCGCCCTACTTCCTGGCCAACGGCATCTACCCGCTGTTCTTCACCTGGAAGACCGGCCCCGGCGAGACGCTGAAGAGCATGCTGGAGGACCTGAAGCACCGCATCGTCGACTCGGACGACCGCAGCGCCGGCTGGCTGGACCGGCTTCGCGACGTGGCCGCCGAGGCCAAGGACCGCGCCATCGAGGCCGTGGGCCGCCAGTTTGCGCGCGGCATCTGGAGCGAGATGCGCGAGAACGCCGAAGGCGGCGCGACGCCCGACCATGTGCTCGACCTCACCGCCCGCCTGCTGCGCGAGCTGCGCGACACGCTGGCCAAGAGCGGCAAGACGCTGGAGATCCACCTCATCGGCCACTCGGCCGGTTCCATCCTGCTGGGCCACCTGCTCGGCAGGTTGGGCGGGGCGAACGTCGTGCAGGCCGCGAGCTGCGAGCTGTATGCCGCCGCCTGCTCCAGCGGCTTCGCCTTGAAGCATTTTGGTGCCGCCCACGAGGCCGGCGTGCTGTCCGTGAAGGCACTGCGCCTGCACGTGCTCACCGACGCCAACGAGCGTGCCGACGGCCTGCCCAACGCCGAGCGCGACATCTACGGCAAGTCGCTGCTCTACCTCGTGTCTCGCGCGCTGGACGACGTTCGCAAGCAGCCCCTGCTGGGCATGGAACGCGCGCTGATGAAGCCCGATCCCGCCTGGTTCGACGACCAATGGACGATCGAACTCGACGGCAAGCCCAACGCCGACGTTGCCGCGTGGCTCAAGCTTTGGCCCGCTGGCGAGCTGCTGAACCGGGTCACGAAGCCCAAGGTGCGCACGACGAAAACCGGCGACCAGATCGACGCCAGCCACGGCAGCTTCGACAACAACATCGACGTGCTGACCGGCACGCTGGAGCGCATCCGCGGCGGCGCGCTGGTGGCGCCGATGGAGTGGCTGGACTACTGAGCCGCAGCCGGGCCAGCACGCGATGAACATGTCCGGAACCGGCCAGCAAGCCCCGGGGTGACTCGACAGAATGGGCGGCATCTCTTCTGGAGCAGCCATGGCTTCCATTCACCGCGACATCCTTATCGACGTGCCCGCCACCGCTCTCTGGGACGCGCTGCGCGACGTTGGCGCCCTGCACACCCGGCTCGTGCCCGGCTTCGTCACCCACTGCGAGATGGACGGTGAGGCGGCGCGCCAGGTCCGCTTCGCCAACGGCGCGGAGGTGCGTGAGGTCATCGTCACCGCGGACGATACCGCGCACCGCATCGTCTGGTCGGCCACGGGCGGGCGGCTGACGCATCACAACGCCTCGGCCCAGGTGCTTGACGAAGGCGACTCGTGCTGCCGCGTCGTCTGGATCGCCGACCTGCTGCCCGACGCGATGGCGCCGGCCATTGCCGGCATGATCGAAGCCGGCCTGCAGGCGATGAAAGCCCATGCCGAGAAGGTGGCAACGGCAGGCTGAGCTCGGCATACTGCGCCGCCATGCGCATGCCTAGGAACTCTCCTGCCCACCGGATTGCCGGCATCGTCGTCGGCGTCGGCATCGTTCTGGCCGCTGTCGCAGCCTGCAGCGCCTTTGAATTCGGCGAGCCGGCGCCCTTGTCCACCGCCCAGCCCAACGCCGCCGTTCGCGAGCGCATCCGCGCCTTCGAGGCCGATGCCCGCCCGCCCGTGCTGGACGTGACCTCCTTCGTCGGCCCGGACGACCGCCCGGTCTATCTCTTCACGCCGTTGTGCTGCGACCAGTTCAACCCGCTCTACGACGCCGAAGGCCGCTTCATCTGCGCGCCGTCCGGCGGCTTCGGCGGTGCGGGCGACGGCAAGTGCCCGGCGTGGGCACACGGTGTGGCACGCAAGCTGCGCCTGCCCCAGCCCCCGGGCGAACAGTCCCAGCCACCGCGCTGACGGGCGGAGCGTCGAGAATCCCGCGCATGCCCGCGTTCTTGACCTGCGATAACGCCCACCGGTCTCACCTCAACATCTAGCCTGCTCCGCGGCGATCCATGGACACATCCACCATCCTCTGGGGCCTACTGTTCGGCTCCATCGGCGCCGGTTACTTCTTGTACGGCAAGAAGCAGCGCGCCTGGGTGCCCCTGTGCTGCGGCATGGCGCTGATGGTGTTTCCCTACTTCATCGCCAACATCTGGCTGCTGGTCGGTGCGGGCGTTCTGCTCTGCGGCATTCCCTATTTCTACCGGCCCTGACGCGGGCAGCGGCAAGCCGTGAAAATGCGCGCATGAAATATCTCCACAGCATGGTCCGCGTCGAGAACGTCGACGCCTCGATGACCTTCTACCGCGACGCCCTCGGCCTGCAAGAGGTCAAGCGCTCCGAGAGCGCCGCCGGCCGCTTCACGCTGATCTACCTGGCCGCCCCCGGCGATGAGGACGCGCAGGTCGAGCTGACCTACAACTGGCCCGATGCCGACGGCAAGGCAGAGGCCTACACGGGCGGCCGCAACTTCGGCCACCTGGCCTATGCGGTGGACGACATCTACGCGGCCTGCCAGAAGCTGATGGACCACGGCGTGACGATCAACCGCCCGCCGCGCGACGGCCGCATGGCCTTCGTGCGCTCGCCGGACGGCATCTCCATCGAGCTGCTGCAGCACGGCCCCGCGCTGGCCCCGGCGGAGCCGTGGGCATCGATGCCCAACACTGGCAGTTGGTAAGGCTCTCGGCAGACAAGAACCCAAGCAAAGCCAATTCAGAGCTTGTGGCTGCGGTCGCCGCGCTCGAAGCCCATGGCGTCGAACGGTGCATCGAGTGGTGCGAAGCCGATGACCTTGAACAGCTCGCCCATCTCGTGCTCGGCCAGCAGGCGGTGGGCCATGGCGCGCTCGCCCAGTGAGGCGCCGGTCAGCAGATCGGCGATGCCGCAATTGAGCAGAAAGTTGGCCTGGCTGGTGTAGCCCAGCACGACAAGCCCGGCGTCTTGCCCGGCCAGCGCAATGCTGGTGAAGTTGACGTGGGCCGTGATGTCCTTGTCGCCCACGGCCAGCAGCGGGTCAGCATCGGCCAGGTGGGCCTGGTGGCACATCAACGTGCCGCCGTGGCGCTGCGGGTGGTAGTACTCGGCCTCGGGGAAGCCGTAGTCGATGAAGAAGGCCGCGCCGCGCTTGAGCGAGCCGGCCAGCGTGCGCACGAAGGCCTCGGCCTGCGGGTGGATCTC
The DNA here is from genome assembly GCF_039929605.1 of Roseateles sp. Lineage (GTDB taxonomy): Bacteria > Pseudomonadota > Gammaproteobacteria > Burkholderiales > Burkholderiaceae_C > Pelomonas. Next base: position 10,000 of record NZ_JBDSQX010000106.1, read on the forward strand.
GGTGACGGTGCCGGGCACCAGACCGGTCTCCAGCGGCGGGCGCAGGTGGCTGTCGCGATCCTCGAAGGCAAAGCCCAAGCCCTGGGACACGACACCGCGCTCACGCCAGACCTCGCCGTCGAAAGCGACGAGCTGCACGGGCATCGCGTCCAGCACCTCGTTGCCGATGACGACGGCTTCGATGTGCTCGGGCAAGGTGTCCAGCCACTCGACGCGGTCACCCCAGTGCGCCAGCCGCTCCCGCTGGCGCTCGCGCAACTCGGCCGACAGCTCGACGATGCGGTAGCGCTGCAGGCCCGCGTCCAGCGCGTCCAGCTCGGCGATGAGATGCGCCGCCAGCGCGCCCGAGCCGGCGCCGAACTCCATCACGTCGCGGCAGCCGCTCGATGCAAGCGCCTGTGCCAGCTGCCGGGCCAGCGCGCGGCCGAACAGCGGCGACATCTCCGGTGCGGTGACGAAGTCCGAGCCCTCGCTGGGCATCTGGCCGAACTTGCGTCGGCCACCGGCGTAATAGCCGAGGCCGGGTTCGTAAAGCGCCATCGCCATGAAACGGTCGAAGGGCAGCCAGCCGCCGGCAGAAGCAATCTCGGCGTGGATCTTCTTGACTAAAGGCATCAGCGGTTCCGACTGCACTTCGCGCCGCCGGGGCCGAGCGCCGGGCCGCCCCAAGCCGGCCCGATGGCGGCTGCTCGCGGCTCAATGCCGTGAGCGGCCGCGTCCCCGCGGGGGACCGACTGGGCTTGCCCGCGTGCAGCGGCAAGACCGGGCGAGGGGCGTACGTTCACCGCGCCCGCACCCAGGCCTCGAACTCCGCCGCCGGCATCGCCAGCCCCACCAGCTCGCCCTGTATCTGCTGGCAGCCCCAGCTCGCCAGCAGCTGCCATTGCGCCGCGGTGCGCACGCCCTCGGCGGTGACGGTCAGGCCCAGGCCCACAGCCATCTGCACGATGGCGCGGGTGATGGCCTGGGCACCGACATCGTCGGGCAGGCGCATGGTGAAGCTCTGGTCGATCTTGAGCTTGTCCAGCGGCAGCTCGGTCAGGTGGGCCAGCGAGGTGTAGCCGGTGCCGAAGTCGTCGACCGACACCGTCAGCCCCATCGCGCGCAGCTGCGCCAGCGTGGCGGGCGCGTGCTCGATGTCTTCGATGAGCATGCGTTCGGTCAGCTCCAGTTCCAGCCACTGGCCCTTCGCGCCGGACTCGTCCAGCACGCGCTTGACCGTGTCGGCAAACCCCTCGAGGTGGAACTGCATGCGCGACAGGTTGACGGCAATGCGCATCGGCCCGTGGCCGGGGGCCTCGCCGGTGATGCCCTGCTCGCGCCAGCGCCGCGCGGTGGCAGCGGCCTCGCGCATGACCCATTCACCTAACGCCAACATCAGGCGGTGGCGCTCGGCCACGAAGATGAAGGTGTCGGGGCTCAGCAGGCCGCGCTCTGGGTGCCGCCAGCGCAGCAGCGCTTCGGCACCGGAGAGCTGGCCCGTGGCCGCGTCCACCTGCGGCTGGAAGAACAGCTCGAACTCGTTGCGCGTCAGGCCCTGCGCCAGCTCGGCTTCCAGCACGAGGTCGGCATAGGCCGTCTCGGCCAGTGCCGGCTCGAAGAACTGGTAGGTCGCCCGGCCACGGGCCTTGGCGCGGTACATGGCCGTGTCGGCGTGCTGGATGAGTTCCTCCGCCTGGCGCCCGTCCTCCGGGAAGACGGCGACACCGATGGACGGCGTGACCGACAGCGCGCGGCCGTCGGCCTTGACGGGCACCTCGACGACCGACAGCAGCGCCTCCAGCACGACGACGATGTCGGCGCGGCTGTCCAGGTCGCTCAGCAGCACGACGAACTCGTCGCCGCCGAAACGGCCCACGACATCGCTGCCACGCAGCGCGCCGGTGAGGCGCTCCGAGACCGTCGTCAGCACCTGGTCGCCCTCCAGATGACCCAGCGAATCGTTGACGCGCTTGAAGTTGTCCAGGTCGATGAACAGCAGCGCCAGCATCTCGCTCTTGTGCTCCGCGCGCTTGAGCGCCAGCGCCATGCGCTCCATGAAGGCGCTGCGGTTGAGCAGGCCGGTCAGCCCGTCGTGATGCGCCAGATGCTGGATGCGCGCCTCGCTGGCGAGGCGGTCGCGGATGTCGCGCACGATGGCCATGCGCAGGCTCTCGCCGTCTCGCTCCATCGTGCGCATGATCAGCTCCACGGGGATGCGCGTGCCGTCGCGGTGCAGGATGGCGGTCTCGTAGCGCAGCTCGCGGGCCAACCGCATGACCTCGCTGACCTTGGGTAGCTCGTCCTCGGCGACGAAGCTCAGCACATGCCGGCCGATCAGCTTCTCCGGCGGATAGCCCATCAGTTGGCAGAGCGTCGGGTTCACGTCGGTCATCAGGCCTTCGCGGTGGAAGAGGATGCCTTCGACCGTGGCCTGCATGAACTTGTCCAGCCGCGCCTCGGACTCGCGCAGCTGGCGCTCGGCCAGGCGGTGCTTGGTGATGTCGTTGACGAGCACGCAGCTCGCCACGGGTTCGCCGTCTTCGCCGATCTGGGGGATGAGGTGGACCTCGATCCAGCGCGGCGTGCCGTCGGCCTCGGGCAGTTCACGCTCATAGCTGACGGCGACGCGCTCGCTGAGCACGCGGTCCACGGCCGGCTGGATCAGCGCTGCCGCTTCAGGGCCGATGACGTGCGCGAAGGTCTTGCCCAGGATGCTCTGCTCGGTCTGCCCGAAGGCCTCGGCATAGCCGCGGTTGGCGAACAGGCAGAGCTGCGTCTTGGCGTCGTAGAGGGCGATCCAGGCGGGCAGGTAGTCGGCCAGCAACTTGAAGCGCGCCGCCTCGACGGAGCGGAGGGTGTCGACCACGTTCACTGTCATGTCGTCAGGGTCGCTCGGGCAAGACAAAGATCGTCCCAGGCGCCGGCCTTGTCGGCGGGCGAACGCAAGAGGTAGGCCGGGTGGTAGCTCACCACGACGGGTAGGTCACGCCAGGCATGCACGCGGCCGCGCAGCCGGCCGAGCGGCTCGCCCAGGCCCGTCAGCCTGCGTGCGGCCTGCAGGCCCAAGGCCAGTACGAGGCGAGGCTGCAGCAGCTCGATCTGGCGCGCCAGCACGGCCTCGCAGGCGTCCAGCTCGGCAGGCAGCGGCGCGCGGCCACGCGGCGGGCGGCACTTGATCAGCGGCGTCACGAAGGCGGTGGGGCTCTCACCCAAGCGCGTCTGGCCGGCGGCCAGCAGCATGCGGTCCAGCAGCCGGCCGGCGTCGCCGCTCAAGGCCTGGCCCGAGGCATCGTCGCCGTCGTCGGGCGGGTCGGTGATGACCAGCCACTCAGCCCGCTGCACGGCGCCATTGCCGTAGACGGCATTGCGACGCTGCTCGCACAGGCTGCAGGCGCGGCAGGTGGCGACGGCATCGCGCAGCGCGGGGGCGTCCAGGCCGGCGAAGGTGGCGGGCACGGCCGTGGCAATGCGGGCCGGCGCAGCAACGGGCGGAGGTGGCCGTGAAATCACCGGCGCTGGAGCTGGAGCTGGCGCGGCAAGCCGCTCGACGAGAGCGACCTCGGGCTCATCAACCCGCTCGACGGCCTCGGCCGCGCGCACCGGCAAGCGCAAACCCATCTCGGCCAGCATGGCCCGCTGACGTTCGTCCCAGCTCACGTCAGTTACTCCCTTGCGGGCCGAGCGCCGGGCCGCTCCCAAGCCGGCCAGTCTCGGCGATGTGCGGGCGGCTCAATGCCGCACGCATCGCCGTCCCCCCGGGGGCTGAGGCCGGACACGGCAAGTCCCGCGGACTTGTCGTGCCTGCCGAAGGGCAGCCGCTCTGCCGGCTGCGCGGTCTGCAAGACCGGCCGAGGTAGTCCTTGGACGAGGGGCTCATGCAGGCACTGAAAAGCTCATCAGCACCGCGTCCTCGCGCGGCCCCTGCTGCACGGGGTAATAGGCGCGGCGCCGGCCCACCTCGGCAAAGCCGTAGCGCTGGTAGACGTCCCGCGCGCGCTCGTTGCCGACGCGCACCTCCAGCCACAGCTGCGTGAGGCCGCGCTCGCGGCAGGCAGCCACGAGCCGGTCCAGCATGGCCACGGCCAGGCCACGCCCCTGCCAGGCCGGCACGACGGTGATGTTCAGCAGGTGCATTTCATCCACGCCCGGCATGGCGACCCAGTAGCCCAGCAGCACGGCACGCGGCCCGCGCAGCACCTCGGCGGGGTAGCCGGCGGCCAGCGAGTCGACGAAGTTGCCGTGCGTCCATGGCACCGGGTAGGCGACGCGCTCGACCGCCATGACCTCGGTCAGGTCGGGCACGCGCATCGCGTCGGCCTCCCAGGGCGGCGCCTGGCGGTCCAGCTGGGCGCTCACTGCAACGCCTTCAGCGCCCGCTCGGCCGTCGTCAGCGCGACCTTGTCACGCACGTAGACGGGCAGGGCCTCGGCAGCGTCCAGCGTGTCGCCGCGCTGCCAGGCGGCCAGAGCGAGGGCGCCCAGCGCGGCGGCGCGCGAACGGGCCTGCGGCCAGGCGTTGGCCAGCGTGCCCAGCGACCCCAATGCGGCGGCATATTCAGTCAGCGCCGAGCCGGCCACGGCGGCCGGCTGGCCCCAGTGGGCTGCCAGCGCGGCGGGGGCGTAAAGGGCGGGCGCTTCGACGGCGACCCAGGCGCCGTTCGCCCAGCGGTAGTGCGCCGCGTAGATCTCGCCGATGCGCGCGTCCATCGCCACCCAGATGTCGTCGCCGGCGCCCTGGGCGCGCGCGTCCTCGGCCACCAGCATCAGGCTGTCGATGGCCAGCACCGGTTTGTCGAGCCCAAAAGCCAGGCCCTGCGTGACCGAGCAGGCCGTGCGCAAGCCCGTGAATGCGCCGGGGCCCTGGCCGAAGGCGATGGCGTCCAGCTCGTCCATCTGCAGGCCGACAGCGGCCAGCAAGGCCTTGATCTCGGGCAGCATGCGCGCCGACGCCTGCGCGCCGCCGGCCGCCTCGAACAGCTTCGTCTGCCCCGGCGACACGAGGGCCAGGGCCATCGTGTCGGTGGAGCTGTCGAGAGCGAGCAGAACGGGCATCGGGGCAGTTTACCGTCGGGGTCGACGGCGCCTGCCTTCGACGCGGCCGCCAAAACCCCCTAGAGCAGCCCTAGAGCAGGCCTGGATTGCGCTGCCACACGGCCCACGTCAGCGCCGACGCGAAGCTGACCCAGGCCAGGTAAGGCAGGAGCAACAGCCCTGCCAGTCGGCGGATGCGCCAAAAGGCGGCGGCGGTGATGGCGACGAGGGCCCACAGCAGCAGCACCTCGGCGAATGCCCAAGCGCCCTGGTTCCAGCCGAAGAACAGCCACGACCACAGCGCATTTGCCGCCAACTGCATGATGTACAGACCGAGCGCGCCGTCCACGCTCTGCGATGGCCGCTCGCGCCACACCAGCCAGGCGGCAATGCCCATCAGCAGGTAGAGCACCGACCACACCGGGCCGAACACTGCGGCCGGCGGCGCCCAGCCGGGTTTGACCAACTCGCCGTAGAAGGCCGCCGCGTCCATGGATGCGATGGCGCCCAATGCCGCCGCCACGAAGGTGAGGGCCAGCCAGCCCACCAGCCCGATGACCTGGATCCGCGTTGAATTTCTCAGCATGGCCACCTCCCGATAACGAATCCTGTGAGCGGCACGATAGCCGCTGCCCTGACTGCCACCTGACGGCGCACGCGTGCAAACCCGGTAGGAACGGGACTACGGTGCGCTTGAGCCAAGTCCGACCGCCGCGTGGCAATTGCCGGCCTAGAGTGCTTCGACACATCCCCAAGTGGAGTTGACATGTCCTTCGTTCTCTACCTCCTCGGGCTCGCGGTGCTGCTCGGCGGCATCGCCTGGGCCCTGATCACCGCCGGCCTGGCGGCCACCTACGTGGCCATCGCCTGCCTCATCGTCGCCGGCATCGGCATCATGATGGCCGTGTCGCGGACGCGGTTGAAGGACCCGCCGAATTGAAATTTTGACCCCTCGCCCAGCCTTGCCCTGCTGAACGCGGGCAGCCTGGTCGGTCCCCCGAGGGGACGGCGATGCATGCGGCGTTGAGCCGCCTGCATCGCCATGACGCGCCGGCTTGGGAGCGGCCCGGCGCTCGGCCCGAAGGCGGGAGCCAGGAAGTGCCGCAGGTCATCGGTGACACTCCGCACCTCTGCCACGCCGCGAAACCCGCCGGAGCCTCTCTTGACTGCGCAACCGCTGCTGATCGCGCTCGTATCGGTGCAGTTTTTAGTGCACGCACTGATCTGGGCCATGACTGCCCGCATGACGCGGCGTTGGCATGCGGCCGAGGGTCATTTCGCGCTGTTCTGGCTGCTGCTGGCCCTCGGCCTTGCCTTGTTCGTGCCGCCCTGGGCCAGTGGCAGCGCGCCGCGCAATCTGGCCGACCTGCTCATCGTCGCTGCGTCGATGTTCGAACACCGCGGCCTGGCCCTGCACTGGGGCCGGCGGCCCGGCTGGCGGGTGTACGCGCTGGGGCTGGCAACCGCCGCAGCCGTGATCGCCGCGAGCTTCCTGCTTGAGAACGGCCACGGCGTGCGCGTCGCCGTCGTCTGCCTGGGCTGTGCCACCCTGATGCTGGCCAGCGTCAGCCTGGTGTGGCGCTTCGGTCGCGCGGCTACGCCGCTGTTCGCACCCCTCGCTGCGGCTGGCTACGGCCTGCTGGGCGCGGCCCTGCTGGTGCGCGGCGTGCAGGCTCTGGTCGTCGGCGCCACGACCAAGATTTCCATCGACGCGCCCGGCCACGCCAACATCCCACTGGCCATCGCCGTGCTCTTTGTCGGCGGCCTCATCAACCTGGCCCACATCCGCCTCGTGCTCGGCCGCGTGCTGGACCTGCTCGGCCAGCAGGCCAAGACCGACGAGCTGACCGGCGCGCTGAACCGCCGCGGCCTGCTGCAGCAGCTCGAAGCTGCGCACGCGGGCGCGCTGCAGGGCAAGACGGGCTACGCGCTGATGATGGTGGACGTGGACCACTTCAAGAAGATCAACGATCAGCACGGCCACGCCGAAGGCGACCATGTGCTGCAGGGCATCTCGGCCAGTCTGCGCAGCGCGGTGCGCAGCGACGACCGCGTCGGCCGCTGGGGCGGCGAGGAGTTCTGCGTGCTGCTGCCGCGCACGCCGCTGCGGGATGCCGAAGCGCTGGCCCAGCGCGTGGCGAACCATGTGGCGGCGTCGAACTCGGGCATCCGCGTGACGGTCAGCATCGGCGTGTCGGAGTACGGCCCGGCGGACCTGGACCTGAAGACCGTCATCCGCCGCGCGGACGATGCGCTCTACCGCGCCAAGGCGACGGGGCGCAACCGCGTCGTCACGGCGGAAACCGCCTGACGACGGCCCAAGCCGGCGCGTCTGCGCAGCTCATTCGCCGGATTCACCGTTCAACCGGCCGGCCCTGCCGTTCGCCCGCTGCGCCGGCCGCACCGCCGCCGCCGCACGCAGCATGGCGGCATGAAAAACCTCCACCACACCCTCAAGGCCAACCGCGGCTTCATCGTCTTCCTGCTCGGCTTCGCGCTGCTGCGAACGGCCGTGGCCGACTGGAACCCCATCCCCTCAGGCTCGATGCGCCCGACGCTGCTGGAGGGCGACGTGGTGCTCGTCAACCGGCTGGCCTACGACCTCAAGCTGCCCTTGACCGACGTGGTGCTGCTGCCGCTGGGCGAGCCGCAGCGCGGTGACGTGGTGACGCTCAGCTCGCCGGCTGGCGGCACGCGCCTCATCAAGCGCATCGTCGGTCTGCCGGGCGACCGCATCGCGATGCAAGAGGACGTGCTGATCCTGAATGGCCAGCCGCTGAGCTACACCGACAAGCAAACGCACGGCGAGACGGTCGTGCCCGGTTTTGTGGTCGACGCCGTGCGCGCCAGCGAAGACCTCGGCGGCCGCCCGCATGCCGTGCAGTTCCTGCCGTCGCTGCGCGCGCGGCGCAGCTTCGCCGAGGTGACGGTGCCTGCGGGCCACTACTTCCTGCTCGGCGACAACCGCGACAACAGCGAGGACTCGCGCTTCATCGGCACCGTGCCGCGCGAGAAACTCATCGGCCGTGCCCACCATGTGCTGGTGGCGGCCGACTGGCTGGGCGAGGACGGCTGGCGCATGGCGCCCAGGTTCGGGCGCTGGGTCATGGCGATCCGCTAGCCGCAGGCCAGTGGATGTTCTTCTTTCGTCACCCCCAGCCGGTGGTTGATTCGAGGCCGGTCGCGGAACTTTCCATGCGGTGCGAACAGCCGGTTCCGCCGGCCGTGCTGCGCTTGCTACCCTCCCGGCCCCAGGGAGAGTCTGATGATCGTTCCGAGCTACTGGGCCGAAGCCCGCACCACCACGCGAGCGAAAGGCCGTGACATCACGCTGCGGCGCTTTGGCTGGTCTGACAGCAGCGCGGCCGACGCGCAAACCCAGGCCGAACTGCGCGTAGCCGAGGCGGCACAGCGGGCGGCCAGCGGCGAGACGGTGCCGCGCCGCGACCTGAAGCTGACCTACAACGGCGCCCAGGGCCTGCCCATCCGCGAGGAGGTGCTGGCCCGGCACGGCGAGGCGGTCATCACGCGCAACGCCTATGGCGCGCGTTGCCTGAACGTGCCGGACCTGCTGATTGCGGATGTGGACTTCGGGACCGAGCCGCCCCTGGCACTCCGCGTGGGCCTGCAACTGCTGTTGATTGGCGTGAGCGGGGCTGTTCTGCTTGCGCTCACTGTCGGCGTGGTGGGCATCGTCGGCGCCATCGGGAGCTACCTGCTTGGCAGCGTGTTCACCCACGGTCTTGCCAAGCGTCGGACCGACGCCAGCGAGGCGCGCGCGCAGCAGCGCATCAGCAATTTTGTGGCGCGCCACGCCGACTGGCGCGTGCGCATCTATCGCACGCCGGCCGGCCTGCGGCTCATTGCGACGCACGCGCGCATCACGGCCGACGCAGCACAAACCCGTGAGTTCTTCGATGCCGTCGGCACCGACCCCATCTACGCCCGCATGTGCCTGAACCAGCATTGCTTTCGCGCCCGCCTGTCCGCCAAGCCCTGGCGCATCGGCATCCCCGATCACCTCAAGCCGCGCCCCGGCGTCTGGCCCATCCGCCCGGAGCGCCTGCCCGAGCGCGAAGCCTGGGTCAGGCGCTACGAGCGCGAGGCCGAGGCCTACGCGGCCTGCCGCTACCTGGAGACGCTGGGCCATGGCCGGGAAGATCCCGATCTGCTCGCGCTCGTCGCGCTGCACGATGCGGAGTCCAAGGCGCTGGACGACATCCGGCCGCTGGCTTGATGCCGTTTCCTCAACCGACCTCCGGGAACCCCATGCTCTTCAAAAGACGCATCGCCCACGTCACGCAGACGCGGACGCCGAGCATTCCACACGCTCACAAGCTGTATCAACCGCCCGCCAACCGTCCGTCAACCGCCCGGGCGTGTCAACGTTCAGAGAGTGCCGACAAAAACAACCCGTCGGCCCTTTTTTGACGGAAACATCGACCATGACCACGCTGACTCTCACCTTCAACGGCCCCTCAAGTCAGGCCCGCAAGGCACTTGGCGGCCTGCTTCAGCGCTACCGCTCCGCCTATTTTGTGGAGCGCAGCAGCAATGAATACGCGGTGACCGCCGACGAGGTGACCGCCGCAGAACTCGCACGCCAACCGCTGTGGTCGAGCCAGCTGGCGCAGGTGCAAACACCGCGCTGAGCGCGTGGGGCAATGCCCCATACCGCCCTCACTCCTCCCACCGAAACCGCCACACCGCCACCGCCATGAACACGGCGGTGAAGCCCAGCATCACGGCGCTCGGCAGCAGCGCCTGCGAGAACGGCTGACCGCGCCAGGTCATCGCGTCCAGCGCATCGACCGCCCAGCGCGTCGGCACGGCCAGCGACACGGTCTGCAGCCACTCGGGGAAGATGAAGGCCGGCACCCAGGCGCCGCCCAGCATCACCATCAGCAACGTGGCCAGGATGGCCAAGCCGCGGGTGGCCTCGGGCGTGCGGCCCAGCGCGGCCACGAGCAGGCCGAAGCTGGCCGTCAGCAGCGAGAAGCACACCAGCACCAGCGCAAAGCCAGCCGGGCTACCCAACACGCGCACGCCGAACGCGGCAATCGCCACCGCGTAGATGACGGCGAAGACGATCAGCGAGATCAGCGCGCTGGCCGTCACGCGGCTGCCCAGCAACTGGGTGCGCGACAGCGGCGCCGCGCGCAGCCGCTTCCACAGGCCCAGGCGGCGCATCAGCAGCAGGCCCACGGCCATGTCGATGCCGCTCATCAGGATGAACTGCACGCCCATGCCGGCGAAGGAATGGGCATAGCTGTTGTAGGCCACGGGTGCGGCGTTGGCGCTGGACTGCACGGCCTCGATCTCGCGCGTAGTGTAGGGCATGGACAGGCCGGCGGCCGGGGGCGCCGAGGCACCCGACGCCGTGCCGCCGGGCTGCTGCACCTGGCCGATGGCGTCGAACATCTTCACGAGCTTGTCGCGCTCGCCGTCGGGCATGCCGCTTGCGCTGCGCACCTGGCGTTCCATGTCGCCCAGGCCTGCGGGGCTGAAGGTTGAGCGGCTGACCTCCTGCATCAGCGTCTGCGCCAGCAGCCCGCGCACGACGGCCAGCGCGCTCGCCTGCGAGGGGTCGTAATGCAGCGCGATCTCGGGCTTGGTGCCGCCGAACATCGCACCGCCGGCCTGCTGCCCGAGGCCCCTGGGCAGGATGGCCACGGCCCGCAGCTTGCCGGCGCGCACCTGGGCCAGCGCGTCGGCTTCATCGGTGACCGTGGTCTTCAATGAGGCCTCGCCCTGCAGCGCCGCGACGACACGTTGGGACAGCGGGCTGCCGTCCAGGTCGACCACGCCGACGGCGATGCCGGCCATCTTGGCTCCGGTGCCGAACAGGCTGCCGAAGAAGGCGGCGATGAGGATGGGCGCGACGATGCTGAGCAGCACCGCGCGGCGGTTGGAGAAGTGCAGCTTGAGTTCTGCACGGACGAGGGCGAGCAAGGCTTGCATGGTGTCGGTCCCGATCAGTCGCGCAAGGCGCGGCCGGTGAGTTGGAGGAAGACGTCTTCGAGCGTGGCCCGCGCCGTGGCCAGGCCGCGCACTTTCACGCCGCGTTCGGCGAGTGCGGCGAGCACGGCGCCGGTGTCGCGTGCGAGGTCGGCCACGCTGACCTCCAGCCGCTGGCCCACGCGCTTCACGCCTGGCAACCCTTGCAATGCTGCGTCGTCCGGCTCGCCGTCGATCTCGACATGCAGCGCCTGCGCCGCCGGCAGCAGCGCGTACAGCTGGGCCTGCGTGCCGCTGGCGACGACGCGGCCGTGGTCGACGATGACGATGCGGTCGGCCAGGCGCTCGGCCTCTTCCATGTAGTGCGTCGTGTAGATCAGCGCCTTGCCGGCGGCCTTGAGCATTTCCAGGTTGTCGAAGATGGCGTTGCGGCTCTGCGGGTCGACGCCGGCCGTGGGCTCGTCGAGCAGGATGACCTCGGGGTCATGGATCAGCGCGCAGGCGATGTTCAACCGCCGCTTCATGCCGCCGGAGAAGGTGGACGGCTTGTCCTTGGCGCGGTCGGTCAGGCCCACCATGGCCAACACCTCGTCGGCGCGGCGCTTCAGCAGGTCGGGCGGCATGCCGTAGAGGGCGCCGAAGAGTTCGAGGTTCATGCGCGCGGGCAGCTCCTCGTAGAGCGCGATGTCCTGTGGCACCAGGCCGATGCGGCGCTTGTAGCCGGCCTCGTCCGACGCGAGGTTCACGCCGCCGGCCAGCGTCACCGTGCCGGCATCGGGCGCGGTCAGGCCGCAGATCATGCCCACCGTCGTCGACTTGCCGGCGCCGTTCGGGCCCAGCAGGCCCAGCACCTCGCCGGGCCGCAGCGCGAGGCTGACCTCGTGCACGGCCACCCGGTCCCCGTAGGCCTTGCGCAAGCCCTTGGCCACCAGCACTTCGTCGTTCATGACGCACCCCTCTGTGTCGAATTGGGGCGGATGCTAGGCCGCACCCGGCCCGCTCCGCAGGGGCTCGTGACGGACGGCGATACGGCTGGGCGAATCGACAGCGCCCGGCGCGAACGGCCCATACTGCGCCGCATGAAAGCACGCATCGGCGTCATCGGCACGGGCTGGGTTGGCACCAGCGTCGCGTTTTCCACGCTGCTGGCAGGCCATGCCGGCGAGCTCTGGCTGCACGACGCGCGCGGCGCCGTAGCCGAGGGCGAGGCCATGGACCTGTCCGACGGCGCCGCCTTCTACCCGCGCTGCGCCGTCAGCGCCGTGCCGCTGGCACAGATGCGCGAGGCCGACATCGTCGTGCTGGCCGCCGGCCGCAACGGCCGGCCGGACGAAAGCCGCCTCGAACTGCTGCGCGACAACGCCCGCATCGCCGCCGACTTCGGCCGCGGGCTGGCCGGCTTTGGCGGCATCGTCATCGTCGTGACCAACCCGGTGGACGTGCTGACCCGCGTCGTCCAGGCCGCCAGCGGCCTGCCGCCCGAGCGCGTCATCGGCACCGGCACCCTGCTGGACACGGCGCGGCTGCGCGAGCGGCTGGCCGGGCGCCTGGGCGTGGCGCCGCAGTCGGTGCATGCCCAGGTGGTGGGTGAGCATGGCGACTCGTCCGTGCCGCTGTGGTCGGGCGCGCGCGTGGGCGGTGTGCCGCTGCGCGACTGGCCGGGCTGGCAGGTGAGCGAAGAGGCCGCGCTGGCCCAAGCCGTGCGCCGCGCGGCCTACGAGGTCATCCGGCGCAAGGGCGCCACCAACCACGCCATCGGCCTGGTCACGGCCGAGCTGATCGGCTGCATCGTGGGCGACGAGCGCCGGCTGCTGCCGGTCAGCCGTGTGCAGAGCGACGGCGTGGCGCTGTCGCTGCCGGCGCTGGTGGGCGCGGGCGGCGCTGTGGACGTGGTGGCGCCGGGCATGGACACGGCCGAGCGCGAGGCGCTGGCAGCGTCGGGCGCGGTGCTGGAGCGGGCGTTCGCGTCGCTCGCCGGCTAGCGAGCCTCCAGCCAGCGAATGGTCACCCTACCATGCGCTCTTTCTCTTCCGCCTCGCCAACATGCCCCTCGTCTGCCCTGACCGTCGCCGCCTGCTGTTGAGCGGCCTTTCCCTTCCCTGGCTCGGCGCCTGTGGCGGCGGAGGGAGCGCCGTGGCGAGCGCAGCGCCCGCACCGGCGGCACCAGCCGCAGACATCCCTGCGCTGAAGACCTATTTCGCCGCCAACTTCAAGATCGGCATGGCCGCCGACCCCAGCGGCTACAAGAACGCCATCGCCAACCCGGTGATCCTGCGCCACGCCAACTCCATCACCGGCGAGAACTGCTTCAAGCCCGCCAGCCTGGGCGTCTCCCCCGGCGTCTACAACTGGGCCACGGCAGACGAGCTGGCCGCCTTCGGCGCGGCCAACGGCCTGGGCGTGCGCGGCCACACGCTGTGCTGGCATTCGCAGACGCCCGACTGGTTCTTCACCGGCACCGCGGCCGAGGTGCGCGCCAGGCTTGAGACCTACATCAGCGATGTCGTGACGCATTTCAAGGGCAAGGTCTACTGCTGGGACGTCGTCAACGAGTGCACCAGCGACGACGCCAGCTCGCCCTACCGCAACTCCAAGTGGTTCCAGCTCCTCGGGCCCGACTACATCGAGATCGCCCTGCGCGCCGCCCGCGCCGCCGACCCCGACGTGAAGCTCTTCATCAACGACTACGGCACCGAGGACCCGGCCAAGTTCTCGCGCCTGATGACCATCGTGTCCGCCCTGCAGGCCCGCGGCGCGCCGCTCGACGGCATCGGCCACCAGCTGCACGTAAGCACAACCTCGCCCACGGCTGCCAACGTCGACAACGCGCTGCGCAGCGTGGCCGCCAAGGGCCTCATCAACCACGTCACCGAGCTGGACATCTCGCTCTACAACGACCCCGGCTCCTGCTTCGCCAGCAAGACCGGCTGCGCGGCCGACATCACCGGCGACGCCACGCTGCTGTCCGCCGCCCTCAAGGCCCAGGCGCTGCAATACCGCGCGCTGTTCAACGTCTTCAAGCAGCACCCCAGCCTGCAGAGCGTCACCACCTGGGGCATCGCCGACAACAGCACGTGGTTGTCGGGCTTCCCGACGACGCGGGGGAACCGGCCGCTGCTGTTTGACGTGGCGGGGCAGGCCAAGCCGGCGGCGCGGGCGATCACGGATGACGCTTTCGTGCCTTGACGCGCGCCGGCCTTGCGCCGCCGGCAGCAGCCGTCAGGGGCCTGCCCTTGTGTTGCGCCGTTCCTGGCCGAGCGTCGCCGTGAGGTAGCCACGCAGCATCTCGCGCAGTTCGGCCTGCGCGGCGCGGGCGGCGGCGGGCGTGTCGGCGGCAGGGTCGTCGTTGAGGGCCACGACGCTCTTCATGACCTGCTGCACCGCCGTGGCCACCGCCATCAGCCTGGCCTTGCCGAGCGAGGGCGCGTGCGGCGCGAGGATGGCGATCAGCTGCAACCGCATGCTCCGGCGCACGCCGAGCACGATGGTGTCCGGCGCCCCGGGCGAGTCGGCCAACCGCGCGAAGGATGGATGGGTGGCACGGAAGTCGACCAGCGCGCCGGCCAGCCGCCGGGCCAGCTCGTCCACCTCCCAGCCGGGGCTGGCAGCGGCCATGGCGTCGAGCCGCGCGCTCAGATCGACCGCCTGCTGAGTGATCAGCGCCTGGGCAATGGCCTGCTTGGTTGGGAAGAACTGGTAGAGCGAGCCGATCGACGACTGCGCCGCAGCGGCAATCTCCGTCGTCGTCGCGGCGTCGTAGCCCTTGTCGGCAAACACGCTGGCGGCAGCGGCCAGCAGCACCTCCACTCGCGCATGGCCGCGCTGACGCCTGGCCGTACGGGGGCCGGCTTCTTCGCTTGGTGTTTGTGAGGATTTATTCATAAAATAGGATTCATGAGTGATTCCTCACGAATTTGGACTCCCATGCTAAGAGCCTATCCGTAAATAATGTTTATTGTCAGCGGCACCTTGCGGAACGCGATGATCGCTGCGGCGATGTGGTTGAGCGCGAGGAAGCTGCGATCGAGTTTCTCGTATCGCACGAGCAGCT
>NZ_JBDSQX010000107.1:0-20511 GCF_039929605.1 Roseateles sp.
ATGGGTGACATGACGACCGAAGGCGCCAGCATCAGTGCTGGCATCGACCTCAGCCAGTTCTACCAGGTCTTCTTCGAAGAAGCCGGCGAGAACCTCGACAACATGGAGCGGTTGCTGCTCAATGTGAACGTCGAGGCCGCCGACGACGAAGAGCTGAACGCCATCTTCCGTTGCGCCCATTCCATCAAGGGCGGCGCGGCGACCTTCGGCTTCAGCGACGTCGCCGAGCTCACCCACCAGATGGAGACGCTGCTGGACAAGCTGCGCCGCCACGAGCTGCAGCCCAATCCGGCCATGGTGGACGTGCTGCTGCAGGCTGGCGATGCACTGCGCGCCCAGCTCGCCCGCCATCAAGGTTCGTCCGGCGACCTGATCGACACCACCGACCTGCTGATCAGCGTCAAGAGCTTCGTCGAAGGCGGCGGCGGTACGGCCGCTGCGCCCACGCCCGCGCCCGCGCCGGTTGCTGCCTCGGCGGCGGCCCCCAAGCCTGCGGCTTCGGCACCGGCCGCCGCCAGCAAGCCTGGCGCGCGCTTGTTGGAGCTGCAGGTCGGCCCACTGACCGACCTGAGCCTGGCCGACAACCTCGTCGAGCTGTTCAAGGAAATCACCGACCTCGGCAACATCGAACCGCTGGACGCCGGCCAGAGCTCCGACGGCATGCGCCGCTTCAAGGTGCTGACCAGTTCGACCGACAACGACCTGCTGGACCTCTTCACCTTTCACGTCGCGCGTGAGCAGGTCAAGCTCATCCCGCTTGGCCCGGGCTTTGGCTTCTATGACGGGGCACCAGGTGCACCGCCGGCCGAGGCCCCGTCTTCCGACCCCGGCTACGGCTTCTTCGACGACGCCCCAGGCCTGCCCGTTGATGCCGCCGCTGCCGCCACGCCCTCTGACGAGCCTGCGCCCACGGCCGCCATCGTGCCGGCCGCGCGCCCAGCCACGCCGGTCGCCAAGGCCGAAGGCAAGCCGGCGGCCATGGACCAGACGACGCTGCGCGTCTCCATCGAAAAGGTCGACCAGCTCATCAACCTGGTCGGCGAGCTCGTCATCACGCAGGCCATGCTGGCCCAGAACAGCCGCGAACTCGACCCGGCGACGTACCAGCAGCTGACCTCGGGCCTGGCCGACCTGGAGCGCAACACGCGCGACCTGCAGGAGTCGGTCATGTCGATCCGGATGATTCCGATGTCGACCGTCTTCAACCGCTTCCCGCGCATGCTGCGCGATCTGGCCGCCAAGCTGGGCAAGAAGGTCGAGCTGGTCACGCAAGGTGAAGCTACCGAGCTGGACAAGAGCCTGGTCGAGAAGATCACCGACCCGCTGACCCATCTGGTGCGCAACAGCTGCGACCACGGCATCGAGATGCCGGCCGACCGCGAAGCGCGCGGCAAGCCCGAACAGGGCACGATCACGCTGGTGGCCTCCCACCAGGGCGGCAGCATCGTCATCGAAGTGCGCGACGACGGCCGCGGCCTGAACCGCGAGAAGCTCATCAGCAAGGCCCGCGAGAAGGGCATCGACGCGCCGGACAGCATGACCGATGCCGAATGCTGGAGCCTGATCTTCGCGCCCGGCTTCTCTACAGCCGACGTTGTCACCGACGTGTCCGGCCGCGGTGTCGGCATGGACGTGGTCAAGAAGAACATCACCTCTTTGGGTGGCACGGTGGAGATCGACTCCGCCGAAGGCTACGGCATGAAGGTGTCCGTGCGCCTGCCGCTCACGCTGGCCATCATGGACGGCATGAGTGTGGGCGTCGGCGACGAGTGCTACATCCTGCCGCTGTCCTCGGTCGTCGAGTCCTTCCAGGTGCAGTCCGACACCATCAAAACCGTCGCCGGCTCCGGCCGCGTCGTCGAGGTGCGCGACGAATACATGCCCGTCATCGAGCTTGAAAAGGTCTTCGACGTGCCGCGCTTCGACTTCGAACACGTGTCGTCGATCATGGTCGTCGTCGAGGCCGAAGGTGGCCGCGTCGCGCTGCTGGTGGACGAACTCCTCGGCCAGCAGCAGGTCGTCGTGAAGAACCTCGAAGCCAACTACCGCAAGGTCAACGACGTGTCCGGGGCCACCATCATGGGTGACGGTCGCGTCGCGCTGATCCTGGACGTCAGCAGCCTGGTGCGCCGCTCGCGCCATTAACAACCCAACCGAAGATCGACAGAGAGGTTCGTATGGAAGCCAGCAACGTCCCCGCCCTTCGCCAGCCCGGCGCCGTCACTACCAAAGGCCACGGCCCCAAGAGCGGTGAGTACCTGACCTTCCGACTGGGTTCGGAGGAGTACGGCATCGACATCCTGAAAGTGCAGGAGATCCGTTCCTACGAGCAACCCACGCGCATCGCCAATGCGCCCGATTTCATCAAGGGCGTCGTCAACCTGCGCGGCGTCATCGTGCCCATCGTCGACCTGCGCTTGAAGCTCAACTGCGCGACGGCGGAGTACAACAGCTTCACCGTCGTCATCGTGCTGAACGTCAAGAACCGCGTCGTCGGCGCGGTGGTGGACTCGGTCTCCGACGTGCTGGAACTGAGCCGCGACGCGATCAAGCCGGCGCCCGAACTGAGCTCGGCCACGGTGGACACCAGCTTCATCACTGGCATCGGTTCGGTGGCCGACCGCATGCTGATCCTGATGGACATCGAAGGCCTGATGAGCAGCGCCGAGATGGGCCTGATGGAAGCCGCCATCGCTGCCTGAGCAGCCTTTCCTGATCCTGATCCTGCGAGCACCTCCCGCAACGAGGCGGGGCGTGCGGACCGTAGTACGTTTTGCCTTCTGGAGAAACGCTTGAGCACGTCCGCACATTCCGTCGCCCGCCAGGTGTCGCTGACCGGCGCCGCAGCCGTCGCAGTGGTGCTGCTCGGCGTCAGTCTGATCGTCGGCACGCTGCTGAAGCGCTCCGCCAACGAACAGGTGCAGACCTGGGTCGGCGACAAGGCCGGATCGCTGGTGGACGCGATGCAGGCGATGGACGAAGTTGCCGCCAAGCAGATCCAACGCAGCTTCGGCTCCTTCCGCCAGGAGTTCGGCCCAAGCTTCTCGCTCGACGAGGCGACCGGCGAACTGCGCGACTGGGGCCCCACGCTCAACGGCAACTTCACGCAGGTCGACAAGTTCGCTGCCGTCAATGGCGGCGTGGCGACGGTGTTCGCCGCCAAGGGCAATGACTTCGAGCGCATCACCACGTCGCTGAAGAACGAGAAGGGCGACCGTGCCATGGGCACGCTGCTGGACAAGCAGAGTCCCGCCTACGCAGCAGTCGCCGGTGGCAAGCCGTTCACTGGGCGCGCGCTGCTATTCGGGCGCGCCTACATGACGCACTACGAACCAATCAAGAACGACGCCGGCAAGGTCGTCGGCCTTCTCTTCGTCGGCTACGACCTCGACGCCTTCGAGCTCGCCATGGACCGCATGTCCGGCAGCGCCAAGTTCTTCGAGCATGGCGGCACCTACATCGTCGCGGTGCCCAAGGACCCAACCCAGGCCGTGCTGGCCGCCCACCCGACCGCCAAGGGCAAGCTGCTGTCCAGCGTCGCGCCCGGTTTTGAGAAGCTGCTGGCCGAGCAGACCGCCAGCACCGTTGTGCTGGACGATGTACCCGACGTGCTCGGCAATGGCCTCACGGATAACTTCGCCGTCGCACGCAAGAGTGACAAGACCGGCTACTGGGTCGTCGCCCAGGTGTCGCGCGCCGAGGCCCAGGCCGCCGGCCGCACGACGCTGTGGTTCTTCTGGGGCGCGCTGGCGCTGACCACCGTGGGCCTGGGCTTCGGGCTGATGTGGATGATGCGCCGCTGGGTGGCCCAGCCGCTGGCGTCGCTTCAGAAAGCCATCGGCGCCATCGCCGAGGGCGACCTGAGCCAGTCGGTCAGCAGCAGCCGCAACGATGAGATCGGCTCGCTGATCCAGGACACCGAGCGCATGCGCCAGCGCCTGGCCACGACCATCGGCACGGTGCGCAACTCGGTCGACAGCATCGGCACGGCCAGCAGCGAAATCGCGAGCGGCAACCTCGACCTCAGCCAACGCACCGAGCAGACGGCAAGCAACCTGCAGAACGCCGCCTCCTCGATGAGCGAGCTGACCGGCACGGTGCGCCAGACGGCGGACTCGGCCCGCACCGCCAATCAACTGGTGCAGTCCGCCGTGTCGGCAGCCACGCGTGGCGGCGAGGTCGTCGGCCAGGTGGTCACGACCATGGACGAGATCAACGTCGCCAGCAAGAAGATCGCCGACATCATCGGCACCATCGACGGCATCGCCTTCCAGACCAACATCCTGGCGCTGAATGCGGCGGTGGAGGCGGCACGGGCCGGCGAGCAGGGCCGCGGCTTCGCGGTGGTCGCCAGCGAGGTGCGCTCCCTGGCCGGGCGCAGCGCCGAGGCCGCCAAGGAGATCAAGGCGCTGATCGGCAACAGTGTCGAGCGCGTCGATAACGGCGCCCGCCTCGTGCAGACGGCGGGCACGACGATGGGCGAGATCGTCGCCAGCGTGCAGCGCGTGCAGGACATCATTGGCGAGATCAGCTCCGCGGCCAGCGAGCAGAGCGAGGGCATCGCGACGGTCAACACCTCCGTCGTGCAGCTCGACCAGATGACGCAGCAGAACGCGGCCCTCGTGGAAGAGTCCGCTGCTGCGGCCGAGAGCCTGAAGGAGCAGGCCCAGCGCCTCGTCGAAGCCGTGGCGGTGTTTCGCGTCGCCAGCAGCGAATAGAGCTGCGAGGGCTACGCACAAACAACAAGGCCCGCAACTCGCGGGCCTTGCTTCATGAGGGGTCGAACAGCGTCACACGCGCTCGGCCACCCAGGCCGCCACGCTCGCCAGCGCGGCCTGAACACCGGCTGGCTGCGTGCCGCCGGCCATGGCCATGTCGGGCTTGCCGCCGCCCTTGCCGCCCACTTGCTGAGCAACAAAGTTGACCAGCTCGCCGGCCTTGACCTTAGCGCAGCTGTCGGCCGTCACACCAGCGGCGATCTGAACCTTGTCGCCGTCCACCGCCGCCAGCACGATGGCGGCCGTCTTCAGCTTGTCCTTGAGCTTGTCCATGGTCTCGCGCAGCGTCTTGGCATCGGCGCCTTCGAGCTTGGCGGCCAGCACCTTGATGCCCTTGACGTCGACGGCCTGCGCCATCAGTTCGTCGCCCTGGGCCGATGCCAGCTTGCTCTTGGCCGCAGAGAGTTCTTTCTCCAGCGACTTGATCTGATCCAGCACCGCGTGCAAGCGAGCATCCAACTCGGCCGGCGCGGTCTTCAGCGTCTGCGCGGCGGCGTGCACGGTGGCTTCCAGCGACTGCAGATAGGCCAGTGCGTTTCCGCCGGTGACGGCCTCGACGCGGCGGATGCCGGCAGCCACACCGCCTTCGGCCACGATCTTGAACAGGCCGATGTCGCCGGTTGCCTTCACGTGTGTGCCGCCACAGAGTTCCTTCGATGAGCCGATGCTCAGCACGCGCACGTTGTCGCCGTACTTCTCGCCGAACAGCATCATGGCGCCGGTCTTCTGCGCGTCGTCCAGCGACATGACCTGACCCGTCGCGGCAGCGTTGGCCAGGATCTCGGCGTTGACGATGGCTTCGATCTCCTTGATCTGCTCGGTCGTCATTGGCGCGTTGTGCGCGAAGTCGAAGCGCGTGCGCTCGGCATTCACCAGCGAGCCCTTCTGCTGCACATGAACGCCCAGCACTTCGCGCAGGGCCTTGTGCATCAGGTGGGTGGCGCTGTGGTTGCGCACGGTCTTGGCACGGCGCTCGGCGTCGACGCGGGCAACCAGCACGTCGCCGACCTTGACCGAGCCTTCCACCACCTGGCCGTGGTGGCCGAACACATCGGCTTGGATCTTCAGCGTGTCGGCCACGACGACGCGCGTCGTGCCGTTGCGCAGCTCGCCGGCATCGCCCACCTGGCCGCCGCTCTCGGCGTAGAACGGGGTGCGGTCGAGCACGATGACGGCGTCGTCGCCAGCGCGGGCTTCATCGACCTGGGCACCATCGACGTAGATGGCCGTGACGGTCGCCGTCTCGACCTGCAGTCCGTCGTAGCCATGGAACTCGGTCGGCGCGCCGCTGTAGGCCAGGCCCTGCGCCATCTTGAACTTGCCGGCGGCACGGGCGCGGTTCTTCTGCTCTTCGAGCAGTTCGTTGAAGCGCGCCTCGTCCACCGTCACGCCGCGCTCGCGGCAGACGTCGGCGGTCAGGTCGACCGGGAAGCCGTAGGTGTCGTGCAGCTTGAAGGCGGTGTCGCCATCGACATTGCTACCCTTGGCGAGGGCTGCATCGAGGATTTCCATGCCGGTGGCAATGGTCTGGAAGAAGCGCTCTTCCTCCTGCTTCAGCACATCGGTCACGCGCGCCTGGCCCGTTCGGATCTCGGGGTAGGCCTCGCCCATCTCGGTGGCCAGTGCCGCGACCAGCTTGTGGAAGAACGGCGTGCGCGCGCCGAGCTTGTAGCCGTGGCGGATGGCGCGGCGGGCGATGCGGCGCAGCACATAGCCGCGGCCGGCGTTGCCCGGAATGATGCCGTCGACGACGGTGAAGGCGCAGGCGCGGATGTGGTCGGCAATGACCTTCAGTGACGGGCTCGTCGCATCGCAGTCGCCGCCGCCGGCTGCATCCACGGCCGACTTGGCGGCCGCGAGCAGGTTCACGAAGGTGTCGATCTCGTAGTTGCTGTGCACATGCTGCAGCACCGCAGCCAGGCGCTCCAGGCCCATGCCGGTGTCCACCGACGGCCTGGGCAGCGGGTGCATCACGCCGTCTTCCGTCCGGTTGAACTGCATGAAGACGTTGTTCCAGATCTCGATGTAGCGGTCGCCGTCCTGCTCGGCCGAGCCTGGGGGGCCGCCGGCCACGTCCTCGCCGTGGTCGAAGAAGATCTCGGTGCAGGGGCCGCAGGGGCCGGTGTCGCCCATCATCCAGAAGTTGTCGGACATGTAGCGCGCGCCCTTGTTGTCGCCGATGCGCACGATGCGCTCGGCGGGCACGCCCACTTGTTTGTTCCAGATGTCGTAAGCCTCGTCGTCGTCGGCGTAGACGGTGACCCAGAGCTTGTCGGCCGGCAGCTTGAAGTTGACCGTCAGCAGCTCCCAGGCGAAGTGAATAGCATCCTTCTTGAAGTAGTCGCCGAAGCTGAAGTTGCCCAGCATCTCGAAGAAGGTGTGGTGGCGCGCGGTGTAGCCGACGTTGTCCAGGTCGTTGTGCTTGCCGCCGGCGCGGATGCACTTCTGGCTGGTGGTGGCACGCGAGTAGGCGCGCTTGTCAAAGCCCAGGAACACATCCTTGAACTGGTTCATGCCGGCGTTCGTGAACAGCAGCGTCGGGTCGTCACCCGGCACGACGGGGCTGGACGCGACGATCTGGTGGCCTTTCGACTCGAAGAACTTCAGAAAGGTCTGGCGGATCTCGGCGGCTTTCATGCAGCGGCTTCCCTGGAAAAGGTCAGTGACAAAGAAGGCAGATTGTAGGGAGGGGCCTTTACGCCGCCCGGGTAGAGTGACTCTCAATACGACAGGAGAGCCCCCCGATGGACGCGAATTCCCCGCTGGATGCACTGGACAACCCCGGCCTACTGCGCACGCAGGCCCTGATCAATGGCGAATGGGTCGGCGGCCCCGCCACCTTTGCCGTGACCGACCCCGCCACCGGCCGCGAGCTGGCCCAGGTGCCCAACCTCGGTCGCGCCGAAGCGCAGGAAGCCATCGCAGCGGCCGCCAACGCGCTGACCGCCTGGCGCGCCAAGCCCGCCAAGGAGCGCGCTGCCGTGCTGGTGCGCTGGCAGCAACTGCTGGTCAAGCATGCGGATGACCTCGCTCGGCTGATGACCGCCGAGCAAGGCAAGCCGCTGGCCGAGGCGCGCGGCGAGGTGATCTACGGCGCGAGCTTCCTGGACTGGTTTGCCGAAGAGGGCAAGCGCGTCTACGGCGAGACCATCCCGACAACCGACCCGAGCAAGCGCTACCTGGTCATCAAGCAGGCCGTGGGCGTGTGCGCGGCCATCACGCCGTGGAACTTCCCGCTGGCGATGATCACGCGCAAGGTGGCGCCGGCCCTGGCCGCCGGTTGCACGGTCATCATCAAGCCGGCCGAGGCCACGCCGCTGACGGCGCTGGCCGCCGCCGAACTGGCCCAGCAGGCCGGCATGCCGGCGGGTGTACTGAACGTGCTGACGGCGGACTCACAGCAATCCATCGAGATCGGCCAGGTGCTGTGCGAGAGCGATGTCGTGCGCCACCTGTCGTTCACCGGCTCCACCGAGGTGGGCCGCATCCTGATGAGGCAATGCGCGCCGACGATCAAGAAGCTGAGCCTGGAGTTGGGTGGCAATGCGCCCTTCATCGTCTTCGACGACGCCGACCTGGACTCGGCCGTCGAAGGCGCCCTGGCCAGCAAATACCGCAACGCCGGCCAGACCTGCGTGAGCGCCAACCGCATCTACGTGCAGGCAGGCGTGTATGACGCCTTCCTGGAGAAGTTCGCGGCCAAGCTGGGGCAACTCAAGACGGGCAATGGTTTCGACGCCGGCATCAACGTCGGCCCGCTGATCGATGCGCAGGCGCTGCAGAAAGTCGAGACCCACGTCGCCGACGCCATCGCGCTGGGTGCCAAGGTTCTGGCCGGCGGCAAGCGCGTGGAGACGGCGGCCGGCAACTTCTTCGAGCCCACGCTGCTGGCCGACGCAACGCCGCAGATGCTGTGCTCACGCGAGGAGACCTTCGGCCCGGTCGCGCCGGTGTTCAAGTTCCAAACCGAGGCCGACGCCATCGCGCTCGCCAACGCCACCGAGTTCGGCCTGGCCAGCTACTTCTACAGCCGCGACATCGGCCGCATCTTCCGCGTCAGTGAGGCGCTGGAGTACGGCATGGTGGGCGTGAACACGGGGCTGATCTCGACGGCCGAAGTGCCCTTCGGCGGGGTCAAGCAATCAGGCCTGGGCCGCGAAGGGGCACGGCAGGGCATTGAGGACTATGTCGAGGTGAAGTACATCTGCCTCGGCGACATCCAGAAGTGACGGCTTCGCAATCAAAGCGATGACTGCGTTGCTTCGCCTTGCCGTGCTCAAGCACTGTCTGCGGCTTCGCGCCTTGTCCTCGCTCTGATTGCAAACCCGCCGGTTCAGAAACGAAAAAACCGCGAGGCAGCTTTTGGCTGCGCTCGCGGTTGCCGAAACGACTAGCCGGGCCTGGTGCGCCCGGCAGTCATGATGCTTACGGCTTACTCGAAATCAACGCTGAAGGTCAGCGAGGTCAGGCGCGGGGCGCCAAGATAGTAGAACTCGGTGCTCGGGTTGTAGTTCGCGCCGGAACCGTTGAGCGTGGTCGAAGCCGCGTTCGTGATGATCGACGACGGGTTGCGGAACTGCTTGTTGCCGATGTTGGCAATGTTCAGCCGCAGTTGCGGGTTCTTCAACATGCCCCAGTTGGCGAACTTGTAGCCAGCGTCCAGGTCAAACGTGCTGTAGCTCGGTGCCGCTTCCTGGTTCATCAGGTCGACGTACTGCGCGGCAGTGAACTTGCCCCGCGCGCGCAGATAGATCGGGCCCTCTTCGTATTGCAGCGACAGCGAGGCCATCTTGTCAGGCACCTTGCCGAACTGCTTGCCCGCCGTCGGTAGATAGCCGGTGGCGTTGACCCGCAAGTCCTCGTTCATCGTTTCCTTCTGCAGCGTCAGCGAACCGTAGGCCGAGAAGCCGTTGACGACACCGCTGCCGATTTCCAGTTCAAGGCCTTGGCCCGTCGTGCCACCGGCGTTGATGTAGGTGCTTTGCAGCGTGTTCGGATCCGTCGCTTGAACCTGGCGGTTCTTGAAGCTCTTGTTATAGACGGTGGCCGAGATCGAGACGTCCTTGGACTGGAAGCGCCAGCCGCCATCAAGCATCACCGACGTTTCCGCCTTGACTTCGACCAGGGGCTCCATGTTGGTCGAGCCATTCTTGGTGACCAGACCGACATAGCTGCCGAAGTAAGCGAAGTTCGGCGGTGCGCGGAAGTTCTTCGCGATGTTCAGGAAAACGTGCTGCTGGCTGTTGATGTTGAAGCGGGCGCCGAGTTGCGGCAGCACCTCGCTGAAGCTGCGCTTGATGTTGTAGTCCTGGAACACGCGGGTGCCGGCAGCGCCCGCCGTGTAGGCGCCGGTCGTGTTGTTCACCGTGAAGGGCAGGTTGCCGCTTTCGTTGGCGTAGTTGTAGACGTCACGCTTGACGGTCGGCAGGCGCAGACCCAGGTTCAGGAAAGCCCGGTCGTTCAGCAGCGTGATCTGGTCATTCAGATAGACCTGGTAGGCGGTGCTGATCGTCTTGGTGTTGCGGCCTTCGTAGCAGCTCTTGTCAGCGCGCTGGATGCAGCCTTCCTGCAGCCAGATGTCCATCGGGACGCCGTCGGCACCGATACGAACGGCCGGCTGGGTCTGGGTGTGCGTGGCACGTTCGTACCACAGACCCGCCTTCAGGTAATGGCTGCCCATCGTGGTGCTGAGTTCACCGGTGATGCCGGGACGGCTCGTCTTGGTCACGCTGGCGCGGGCGACGCGAAACAGATCCTTCGTATCCCCATCGCCATTGAGATCGACGGCGCCACCGAGGAGCGGCGAGTATGTCGTGGAACTGGTGGCGCCCGGGAGGGTCAGCACGATGTTGGAGCCGGTCTCACTCAGCCCGACTTCGCTCCAGCCCCCGTTGCCGAAGCCATACCACATGTACGGCTGCACCTTCAGGTAGGTGTCCGGGGCCACTTTGAACGAGCCCGACACCGACGCGATGACGTTCTTGAACGGATTCAGCGCCATGCCGTAATAGATCGGCGATTGAGGCGTATCCACGCCGGGAGTGATTTGCGCCGAATTGTTGTCTTTCGGCGGCACCGTAATTGGTCGGAAGGTGGTTGCGTAGTCGTAGCCGGAATAACCGTTCGCAGCGAGTTGCGCCAGGCTGACCGAGAAGATGTTCTGGTTGACCATCCGGTTGTACAGCACCGAACCCAGGATCTTGTTGTCCTCGTTCAGGTCCAACGAGAAGCCCGCATCGATGTGGTCCTTCTTGGCCTTGCCGACGCCCTTCCACTTGTCTGCCTCAGCGTGCGAATAGCTCAGGAAGACCTTGGCCATGTTGTTCATGAAACGACCCGAGTCCACGCGCACGAAGCTGCGATTCAGATTCAGGCCGCCGAGGGTTTGGGTGGCGCGAATACGGAACTGGTCCGTCGGGTCGCAGGTAATCATGCTCACGCTGCCGCCCGTGGCGCCGCTGTGCGGCGATTCCAGCTCGGGAGAGCCCTGGGCCACCGAAGCGCTGCAGACGTTCTCCTTGTCGATCATTTCCTGGGCGTAGAAGGCATAGCCGCCCGAATCGTTGACCGGCACGCCGTTCACGGTGAAGCCGATCTGGTCGGAGCTGAAACCACGGATGGTCACGTCGCCACCGAACAGGCCGGTCGCGTCGTAGCTGTAGGTGTTCACGCCAGGCAGTTGCGCAATGCTCTGCAGCACGTTGCCGGTGCCGAGTTCCTTCTCCATCGCCGCCTTGGTGATGGTGCTGCGGCCCTTGACCGAGTCATCGTTGAGCATCATGCCGGTGCCGAGCTTGGCGCCGGAGCCAACGACCGTGATCGTGCCCAGACGAACCGTGTCGTCCTTGGCGCGCGGTGCAGCTTCTTCCTTTGCCGCTTCCTGCGCATACACCAAGCCGGTGGCCAGTACGGAAACGGCCAGGGCCGTGGCCGTCTTGCAGAACAGTCTGCTCTTCATTCCTAGACTCCTAGTGGGCGCGGCAAGGCGCGCATGGCGTTGACAAATTTGGTAGGCGCTGCTCGTCAAATGACCAGCAGCCGATGGCGGACTTCCAACCGTCCGGGAATTGTCATGACTTTCCGTGACAGAACTTTACGGGTAAGTCAGAAGTGGCGATTTTTTGAGCAGCGCGCCTCGGAGAAGCACCGAACAGGTGCATCAATCGGCTGCGACTGGCAGGCGCGCAAGCCGCTGCGTGGGTGAATTTTTCCCAGAGGAAGCGCGCCGGCTTCTCGGTTACCACGCACCAATTGAGGTCGATCCAGCGCGTCAACACCGTGCCTGAACCTCCGCACAAATGTCGCAAAACCGCTACAAACTGCCGCAACCCTGCCCCTCCTAAGATGCTCGATTGCCTCGAATCTCTGCCCCGCCATGCACTTTCGCCCCTTGCGCGCCGCCTTTGCCGGCGCAGTCGCCAGCGCCCTGCTCGGTGGCTGCGTCACGTCGCCGCCCGCCAGCAACACCGAGTTGACGCTGCTGTCCATCAACGACTTCCACGGCAATATCCAGCCGGCCCGCCCCACACCGCTGATGCCCCGCCTGCCCGACGCCGTCACCGGCGAGGTCAAGCCCCAGCCGGCGGGCGGCGCGGCCCACCTGGCCACGGCGCTGGCCGAGTTGCAGGCCAAGCACCCTGACGCGCTCATCGTGGCGGGCGGCGACCTGATCGGCGCCTCGCCGCTCATCTCCAACCTGCTGCGCGACGAGCCCACGCTGGCGGCCATGTCCCAGCTCGGCATTTCGGCCAGCGCCCTGGGCAACCACGAGCTGGATGCCGGCCTGCCCGAGTTGCTGCGCCAGACCCGCGGTGAATGCGGCGCCAACGGCTGCCTGTGGCCAGGCTTCCAAGGCCCCGGCTTCCCGTATCTCGGCGCCAACGTGCTGGACGCGAAGACCGGCAAGCCCCTGCTGCCGACCCATGTCATCAAGCAGGCCGGCAAGTTGAAGGTCGCCATCGCCGGTGTGGCCACAAAGGACACGCCGCAGGTCATCGTCGCGAAGGCCATCGCGGGCATCCGCTTCGCCGACGAGGCCGACACGCTGAACGCCCTCGTGCCCCAGCTCAAGGCCGAGGGCGCCCAGGTGCTGGTGGCAGTGATGCATGAGGGCGGCGTACAGGGCCCGGGCGCCAGCGCCAACGACCCGAGCTATACCTGCCCGACGCTGACGGGCCGCGTGCACGACATCGCCACGCGCCTGGACCCGGCCTACGCCGTGATCATCGGCGGCCACACCCACCAGGCCTACACCTGCAAGATCAACGGCCGCCTCGTCGTGCAGGCCGGCAGCTACGGCGGCTGGATCACCGAGACCCACCTCAAGCTGGACGCATCCGGCCGCGTGGTCGAGGCGAGCGCCGTCAATCACCCGGTGCTGCAATCGGTCTACGCGCCCAACCCGAAGCTCGCCGAACTGGTCGCCCGCGCCGCCGCGCTGACCGAGGCCGCGCGCACCAAGCCGGTGGCGACACTGCCGCGCGGCGCCGTGCGCAGCGCCAAGGATCCCAACGGCGACGCCGCCCTGGGCAACCTGATTGCCGATAGCCAGCTCGCCTTTGCCCGCAAGCAAGGCACCGCAGCCGACATCGCCTTCATGAACCCGGGCGGCATCCGGGCCGACCTGGTGGTGGAGGCCGGCCGGGCGACGACGATGAGCGACTTGCTGGCCATCCAGCCCTTCGGCAATGAGCTCGTCGCGCTGACCCTGACCGGCCAGCAGCTCTGGGACGTGCTACAGCGCCAGTTGCCCAAGGCCGGCGCGGCGCCGCGCATGCTGCAACCTTCGTGGACGCTGCATTACCGCTGGCGCGCCGGGGCTGATGGCAAGCCTGAGCTCGGCGAGATCCTTATCGACGGCAAACCGCTGGAGCGCACGCGCGACTACCGCATCGTCGTCAACAACTTCCTGTCCGAAGGCGGCGACGAGCAGGCGGGCTTCCGCCACGGCCGCGACCGCGCCGTGCTGGGCACTGACATCGACGCCCTGGTCGAACTGTTGCGCAACCAACCCCAGGCGGTCGAGCGGACCTCATCAGGCCGCATCGTCAGGGAGTAACAAAAGGCAGGGCAAACCAAGGTCCATTCCAACGCGAACGAGCCCTTTCGGGGCCGTCTGCATTTGGAGCGGGTGATGGGAATGCTCTGAATCGGCTGGGGGCCGATTCCTCGGCCTCCCTCTCGTTCGGCCCGTGGCTGCGGCACGTCCAAGGACAGCCGCCGGCTGTCCTTGAGCGAACCCGGGTGGGGTCTCATCCCAAGACCCCTATCCAAACAAAAATGGCCCCTTGGGGGCCTTTTTTGTTTGGAGCGGGTGATGGGAATCGAACCCACGTAATCAGCTTGGGAAGCTGGAGTTCTACCATTGAACTACACCCGCGTCGGCCCGCAGTCTACGTGATCAAGCGGTGAGCCAGCGCCGCTACAGTCGCGCGCATGTCGTCACCTGCTGTATCGCGTCCGCCCGCCACGCTGCTGCTCGCCTGGCGCCAATTGCTGCGGGACTGGCGGGCCGGCGAACTTCGTTTGTTGATGCTGGCGGTCGCGCTGGCCGTCGCGGCCCTGTGCGCCGTGGCCTTCCTGTCGGACCGACTCGACCAGGGCCTGCGCCGCGACGCCGCCCAGTTGCTCGGCGGCGATGCCGTCGTCGCCAGTGACCAGCCCACGCCGCAGGCCATCGTCGACCTGGCGGCCGAGCTGAAGCTGACCAGCGTGCGCAGCGCGGCCTTCCCGAGCATGGCGCGGGCCATCGAGACCCAGGGCGGCGAGAGCCGGCTCGTGTCGGTCAAGTCGGTCAGCAGCGGCTACCCGCTGCGCGGCCGCATCGCCCTGCGCGAAAGCCTGCCCGGCCAGGGCAGCGCGCCCGCCGCAGGCGAGGTCTGGGCAGACCCGGCTGTGGCCGACGGCCTGGGCCTGAAGGTGGGCGACACGCTGCTGCTGGGCGACAGCCGCTTCAAGCTCGCCGCCCTCATCGAGACCGAACCCGACCGCGGTGCCGGCTTCATCAACTTCGCGCCGCGCGTGATGCTGACCGAGACCGACCTGGCCGCCACGAACCTCGTGCAGCCGGCCAGCCGCATCACCTACCGTCTGGCCCTGGTGCCGGCGCCCGGTGCGGCGCCGGATGCGGTGAAGCGCTTCGTCGCGGGCGCCGAGAAGCTCATCGAGGTGCAGAAGCTGCGCGGCCTGCGCCTGGAGTCGCTGGAGTCCGGCCGGCCCGAAATGCGCCAGACGCTGGACCGCGCGGCGCGCTTCCTGCGGCTGGTGGCGATGCTGTCGGCCCTGCTCGCGGCCGTGGCCGTGGCCCTGGCCGCACGCGACTTCGCGGCGCGTCATTTGGATGCCTGCGCCATGCTGCGCGTGCTGGGCCAGCCGCAGCGGCGCATTGCCTGGGCCTATGGGCTGGAGTTCCTACTCGCCGGCCTCGCCGCCAGCGTCGCGGGCGTGCTGATCGGCTTGGCCTTGCACCAGGTCTTCGTGACGCTGCTGGCCGGCCTGATCAATGTGGCGCTGCCGGCCCCCAGCATCTGGCCGGCGCTGCTCGGGCTGGGCCTGGGCCTGTCCCTGCTGCTGGGCTTTGGCCTGCCACCGGTGCTGCAGCTCGCCGCCGTGCCGCCGTTGCGCGTCATCCGCCGTGAGCTGGGCGCGCCCAAGGCCAGCTCGCTGCTGGTGCTGGGCGCCGGTGTGGCGGGGCTCGCTGCCATCCTCGTCGTGCTGGCGGGCGACGTGGTGCTGGGCGCCATCGCAGCGGCGGGGTTTGCCGGCGCGGTGCTGGTGTTCGCGGGGCTGGCCTGGGGCGCGGTGAAGCTGCTGCGCCGCATCGTGCCGGCCAACGTCAGCGGTGCGGGCGTGCCGCGCTGGCTGCTGCTGGCCACGCGCCAGGTGGCGGCGCGGCCGGGTTTTGCGGTGATGCAGGTGTCGTCGCTGGCCGTGGGCCTGCTGGCGCTGGTGCTGCTGGTGCTGCTGCGCACCGACCTCATCGACAGCTGGCGCCGCGCCACGCCGGCAGCGGCGCCCGACCGCTTCGTCATCAACATCCAGCCCGACCAGGGCGAGGCCTTCCGCAAGCTGCTGACCGACGCCAGCATTGCCAAGTTCGACTGGTACCCCATGATTCGCGGGCGCCTGACAACGATCAACGGCGAGACCGTGCAGGGCAAGCACTTCACCGAGGACCGCGCCCAACGCCTGGCCGAACGTGAGTTCAACCTCAGCCACACGGCCGAGCTGCCCGAGCACAACCTGATCGTGGCCGGCCGCTGGGGCGCCGCAGCGCCGGGCGAGCTGGGCATGAGCGTGGAGGAAGGCCTGGCCAAGACACTGAACCTGAAGCTGGGCGACGCCCTCGCCTTCGACATCGCCGGGCAGCCGGCGGTGGGCCGCGTCACCAGCCTGCGCAAGGTGGACTGGTCGTCGATGCGGGTGAACTTCTTCGTACTGTTCGAAAAAGCCGAGCTGCCCGATCTGCCGGCCACGCAGATCGCCGCCTATCGCATGCCAGCCGCCAGCAAGCTGGACCGAGAGCTGGCGCGGCAGTTTCCCAACCTGACCGTCATCGATGTGTCGGCCCAGCTCAACCAGGTGCAGGGCGTGCTGGACCAGGTCATCCAGGCGGTGCAGTTCCTGTTCGGCTTCACGCTGGCGACCGGGCTGGTCGTGCTACTCGCAGCCGTGGGCAGCACCCGGGAGGCGCGCACCCGCGAGTTCGGGCTGATGCGGGCCTTGGGCGCGCCGTCGTCGCTGCTGGCGCAGGTGCAGCGCGCCGAGCTGCTGGGCGTGGGGGCGCTGGCGGGCTTTCTGGCCGGCGGCGTGGCGCTCGTGCTGGCGGCCTTGCTGGCGCGCTTCGTGTTCGAGTTCGATTGGCAGCTCAAGCCCTGGGTGCCGCTCGTGAGCGCGGTCTGCGGCGCGCTGCTGGCCTGGAGCGCCGGTTGGTGGAGCCTGCGCGGCGTGCTGCAGCGGCCGGTGATGCAGACGCTGCGAGAGGCGCAGGCCGAATGAGCGCAGCGCCGGGCCGCCCCAAGCAAGCTCGCTCCCGCTTGGCGGGAGTGAGCCCGGACTTGAGATGCCCTGAGGGCATCTCATGCCTGGCGAACGCCTGGCCGATCCGGCGGCCAGGCAAGGCCGCAGGCCGAAGGGTGCACCAGTGACCGCAGTGGGTGCCCGAGACATCGGCCGCTACCTGGCGCTGTCAGCGGGCATCACAGCCGTCTATTACCTGCTGGGCCGCTTGGGCCTGTTGATCGTGCTGCCGCCCTATCAGCTCTCGCCGATTTACCCGGCCGCCGGCTGGGGACTGGCTGTGCTGCTGGTGTGGGGCCTGCGCTATCTGCCGGCCGTGGCGCTGGGCTCCTTCGCCGTGCAGGCCACCATGCTGGGCAGCGATGCCCTGCCGCTGGCGCTGGGCATCGGCTGCGGCGCCGCCGCGCAGGCTGCGGCCGGCACGCTGCTGATGCGGCGCTGGTGCGGCCGGCCACTGGTGCTGGCATCGCCGCGCGAGGTGGGTGGCTATCTCGCGACGGCCACGCTGGCGGGCGTCGTCAGCCCAAGCTGCGCCACGCTGCTGCTGCAAGCTGCGGGCATCATCACCAGCCCGCAGTTGGGCCAGGTCTGGACGATCTGGTGGACGGGCGACCTGATGGGCGTGCTCATCGCCACGCCTATCACGCTGGCCCTCATCGGCCACCCGCGCTCGGCCTGGGCCACGCGGCGCCTCAGCGTCGGCCTGCCCATGTTGTTGACAACGCTGCTCGTCGCGCTGGGGGTGGCGGCGACGATGGATTGGGATCGCCAGCGCAACCGCTCCGACTTCACGCGCGACGCGACCAACGCCGCCCAGACGCTGGCCAGCCGCCTGCGCGAGCCGCTGCTGGCGCTGGAGGGCGTGCACGGCCTCGCGAAGGTCAAGCCCCGGCCGACGCGCGAAGAGTTCGCGCTCGTGTCGAACGGCTTCCTGACCGAAGACAGCCCGTTGATCGCCCTGGGGCTGACGCTGCGCGTGCCCCGTGACGACATCGAGCGCTTCAACGCCGCTGCCGCCGCCGACAACTTTCCGATTCGCTACCGCGTACGCGACCGCACGCGCGCCGGCGACGTGCAAACGCCGCCCGACGAAGACGCGATGGCCATCCGCCTCATCGAGCCGCTGCAGCGCAACATCGGCGCGCTGGGCGTGAACGTGCGCAGCGTGCCCGGCGCACGAGCGGCCATCGAACGGGCGGCAGCTTCGGGTCGGCCAACGGCGTCAACGGGCATGCAGCTGTCACAAGACCGTGATGGCGCCATCGGTGTCGTGGTTTATCAGCCGCTGTACTTCGGCCACGGTTCCGAACGTGCGCTGGCGCGGGACGGCTTCGTCTTCGCCACGCTGCGGCCGGACCTGCTGCTGTCGCGCCTGGCCGCACAGTGGCCCGAGCAATTCGGCGCCTGCCTCGTCGACCTGGCGCCACAAGCCACCTTCCCGCGCCTGGCCGGGCCGCCGGGCTGCGAGGCCGTGCAGCGCGGCGACGACGCCGCCCTGCCCTTGGTCAAGATGCCGCTCGACTTTGGCGGCCAGCACTGGGAGGTGCGCATCTACGACCTGCCCGGCATGACCCAGGCGCCCGGCCGCAGCTGGGCGTTTGCGCTGGTGGGCCTGCTGGCCACGGCCATGGTGGGCGCCCTGCTGCTGCTGATATCGGGCCGCACCCAGCACGTCGAGGCGCTGGTGCAGCAGCGCACCGCAGAACTGGAGCGCGCGATCGCCGGCCGTGCCGAAGGCGCTCACGCGCTGAACCAGAGCGAGCAGCGCTTTCACAGCATCTTCGAGACGGCGCCCATCGGCATCGTCTTCACCGACCTGAACGGCGCCTTCCAGGAGGTCAACGCGTATTTCAGCAGCCTCGTCGGGCATTCGGCCGAAGCGCTGATGGGGCGGCGCGCCATCGACGTGACCCATGCCGATGACCGTCGCGAGGACATCCGCCTCGCACGCCGCCTGATGCGCGGCGAACTGCCCTTCTACCGGCGCCTGAAGCGCTACGTGCGGCCGGACGGCATCGTCGTCTACGCCCGCGTGCTCGTCAGTCTGCTGCGCGGCGCCGACGGCAGGCCGCACCGGATGGTGGGCATCATCGAAGACATCACCGACCAGCGGCGCTTCGAAGAGCTGGACCGCGCCCGCGAGGCCGCCGAGGCCGCCAACCAGGCCAAGAACGAATTCCTGTCGCGCATGAGCCATGAGCTGCGCACGCCGATGAACGCCATCCTCGGCTTCACGCAGCTGATGCAGATGGACACCGGCGAACCCCTGTCGCCGGCGCAGCGCGGCCGCGCCCAGCAGATCGCCCAGGCGGGCTGGCACCTGCTGGAGATGATCAACGACACGCTGGACCTGTCGCGCATCGAAGCCGGCTCGCTGCGCCTGGAGCCCGTCGTGCTGGACCTGCCCGCCGTGCTGGCCCGCGCGCTGGCCCTGGTGCAGGGGAACGCCGCCGAGCGCGGCCTGGCCATCAGCCAGCGGCTGGACGCGGCGGCGCTGCACCTCGTGGGCGACCCGACCCGCGTGACCCAGGTGCTGACCAACCTGCTCAGCAATGCCGTCAAGTACAACCGCGTCGGCGGCAGCGTCAGCATCGAGTCCAGCGCGCCTGAGCCGGGCTGGGTGGAGGTCGCTGTACGCGACACGGGCCTGGGCCTGACCGACGAGCAGCGCGCCAGCCTCTTCCAGCCTTTCAATCGCCTGGGCCGCGAGCGCAGCGGCCTGCCCGGCACCGGCATCGGTCTCGTCATCAGCCAGCGCCTGGCAGAGATGATGGGCGGCAGCCTGCGCGCCGAGGCCGTCGATGGCGAGGGCGCCTGCTTCGTGCTCAGGCTGCCCGCCGCGAACGCGCAGATGGCTACCGCTGTCGAAGCCGGCCCGACCGAACCCGCCGCGCCCCAGGCCGGCCCGCATCGGCGCGTGCTCTACGTCGAGGACAACCCGCTGAACGCCGAAGTCATGCGCGGCATCCTCGACCAGCGCCCCGGGCTGGAACTGGAAGTGGCGCCGACGGTGCAAGCCGGCCTGCGCGCAATGCACGAGCGGCCGCCGGCGCTGCTGCTGCTGGACTGGCAACTGCCCGATGGCGACGGACTGACGCTGCTTCGGCGGCTGCGCGAGCTCGGCAGCACGCCGCCGCCCGTCGTCGTCGTGTCGGCCAACGCCCAGCCGGAGCAGATCGCCCTGGCGCAGACGGCCGGCGCCGAGCACTACCTCACCAAGCCGCTCGACGTGCGCGAGCTGCTGGCCTTGGTTGACGAATTGTTGGCACCGGCGGCGGCACCGGAGCGTGCAAAATGAGGCGCAGGCCACTCTCCAAGCGCAGTAAACAATGAGCTCCACCGACCTCGTTCCCAGCACCGGCGCCCAGGCCGTGCAGGCTCTGGCACGCAGCGACGGCCGCCAGTTCCTGACCTTCCGCATCAGCGAAGAGGAATACGGCATCGACATCCTGCGCGTGCAGGAGATCCGCTCCTACGAAGCGCCCACCCGTGTGGCCAACGCGCCGGCCTTCATCAAGGGCGTCGTCAACCTGCGCGGCGTCATCGTGCCCATCCTGGATCTGCGCATCCGCCTGGGCCAGGCCAGCGAATACAACGCCTTCACCGTCGTCGTCGTGCTCAACGTCGGCGGGCGCGTCGTCGGCATCGTCGTCGACTCGGTCTCCGACGTGCTGGCGCTCGATGCCGGAACGATCAAGCCCGCGCCCGAGATGAG
>NZ_JBDSQX010000108.1:0-27025 GCF_039929605.1 Roseateles sp.
TACACCGGCCTCGAATCGGTCGGCCTGATGGCCAACGCGGCGATGTTGATCGTGGCCTACTTCGCCGCGCTGCTGCTCAACTTTGGCGACTTCTCGCGGTTCGCCAAGAGCGAGTCAGACATGAAGCGCGGCAACTTCTGGGGCCTGCCGGTGAACTTCATCCTGTTCGCGGTCATCACCGTCATCGTCACCGGCGGGTCGATGAAGGTGTTCGGCGAGGCCCTCATGGACCCGGTGCTCATCGTCGAGAAGATCAACAACCCGATCGCGACCATCGTCGGCTCCATCACCTTCATCGTCGCGACGATGGGCATCAACATCGTCGCCAACTTCGTCTCGCCGGCCTACGACATCGCCAACCTCGCGCCGCAGAAGATCAACTTCAAGATGGGAGGCCTGATCACGTCCATCCTGTCGGTGCTCGTGTGCCCCTGGCTGTTCGTGTCGAGCCCGCATGCGATCACGGTCTTCGTCAGCATCTTCGGGGCGGTGCTCGGGCCGATGTTCGGCATCATGGTGGCCGACTACTACCTCGTGAAGCGCGAGGCCATCGTGCTCAAGGACCTCTACACGATGTCGCCGCAAGGCTCGCTGCACTTCGACGGCGGCTGGAATCGCAAGGCGCTTTTCGCGCTGGCGGTGTCGGGCGCGCTGGCCATCGGCCTGTCGCTCGCCGGGGCGTTCGGGCTGATGTTCAACGTGGGTGATTGGGGCTGGCTGATCGGCTCGACCTCGGGCGCCCTCGTCTATGTGCTGGTCAGCCGCATGGCCGCACCTGCGGTTCGCGTGCCTGTGGGCGCATGACCCGCAATGCCGCTGGATCAGGCGAGGATCAGGTATTCCGGGTAGCGCTTCTGGATCTCGTCCACCGAGGCGAGGGTGCCGGACAGGTGGCCCCGGACCGCGTGTTGTGCGGCTTCAACGTCGCGTGACTCGATGGCCTCCAGGATGGCCTGGTGGGCGCTCAAGGTCGACTCCGTCTTGCCAGCGCTAGGGACGTGAAGCAGGCGCAGGCGGTCGACGTGACCTGACATGCGAACGACCACCGACCACAGCCGCTGCAAGTTGGCCGCCACGTACATGAGCCGGTGAAACTCCTTGTCGGCCGCCATGAAGCCGAGGAAGTCCTTCTTCTCGGCGAGAGCCGCTTGGCATGACAACTGCGCGCGCAGGTCATTGATCAACGACTGTTCATGCGTCATGGCCAATTGGCGCGCGATCTCGATCTCGATGGAACGGCGGAGGAAATGCGCTTCACGGGCCGCCGGCACGTTGATCAGACTGACCTGCGTCGTGTATTGGGCCCGTATGACGACCAGGCCTTCTTCGCTAAGCCGAATGAGCGCGTCGCGTACGGGCGTTTGACTCACACCGAACCGCTGAGCAAGCTCGCCGCGGTCGAGTGCGATCCCGGGTGCCAACTCCATCGAAATGATGGCAGCTCTGAGCGCTTCGACAACCTGAGGTGCCGCGTGGCGGGTGGGATCTAGCGTGAAATTCATCTCGGCTCTGAATTCGAATTTGGCCGCTGGCGCTCGAATGGATCGGCACTGTACGGTAGGCAAAAAAACGGCGGCTCCGCACGGGGCGGGCCGCCGTCAAAGAAAGGACGCTCACCAGCCCGAGCGTCCGACCAGAGACTCAGGGTGGCATGTGCTGCCGGTGTAGATGCTTGAGCAGCGCGCCGATGCCGTAGGTCCACGGCGGGATGGCGTCGCTGCGCTGCACGGTGTTGACGAGGGCGCCGAGCGCGGGGCTGGCGATGGTGACGACGTCGCCCAGGCGATGCGTGAAACCGGCGCCGGGCGCGCCACGGTCCTGGATGGGCGAGAACATGGTGCCCAGGAAGAGCATGAAGCCGTCCGGGTACTGGTGGTGCGGCCCGCAGGCATGGCGTACCAGTTCCAGCGGGTCGCGGCTGATCTCCTGCATGCGGCTGACGCCTTCGAGCACGAAGCCGTCGTCCGCGCCCTCGATGCGCAGGCTCACGGCGGCCGCGCGCACGGTGTCGAGCGTGAAGTCGCCGTCGAACAGGCGGACGAAAGGGCCGATGGCGCAGGAGCCGTTGTTGTCCTTGGCCTTGCCGAGCAGCAGGGCGCTGCGGCCTTCGATGTCGCGCAGGTTGACGTCGTTGCCCAGCGTGGCGCCGACGACTTCTGCGCGGCTGTTCACCGCCAGCACGATCTCGGGCTCGGGGTTGTTCCACTGCGAGTCAGGGTGCAGACCGACGGCGTCGCCGAAGCCCACGGCCGACATCGGCTGCGCCTTCGTGAAGACTTCTGCGTCCGGCCCCAGCCCCACTTCCAGGTAGGGCGACCAGGCGCCGCGCGCAACGAACTCGTCCTTGAGCCGCTGCGCCGTCGCCGAGCCGGGGCGGATGCTGGCCAGGTCGGTGCCGAGGCTTGCGGTCAGAGACTGGCGCAGGTCGTGGGCGCGCGCCGCGCTGCCACCCGCCTGCGCTTCGATGACGCGCTCCAGCAGGCTCACCGCAAACGTCACGCCGCAGGCCTTGATGGCCTGCAGGTCGCAGGGGGCCAGCAGGCGCGGCAGGGCGGTGTTGGGCGAGGCGGCGAGTGCATTGGCCAGCACGGCCTGCACGGCCCCAAGCGTCTGGCCCGGCGCGTTGCGGGCGACGTCCAACAGATCGGGCCGGTCCAGCAGTTCGGCAAAGGTCGCCGCGTGGGTAGACAGGTCGACGAGTTCGCCATCGCGCACCGCCACCAAGGCAGGGCCGGCGATATCCGGGCGCCAGGCGCGCCCTACCAGGACGGCGCCGGCCGCGTCGGCCGGCAAGCCCATCGGCGTGAAAGCGTTGCTGTTTTGCATCTTCAACGGTCAGCGGTGATTGCGTAATTGTGAGCGCTACCTGCTCTTCTGCCAAGTTGCGATGCCACAGCCAACTTGCCTGATTTCCAACTAATACATTAGTATACACCCTTGTTGACTACCCGGTATCGCAAACGTAAATTGGAAATGAGTGCGCTACCATTTTTGTGGCTGAATGCATCACATTCTCGCAATTGCGGGCTATAGAAACCAATGAGGAGACAGACATGAACACAACCCTTTCGCGGCCGAACCGCCGCGTTCGCTGTGGCCAACTGGCCTTGGGCACCACGCTGCTGGCCGGCCTGATTGCCCAGGCCTACGCGCAGACGGCGCCGGCAGCGTCGACCCATCAACTGGATACCGTCGTCGTGACCGGCATCCGCAGCTCGTTGGCTGCCTCGGCGCTTGCAAAGCGCGACAACATCGGCCTGTCGGACTCGATCCACGCTGAAGACATCGGCAAGTTTCCGGACAACAACCTGGCCGAGTCGATCTCGCGCATCCCCGGCGTCCAGGTCAACCGCGACGTGACGGGCGAAGGCCTGAACATCCAGGTCCGCGGCCTGGGTTCCAACTTCACGCGCATCCTGATGAACGGTGCCCCCGTCGCATCGGCCTCCACAAGCTTCAGCAGTGCCGGTAGCGCCAACCGCGAAGTCGACCTGGACTTCATGCCGGGCGACTTGTTCTCGCGCATCACCGTGTCCAAGAGTCCCACCGCCGGGATGCTGGAAGGCGGTATCGCCGGCGTCGTGAACATGCGCAACGCCCGCCCGTTCGACAAGCCCGGAACGCGCGGCACCGTCAAGCTACAGCTGGCCAAGAACGACCCCGCGCCCAAGCCGAGCACGCGCGGCACGGCGATCTTCAGCACGACCTTCGGCGACACCTTCGGCGTGCTGGCCGGCGTGTCCTTCGCCCGCAACAAGATCACCACGCGTGGCTTCGAGGACGGTACGGACTGGGTGACGCCCCGTCTGACCAACCCCTTGCAGACCGGCGCGGGGACTTCAACCACCAACGGTGCCTGGGGCATCCCGACGACTGTGCCTGCCGCGGCCGCCGGCACCTATGGTTCTACGGCGTTGGCAACCGGCCAGGCCATCGACAAGGCCCTGCTGCAGCAGCTGAACCCCGGTACCACGATCCAGCAACTGGACAACGGCTATATGCCGCGCCTACCGCGCCCGGTGAACTTCACGGGTGAGCGCAACCGCAACAACGGCCTGCTGAGCTTCGAGTTCCGCCCGACCGCAGATTTCGATGCCTACCTTGATTTGCTGACTGGCAGCAAGACCAGCAAGCAGGAGCGGGTCGACTTCGACATCAACGTTCGCAACAGCGCCGTCATCCCGTCGGCAATGACCTATGACCGCAGCGACTGCGCGGTCTACTGCTTTGTGACGGGCGGCACCCTCCTCAACGGCACCGGCTTCCTCGAATACCGCCGGATGGACGAGAGGAGCAGTTTCACCTCCGTGAACCCGGGCTTCGAATGGCACATCTCCGACAAGTGGACGCTGGACGCTCAGGTCAGTCAGGCCAGCAGCAGATTCAGCCGCCTCGCACCCACGATCCTGGTCCCGACCGACGCGGCCAAGCCGTTCACGGTGGGCATCGGCTCCAACGCCAACTTCCCGGTCTACACGCCCAACGGCTTCGACCCCAACAGCCCGACCAACTACACCTGGGACCACCACGGCAATGCGACGGGCGCCCAGATCAGCGTCAATCGCGAAGACCGCTTGATCAAGACGAGAGGTGCACGCTGGAATCTGGCCTGGGGTGACGAGAGCCTGACCATCAAGGGCGGCACGGCCTATGACACCTACCACCGCCTGATCACGCCGTTTACCGACGATGGCCGTCTGCAGAACGTCGTCTGCGGCGGCAATCTGAACGTCCGCATGTACGCGCCCAACACCACCAACCCGAATGGCTGCTCGATCACCCCGATCACGATCACGGCCAACCCGGCGACGCAATACCCTGGCTACGGCAAGGGCGCGACGGCTGGTGGGCCCGCGCTGGCCTATCAGGGCTCGGCCGTGCCGGACATTTCCAAGTACCTGATACCGGGCCCCAACGGCTTCGTGTTGATTGACTGGAGCCGCTTCGCTGGGGCCACCGGCTACGAGGGCATCACCGCCAACATGGTCCAGGTCGCGGGCAGCAACGCCCTCAGCGGTGCGTCCCCGCAGGACTTCAATGAAAACGTCTTCGGCAGCTACATCGAAGTGGCTGGCCAGACGCGCATCTTCGACCGCCTTTTGCGCTATGACGTGGGCCTGCGCCGCACGCATACGATGCAGACCGTCGGCGCGTACACGGGCAACGTGGCCGATCCGCGCAATGCAGGCCAGACCGACGGCGGCCTGTACCCGAACCTCGTCACGGAGACGACGGGCCGGACTTCATACAACAACACGCTGCCCAGCGGCACGCTGGCCTTCAACCTGGCCGACGACATGATCGTCCGTGCGGCGGTTTCGAAGGCCATCACCCGTGCTGACCCCAAGGCGCTGCAGCCGCTGAGGGCTACGTCCAATGACGTGGCCTTGTCGAACGCCACCGCCACTAACCCTGGACTCAAGCCCTTCGAGTCCAAGAACCTGGACCTGGGCTGGGAGTGGTACACGGACAAGAAGGGCAGCTATGTCGCGGCCGCCTTCTTCGCCAAGCAGATCAAGAATTTCCCGCGTACGGTCGTGCGCCAGATGACGCTGACGCAGATCCGCCAAGAGTTCGGTGCCAACTCGCTGCAGTACGCGGCGGGCAGCGCGATCGACCTGGCGGTGATAGCGGCCGGCGGCCCCGACAACTTCAACATTCCGCTGTCGCAGCCGGTCAACACGGCTGACGTCCTGAAGCTGAAGGGCTGGGAGTTGAGCTGGGCGCAGTCGCTGGACCGCTATCTGCCGATCAACGGCTTCGGCTTTTACGCCAACTACACCCGCTCCAAGCAGGACGCAGGGACCAGCGGCCAGGTGCCGATTGGCGCAGCGCCCTACACGGCCAACCTGACGGTGTATTTCGAAAACAGCCGCGGCTCGATTCGCCTGAGCAACAGCTACCAGGCCCGGACTCCTTTTGAGTCGAAGAACACGGATTCCATCCCTTCGGGCACGCTCCTCAAGTACAACAAGGCCTACTACCAGGCGGACCTATCGACCCGTCTCGAGATCGGCGACTGGGTGGGCTGGAAGCAGGGCGTGTCGCTCAACTTTGACGTTGCCAACCTGAACAAGGCCACGCAGAAGTCCTACATCCAGGAAGAGCTCGCCGTACGTGGCTACTGGGATCCGGGCCGTACTTATCAGCTGACCGCTCAGATGAAGTTCTGACCTTAAGTTCTGACACTAAGCGGCGACTCGCCACGCGCAGGCGTGGCAGCGAAAAGGGCTCCCTCGTGGAGCCCCTTTTTTGTCTGTCCGGAAAAGCGAGTGGCAGCGTGGCAGCGCCCGTTTTACGGCATCAACGTGCCGCGCTGCAGCGCTTGTCCAGCCACTCCACCGGGAAGGCATCGGCCATCGCCTGGTAACCGGCCATCGACGGATGCAGGCCGTCGTTGTCGACCTCCCGCTTCAGGTGCGAGGGCCGCATCGGATCGCGCGTGAGTGCGTCGAAGTCCACCACACCGTCGAAGCGGCCGGGCTGGCGAATCCAGTTGTTGAGCGCCTGGCGGTCCGCCTCGTTCTCGGGCTGGGGCTGGTAGTAGCCGCTGCCGCCGTAAGGCATGACGGTGGCGACGAAGAGGCACACGCCCCGCTCGCGCGCCTGGCTGGCCATGGTCGTCAGGCCCTGCTGTAGATCGGCCAGCAGCGTGGCGCGGGACTCCGGCGTCGTCGCGCGCTGGCGGTGGCTGGTGCCGAGGTCGTTGACGCCCTCCAGCAGCACCACGTGCGTGACGCCGCTGCGCGCCAGCGCGTCCCGGTCGAAGCGCGCCAGCAGGCGCGGGCCCAGTCCGTCCTGCAGGATGCGGTTGCCGCCGATGCCGGTGTTGACGACCGACGCTGCCTGCCCCTGTGCGGCCATGCGCCGGGTGAGGGCGTCGGTCCAACGCTGGTAGCTGCCTGCCGCCACGCCGTAGCCGTCGGTGACGGAGTCTCCAGTAGCGACCAGCACGGGCTGGGGCGCGGCGCCTGCCACGTCCACGGCGGCGAGGTGCCACCAGCCGTCACGTGCCGTCGCGTCGGGCCAGTCGGCCGTGTCCACGCGGTTGCCGGGCAGGGCCCAACTGCTGATGCGAGAGCCGGGGTGCACGGTCGCCGATGCCGGTGCGGACACGACATGCATCTGCACGGCCACGTCGGCCACGCGCGGCAGGGGTAGGGCGACCGGGTCGCTCCAGGCCTCGGTGCCCGGTGCAACGCTCAGCCCACGCTGGCCCTGGAAGGTCAGCGGTTTCAGGCTGCCGGCCTGCAGCTGCGGCTTGCCGCCCTCGGTGCCGGGCTGCACCAGCGCCACGCTGGCGGCGTCGAGCTGCAGCGGTTCAAGCCCGAACAGGTTGCTGACGCGGACCCGCAGCGTGCTGCCGGCCGCGGTCGTGCGCACGACCTGGCGCAGGCTGACGTCGCGCTGCGGCTGCTGCCAGGGCGCCGGCACCGTGCTGGCGGTGACGGGCGCCTGTTCCAGCTGCGCGCTTCCCCAGGCTGCCAGCCAATCGGCGCCGGCCGGCGTGCGTGGCACATGACCGCAACCGGCCAGAATCACAGTGACGAGCAGGCTCAGTGGCCAGCGGGGAAGGGGCTTCTTCATGGAGCGTCCGTGCAAATGCGTGCGCAAATGATATCGCTACCAATAGACGCATCACTTCGGGAAGACGCTTGGCTATTCCACCTCAAATACTGTATAAATAAACAGTTTTCAAACCGAGGCCACCGCCATGCCCAGCCAGTATCGCCAGAACTACACCCCGAACCGCCCGCTGCCGCGCTGGCTCAGACGGCTCATCAACTGGCTGTGACCGCCTGTGAGCATCGGCACCGTTGAGGCGCCAGTCCGGTGCTGGAGCTGGTACCAGCCCGCCGCTTCAGGCGCTTTGGTTGGCCACGGCGGCTACGGCAGTCGCGGCAGCCAGCACAGCGCTGTGGGGTGCCGAGTGGGGTGAGGTGGCAAATTCTTGCTGCAGACGTTGCAGCAAATCCTCGCGGTCGGGCAGTGGCGCGCCGCAGGAGATGCGCGAGGCGATGGCGCGGTCCAGGGCGCCCGCCAGGCCGTTGCATTGCACCGAGTAGGAGGTGTGATGCGGCTGACCCTGGCGGTCGGTCCAGGTGGCGACGACGCGCAGCACCGGCCCGCAGCTGCGCATGGCCCATTCGAAGCGGATGCCTGCGGTGCGCGTGCGGCTGCGGCGCATCAGGCGGCCCATCGAACTGCCGCCGGGGCGACGTTGGCGCTCAGACCCGTGGCCCGTTGGGCGCAGCGACTCATAACGAGGGGGGGGCGTTGCGGCGCTTGACCCGGCGGAGAGACCTTCAAAAGTCATGGCATGACTCCTTGACAGCAAAGAAGAAAGGGACGCACCGTTCTCGGCAAGCGGCGTACCACCCAACCGGCGTCAGAGCAGGGGCTCGATGACACGCGCAACGGTTTCAAGCAGCCGCCGCCCCAGTCCGCGGCGCGCCCAGCTCGCCGCTTCGATGCGTTGAGACACGGCCAGGTCGCGGGTGAACAGCGCCTGCATCTGGTCGCCGAAGTCGTCGCCCAGCACGAGGACGTC
The DNA here is from genome assembly GCF_039929605.1 of Roseateles sp. Taxonomy (GTDB): domain Bacteria; phylum Pseudomonadota; class Gammaproteobacteria; order Burkholderiales; family Burkholderiaceae_C; genus Pelomonas. The sequence goes on from NZ_JBDSQX010000108.1 coordinate 8,552, forward strand.
GATCTCGTTGTTGCCGACGATGCTGCGCCAGTCCAGATTGCTGGAGCCGACGCTGGAGAAGACGCCGTCGATGACGGCCGTCTTGGCGTGCATGACGACCTGCGACATCTCGTTGATCTGCACCCCCGCCTCCAGCAGCTGTGCGTAGCGCGAGCGGGCGGCGTGCAGCACCATCTTTACGTCGCTGCGACCTGGCAGCACCAGTGCGACGGCCACGCCGCGCCTGGCCGCGTCGCACAGGGCCTGGATGAGCTCGGGCCCGGGCGCGAAATAGGCCATCGTCAGCTGCACGCTGCGCTGGGCTGCGCCGATGCCCTGCAACAGCGCTGTGTAGGTCGGGTTGATGCCGTGCTCGGGGTCGCCCGCCACCAGCTTCACGACGCGCTGGCCCGGCGTGGCCACGCGCGGCGCGGGCGCCGGCGGTAGCTCGCCCTCGCAGCCCTGGCGTGCCCAGGATTCGCGGAAGACCACGGCCAGTGCCGACACGACCGGCCCGCGCAGTTCGACCTGCGTGTCGCGCCAGCCCTGGCGGTCGGCATCGTCGGGCGGGCGCTTGCGGCGCGCATTGCTGAAGGAGCCGGAACCCTCGGCGTAGACGTTGCTGAGGTTGATGCCGCCGGTGAAGGCCACGTCGCTGTCGACGGCCAGCATCTTGCGGTGGTTGCGCTGCAGCAGCCCCCAGTGGCCGGGGCGCTCCAGCGGGTTGATGGGGTTGAAGGCGCAGACCGCAACACCGCCGCTGCGCAGCTTGTCGAAGAAGCCTCGCTCGGTGCCGAGCGAGCCGACGCTGTCGTACATCATCGCCACGTTGACGCCTTCGGCCGCCTTGCGGACCAACAGCTCGGCCACCTCGGCCGCGACGCCTTCATCCTCGACGATGTAGAACTCCACCAGGATGCGATGCCGGGCCGCGCTGATGGCGGCCTTCATGGCGGCAAAGGTGACCGGCCCGTCGACGAGCAACTTGGCCGAGTTACCGCGCAGCAGCCGGTTGTCCCCTTGGGCCGCCAGCACGCCGAGCTGCCGCTCGAACAGCGCGGTATTGCCCTCGGCGCCGACGCGGGCCAGGTCGCGCGCCTCGGTGGCCGTGCCGACGGGGCCGTCGCGGCCCACCAGCGTGATGCGGTCGGCCACGGGCTGGGCCGGCTGAGGCTGGGATGGGGGTGGTGCGTCTATCGGGTGGTCGTTTACCCGCAGGCCGCTGCAGGCAACCCCCCCGGCCAGCACCCAGAGCCCGGCCAAGATCCACACCCAGCCGGCGTGGCGCCAGCCCCGAGCTTGCTTCATTGAGGTTTGAAAGTTGTCAGCAGCAACCCGCTGCAAGTCTCAAAAAGCAAGCGACGTGCCGATCGGCGTCAAGGCGAGGGTTTGTCGCGGGGCAGGGGCGCCGGCGGCGGCGTGGGTTCGGGCGGCTCGTCGAGGCTGGCGCCGGGGTCTTCCTCGCCGGCCACGGAGTCGTCGTCGTTGTGGGCGCCCGGCACGTGCGGCATGGGGTGCGGGGTCGGGTGGGGGTGGTTGCTCATGGCTGCGCCGGTGGGTTGTCAGGTCAGCTGGCCTGTGGAAGGGCAGTCAGCGGCATGCCGGCAGGCCGCTGCGAAAAAGCTGCGGCAAATCCTGCCGACCCGTTGGACGATTCCACACCTTGCGCGCAGCGGTTGTCACCGTAGCACGTGCCGAAAGCGCGAGCCGAAAGGGTTCATGATGTGCCCCAGGCCTGACCGACTCTATCGCCACCTAGGGCATGCGGCGTGCCTGTGACGCAGGGATACACCCCCTAGCCGCCCGCTCATGCGGCTGCGGGCAACGAATGTGATGACAATAGGTGTCCGCATAAATCCAGATGCCAAACCGAAAGGAACAGACGCCGATGCCCCATGCCCTGGTGGTGGATGACGACCACGATTCAGCCGCCTCTTTGCGCGCCTTGATCGCGGGAGAGCAGTTCACGGTCGCCGTCGCACATAACCTTCGGGATGCGCGGCGTCAGATCTCGCTGCAGCAGCCCGACATCATCTTGCTGGACCTGCGCCTGCCCGACGGCAACGGCATGGACCTGCTGGCCGACCCCAAGCTGGTGGCCAACTCCGAGGTCGTGCTGTGCACGGGCCATGCCAACCTCGAGACCTCCATCCAGGCACTGCGCCTGGGTGCCGCCGACTACCTCGTCAAGCCCGTCAACCTGAAGCAGTTGCAGGGCGTGCTGTCGCGCATCATGAAGCCGGCGGCGCTGCAGGCCGAGGTGGAGGATCTGACGGCCAATCTGGCCGAGTCAGGTCATTTCGGCCACCTGTGGGGCCGCAGCGCGCCCATGCAGCGCATCTACCAGCAGATCTCGCGCGTGGCCGGCACCAGCGTGTCGGTGTTCATCACGGGCGAGTCCGGCACCGGCAAGGAGGTCGTTGCGCAGACCGTGCACGACCTCAGCCGCCGCCGCAAGCGCCCCTTCCTGGCCGTCAACTGCGGCGCCATCAGCCCCAACCTGATCGAGAGCGAAATCTTCGGCCACGAGAAGGGCAGCTTCACCGGCGCTGAGCGCCAGCATCAGGGCTTCTTCGAGCGCGCCAGCGGCGGCACGCTGTTCCTGGACGAGATCACCGAGATGCCGCTGGAGCTGCAGGTCAAGCTGCTGCGCGTGCTGGAGACCGGCCGCTTCATGCGCGTGGGCAGCACCACCAGCCAGGAGACCGACGTGCGCATCATCGCGGCCACCAACCGCTCGCCCTACCAGGCGGTGGCCACGGGCAAGCTGCGCGAGGACCTGCTCTACCGCCTCAACATCTTCCCGATCGAGCTGCCGCCGCTGCGCGACCGTGCGGCCGATGTGCCGCTGCTGGCCAACCATTTCCTGGCTGCCATCTGCGAGCAGGAGGGCGCCGTGCGCCGCTTCACGCCGGCGGCGATTTCGGCGCTGGTCGAGTACCCCTGGCCCGGCAATGTGCGTGAACTGCGCAACGCCGTGCAGCGCGCCTACGTGATGGCCCAGGAGGAACTCATCGACGAGACCTGGCTGCCCACCACCAGCAGCGCGGGGCTGGCCTCGGGCTGGAGCCCGCTGGAGGCCGCGCTGGCACCCATCGCACCCGCCCCGCGCGCACCCGCCCCGGCCGCCGAGGTGCCCAGCATCACGCTGCCCATCGGCTCCAGCGTGGCCGAGGCCGAGCGCATGCTGATGCTGGCCACGCTGCGTCATTTCAACCACCACAAGGAGCGCACGGCGGCGGCGCTGGGCATCAGCCTGAAGACGCTCTACAACCGGTTGAAGGAATACGCCGCCGAGGGTGCTGCGAATGGCGCTGCGAACGGGCCGGTAACCGAGGGGCCGGCCACGCGCGGCGATTGACCGCAGGGCCGGCCGAAGGGCTGGCGCGCGGTTTGCCCTGACTGACTTCCACAACATTCATTGGAGTCAGCACCATGGGTCATTCCGATCTTTACGCCACCGCGACCGAAGCGTCCCGTCAAGGCCTGCAGAAGGTGGAAGGCGCCGCGCGCCGGGGGTTCGATCAACTCGCCGACGGCGTCGACCGCGTGCGCACGCAGGTGGCGCGCGCCTCGGACCGCACGGTCGGCTACGTGCACGACGCGCCGGTGCGCTCGGCCCTCGTCGTGCTGGCCGCAGGCACGCTGGTGTACGCACTGGTGCGCGCGCTGAACCGCAACCGCTGAGTTTTGGCCGGCTCATACCTGCGGGTAGCGCCGGCTACCGGTCGCGGCATGGGTCGTGCTTGTGCGCACCCATGCCTTCACCCATCGTTGCGGCACGCCAGGCCGGCCTGCGCTGGACGAGCGACACCCAGCCCGGCCTGACACGCAGGCCACGCCGGGGCGGCTTCGATTACCTGGACAGCCGTGGTCGGCCTGTCAAGGGCGGAGCTGACCTCGCGCGCATCCGCGCGCTCGCCATCCCGCCGGCCTGGGTCGATGTGTGGATCAGCCCACTGGCCGACAGCCACCTGCAGGCCACCGGCCGGGACGCGCGCGGGCGCAAGCAGTACCGCTATCACGCCGACTGGCAGGCCGGCCGGGGCCAGACCAAGTTCGACGGCCTGCGCCGTTTTGGCGCCGTGCTGCCGAGGCTGCGCCGGCGTGTGGCGCAGGCCCTGGCCGGGCCCGGCGAGCCGACGCGCGAGCGCGTGCTGGCGGCTCTCGTGCGGTTGCTGGACACGACCTGGCTGCGCATCGGCAATGCCAGCTATGCACGCGAGAACGGCTCCTACGGCCTGTCCACGCTGCGCAACCGGCATGCGGGGATCAAGGGCGATTCGATCGAACTCTCCTTCGTGGGCAAGAGCGGCGTGCGCCACAGCGTGCGCCTGACGGACCGGCGCGTGGCCCGCATCGTGCGGCGCTGCCGCGAGCTGCCTGGCCAGGAACTGTTCCGTTATGTCGACGAAGACGGCAGCAGCCATGTGGTCGATTCGGCCGATGTGAACGCCTGGCTGGCGGCTGCGGCGGGGCAGCGCGTGACGGCCAAGGACTTCCGCACCTGGCATGGCAGCGTGCTGGCGCTGGACTTGACGCTGCAGGCCTGCGCCGAGGGTGCCGAACCCTGCCGGCTGACCGCAGTGGTCGCGGCGGTGGCGCGGCGGCTGGGCAACACCGCTGCGGTTTGCCGCAAGGCTTACATCCACCCGCGCGTGCTGAGGGCCTCCGAGGCTCTGGGTGACGACGCCGCCCGCGCTGCGCTGCGGGCCCTGCCTTGGGTCGACGCGCCGGCCGGCCAGCGCGGCCAGGCGGGGCTCACCGCAGCCGAGCGGCGTTTGATGGGCCTGCTTCGCGCGCGCGCCTGGGCACCGCGCTTGCCCTGAGTTGCTTTTGTTGACCCAAGACCGAGATCCCGCCCGTGCGTATTGCTTTTGCCATTGCCGACGTCACCGAAACTTTTCTTGCCGACAGCAACGGGGTCGCGACGCGCCGTGGTGAGGCGTTGCGTCACGACGCTGCGGCGGCCTGATGGTGCCGCTCGCAGCCACGCCGCGCCAGGTGCCGGCGCCGATGACGCCACGCGCCTTCAGTTGCTTCTGTGGCCGGCCGGTGTTCTTCCGCAACAGCCAGTGCCTGAACTGCCAACGGCCTTTGGGCTATGACGCGGTGCGTGGTGCTTTGCTGGCGCTGGAGCGTGTGCGCTCAGGCGGCTGGCGTGAGGCCGGCGTGTCGCCACGCCGCGCGCCGCGCTATGCCCGCTGCGCCAACCTTGAATCGGCGGCGGCCTGCAACTGGCTGCTGGACGGCGCCGAGGTGCAGGCCGGCTTCACGCTGTGCCGCTGTTGCCGCCTGACGCGCACGCTGCCCGACCTGACGCAGCCCGGTGCCGGCCTGTGGTGGTGCCGCATCGAGCAGGCCAAGCGACGCCTCGTGTCGTCGTTGATCGGGCTGAAGCTGCCGGTGCGCGCCAGGGCCGAGATGCCCGGCGGCCTCGGCCTGGCCTTCGATCTGCTGCTGGCGCCGCCCGAGGGGCCGGCCGTCATCACCGGCCACGCCGACGGCGTCATCACGCTGGATGCCTCCGAGGCCGACGACACGCGCCGCGAGGCCCGCCGCGGCAGCCTGGGCGAGCCCTATCGCACGCTGCTCGGCCATCTCCGCCACGAGACCGGGCACTACTACTGGCAGTTGCTGGTCGAGCCCACCGCATGGATCGACACCTTTCGCGCGCTGTTTGGCGACGAGCGCGAGGACTACGGCGCCGCGCTGCAACGCCATTACGCGAGTGGCCCGCCGCCCGACTGGGGCCAGCGTTTCGTCAGCGCCTATGCAAGCGCCCATCCGTGGGAAGACTGGGCCGAGACCTGGGCGCATTACCTGCACCTGGTCGAGACGCTGGACACGGCACGCAGCTTCGGCCTGGACGGCGAGCGCGTGGAGTTGAGCTATGAGCGCTTCGGGCCGGAGACGCTGGACGACGCCGGCGACGCGGACGACGCAGATGGCTTCCTGCAGCTCATCAACAGCTGGATGGAGCTGACCGGCGTGCTCAACGAGATGTCGCGCAGCATGGGTGTGGCGGACTTCTACCCCTTCGTGCTGTCGGCGCCGGTCGTCCGCAAACTGCACCTGGTGCACCGCGTCATCCAGGGTGCGGGTTCCCGCAGCACTTTCGGCTAGCCCGACGTCTGCATGGCGCACCTGGGCGGCGAGCTCAGCCTGGCCTCGGCCAGGCGCTGCCGCGGCGTGGCGGACACGCCGGTCAGCGCGTCCAGCCGCGCCAACACCTGGTCCAGGTGCAGCGGCTTGGACCACAACTCGCTGAAGCCCGTGCCGGCGATGTCGAAGGCGGCATCGGCCGTGACGGCGATGGCCGGCGCTGTCTCCAGGCCGGGCAGCGCGCGCAGGCGGCCCAGCAGCTGGCTACCGTGGCAGTCGGGCAGGCCCAGGTCCAGCAGCAGCAGCACGGGCCGCAGGCCCACGGCCGCGCGCATCGCATCTGCGCCGCTGGTGGCCACGACGAGTTCCAGCTGCGGGCGGCGCTCGCAGATGGCGGTCATCAGCAGCGCATTGACCGGGTGGTCTTCCACATAGAGAACGGTGAGGCGAGGGGCGGGCGGCATGGTGACTCCGGGCGGCATAGCAAGCGCACGGTGGGCAAATCACGTGCCCACGCCGCCTGAATAACCAGGCACCGCGTTTGCCGTGAGCGGGGCCTCAGCAACTCAAAGAAAAGGGCCGTCATGTCCAGCGATGCACAACAAAGCTTCGGTGTCTTCAAGCCGGTCGGCCATGTGGTCATCTCGCTGCCGGATGCGGACAGCGCCGATCGCGCCGCTGCGGCATTGGGCCAGATCGGCCTGCGCCCGGATGCCGTACGCCGCTACACCGACCGCGAGATGCTGCGCCAGATCGACGCCGACATCGCCAACGCCAGCCCGATCGCGGCCATCGGCCAGGAGATGAACCTCATCCTCGCCCACCGCGTGCTGGCCGAGCGGGGCTTTCACTGGCTGGTGGTCTACGCGACCGGTGACGAACAGGCGCTGCAGATCGCGCGGGTGGCTGAAGGCCATGGCGCGGAGCGCGCCCAGCACTACGGTCACTTCATCATCGAGGAGCTGATCGAACGCCCGGGCGCTGTGCCGCAGGTGGCCGAGTCGCCGGACCGCGGACTGGACGCGCAGACGCCGTCTGGCAAGGAGAGCGAGGCTGCCGATGCGGGCAAGGCGCTGCGCGATTGAGTCGCTCACTTCTTCTTTTTTGCAGCACGGTCTGCCGAAACCACTCGACTTTTTGCAGAGGTAAGCATGAGCACGAACGACGCCACCCTGAAGACCCAACGCGAGATCCAGCAGCGCCAGGACGAGGCCGACGCGCGCAAGCAGCAGCACGCCGGCGCGCAAGATGAGGGGGAGGGCGAGGCCGTGCAGGCCGGCGCCCGCGAGCAGCCTGTCGACCTGCCCGCCCAGCACCTCGAAAAGCCGGGCCAGGAAGCCGACCTCGAACTCGCGCCGCGCTTCCTGGCGCCCGACTACCGGGGCAGCGCCAAGCTGCAGGACTTCGTGGCCCTCATCACCGGCGCCGACTCCGGCATCGGCCGCGCCGTGGCCGTGCTGTTCGCCCGCGAAGGCGCCGATGTTGCCGTGGCCTTCCACTCCTCGACCGAGGATGCCCAAGAGACGCGCCGGTGCATCGAAGCCGAGGGGCGGCAATGCCTGCTGCTACAGGGCGACGTGAAGGACAGCGCCTGGTGCGACAGCGCCGTGGCCCAGGTCATCGCGCGCTTCGGCAAGCTGGACGTACTCGTCAACAACGCTGCCTTCCAGGAGCATGCAGATTCTCTGGAAGACCTCGACGACAAACGCATCCTGGAGACGCTGGACACCAACGTCGGCGGCTACCTGCGCATGGCGCGGGCGGCGCTGCCGCATCTCCAGAACGGCGCGTCCATCATCAACACGGGCTCGGTGACCGGCCTGCGCGGCAATGCCAAGCTGGTGGACTACTCGGCCACCAAGGGCGCAATCCACGCGTTGACGAAGTCACTCGCCAGCCAGCTCATCGATCGCGGCATCCGTGTCAACGCGGTGGCGCCCGGGCCCGTCTGGACGCCGCTGAACCCCGCCGACTCACCGGCCGAGAAGGTCGCCGAGTTCGGCAAGCAGACCGACATGAAGCGCGCCGCCCAACCCGAGGAGCTGTCGCCGGCCTATGTCTTCCTCGCCTCGCCGGTGTGCGCGGGCTACATCACCGGCATCGTGCTGCCGGTGACCGGCAGCGTCGGCGCGATCTAGCCGCCGCCAGCCAAGCTACCCGGCACGCCGTTTGCCTTGTTCTGCTGTCCGCTTTTTTCGTTCAACCTTTTCAAGGATCACCATGGCCACCACCACGCCTTTCCCGACTTCCTCCGCATCGCCTGCAACGCCGGCCACGGCTGCTGTCAATGACATCGCGACCAAGGCCGACGACGCCGTCGAAAAGGGTGCAGCGGCCACCCATGACGCGCTGAACCGCGTCGTGCAGGGCGCCCATCAGGCCATCGACCGGCTCGCCGGCACTGCGGGCCCTGCCGTGCAGCGCGTGCAGGACGGCGTTCATGCCGCCAGCGAGGCGATCAGCCAGCGCGCCAACGACGCCCGCGAACTGGGCGACGAGTGGACCGAGACGCTGCGGACCAGCGTGCGCGACAACCCGCTCACCGCCATCGCCGCCGCGCTCGCAGTCGGCGTCCTGATCGCCCGGTTGTCGCGCTGAGGCCGCCTTGGCCGAAACCGCCACTGCCCCCGTCCCAGAAACGCCCGCGCCACCCGGTACTTCCGGCCCTGGCGCGAGCGCGCCGCCGGACTCGCTGCTGCAGCAACTGAAAGGCCTGGCGCGCGAGCTGCCAGGCCTTGTTAGCGACCGGGTCGAGCTGCTGGCGCTGGAGCTGCAGCGTGCGACGCAGGCGCTCTTCCACATCGTCGCGTTGGTGGTGGCGATTGCCATCCTCGGTGTGACGGTGTGGCTGGCGCTGTGGGCGGCGTTGATCAGCTTGCTCATGCAGGCGGGCCTGCCGTTGCTGGCGGCGTTGCTGCTGACCATCGGCATCAATGGCCTCGTCATCGCCGTGGCCGTGGCGCGCATGCACAAGCTGATGCCGCGGCTGGCGCTGTCTGCCACCCAGCGCCACCTCACCGTGCCGCCCGACCCCCGCCATTCGCACGAGACCCATGCCGATGAACGCTCCCCTGTCCCCGCCGCCGGCCAACATGTCTCGCACTGAAGGCTTACTTCCGGGCGACATCGACGCCCGCATCCTGCGTGTCGAGCAGCGCCTGATGGCGCGCGAGGAAAGGTTGCGTCGCGGCGCGAACCGCTTTGGCCGCCAGCTTGACGAGGCGATGCAGCCGCGCCGCTTCATCAAGCCCGCGCTCATCGCGGCCGGCGCGGCGGCGCTGCTGCTGTGGAGGCGGCCTGCGCGCATCGCCGCCGGTACCGCGCCCGTCGTTGCTGCGGCTGCGGCAAAGCCGGCGGTGTTCGCGCTGCTGGCAGGCCTGCCATGGTCACGCCTCGTCCACATGGCTTGGCCGATGCTGCCCGAGCGCTGGCGCCGCCAGGTCAGCCCGGCCACGGCCACCAGCCTGCTGGCGGTGGGCTTGCCGCTGCTGGGCAGCCTGTTCACGCCCAGACCCAAAGCACAGCACGCACAGCACGCCGATGGCGATGCCCGACCTGGTTGAGCTGCTTCGCTTCGACGTCTCGCCGCTGGAGCTGGTGCTGCGCGGCAGTGCGATGTACTGGTTCCTGTTCCTGCTGTTCCGCTTCGTGCTGCGGCGCGACACCGGCTCCATCGGCATTGCCGACATCCTGTTGCTGGTGTTGATCGCGGATGCGTCGCAGAACGCGATGGCCGGCGGCTACACGACGGTGGCAGAAGGCGTCGTGCTGGTGGCCACGCTGGCGGGCTGGAACTGGCTGCTCGACTGGGGGAGCTACCGCTTCCACGCTGTGCGCCGCATGGTCGAACCGCCCCCCCTCGTGCTGGTGCGCCATGGCCGCCTGATGCGTCGCAACATGCGCAGCGAACTCGTCACCGTGCCCGAGCTGATGGCCAGCCTGCGCACGCACGGCATCGACAAGCTCGCCGATGTCAAGATCGCTCGCATGGAGTCGGACGGGGGCATCAGCGTCATTCGCGAGAAGAATGCAGAGGACGATGAGGGCGGTGGTGGCCGCGCATCTCCGCTCTGACCCGACGACGGGTTTGCGTTTGGGCCGAGCGCCGGGCCTGCCATGAGCCAGAGGCTCATGGCCTTCCGTAGGCACAAGCAGTCCGCAGGGACTGCTTGTGTCCGACTTCAGTTCACCAAGCCGGCCCGTCGCCGTCCCCGTGGGGGGACCGACCAGACACGCCGCGTTCAGCGCGCGTGCCTGGGCGAGGGGCTCAAACAGCCGCGCGAGCAGCGTCGCGCAACGTGCGCACCTGCAGGTGGTTGCGCTTCACGCCCTCGTACTGGCGCTCCACCACTGCGCGCACGTCATACGGCAGGGCTTTGTCCAGCGCCTCGCGGTAGGCGGCCAGCGCGCTGTCTTCGCCGCGCTCGGTCTCTTCCAGGATGGCCTTGTCGGTGTAGCCGGCCAGCGTGCCCTTCACGGCCACCCAGCCGCGGTGCAGGGCCCCTCCGGCAGTGCCGCCGTCCTCGGCGTCGCCACCCAGGCTCACCACCAGTTGCTGCAGCTCGGCAGCGGCCAGGCGGCATTCTTCGGCACGGGTGATGAAGCTCTGCTTCAGCGCAGCCTCCTTCAGGTACTCGGCCGAGGTGTGAAAGCCGTATTCGCCGTCCTTGCTGGTTTCGATGAGGTCGTTCAGCGTGTCGATGATGTCGTCGTTGCTCATGGCAAGGTCCTTTCAAGGGGTAGAGATAGCGCCGTGCGGCATTCAGCCGCTCAGCACGCAGGTCTTCCCTTGGCAGGCGACGTGCCTGCAACTACCTGCCGGGCCTGGCCGAGCGGGCCACGGCCAGTGCCGTCTGCAGCGCCGCCAGGAGCTCGGCCGGCGCGCAGGGCTTGCGCAGCACGGTGAACTCGCCCTCGGCCATCGGCCGGTTGGTGAAGCCGCTGATCAGCACCACCGGCAGCTCGGGTCGCAGCTCGCGCAGCCGCCTCGCCAGGCCAATGCCGTCCAGCGGGCCGGGCATGACGATGTCGCTGAGCACGATGTCGATGCCGGCGCCCGCATCCAGCAGCCGCAGAGCGGCGTCGGCGTTGGCGGCACGCATGACGCGCGCGCCGTGCGCCTTCAGCAGCGCGGCGGTCATGTCGCCCAGCGCCGCGTCATCCTCGACGAGCAGCACGGCGGCGGCGTCGATGCTCACCGGCGCCGCCATTGCGGCAGGCGGCAGCGGGCGGGCGTCGTCGCCATCGCCCGCCACCGGCAGCAGCAGCGACACCGTCGTGCCCAGGCCCGGCGTGCTGGCCAGGTGGGCGGTGCCGCCGGCCTGCGTCGCAAAGCCGTAGACCTGGCTCAGCCCGAGGCCGCTGCCCTGGCCCACCGGCTTGGTGGTGAAGAAGGGCTCGAAAGCCTGTTCGGCGAGATCGCTGTCCATGCCGATGCCGTCATCGCTGACGGTCAGCAGCACGTAGTCGCCGGGCGCCAGTTGCGGCAAACCTTCCATGTCGTTTGGCGTCGCGTTGCTGGCGCACAGGCGCAACTCGCCGCCGGAGGGCATGGCGTCGTGGGCGTTGAGGGCAAGGTTGACCAGCGCCAGGTCCAGCTCGCTGGCGTCCACGCGCACCGGTTGGACGTTGGGCGCCACCTGCACCTGGATCTCGATGCGCCGGCCCAGCACGCTGCGCAGCAGCTCCTGCACCTCGGGGAGGTAGCGCGCGAGCGGCAGCGTCTGCATGCGCACGCCGGGGCGCCGGCCCGAGACCCGCAGCAAGTGCTGGGTAAGCTGGCCGCCTTTGTCGACGGCGCGCTGCGTGGCTCCCAGCGGCCCCTGCAGCTCGGCGGCGGCGGGATGGCGCAGCATCAGATGCATGCTGTTGCTGATGATGCCCAGCATGTTGTTGAACTCGTGGGCCACGCCGCCCGTGAGCCGGCCCAACGCCTCCACGCGCTGGCTCTGCGCGGCGCGTTGCTCCACCAGCCGCGTGCGCTCCACCGCGTGGGTCACGTTGTGCTCCAGCTCGTGCTGCGCGCCGGCCATGCTGCGGCCGGCTGCGGCCAGCGCGGCGGCCACCTCGTCGCACTCCACCATGCCGGTGCCGCCAGACTGCACCGGGCGGCCGGCCTGCAGCGCCTGGGCGGCGGCCTTCAAGGTGCGGATGGGGTGCTCGATGCGCCGCGCCACCCACGTCGCGCCGGCCACGGCCAGGGCCAGCAGGGCCAGCGCGCCCGCAACAAGTCGCACGACCTCGGCAGGCAGGCGCCCCGCGAAGGCCTCGCGCGGCATGGCGCTGACATAGCTCCAGCCCAGCGGCGACGTGCTGAAGTAGCCCACCGTGGGCACGCCGTCCAGCGAGACCGAATGAAAGCTGCCCTCACGCGACGCGGCCATGTGGGCGCGCACGTCGGCACCCGCGATGCGGCCGGTATAGGCGCTGCCGCCGGGCTGGCGCGCGACGACGCGCCCCGCGTTGTCCACCACCGAGCCGATCCAGCCTGGGTTGCCCTGCGTCTGCACGATGCGCTGCAGCTCCGACGGCCGCACCGTGACGACGAGGTTGTAGAGCAGCTCGCCCCCGCGTCGCACCGGCTCCACCCAGGCGCCGTAGGGCTCGGTCACCTCCTGGCTGGCGGCACCGACGGCTGCGGTCTGCAGGGGCTGCATCAGCGCCGTCGGGCTGAGCTCGGCCGGGCCTGGCGCCTCGCTGCTGCTCCCTTGAGGCAGGCGGGTGCTCAGCAACACGCGGCCGGGCGCGCGCAATTCCACCCAGCCGCCCAGGCCCTGCATCGCGCGGCGCGCCTGCTGCTCGAAGGCCAGGCGCCGCTGCGGCTCCGGCGGCGCCGGCCCGTCCAACTCGGGCGACTGCGACAGCACATGGGCGATGGTTGCGCGGCGCGACAGCTCGCCGTCCACCAGCATGGACAGCGCACGCGCCGTGTCGCGCAGATAGCGCTCGTGGGCCTCGCGCTCGGCCGCGTAGGTACTGATGATCAACCAGCCAAAACCCAGCATGCCCGGCAGCAGCACAGCCAGCACGAGCAATAGAAGACGCGAGCGGATGGTGACGGGCATCGAGAGGGGGAGGGTCGGGCGCCAAACCGGCACGGGCAGATGCAATGCGAGGGCGGCCGAGAATATCGCCATGCGGCATGAGCGGCATGCCGGCGCGTCAGGCAAGCAGCGCTCCCGGAAGGATGGGGCGGTGGCGCGAGTCCCGCCGCCCGCTACAGCAGCGTCACCGTCCTGGGTGCGGCTTGCGGCTCAATGCCGCATCCGTCGCCGTCCCCTCGGTGCCCGGGCGAGGGGCCTCAGTTCGCCGGGCGGACGATGATGTTGTTGCGCACTTCCTTCACATCAGGAACACCTCGGGCAATTTGGCCGGCGCGGTCCTTCTCGGTCTGCGACATGGCGAAGCCGGCCAGCTGCACGGTGCCCTTGAGCGCTTCCACCTGGATGCGCATGGCGCTGACACCCGGGTCTTCTGCAAAGCGTGCCTTGACGCGCGTGGCGACGGTGGCGTCATCCACATACTGGCCGACGGTGCTCTGCCCGCTGGTGACTGCGCAGCCCGTGGTGGCCAGCGCGCCCAAGGCGATCAGTGAGGCGGCGAGGATGTTCTTCATGGCGTGTCTCCGTGTGGCGAGGCGGTGTGCTCGCAGGTCAGCAAACGCAAGGCGCGTGCCCAAGCCGGTGCCACGGCGGCGGCCGTGCGGCATTGACGCACTCTCGCCGGGCTCGCGTACTCGCCGGGCAACTCGTGGGGCGACTCGCGGGGCAACGGACTGCCTGCTTTGGCCGCCGCTGTCGACGGGGTCAGGGGTGCAGGCTTTACCGGATTTCGCTGCACCGACCGAAGCGGTCGGTAAATCCTTCTGCGTCCTTCTGTGGGCCCTCCCGCGCGAGGCGTGGCCGGCCTAACGCCGTGAGTACAGGCATGGCGCCTTGCACGGCTGCGCGGGATGCTTCAGCCGCGATGAAAACGAGGTATTCGGGCCGAGCGCCGGGCCGCTCCCAAGCCGGCCCGCCTGACGATGCGAGCGGCTCAATGCCGCGAGCGTCGTCGTCCCCTTGGGGGACCGACCGGGCTCGCCCGCGTGCAGCGGGGCGTGACTGGGCGAGGGGCAGTTTCACTTCAGCCTTGTCTACCGCGTTCCGCGCGGGCGATCAGCTGGCTCACGCGAGCCACCGTCAATCCCAGTTCGCGAGCCATCGCCGTCATGCTCAGCCCGCTTTGGGTGTGCGCGCAAAGCAGCGCGTCCTCCCGGCTCTCGCACCGCGCCAGCCAGTCCGCCAAGCCGAGCGTTGAACTGCGCTGGACCTTGGGTACAGGCGCGCTGCGCTTGGCGCTGGGTAATGCCGCCTCCAGCATGCGGTCGACAAACTCGTCATCGCCCAGGTAGATCTGGCGGTTCAAGCCCTCCGCCCACAGCGCCACGCCGTGCCCGGCTGCCACCAGGTCGGCATAGGCCCGCTGCGCACGCAGGCGGCCCGCCGGCGAGTCGGGCGTTTCGCCAAGCAGATGGCCCCACAGTTCTTCGCTGCCCAGCCAGGCCGGCGCGTCGGCCTGCCCGGTGTGCGCCCGGTAGCTGGACCACGGCCAACCGGCCGGCCCGGCCACCATGCCCGCTCTCACCGGGTTCAGCTCCACATACCGGCACACCTCCAGCAGATAGGCCTCACGGTCCACCAGGATCGCCTTGAAGCGCCCTTGGAACAGATGCCCCACCTTGCCGTGCCTGCGATTGAAGGCCTGGGTATAGACGCCGTTGACATGGCGCATCAACAACGAGAGGTTGGCGCGCCGCGTGTGCAGCACGAAGTGGTAGTGGTTGCCCATCAGGCAGTAGGCCAGCAACTGCGCGTCAAACCGCGCCAGCCCCTGCCCCACGACCGCCAGCAAACGCGCCCGGTCGTTGTCATCGACAAAGATGTCCTCGCGCCTGTCACCCCGCGAGGTGACGTGATACAGCGCGCTGGGGAACTCGATGCGGAGAGGGCGAGACATGGGGGGAATCTAGCGGGTTCGGGTGGGCTGTGGGGGTTTATATTTGAGACCTGACCCCATGCTTCGTGTGCAGCTTTGGCCCTCCTTCCTGGCCCGCAAGGCGCGCGAGCGTTAAGCCGTTTTGGGCGGCAACCATAACCGGCAGCTCCCGGTCGTCCAAGAGGTCTTGACGCGCTACGACCCGCTGGGGGTCGGGCCGGCCGTTTGGGGCTTCACGCGCGCTCCAAGCGCGGTGCTGGGGTCCACCCCGAAGACGGTTGCAAGGCCCTTTGAGCCGGCGTCTCCTTGGCTCAGGCTCACTCCCGTGGTAGCAAACGCTACCACTGCCAAGTTGTTGACTTGCTTGATATTCGGTGCGCCCCAGGGTGAACCACGGGGCTTTCATTCCCTCCGAGATACCACGCTAACTCATTGTTTTTTATGGATTTTTTGTGAATCGCGATATCAACGAAGCCGTGCGTAATGTGTGTGCTTTTTGAAGGGGGCGGCGGTGTCCCGCCGCTGGTGGCCGGGGCCAGCGGCTGAATGATTTTGCGCGGGCCGTGGGTGCCAAGCGCTGCCGCTCGCGCGGCGGCCTAAAGCCGCCGGACCGGCAGCGCATGCCCGGCGATCACGAAGTCGATTTGCGCTGCTCGGCCTTGACCTGGGCCAGGCGGCCGGGATCGTGGTTTGCAGCCTCCTGCGCCCGGGCCGCTGCTTCAGCTCAATGGGCTACAAGGCGCTCTAGGCGTCTTGGGCGTCTTGGACGCCAGCAGGGCCTTTGGGCGGCGAAGGCAGATCGGCGCCCCGTCCGCAGCGGGGCGCCTGTTACGCCCGCACGCCCCGACGGTCACGGTTGGTCAACATGGGGCGCCAGGCCGATGTCGGATGCCAGGGGCGAGACCACGGCGCAGACAGCCGGGACGAGCGACGGCAGGGTTGGAGGCGCGACCTGCCTCCCTCGACAGGATTGGCGTTGGGGTCAATGACCCCAACCTACCGGGCTACTCGTCGAAGTACGCCTCGCCGCTAGGCCAGTAGACCGTCAGATTTTCCGGCAACCCTTCTAGCAGTGACTCAAGAAATGGGATTGCCAGCGCCAAAGCACTCAGCGGGTCAATTCCCCTGATATCCGCGAGCCGCCCGTGGTAACCATATAACGCGACTGGGCAAGAGCCTTCCATTCCTGGGTCGCTCCAATATGGCTGACCTATCGCAAGCCGAATTTCACCCTTTTGACCCGTACTACGGTCTTGCAAAACGAGTTTTCTCTCTACTAGGATTTGGAATTCTTTTTGCATTATCTGCAATTCTTTTTTATACATTCGCCATACTGATTAACCGCACGCGCATAGCAGGCTTCCCGGGCTCGCGGCGTCGAACTGGTCATTTTGCAAACTTCAATTTGCGCCTCGTATGCCGCTTGACATTTATCGTGCGCCTCTTTGTCGGCATCAGGAGTAGCGGTGGGCCTAAATGGTGGAAACGAGGGCCAGCTCAAATCGCCGTCCAAAGGCGAAGAAGCCAGAGGTTTGGGCTGCATCTGGTTTTTCAGCCAATCACGGCAACCAGGCGACAGCGCGCATCCTACGATTACAACTGGCACAAGGTAGGGCAGCGCTTGCACAATGCGCCCATCCGGGTCGGTGTAGCTCAGCGGGTTTCCGCCCACGTATGCGTAAATGATTGCCCCCGACGACCAGTCGTCGTAGGACAAGGCATTTTTGCTAGACGCCTCAAGGGCTTGCGGGCGGATGAAGAAGACGCGCTCCCGGGTTGGCAGTGATTTTTGCTTAGAGGCGCATTCTGGCTGCGCGCCCGCACGCGAACAACCGTCCTTTTAGCCGCTGGCTGTTCTGGGCCGTGGCCGCGTCACCGCTGGTGAACGGGTCAAGGGCGCGCAGCGGCGCAGCGAACCCTTGACGCGCTCCGACATCAATACGCTGGCCGGTGCGGTGCAAGGCGAGACCTCGGCTTGCACCGCATCGAAGCTGCGGGCGTGTTCAGCGCACCGGCTGTGCCGGTGCGGGCCGCGTCAGCGGCCAGCACGGCTTGAGATGCTGGACCTGGCCACCAGCCGACCGGTGAGCGCCGGCACCGCAGCGCGCCGGTGGAGGGAGCCCCTCGGGGGCTGAGCCCGGACACAAGGCGCCCAGTGGGCGGCTTGTGCCTGGCGAAGGGCCAGGCCACTGGCCTGGCGCGCCCTGCAAGGGGTCCGGGCCACCCAGGCGCGGGCCTGGGCGCGTAGCGCCCGGCCTCGCGGGTGGGCGGGGCCAACCCTTCAAGACTGCGCCGCAACGCGGCGCCTGGCCGATCCCTCGCGGCCACCGGCCGCACTGACCATTGAACCCATGAAGAAGGCCGGCGCCCCGATGACGGTGACGCCGGCCTGGTTGGGTGTGCTGTGCTTCAGCGCAGCGGCTTGTTCAGCCACGGCCAGCCCACCCGCTCGTAATACTCCATCGCGTAGCGCCGCTCGTCCGAGCCGTTGCTGGCATAGCCGTCGGTGCGCGGGTTGTCCGCCCAGCTCACGATTTCGGCCAGGTCGGCGATGAAGCCGCGCAGCACGTCTTCGGGCTCGACGTTGTCGCCTTGGCACAGCTCGATGAACTCGGCCGGCAGCTTGAGCGTGACGGTCTTGCGGGTGTTCTTTCGGGGCATGGTGCTTCTCCTTGAGTGGGTGCCTGGCTGCTCACCGCGAGCGCCACTGGCTGGCCCAAGGAGCGCCGAGCCGCAGCCGGGTCAAGGCCGCGTGCGCAGCACGCGCCCGAGCCTGGGCGAGGGCTTGGCCTTGACGCGGCGAGCACGGCGCTACGCTGGGCAGCCAGTGGGGGGAGCTGGGGAGCCCCACGGGGGCGGACGGGTGGCCGGGCGGGGCCAACTTCCATGACTGCGCCGCAGCGCGGCGCCTGGCCAGAACCCTTTGCGGCGCCGGCCGCAACTGGCTTGAAGGCGAGCGCGGCGGGGCGAAGACATAACGCTGATTGCCGCCGCAGTGCCCAAGGAGAGAGCTTGGCGAACGAACGGGCGCTGTGGCGGCAGTCCGCGTTATGTTCGATGGCCGCCAGGCCATTGACCCCGCCGCGATGGCCCAGGGCGCGCCCGGCTCGATGCCGGGCTCGGCCTGCCTCCAGCTCTGCGCGCAAGCGCCTGGCTTTGTGGGCCTGTGCAGGCCGGTGCTGCGGCCGACGGCGCGGGCCTTGCCCCCGCAAGGGCCGTGACGCCAAGAGGTCGAGGGCATGCCGGCTCACTCGGCGTCGTCGGCATCGGCATCGACCACGCCCAGCAACGCCTCGCGGGCCTCGTCCAGGCTCGGACCCTTGACGGCCTCGGCGGGCTCGCTCCTGTGCCGTTGCAACCGGCTCGGGTGCGTCGCCCGGTGCACCGCAATCAGCTTGTCGATGCTGACGTGGG
>NZ_JBDSQX010000109.1:0-13982 GCF_039929605.1 Roseateles sp.
GGTGATTGAACAGCCCGGCGACACCGGTTTTTCGGGTTTGGCTGCTCGGCTGTTCATGGGCCTCCCCTTCTAAACCGCCGAGAAGCGCAGAAGCCCGGGGCGCGCGCGCAGCGCGCATCAAGCTCTGACTTCGCACCCTTTTGTTTGAACGCAGCGTAGCGAAGTGAGTTGGGTGCGGCCCCGGGCTTCGAGCATCGCAGGGGACCCCGACAGGGGCGGTTTCGCAGGGGAGAGCTTTTTGCCTACTTTTTGGCGGCGCAAAAAGTAGGTCGCCCGCCGGGGCGAACTCCCGGCTGGGCCTGGGCAGGACGCCACCGTGCGAATAGACAACCATCACTTCAACACCACCCGCGGATCGACAAACTTGTAGAGCACGTCAACGACCAGGTTGACCGTCATCGTCAGCGCCGCCAGGTAGATGGCAAACGCCTGGATGACCGGATAGTCGCCGCGGTTGACGGCCAGCAGCAGCTCGCGGCCGAGGCCGGGGATGGAGAAGAACACCTCGATCAGGAAGCTGCCCACCAGCACGCCCGGCAGCAGCACCGACACATTGGTCAGGATGGGAATCATCGCGTTGCGCAGCACATGCTTGAGCAGCACGGTGCTCTCCGTCATGCCCTTGGCACGCGCGGTGCGCACGTAGTCGTGGCCGATCTCGTCGAGGAAGAAGCTTCGGTACAGGCGGATCTGCGGCGCCATCGACACCGCCACGGCCACCAGGACGGGCAACGGCGCGTAGGTCGTCAGGTTGGTCCAGTGGCTGCTCGTCCAGCCCTGCACCGGGAACCAGCCCAGCCGGAAGGCGAACACGTACTGCGCCAGGATGACGTAGACCAGCAGCGAGATGGACACCGCCACCGTCGTGCAGACCATCACGGTGCGGTCGGTCAGGCTGCCGCGCACGGTGGCCACGGCCAGCGCGAAGGGAATCGCCAGCGCCACTTCGAGGATGAGGATGGGCACGGTCACCGTCAGCGTGGCCGGCAGGCGCGTGGCGAACAGGTGGGCCACCGACTCGTTGGTCGCCCAGCTCTTGCCCCAGTCGAAGGTGACGATCTGCTGGATGAAGATCCACAGCTGCTGCCAGACGGGCTTGTTCAGGCCGAGCTGCTCGCGGATGGACTCGATCTGCTCCGGGCTGGCGTTCAGGCCGCCGAGGATGACGGCCGGGTCGCTGCCGAAGTACTTGAACAGGAAGAACACCAGCAGCACGACGCCGAGCAGGGTCGGGATCATTTGCCAGAGGCGTCGGATGAGATAGGCCGCCATCGGGGCTCCTAGAAACTGCAAACCCCGCCAGGCGGGCGGGGTTGCCAGGGAAAACGGGTCGAAGTCTATGCGAGGGGACTTCCTGTTCGCGTTGACGGTTTCACTAGACTCCGCGCTTCCCAAGAGCCCGCGCGCCTTTCCGCAATGAAGTTCCCCGCCCTGCTGACCGGCCTGCTGCTGGCCTGCGCCCTCCCTGCTGCCCACGCCGAGGACAAGGTCCTGCGCCAGGCGTTCAAGGTGGCCGAGACCGGCTTCGACCCGGCCCAGATCAGCGACATCTACTCCAAGTCCATCGCCGGCGGCATCTTCGACGCGCCGCTGGAATACGACTTCGGCGCCCGCCCCTTCAAGCTGCGCCCGGCCACGCTGGCCGAGATGCCGGAGATCAGCGCCGACTTCAAGACCATCACGATGCGCGTCAAGCCGGGCATCTACTTCGCGGACGACCCGGCGTTCAAGGGCCTGAAACCTGGGGAACGGCGCGAGCTGACCGCCGAGGACTACGTCTACAGCATCAAGCGCCACTACGACCCGCAATGGAAGAGCGCCAACCTCTACCTGCTGGAGAACGTCAAGATCGTGGGGCTGTCGGAGCTGCGCCAGGAGTTGATGCGCGCCAAGAAGCCGTTCGACTACGACCGCGTCGTCGACGGCCTGAAGTCGCTGGACCGCTACACCTTCCAGCTCAAATTGGGCGTGGCCGACCCGCGCTTCGTCTACCAGTTCGCCGACGCCGGCTTCCTGGGCGCCGTGGCGCGCGAGGTGGTCGAGTTCTATGGCGACAAGATCATGGAGCATCCCGTCGGCACCAATGCCTGGCGCCTGGGCGAATGGCGGCGCAGCTCACGCATGGTGCTGGAGAAGAACCCCAACTACCGCGACGTGCGCTACGCGGAGACCGCGCCGCCGGGTTCGGACGCCAAATTGCAGGCCGAGGTGGCTGCGCTGCAAGGCAAGAAGCTGCCGCTGGTGGACCGCGTCGTCATCGACGTCATCGAGGAGGCCCAGCCGCGCTGGCTGTCCTTCCTCAGCAACGAGTCCGAGGTCATCGAGGAGGTGCCCATCGACTTCGCCAGCATCGCCATGCCGGGCAACAAGCTGGCGCCCAACCTCGCCAAGCGCGGCATCACGATGACGCGCTACCCGCGCGCCGACATCGCGCTGAGCTACTACAACATGGAGGACCCGGTCGTTGGCGGCTACACGCCCGAGAAGGTCGCACTGCGCCGCGCCATCAACCTGGCCATCGACCTGGACAAGGAGATCCGCCTCGTGCGCCGCGGCCAGGCGCTGAAGAGCCAAAGCTCGGTACCGACCGTCGCCTACGGCTACGACCCGGCCTTCAAATCCGAGAACAGCGAATACAACCTGCCCAAGGCCAAGGCCTTGCTGGACATGTACGGCTACATGGACATCGACGGCGACGGCTACCGCGAGCTGCCCGACGGCAAGCCGCTGTCCATCGAGTACTCCACGCTGGCCGACGGCGAGCGCCGCCAGCTGGCCGAGCAATGGCAGAAGAGCATGGACGCCCTGGGCATCCACGTCCGCTTCAAGATCGGCAAGTTCCCCGAGCAACTCAAGGCCGCCAACGCTGGCAAGCTGCAGATGTGGATGGTCGGTTGGGTAGGCACCACGCCCGATGGCGACACCTTCCTCGCTTTAGGCTCCGGCGCGGCCAAGGGCAAGGCCAACAAGCCGCGTTTCGAGCTGCGCGCCTTTGACGCGCTGTACGAGAAGCAGAAGGCCATGCCCGACGGCCCCGAGCGCCAGGCGCTGATGACCGAGGCCCAACGCCTGCTCATCGCCTACGCGCCGTACAAGTTCCATGTGCACCGCATCTATACCGACATGGCGCAGCCCTGGGTGCGCGGCTACAGCCGCAACATCTTCGTGCGCGACTATTGGAAATACGTCGATATCGACACCGCCGCCCTGCCTGAGGCCCGCTGATGAAACACGCTCCCTCCCTGCTGGCCGCGCTCGCTGCCCTGCTCAGCATCTGCCTCACCGCGCCCGCACCCGCGCGCGCCGCCGAGCCCGTCAAGACGCTTCGTTATGCCTTCAAAATTGCCGAAACCGGGTTCGATCCGCCGCGCATTTCGGACATCTACTCCCGCGGTGTCACGGCCCACATTTTCGAGACCCTCTACGCCTTCGACCCGCTGGCCCGGCCGGCACGCCTGGTACCGCTGATCGCCGCCGGCGAGCCCGAGATCAGCGCCGACTACAAGACCTTCACGATGAAGGTTCGGCCCGGCATCTACTTCGCCGACGACCCGGCCTTCAAGGGCAAGAAGCGCGAGGTCACGGCCGCAGACTTCGTCTACAGCATCAAGCGCTTTGCCGACCCCGCCACCAACGCCCAGGGTTGGGCGAGTTATGACGATCAGAGCATCGTCGGCCTGGCCGAGCTGCGCGAGAAGACCCTCCAGTCCAAGCAGCCCTTCCCCTACGACAGCGAGATCGCCGGCCTGCGCGCGCTGGACCGCTACACGCTGCAGATCAAGACCAACGGCCCGCGACCACGCCTCGTTGAAGCCATCTTCGCCGGCAATGACCTCTATGGCGCCGTCGCCCGCGAGGTGGTCGAGTTCTATGGCGACAAGATCATGGAACACCCGGTCGGCACCGGTCCTTTCATGCTGAAGGAATGGCGGCGCAGCTCGCAGATGGTCTTCGAGCGCAACCCCGGCTACCGGGAACGCCACTACGAAGCCCAGCCGGCGCCGGGCGACGCCGAGGCCCAGGCCATCTATGCCCGGCTCAAGGGCCGCCGCCTGCCGATGATCGACCGCGTCGTCGTCGACATCATTGAAGAGAACCAACCGCGCTGGCTGTCCTTCCTGAACAACGAACACGACTTCATCGAGCGCGTGCCCGAGGACTTCATCACCCAGGCCGCGCCCGGCGGCAAGCTCGCGCCCAACCTCGCCAAGCGCGGCATGCAGGCGGTGTTCACCGTCGCCCCCGACATGACGCTGACCTGCTTCAATCTGGAAGACCCGGTCGTCGGCGGCCTGACGCCCGATAAGGTGGCGCTGCGCCGCGCCATCTCGCTGGCCTACGACGTGAACAAAGAGATCAAGAGCGCCCGCCGCAGCCAGGGCGTGCCGGCGCAAGCGCCCATCGTGCCCAACACCAGCGGCTACGACCCGGCGTTCAAGAGCGAGATGAGCGACTACGACCCCGCCCGCGCCAAGGCCCTGCTCGACATGTATGGCTATGTCGACAAGGACGGCGACGGCTGGCGCGACCTGCCCGATGGCAGCCCGCTCGTCCTCATGCGCAACACGGAGTCCAACTCGCTGAGCCGCGCCATCGACGAGCTGTGGGACCAGGCCTTGCGTGCGGTCGGCATCAAGCTGCAGATCAAGATCCAGCAATGGCCCGAGAACCTGAAGGCCGTGCAGGCCGGCAACTACCAGATGTGGCCGTTGGCCTCCACGGCCGCCTCGGCGGATGGCCAGGAGGCCATGCAGCGCCTGTACGGCCCGTTCGCCGGCACGCAGAACCTGCCGCGCTTCAAGAATGCCCGTTTCGACGCGATCTACGACCGCATGCAGGCCCTGCCCGACGGCCCCGAGCGCGAGGCGCTGTTCAAGGAGGCCAAGCGCATCGCCGTGGCCTACATGCCGTACAAGGTCCATGTGCACCGCATCCTGACCGACATCGAGCAGCCCTGGATGTACGGCTACCGCCGGCCGCTGTTCTGGCTGGACTTCTGGCAGTTCGTGGACATTGATTCGGCCAAACGGCCTGTCCATTGATTTTCCGGGGTGCGTCCCACAAATTCGACCGACCGTCGCAAGCGGCTGGCAGGTACGCGCCCTGCCGTTAGGCTTCAACTCATCAACCCCGCAAGGAGCCTCAAATGAACGACGCCGACGAACTCAACAAGCTGGCCGACCTGCATGCCCGTGGCGTGCTCAGCGACGACGAATTTGCCAAGGCCAAGGCCCGCGTGCTGGAGCGCTCGGTGGGTCACGCAGCACCCAGTTACGGCAACGCGCCCGGCCCCAACGTCGGCGCCGTCAATGGCCTGCGCCGCGCGCGGGTGGACCGCTGGATCGGCGGCGTCTGCGGCGGCATCGCCCGCTCCACCGGGCTGGATGCCTGGGTCTGGCGCCTGATCTTCACGGTGCTCTTCCTGGCCTTCGGTAGCGGCATCCTGGTGTACATCCTGCTCTGGATTTTTGTTCCCGAAGAATGAGTCCTACGCCTGCGACCTGATGGTCGCAGGCGGGGTCGGCCCGGAGGGCCGCCGCAGCTTTCATCGCTATGCTGGGTTGATAACTCAGGAGACAGCCGATGAAACAGCTCGCCGGCCTTGATGCCAGCTTCCTCTACCTGGAAACACCGCAGATGCCGATGCACGTCGGCGCGCTGCACCTGCTGGAGCTGCCCGCCGACTACGACGGCGACTACATCGAGGATCTGCGCGAGCACATGCGCGCCCGCATGCCGCTGCTGCCGGCGCTGCGCCGCAAGCTCATCGCGATGCCGCTCGGCCTGTCCAACCCCGGCTGGGTGGACGCCGAGCCCGACCTCGAAGAGCACATCGTCGAGATCGTCTTGCCCGAGGGCAGCGGCATGGGCGAGCTGGAGGCGCAGGTCGGCGCGCTGCACCCCGTGCTGCTGGACCGCAGCCGGCCGCTGTGGAAGTTCCGCGTCTTCACCGGCCTAGAGCCCGGCCCCGACGGCGAGGTGCGCGTGGCCCTCTACACGCAACTGCACCATGCCGCCGTGGACGGCCAGGCCGCCGTGGCGCTGGCCCAGGTCATCCTCGACCTCAGCCCCGAGCCGCGCCCCATCGAGACCACCGCCGCGCGCGGCAAGAAGCGCGGCCAGCTCGGCACCGTCGGCATGCTGCGCGCGGCCGTCTCGCAGCAGTGGCAGCAGACTGTCAAGCTTGCCCGCTCCCTGCCCAGCGCGGCCAACATCCTCGGCAACATGGCCGTGGGTTACGTAGGCGGCGCGGCGGCCGGCGGTTCGGTCGACAAGCTGCGCACGTTGCTGGCGGACGTGGCCGCGCAGACGACGGCAATAGTGCGCGGCAAGACCTCGGTATCCAGCCTCGGCCCGGCGCCGCGCACGCGCTTCAACGTCAGCCTGTCCAGCACGCGCTCCTTCGCCGGCGTCACGCTGCCGCTGGCCGAGCTGAACCGCACGCGCAAGCGCCATCACGCCAGCATCAACGACGCGGTGCTCTTCGTCATCGGCGGCGCGCTGCGGCGCTACTTCGCCAAACACGGCCCGCTGCCGCGCAAGAGCCTCATTGCCGCCGTGCCCGTGTCCACGCGCGCGGCCGGCGACGCCACCTCCAACACCCAGGCCACCATGACCTTCATGAGCCTGGGCACCCACCTGGCCAACCCGGCCGAGCGCCTGGCCCACGTCATCGCCGCCAGCAAGGCCATGAAGGCACAGATGGCCCAGCTCAAGAGCCTGATGCCGACCGATTTCCCAAGCCTGGGCATCCCCTGGCTGATGCAGGCCAGCGCCATGCTCTACGGCCGCGCCAAGGTGGCCGAGAAGCTACCGGTGGTGGCCAACGTCGTCATCTCCAACGTGCCCGGGCCGCAGCTGCCGCTCTACCTGGCCGGCGCGCGGATGCTGACGAACTACCCCACCTCCATCGCCGTGCACGGCCTGGCGCTGAACGTGACGGTGCAGACCTACAACCAGTCCCTGGACATCGGCCTGATGGCCTGCGGCGAGGCGCTGCCGGAGATGGGCGAGCTGGCGGCGTATGTGGATGCGGCGTTCATGGAGTTGCAGGCGTTGCCGGTGGTGGAGGTGGCAGCCGAACCGGCGCCGGTGGTGAAGAAGGCACCGGCAAGGAAGGCGCCAGCGAAGAAGGCCGTCGCCAAAGCGACACCCAAGCCCCGGGCAAGCCCCGCGCGGAAACGGGCCCCAGCTGGCTAACAATGCGCGGGTTTGCCCGCTCCCGTTTCCCGCATGCCCGCTACCCGCTCGCCGCGCGCCCCGCGCCGGCCCTCTTCGCCCGCCGTGCCCGACACCGCTCACACCGACTGGCACGACCTGCGCGCCCCCAACGCCTGGCTGCTGATGCTCGAAGGCCGCGCGCCTTGGGAGTACGCGGCCCTGCTGGCCTCGCTGCCATGGATGAAGAAGCTGCCGCACGGCGACGGCCACCCCGTGCTCGTCTTCCCCGGTCTGGGCGCCAACGACCTGACAACCGCGCCGCTGCGTGCCCTGCTGGAGTCGCTCGGCTACGCCACGCAGCCCTGGGGCCAGGGCTTCAACTTCGGCCCGCGCGCGGGCGTGCTGGAGCAGGCCAAGGCCGACCTGCAGGCCCTGCACCGGCGGCACCACCGCAAGGTCAGCCTGATCGGCTGGAGCCTGGGCGGCATCTATGCCCGCGAGCTGGCCAAGGAGTGCCCGGAGCTGGCGCGCTGCGTCGTCACGCTGGGCACGCCCTTTACCGGCCACCCGCGCGCCACCAATGCCTGGCGCTTTTTCGAGATGGTCAGCGGCCACACGTCCAACGACGCCGACCTGATGGCGCAGATCCGCACCGCGCCACCGGTGCCGACGACGTCCATCTACTCCAAGAGCGACGGCGTCGTCGCCTGGCGCTGCAGCGTCAACGAGCCATCACCGCTGGCCGAAAACATCGAGGTGCAGGCCAGCCACATCGGCCTGGGCGTGAATCCGATCGCGCTGTACGCGCTGGCGGACCGGCTGGCGCAGCCGGACGGCGACTGGCAGCCGTTCGAGCCGAAGGGCGCGAGGCGGTGGTTCTACAAGGCGCCGGAACGGCCATAGAGCACCCGGCCCCCACCGCCTGGCATGCCTCGTGCAGCATGTGCGACGGTGCTTTCCTGATCTGCTGACAACCCCCACATGCCCTGGACCTTTGCCCACCCGGCCGCCATCCTGCCGCTGCGGTCTCTCTGCCCTCGCTGGCTCTCCCTGCCCGCCCTGATCCTCGGGGCCATGGCGCCCGACCTGAGCTACTACGTCGGCATGCACGGCAAGTGGCGGGGCTTCTGCCACACGCCCGAGGGCGTCTTCACCATCTGCCTGCCGGTGTGCCTGCTGATGCTGGCGCTGCTGCTGCGCTTTGCCGGGCCGCTGACGGTGCTGCTGCCCGAACCGCACCGTGCACTCGTGCGCGAACAGCTGCGCCCGCCGCCGCACCCGTTTTGGCGGGGCGCGGCGGTGGCCGTGCTGTCCATCCTGCTCGGCGCGGCCACACACCTGTTGTGGGACTCGTTCACGCACCAGGGCCGCTGGGGCGCCGAGCTGCTGCCCGAGCTGGAAGAGCCACTGCTGGACGCCATCGACGGGCAGTTCGACGTGACCCACCTGCTACAGCACCTGAGCACGGCCGTGGGCGTGGTGGCTTTGGCCGTCACGTACCGCCGGGCGTTGCGTGCCCGGCCACGGGCTGCACCCGCCCCGTTGGACGTGGCACGCGGGCGCCTGCTGCTCGCCTGCCTCGCCTGTGCCGGCATCGTCGGTGCGCTGTCGGCCTACGCGCTCACGCCGGCCACGCTGCCTGCCTACACGTCGCACCTGCTCGTGCGCACGGTCGTCTGGAGCACCAGCTGTTTCGCCGCGCTGTTCGTCATCAGCAGCGTGGCCTGGTGGCGCCGCGTGGGTGACGCCTGACCCCTGCGGCACACCGCGCCGCTTCTCGCGGTAAGGTATCGCCCTTAACCCGGACCCCCACCATGCACCACCACACCCTCGCCGCCGCCGAAGACAAGGCCACCAAGAAAGACGCCCCCGAGAAGCAGGAAGAGCAGTTGCTCTTCAAGGGCCGCTTCGTCATGATCTTTGGCGAGATCGACGACAAGATGGCGCTGGCCACCTGCCGCCGCCTGCTGGCCCTCTCGCAAGAGTCCGACGCGCCCATCACGCTGCTGGTGTCGTCGCCCGGCGGCCATGTGGAGAGCGGTGACGCCATCCACGACATGATCCGTTTCGTGCGCGCGCCGGTGAACGTCGTCGGCACCGGCTGGGTGGCCAGTGCCGCCACGCACCTCTACCTGGCCGTGCCCAAGGAGCGCCGCTTCGCGCTGCCCAACACGCGCTTCATGATCCACCAGCCCGCAGGCGGCGCCGGTGGCCAGGCCAGCGACATCGCCATCCAGGCCAAGGAGATCCTGCGCACGCGCGCACGCATCGCCGCCGTCATCGCCCGCGAGACCGGCCAGCCGCTGGAGCGCGTGGCCGTCGACATCGAGCGCGACTTCTGGATGAGCACCGACGAGGCCATCGCCTACGGCCTCGTTTCTCGCGTCATCGAGCGCCAGATCGATCTCGGCTAGCCCTTGATGCAAGTCAGCGCCAACGGCGTCCGCATCGAGGTCGACATCCGCGGCCCGGACAGCGGCGAGCCGCTGCTGATGATCATGGGCCTGGGCATGCAGCTCGTGGCCTGGCCCGATGGCCTGGTCGACGAGTTGGTCGCGCATGGCTTTCGCGTCATCCGCTTCGACAACCGCGACGTCGGCCTGAGCCAGCCGTTCGACGGCCTGGGCGTGCCCAGCCTGCCGCTGGCGGCGCTGCTGCACACGCTGCATCTGCCGGTGAAGGCGCCCTACCAGCTGGCCGACCTGGCGAGGGATGCCGTCGGCGTGCTGGATGCCTTGGGCATCGCCAAGGCCCATGTCTGCGGCGCCTCCATGGGCGGCATGATTGCCCAGCACCTCGGCTTTGCCCACGCCGACCGGCTGAAGAGCCTGACGCTGATGATGACGAGCAGCGGCGCCCGCAGCCTGCCGCGCGAAAGCTTCAAGGTGCGGCGCGTGCTGATGTCGCGCCCCAGGCCCGGCGCCACGCCAGCGCAGAAGCTCGACAACATCCTCGACCATTTCGTGCGCCTGTACGGTGTCATCGGCAGCCCCGGCTACCCGCCCGACGCAACAGCCTTGCGCACGCGCATCGCCGTGGGTGTGAAGCGGTCTTTCCGCCCTCAGGCGGTGGCACGCCAGATCCTTGCCATCGTGGCCGACAGCCGCCGCGCCGAGCGCCTGCCACGCATCACGGCGCCCACGCTGGTCATCCACGGCGAGGGCGACGCGCTGATCCCCGTCGCTGCGGCGCATGACCTGGCACGGCGCATCCCTGGCGCGCGGCTGGAGATTATTCCCGGCTGGGGTCATGACTTGCCCGAGGCGCTGTGGCCACGGCTGGCGGACGAGATCGCCCGCACCGCCGGGGTCCGGCCCTAGCTGGTCGGCCGGGCGCCTCAGCGCGCCTGCGCCTTGATCTCGACCGCCGTGCGCTTGCCGTCCTCGCCTTCGACGGTCAGCGTCAACGGCACGGTCTCGCCGGCCTTGATCTGGCGTTGCAGGCCCACCAGCATGACGTGATAGCTTCCCGGCTTCAGTGCCACGGCCTGGCCGGCCGGCAGCGGCAGCGCATCGACGGCGCGCATCTTCATGACGCCATCGTCCATCTTCATCTCGTGGATCTCGACGACGGCCGCGACCGGCGAGCTGACCGCGACGACCTTGACCGCCTTGGCCGCCGTCAGCTGCATGAAGGCCCCGGTGGCCTTCTGCGGCGCGACGGTGGCGCGCACCCAGGCGTCATCGACCTTGACGGCAGGGCTTTGCGCCTGGGCGGCGACGGACACGAGCAGGGCGGTGGCGAACAGCAGGCGGCGCATGGCGAGAAGCTTCAACAACAGGGGAGCCGCCATTGTGCGCAGTCCGGCCGACGCGTGCATCGGCGCGGCTGCATGACGCCGCCAGCTCCTCGACTAGGCTGCCTTGCGGCGACTGGCCAGCAGGCGCAGCAGCGGCGGCACGATGACCATCGCAATCGCCACCGCCCACAGCCCCTTGCTGATCGGGCTTTCGACCAGGATGCCGAGTTCGCCGTTGGTGATAGACAAGGCCCGGCGCAGGTTCTGCTCCATCAGGTCGCCGAGCACGAAGCCCAGGATCAGCGGCGCCATCGGCACGCCCTGCTTGCGCAGCAGGAAGGCGACCACGCCGAAGACCGCCATCAGCACCAGGTCGAAGGTGGTGGCATGCACCGAGTACACGCCCACCGCGCTGATCGACAGGATGGCCGGCACCAGCACCCAGTTCGGCGTGCGCAGCAGGCGGGCGAACACGCCGACCAGCGGGATGTTGATCACCAGCAGCATGGCGTTGGCCACGAACATCGACGCGATCAGGCCCCACACGAGCGTCGGGTTCTGCGTGAACAGCGCCGGGCCGGGCGTGATGTTGTAGAGCGACAGCGCGCCCACCATCACCGCCGTCGTGCCCGAGCCCGGCACGCCCAGCGTCAGCATGGGCACGAAGGAGCCCGCTGCCGACGCGTTGTTGGCCGCCTCGGGCGCCGCCACGCCGCGGATGTCGCCGTTGCCGAAGTCGCCGCTCTTGCCGGCGATGCGCTTTTCCATCGTGTAGGTCATGGCACTGGCGATGGTGGCGCCGGCCCCCGGCAACACGCCGACGATGAAGCCGACGATGGACGAGCGCACCGTCGTCCACCAGGTGTGCGCCATCTCCTGCAGGTTGAACAGCGTGCGCCCGGTGATGCGGATGGCGCCGGCGTTGCTGTGGTGTTGCTCGAGCATGAGCAGGATCTCGCTGACCGAGAACACGCCGATCACGACGACGATGAACTGGATGCCGTCGGACAGGTGCACGTCGTCGCCGGTGAAGCGGTAGACGCCGGAGTTGGAGTCCAGCCCGATGGTGGACAGCGACAGGCCCAGCACCGCAGCCAGCACCGCCTTCATCGGCGCGTCACCCATCAGGCCGGTGATGCAAGCGAAGGCGAAGCACATCAGCGCGAAGTACTCGGCCGGGCCGAACGCCAGCGCCCAGCGCGCCAGCAGCGGCGCGAACAGCACGATGCCGATGGTGGCGATCAGGGAGCCGATGAAGGAGCTCCACGCGGAGATCGACAGCGCGATGCCGGCACGCCCCTGGCGGGCCATCGGGTAGCCGTCCATCGCGGTCATGATGGCGCCGGCGTCGCCCGGCACGTTGAGCAGGATCGACGAGATGCGGCCGCCGAATTCGCAACCCATGTAGACGGCCGCCAGCAGGATCAGCGCCGTTTCGGGCGGCAGCTTCAGC
Organism: Roseateles sp.; assembly: GCF_039929605.1. Lineage (GTDB taxonomy): Bacteria > Pseudomonadota > Gammaproteobacteria > Burkholderiales > Burkholderiaceae_C > Pelomonas. Next base: position 12,354 of record NZ_JBDSQX010000109.1, read on the forward strand.
GCGAAGGCCAGCGGCATCAGGATGGCCACGCCGTTGATCGGCCCGAGGCCCGGCAGCATGCCGACGATGGTGCCGATCAGGCCGCCCATGGCGGCCATCAGCAGGTTGGTCGGTGTCAGGGCGACCGCGAAGCCGGCCAACAAGTAGTTCAGCGTGTCCATCAGCGGCCTCCGAGCACGAATGAGAGCAAGCCGGTGGGCAGCACCACATCGAGCAGCTTGTCGAACATCAGGAACAGGAACAAGCCCAGGCCGACGCCGCCGGCCAGCGACTGCTTCCAGGTGCCGCCGAAGGCCAGGCCCACCGGCAGGGCCATCAGCGCGGTGGCCAGCGTGAAGCCGAGCAACTGGAACAGCAGCGCGAAGGCGAAGGTCGCCACCACCACCAGCCCCAGCGACTTCAGCGAGGCCAGCCCCAAGCCGCTGACGTGCGCGCTTGGGCGCAGCACCAGCCAGGCGCCGCAACCGCCCAGTAGCGCCGCCAGCAGCAGCGGAAAGGCGCGCGGGCCTACCGGTTCGTACGAGATCGCGGCGGCGTAGTCCCGTGCCGCCCAGGCCATGCCTGCAGCCGCGACCACGCACACCGCACCCAGAATGCGATCACTCATGAAACTCTCCTTCGGGAGGGTGCCAGCCCGCCGGACGGCGGGCTGGGGCTCAAGGCGTCACTTGGCGGGAGTGACGTTCAATCCGAAGTCGGCGGCCATCTTGCGGTAGTCGGCCACGCGTGACTTGACGTAGCTGGCGGCATCGGCGCCCGTCTTCGAGAACGGAAAGAGGCCGCGCTCGCTGCGCAGCTTGGCGTAGGCCGGGGTGGCCATCATCTTGCTGAAGGTGTCGGCCCAGACCTTGTAGTCGGCGTCGCTCACCTTGGGGCCGACATAGAAGCCGCGAATGATCGGCCACTCGATGTCGAAGCCCAGTTCCTTGGCGGTCGGCACCTTGTCCAGGCTGCCTTCGAGCCGCTTGTCGGCCATCACGGCCAGCACACGGATCTTGGCGCCGGCCTTGATCTGCTCGGCGGCTTCCGACGCGTCGCCGGAATAGACCTGCACATGGCCGCCCTGCAGCGCGGTGATCGCCTCGCCACCGCCCTCGAAAGCAACGAAGCGCATGGACTTCGGGTTGATGCCGGCGATGCGCGCCGTCAGTGCGGCTTTCATCCAGTCCTGGCTGCCAACCGTGCCGCCGGCGCCGAACACCACCTTGGTCGGGTCGGCCTTGGCCGCGGCGACGTAGTCGGCCATGGTCTTGAACGGCGAGTTCTCGGCCACGATCACCGCGCCGTAGTCGGCACCCACGGCGGCCACCCAGCGCACATCGTTCTCGCCGTAGCGGCCGAACTTGCCCTGCGCCAGATTCAGCAGCGAGCCGCCCGAGAAGGCGACCAGGGTGTTGGACTCGCCCGGGCGCTGCGCGACGATGGCGTTGTACGCCACCGCGCCGATGCCGCCCGGCATGTAGGTGATGCGCATCGGGTCGCTGACGTACTTGCCTTCCATCAGCGCCGCTTGCGCCAGCTTGCAGGTCAGGTCGAAGCCGCCGCCGGGCTTGGCCGGCGCGATGCATTCGGTCTTGTCAAGGGGTCCGGCGGCCGCGATCGCGGTGATACCAGCCAGGGATAGGGACA
>NZ_JBDSQX010000110.1:0-25692 GCF_039929605.1 Roseateles sp.
GCCCAATGGCGTTCGTATCAATCCGTCGTTCTACACACCGCTCGCCAATGGCCCGATCAAGCCAAAGTCGGTGGCGACTTCTGCCGGCGGCATCATCACCATTGACTGCGATTACGATCCGGTCAACGACAATGTGCGCACCCGCCCACCCATCGTGTCCGGGATCACGATCTCGAACGTCAAGGTGGGCAATGTGGCCGGGCAGGGTGGGAATTTTTCGGGATACCAGGCCATCGTGATACAGGGGCCGGTGCCTGCGAGCTATAACGGAACGGACAAGTCGCCAAAAGTCCTGCCGGTGAGCAACATCACCATCAGCGACTGCAATTTCGGCACGCCCGCCAACGCAGCCAATCCACTTTATTTGTACAACGTCGAAGGACTCACGCTGCGCAACGTGACCATCGGCAGCACGGTGTACAACAAGACGCTTTCTGCTGCGCCGGCCTGAGCGTTCCATGCGAATGACCAGCCCATCATCAGTAGCAGCGGCCTTCGCATGCATTGTTGCGTCGGGATGGGCGCAGGCCGCGGCGGAACCCGGTGTGCGCGTGATCCTGGTCGGCGACTCGACCATGCAGGCGCGCACGGGCTACGGCGACGCATTCTGCCAGCTGTTCCAGCCGGGCGTTACCTGCATCAATCTCGCCAAAGGCGGCCGCAGTTCCGGCAGCTTTCGCGCGGAAGGATTATGGGACGGGATGATCAAGCTGCTGCGTGAACAGCGGGTCGGTGCGGCTGACGGCGCAAACGACAGGACCTACGTACTGATCCAGTTCGGTCACAACGACCAGCCCGGCAAGCCCGGCCGCTCGACCGACTTCGCCACCGAGTTCAGCCCCAACATGGCCGGCTACGTGAAAGACGTGAAGGCCGCCGGCGGCGAGGTGATGCTCATCACGCCGCTGACGCGCCGCACCTTCAAGGAAGGCGTGCTGCCCAACGACCTGCGCCCCTGGGCCGAAAGCATCCTCAAGGTCGGCGCCGAGCAGGGCGTGCCCGTGCTGGACCTGAACGCCATCAGCAACGCCGCCGTGGCCGCCATGGGCCAACCCGCCGCCGACACGCTGGCCGAAGCCCCGCCGCGCTTCGACCGCACCCACCTCGGCCCCAAGGGCGCGGCGTTCTTCTCGGAGCAGGTGATGGAGGGGCTGGTGAAGCACAGGCCGGAGCTGGCGGGCGCGAAGACGCTGGCGCCCTGAGGGGCTCGGTGCTGGCGGTAAATGAGCGCCAGCGCAGCTGCGGAGCTTGCGGGCCCCATGCGGGTCAGCAACTGCTTCGCGCTGGAGGCTCGTCCCCGCAGCCGTGTCGCGGCAGCAGCATGAAGCTGCCCGCCAGTAGGCACACGCCGAGCGCAGCTCGCCAAGGCCATGCCAGGCGTTTCATCAGCAGCGCCAATCCGGCCAGCATGGCAAGCAAAGTGACGACCCAGACCAGCGAGGTCAGCGCGTAGACGCTGGTGACGTGGCCCGAAACGACGGTTGTCAGAAAAGCCCCGATGAGCGCTGCGGCCAACGTGCCGAGACCGGCGATCACGAGGACGATGGCCTTGAGTGCGCGTGTGGCGATGGTTGACGGGCTCATTGCGTTCAGTTCAAGGCCTTGCAGGGCACCGCGAAATCGACGTGGTAGTGCTCGTCATGCCGCACCCAGGGCTTGCCCTTCATGAAGTTCAGGTGCTGCCTCAGGTAGTCGCCGCGAGGCGTGGCGAACAGCTGGGGCAGAAAGGGCTTGTCGACGATGACCAGCGCCAGGCCGATGCCGCGCTCGGCCGCCGCGCGATGCAGTTGGTAGAGGTGCTCGGCCATGGCGGCGAAGTCGACGCGGTAGGCACCCCAGCGGCCGTCGTCGCTGAACTCGATGTCATAGCCGAACCGCTCGCCCACAGGCGTGGGCAAGGGCACGGACTTACCGCCCTCGTCGCGCACCGGCACGAAGAAATCGACCGACAGGCCGTTCTGATGCGAGCGATGCGGCCTGAAGCGCCCGCCGGACGGCCAGCCCGTCTCGCCGTAGACGTAGTGCACGTCAGGCGCCTGCTTCGCCAGTTCGGCATAGGCTGCGGCGACGATCTCGGCCACCTTGGCATGCACATGCGTGCGACCCAACGACACGCCGAGGCCGCTGTAGGGCGAGAAATTAGGGCCGTTGGCGGGCAGGGCGACGCTGGCTTCGATGCGGCCGCTGCTGGTGGTACCGAAGCATTGGCTGGTGGCTGCCAGCGCCGAGGTGGTCATTGCCACGAGGGCGAGGGCGGCGATGCCCAGTCGCTTCACCAAAAGCGCCACAACGGCTTCTTGGCCGGGGCTGGCACTGCTGGCGCCGCAGGCACGGCCGGCAACTCGCCGTCCGCGAGAAAGCCTTCGCGCAGGTCCTCCAGGCTTTGCGGGTTGACGCTCCAGAGGCCGGCAACCTCCATCACGTCCTCTTCATTCGCGAAGCGAAGATCGTCGCGCTCCCAGTAGGCATCCGTCCGCGCCTCGGGGCTTGAGGAGTCGTAGAAGCTGTGCCCCAACTGCACCTCCTGCGTCGTCTGATTGCCCGCGTCGACGCTCGTCTCCCCGGAGTGGCCGCAGTAGCAGTAGGCGCGGTCGAGCTGGCCGAGCGCCGCGCGACCCCAGGCATGCAGCTCGACGACGCGGTGGCTGGCGAAGAACTGCGCTTCGGTGCCCAGCTCCGCCGATACGCGGCGCAGCCTGTCGAGGAAGGGTGGCGGCGTTCCTTCCGCCAGCGTGAGGAAACCACTGCTCATGGCCAGCGTCCAGCCGTCGAGGGCGGGTGTGACGAACACCTTGCCCGGCTCTCGGTACGCAGCGGTGATCGCGGCATCTGCCGGCGCTGGCGTGAGGTGCTTGAGCCCCAACGCCCGGGCCACGGCTTCGCGGTCTGTGGCGCGGATGGCGAACCACGCCGTCTTGTAGCCAAAGGTCATCGCCGTTCGCCAGCCCTGTGTGTCGAGGGTTGCGACGTTAGCAGCCTTATTTGGTCGCCGCGGGCCGGCGGATCAGCGTGCGCTGGAACCAGGCCTCGTTCATGCGCGCCAGGAAGTTCGCATCGATGGGGAAGCCGCAGCCGTCACCCAGCACGGCCTCGGAGCCGCAGCGCGGGCACATGGCCGTCTGCTGCGCAACGGCGGCGCTGTCGTTCATGTTGTCCATCGTCAGCCCGGTCCAACCGACGATCTCGTCGGGCCTGAAGAGCTCGACGCAGTTGCAGCAGCCGCATTGCTGGCTTGCCTCGATCTGCGCCCAGTTGTTGGAGGTGTAGCGGTAGGCGGCGAGCAGTTCGTTCATGGGGGTAATCCGTGCTGGTTTGACCCGAGTGTGGCGCGGCCAGGGTAGGGTCTCAAGGCCGCCTTCCTACCTGCAGAGGACGCCGTCCAGGCTCTCACTGCCTTTCCCACAGTTCCTGCCAGGTCGAGGTGACGGTGGCTTCGATGCGGTCCGTGTTCGGGCCGACGGCGATGCTGTATTTGACCAGCCGCCCAGTGCTCCAGTGCGCGGCAAAGCGAAGCATCAGTTCGCGCTCGCTCCACTGGATGTCGTAGATCTCTGGCATTTCGCCGTCCGAGGTGTCGCATACCTGAACGGCAACGGTGCCATCGACGACCTCGAATGAGTACTCCGTGTCGGTGAAGCCGTCGCAGTACTTCCACGTGCCCGCGATGCGGTGGCTCATGCCGATGGGAATGACATTGCTCATGGGACGGTCGTGTTCAATAGTCCGTGTGATTTTCGGCGCTCAATGGGAATGTCGCATCCTCTGCAGTTCGCCCCAAGCTCACGGCTTGTGACAGCGCGGTGAGTGACGCCAGGATGGCCTGGGTGATTGCCGGCGTGCTCGCCATGTCCTGCTCGCCGAGGTTTGCTCCCAACAGCGGGATGCTGATCGACGCCGGCTCGACGATGACGGCCGACATGGTCGTGAGCGTTTCCCTCAGTGCCGCGTCGGCATGGTGGGCGCGCGGCGACGCGTTGAGCACGGCGACGGGCTTGTTCACGAAGGGCTCGAAGCTGACCAGCCAGTCCAGCAGGTTCTTGATGGCACCGGTCACGCCGTGGGCGTACTCGGGGCTGGCGATCAGCAGCGCGTCGGCCGCCGCGACCTGCATCTGCAGCGCCTGCACGCTCAGCGGCAGGTCCGCTTCGAGGTCTGGGTTGAACAGCGGCAAGTCGCCGACGAAGGTGCAGAGCTGGACCTCGATGTCGGGCGGCGCCAGGTGTTGGAAGGTTCGCAGCAGCGCTGAGTTGATGGACGCGGCGCGCAGGCTGCCGGAGATGGCGAGGACTTTCATGGTGTTCACAAGTAGATCAGGAGCACACCTTGCGCCGTCAGCGCGCCGGGTCCTTGCAGCGTCACGCGGTAGGCGGCTTGTGGAACAGGCATCGCTGTCGTTGTCGGTTTTCACTCAAGGTGGAACTTTTTTCACTGAAGATGGAACTGCTCAAGCTGGGCCCGCCTAGCCGCCGGGCTGGCGGGCGCGTCGTTGATCGCTATGCAGCGTTGCTGACCGTCGCGGCCATCGTCCGTGCGACAGCAAAGTGCCCAAAGCAGAAACTCGCCGAACCTCAGCCATAGGCTGGCTGTTGTCACCCCGTTCTAGAGGCTTAGTGACCGCTGAAGCCGATACCGGTGTCGAACAGGGCCCGGCTGGGTGACCGCCCCACCTGTAGAAGCTGACTGTTGCGGCCGACCGAACCTTGACCTGCGCCTTCTTCTCGACGACGCCCTTCTACCCGCCCGAGGCGCGGTTGCAGAAGTCCCGGTCGAACAGGTAGTGGTTGCACATGACCGCGAAGTGGGCATTGACGATACGGCCCTTGCCCTTCTTGAACTTGTCGACAGCTGTGCGCATGTTGTCGTAGGCGCCCCGGCTGGCTGCCGCCCAGCAACGCGAACGAGCGAGTCTGCGCATTGAGTAGCATCTCGTGGCCCTGCCCGGGGTAGGCCACCAGCGAGAAGGCGCGGGCCTGGCGCAGAGCTTTTGGTGCGCCACCTTGGCGTTGTGGTAACTCCGCCCGCCACCAGGCCTTCCTCGCTTCAGCCGAACTGGAAGGCATCGCCCAGCTGGAACATCCGCGGTACGAAGACGGTGGCCCCGCAAAACCCCTCGCAACCCGCATGAATACTGGCATTGCGGGGCGCACAGCGCAACTGGCGGCACCTGTTGCAGCTTCCCGCGCAACTGCGAGCCGTGTTTGTGTCACGTTCAAAGCACATCCACTCAGCCTCACCTGAAGTTATAGGGCGGCGCTGCACGGCAGGACTGCCAGCCCGTCGGACATGGCGGCGTGAGCCTAATCCTCACTGTGCGCACAAGGGTGACGGAGCCTATGTTTGGATGAATTGCGGCGCGCCCAGCGTCTTTGAATCGGGTCTGACGTCCCTGACACCAGCTTCATGCTTTCACCAAGGAGAGAGGCCTACGTTTGAACTTAACCTTCGTTAATCTAAGGAGCAGGCTCAGGCGCTCGTGCTCCGGTGCGATATAGATAGAAACCCAAGGGATAAGTTATGAAAAGCAAAGTGGGGACGGCGGCTGGTTTGCTTAAAAACCAGCTATTATTCATATGTGCGCTGACGGCATTTTCAGCATTTGCTGAAAACAAACTAGAAAGAGTAACGGTCCCTGGTAACGCGCGCGACCTTCGACTGCGGAATAATCGGCGAATGTCTCTATGGTATCTATTCCGGAAATTTTCCAAACATTACGCTGCCTGATGCGCCGCGTTCGGTAGGCACTGCTGAGCAAGGCTATAGCGTAACGTCAGCTCAGAATGGGGCGCCAGCTTCTTCAGATTGTAGCGATAAGAGCCCAACCCCGCCGGTATCAGTGAAATCTGACGCGCCGGTGATTTTGGCAACGGGAGCAAAATATTTGGCTTCGGCGGATTTTGCGCACTCGTCGAATTTAGCGTTGTCACTTCGACGAACCTATAGCTCCGATGGAAGTACAGGGCCGGATGCATTGTTCGGCCCCGGATGGCGTTCCACCCTTGATTATCAACTTACTGCAGACAGTAGTACATGTGGTGGCTCTTTCGGCTGCTCTCCGTCCGTATTAAGCCTTCAAACACCCGACGGAGCTGTCCAACGCTTCTATCGCTTCATTCCTCCAAGCCCTCAAGCCCCGTATCATCTTTACTTTACGCCCGCACGCATAACGGATACTAACAACCTGTCTGAAGGCCCCTATTCGTCGGGAATTTGGGGGCAATTTTGGGGCTCCACCAAAAAGCTGACGTTGAGCGTTGGTCAGCTCACGTACGTGTTTACATCTGCAAGCGGACTGAACGATTTTCGGATCAGTTCTATCCTTAATGGTACGGCGCCGCTTTACGTCTTTACAAGAAATTCTGCTGGCAAAATCATCTCCGTAAAAAATTATTTTGGCGATCAAGTAACTATTGGGTGGGATGCTGCCAACCAACATGCGGTGTCCGTGACGGCGCCGAACGGAAAAACTTGGCAATATGGGTACAACGCTAATGGCATGTTGGCGCAAGTAACGCCGCCGTCAGATGCGGGTGGGATCGGCAGCTACCAATACTATTACGAAGACAGTAATGCTTCTCGTTTGACAGGCTACAGCGCGGCAGGCATTCGGATATCCAACTATCGATATTTCTCCGACGGAAAAGTACAAAGTAGCGTCCTCTTGGACGGATCCATTGCCGATACGTTCGAATACGGTACTGACTCGAGCGGCGCCCCCTATACCGTAAAAACCGATTCGCAAGGATACAAAACTCGCTATCAGTTTGCCGTCGTAGCGGGACAGCGTTTACTCTCTTCTGTGACTAGCGATGGTTCATCGTATTGCCCGAGTCTGGCGTCGAGCCAAACCTACGATGCAAATGGTTTACTCAGTTCTTCGCGAGACTTCAACAACGTAAGTTCAACCTATAAATACAATAAGGACGGCCTGCTCCTCGAGAAGGTTTCTGCTTCAGGCACATCAAGTCAACGAAAGACTGTTTTTTCATACCAACTCGGAACCAATGGTGTAGCCCCAGCTCTGCTGAGTCGGGTGGAATATGACGCCGCCAACACGCCAATTCTCAAAGAGGAATTTACTTATTCCAGCTCCTTGTATGGCATGTTGCCGTTGACAAGAAAAATCACGGATTTGACATCGGGCTCGCAGCCTTTTAGGCAGATGCGAAGAGTTTACTCAACTAATGCGGCATACGTGCCGACGGGCTGGACAGAGTATTGGACCGCGCCAAGCGGAGAATATTCAAGCTCAATGGCGTTTGACGCTGTGGGCCGCAATGTATCGATGACAAATGGGGCGGGACACGTAACTTCGTTCAGTGATTTTGACGGACTTGGCAACCCTGGGCGTCAGGTCGATGCATCAGGGCAGGTCACACTGATGAGTTATGACAATCTCGGGCGCGCGCTCGGCGCTAACGTCGTCGGCGTATCGCTTGGCGCGTTCACGTATGACGGCCAAGGTAATCTAGCAAGAGTTGCCACGTCCGATGGGGGCAACGACTCGTTTTCCTATGCCAGCTCCGGTGAGCAGATTGCCGTGACAAATGCGCTCGGTGAGCGCGTCGGTTTAACGTCGCCGTTGGGCAGCAATACAAAGGTTTTTCAGAGCAATCGAAACGTCGCAACTTTTAGCGGCGGTGGTTTTAGCGTATCTGCGGCTGGTACATTCAGTCAAACCACAATAATGGACCAAGCTGCGGCTGGACGACCGGGCAAACAACTGGGCAACAACGGCCAAGTTAGCACGTTTATGTATGATGCCAATGGAAACGTAAAAAGCGTTGTCGATGCAGCGGGGCGGACAACCTATGCTACCTACGACGCTGCTAACCGGCCGACAAAAACAACCGCGCCAGATGGTTCTACGGTGCAATACGCTTTTAACCCTGCAGGGTTCCTGCAATCAGTTACCGACGCTCGCGGCTTGGTTACGCGATATACCTACAACGGCTTCGGTCAACTCACTTCCAAGACAAGTCCCGACAGGGGTAATACTACATTCGGCTACGACGCGGGCGGGCGCCTTGCGACGGAGAGTCTGGCAAATGGCGTAACGCTATCCCATGGTTGGGACGCATTAAACCGCCAGACCTCCCAGACCGTATCGGGCCTTAGTGAATATTTCGTCTATGACGAAGGGAGTTACGGCAAGGGCAGCCTCACGACCATGGCCGGGACGGGCGGCAGCGTCAAGTTCGCCTATGAAGCCGGTGGCCGCTTGGCCAGCCAGACCGTGCTGGCCCAGGGCCAAACGCTCACCGTGGGCTGGAGCTACGACACCTCTGGCCGCCTCACCGGCATGAGCTACCCCGATGGCCAGTCCCTGACGTTCCAGTACGACAGCTACGGCCGCTTGAGCACGGTGCTGGGCAATGCCGGCAACGGCGGCTTTGTCGTGGCAGACAGCATGCTCTACCAGCCGGCCAGCAACCAGCGCTACGCTTGGCGCTTCGGCAACGGGCTGCCGCGGCTGTATACGCAGGACGCTGATCGCCGGCTCACCCAGCTCAACGGCGGCACGGTGCACGGACTGCAGTTCGGCTATACGCCCACCTTGGACACCCTCGCTAGCATCAACGACACGGTCTACGGGTCGAGTGAGTCGTCCTCACTTGGCTACGACGCCCAGGACCGGCTGAACAACGTCTTGCGCAACGGTGCCAACCAGGGCTTCGGGCTGGATGCCAGCAGCAACCGGCAGACGCACGTCCTCAACGGCACGACCTACACCTACGTCATGGATCCGGCGTCCAACCGCCTCGTGTCTGTCACCGGCAGCAACGGCGGCACGCGCAGCTTCAGTTACGACGCTGCGGGCAACATGACGCAGAACGCGCCCACCGGCACCGTGCACACCTACGTCTACGACGGCTTTAACCGGCTGGTGCAGGTGAAAGACGGCGGCACCGTGGTGGCCACGTATGGCTACGGGCCTACCAACCAGCGGCTGTGGAAGAGCACGGCAGCGGGCGTGACCACCTTCGTCTACGGCTCGCGCGGCCAACTGCTGTACGAGCGCGGGCCGGAAGGCAGTACTGCCTACGTGTGGCTCAATGGCGAGATGATCGGGCTCATGCGAGCCGGGGCTTTCTATGCAAGTCACAACGATCACCTGGGGCGGCCGGAGGTACTGACCAACCAGTCGGCGCAGGTGGTGTGGCGGGCGTCGAACCATTCGTTCAGCCGGACGGTTGTCCCAGGAAGTGTTAGCGTGCTCAATCTTGGGTTCCCAGGGCAGTATATGGATACTGAGAGCGGGCTTTGGTACAATTGGAACCGGTATTACGATCCGACGATTGGTCGCTATACTCAAAGTGACCCTATAGGGCTGAAAGGTGGCGCCAATACCTACGCATATGTCGGGGGAAACCCACTCGCTAGAACCGACCCCACAGGGGAGATAGCAGCGGAGGCTGTTATTGTGGCTGGCATTGGAGTAGGCATAATAATGATGTCACCCCCGGGTCAACAAGCTATACGAGATACGGTAAGCGGTATCGTTAGGGCATTTCAAGGCAATGGCAAAGATCCCTGTGAGGGTTTGCGTCGAGAACTAGCAAGTCATGAAGCAAAGCTGGAGCAGTACAAAGCTGATCCGACGTCAATGGACAATCTTGGTCACCTTATTGTTGCTTTGTTGAAAAACAATCCAGAACTGGCTAAAAAGATTATGGATACTCGAGTCAATAGTTTGAAAGGTCAAATAGAGAATTTTAAGAAATTGATTAAAGAGTGCGAGGACAAGAATGGAAAATAGCATTAGCATAGCGGATCTCAGGTTGATTGTTAATCAAATCTTCGATCATATAGAGTTTGATCTTGGGCAACATGTCTTTAATTTAGATCAAGATTTCTATTGGGGCGTGCCGGATGATGAGCGCTATGATTTCACCAAAGAGCCAAGCAGTTATTCTGTCGGGCAGTTAGTTGATGACTGGAATTTTCTTTTGCCGCTGCTAAAAGATCGGGATCGCGCTGTTGCGTTCATGTTGGTCCACGTCGCCCCGCTACTCCATCATATTGGTCAGAAAATTGGTCATTAGCGGCCGCGTTTATATTATTTTCGCCCTAGTTCTAACCGCGGGCGCTGTGCAACTAATTCCCGCCAACGTGACATGTTGATGACTCTGACGGTGGAGCGCAGCGCAGCCTATTACTTTTTCGTTGAGCCTGTCGAAGGACTTGGTGGATCTTTCGGTATTGTCGAGGCCCTGTTGGCAATAGTTGAAACTCTCCGCTGGACGAGGCTAGGGTTGCTTCTCAGGCAGGGCGATTGCATGAGCGGGAAGGCAAATTTGTGCTAATCCCTGCCCACAGGTGTCAGAACAAGGTGATTGGGCGTTGCGGAGGCAGAACGAGCGTGTTTTTCTACCGCTCCGCCGCAAGCTGCACAAATTTCAAGCACCCGCCGATTGACCGACGCCAGTTTCCAACCACGTGAGCGGATGCGCCGTCAAAGAACTTAGCGAGGCAAAAGCCGCCCAATCTGTTGTATTTGTCGCAAAATCCTTCATGCAATCGCCCTGGCTTCTCAGGCGCCGCCCATTCTGGCGCTGCTGGACGCTTTAGTTCTCGAGCGGACCCGCTGCGCTGCTGTACATCGTCGTGGATCTGGAATTTCGGCTTTGGGCACTTTGCTGACTCTCAGGCGCCGACTCCCTGCGACAGCACCCAGCCTGAAGCGTCCGTCCACGGCACGTTTCCCACGGGAAACGGCCCTGACCTGTCAACGCCGCCGCCGCGCCGGGGAGCCGGAGCCGTCCTAAGTTCCATCTTCAGTAAGACAAAATCCGGAAAGTTCAATGTTCAGTGAGACGGCGGTTCAAGGTGCGACGAGGTGCTCGCCGCTAAGACCCTGATCCGCTGGGTGGTTCGGTCTCGGGATGAGTGAGATCCGACAGTCATCAGCCGCGTGCGCGCGCATGGCGTATGCCCCCAGCCTCACGGTGGCGTGCCCTCGGCTGCTGCTGCAAACAGCGGCGCCGCGCGCTGCCCCAATGGTTCGTCCGCAAAGAAAACCAGGATGGCCGGATGTTTGCCGCCTGGCCAGCGGGGCTGCTCGGCCACCCATTTCTGAACGAACTCAGTGACCGTCAGGCGCGCCGCTTCCCGCTGCAGCTTGCTCAGCATGGCCGTGTTCGCCTTGGTGGCCAGTACGGCGGTGATGGACTTTTGCAGCGACTGAACGGCCGCCTCACCGGTGATGGGTGACCACAAGCCGAGGGCAAACGATTCGAGCTTGCCGGTGTCGATCGCCACGGGCAGGGACGGGCGGACCGGCGGCGCAATGACGATCAGCGCGCCCTCGGTCTGACGCAACGTCCATTCCTTCGCAAGTGGGATGTGATAGCGGTAGACGGCTGGGACGCGTATCTGCGCCACCGTTTTGCCGAGCGGCACGCCGAGCACGGTGTGTGTGGTTGTCGAGTCGAAACGCTCCTCGGCCGACACGGTGCTGACCTCCAGCAGGCCGCCTGCCGTGCGCATCACGACGGCGTCGGCGCTGGTCACGGTGGTCACCGTTTTGGGCGGTGCGCGCAGTTGCCAGGCGAAAAGTGCGGCGTTCGCGGCGACGCCGACGATCAAGAGTGCGAGCAGGCCGATTCGCATGGCGAGCGTGGGTGGGGAGTGACAGTCCCGTCAGCCTACTCGCTCCAGCCAGGCAATCGCCGCTTGCTGTTGCTCCGAGTCGAAGCGGTGCCCGCCGGTCGTGAGCCGTGTGCTGATCGCGCCCGGACGTGGCCAGGCTCGGGCGAGGCCGGCCCAGGTGGCCTGCACCGCATCCCACGGGAACAGCTTGTCCTCGGGCGACCCGAACAGCAGCAAGGGCCGGGGCGCAATCAGCGCGGCCACGTCGGGGTGATCCAATTCCGCCGCCAGCCCCGGGTGCGCCATGCTGAAGGCGGACTGGCCTTGCAGCGTGCTGCCGTCGTCCCCGGGCAGCAAGATGAGCCGGCGGGCTGTGGCCAGCGCGTCGGTGCGCCAGGTAGGGTCAGCCCGCCAAGCCAGGCGGGGGCGCCAGGCGCGCTGCACGCGGGCCAGCGTCTCGTTCAGCCCGTCGGCTCGCGCCAGCAGCGGGCCGGCGGCGAGTGCCGCGAGCAGCCGGCGGCGGCCGTTCATGGCATCAGCCGCCCACCAGCTTGGGCAAGGTCAGCGACAGCATCGGGATATAGGTGACCGCCAGCAGCGTGACCAGCAGCGCGCCGTAGAAAGGCGCGATGGAGCGCATGACTTGGCCCACGGAGATGCCGCCGATCGCGCAACCCACGAACTGGACACTGCCCACGGGCGGCGTGTTCAGGCCGAGCGCGCAGTTCAGCAGCATGACAACGCCGAACTGCGTCGGGTCCATGCCGGCCTTCATGCAGATGGGCAGGAAGATCGGCGTGCAGATCAAGATGGTGGCCGCCATGTCGAGGAAGGTGCCCAGCACGAACAGCAGCACGTTGACCCACAGGAAGATCAGCCAGGCGTTGTTGCCGCTCATCTGCTCCAGCCATTCGCCGGTCTTCTGCGGCACCTCGTACAGCGCCATGAAGTAGCCGAAGGCCGACGAGATGCCGATCAGCAGCAGCACCACGCCTGTCGTCTTGCAGGCCTTGGCGCAGGCGGCCAGAAAGCCCTTCCAGCTTAAGGACCGGTAGACGACACCGGTGACCAGCAGCGCCCAGCAGACGGCGGTAGCGGCCGACTCGGTGGCCGTGAACACGCCGCTGAGGATGCCGCCCAGGATGATCACGATGACGAGCAGGCCCGGCAGCGCCGCCAGGAAGGCCGAGAACACCGCTGCCCAGCCGGGGAAGGCGCCGTGCGTCGGGTAGCCGCGCTTGCGGGCGACGGCGTAGGCGGCCACCAGGTTGGACACGGTCAGCAGCAGCGCCGGGATCAGGCAGGCGAGGATGAGGTTGAAGACGCTCACCGCCGCGATGCCGGCCGTGGCGAGCACGTAGATGATGAGGTTGTGCGAGGTCGGCATCAGCGCGCCGACCAGCGCTGCGTGCGTCGTCACGTTGACCGCGTAGTCGGCGTCGTCGCCCTCGCGCTTCATCAGCGGAATCATCACCGAGCCCATGGCCGACACGTCGGCCAGCGGCGAGCCGGCCACGCCACCGAACAGCGTGCAGCCCAGCACGTTGCTCATGCCCAAGCCGCCGCGCACGTGGCCCACCAGCCGGTTGGCGAAGTTGACGATGCGCTCGGCGATGCCGCCGTGCAGCATCAACTCGCCCGCGAAGATGAAGAACGGGATCGCGAGGAAGGAGAAAATCTGCATGCCGCCCACCATCTTCTGGAAGACGATGGCCATCGGCAGATCGGCCGCGAGCGCCGTGGCGACGGACGACAGCCCGATGGCGAAGGCCACCGGCACGCCCAAGAGAAGCAGCAGCACGAAGCTGATGCACATGACCCAAAGTTCCATACCCTCCACGTCAGACCCCAGCTTCTTCGACAGATTCACCGCGCCACAGCGCGATCAGATGCTCGATGCAGAACAGCACGATCAGCACGCCGGAGATGACCAGCGGCAGATAGTCCAGCCCCTCGGACACGCCCAGCATGGGCTTGGGCTCGGCCCATTTCAGCGTCAGCCATTGCCAGCCGGCCACGGCCATCAGCACGGCGAAGACCAGCACGCAGACATGGATCAGCGCCTCGGCCACGCGCTGCGCGGCCTTGGGCAGCAGCACGACGATGGACTCCATGCCGAGGTGACCCGCGTCACGCACGCCCACCGCCACGGCCAGCGCCGTGATGTAGAGCACCAGCATCAGCGCGAAGGGCTCGGTCCAGGTCGGCGAGTCGTTGAGCAGGTAGCGGCCGATCACCTGCCATTGCACGCAGACGATGAGCACGACGAGCCCCAGCACGGCCAGGCGCAGCGACCAGCGCGACAGCGTCGCGCAGAGCTTGGTGTAGGCCGTCATTTGATGTCCTGGATGGCCTTCACCAGCTTCTGCAAGTCGGGTGTGGTCACGAACTTGGCCATCACCGGCTGCATGGCCTGGCGGAAGGGCTCGCGGTCGACGACGACGATCTCGGCGCCGCCTGCCTTCACCGCAGCCAGCGCCTTGGCCTCCTGCGCGTCCCACAGCTGGCGCTGCACGGCGACAGAGGCCTTGGCGGCGTCGCGCAGTTGGGCCTGTTGCTCGGGCTTGAGCTTGTCCCACACCTTCTTGCTGATGAAGAGGGCATCGGGCGTCATCGCGTGCTCGGTGCGGCTGTAGAACTTGGCCGCCTCGAAATGGCGGAAGCCCTCGTAGCTGGGGATGTTGTTTTCGGCCGCGTCGATGAGGCCGGTCTTCAGGCCGGTGTAGACCTCGCCCGGCGGCATGGGTGACGGGTTGGCGCCCAGGGCGGTCATCGCGGCCACCGAGAGGTCGCTCTGCTGCACACGGATCTTCAGGCCCTTGGTGTCGGCCAGCGTGCGCACGGGCTTGCGGGCGTAGATGGAACGCGAGCCGGAGTCGTACAGCGCCAGGCCGACCATGCCCTGGTGCTCGCAGGCCTTGAGGATCTCCTCGCCCGGCGCACCGTCGTAGGCCTTGCGCATGTGGGCCGTGTCGCGGAACAGGAAGGGCAGGGACGGCACCATCGTCTTGGGACACATGGCGGCCAGTGGCGCCAGGTTGACGCGGGTCATCGCCAGCGCGCCGATCTTGACCTGGTCGATGGTCTCCTTCTCACTGCCGAGCGCGCCCTTGTTGAAGACCTTCACGGTCAGCGCGCCGCCGCTGCTCTTGGCCAGCGCCTGGCCGAGCTGCCTGACGGCGGCGACAGTGGGGTAGTCGTCGCTGTTGTGGACGTCGGCGGATTTCAGTTCCAGCGCGAAGGCGTGGGTGCCGAGCAGTGCGGCCAGCAGGGTGAGGGTCTTCTTCATGCTTGTCTGCTTGTTTCTCAGTTGTCTGTTCCGCATTCGCGGCACCCGCGACGCACGAAACCGCTCGGGGTTTTCTGCAAGAGAACACAGCCACAGAGGCAAGAGACACAGAGGGAGCTTCATTCCGCTGTCTCTGTGCCTCTGTGGCTTTGTTTGGTTTTCATTTCAGTCGAGTGCGCCATAGCGCAAGTTCGAGAACCGCGCCTCGCCGTTGCCGGCGGCGTAGATCGCCGGGCGCAGGCTGGCGAAGCCGCCCGCGGTGTTGTGGTGGTAGCCGGTCACGTCCATCTGTACCGGGAACTTCGTCCACGGTTGCGAGGCGTCGGCGCGGCTGTAAAGCGTCAGCACATGGCGCACGCATGTCAGCCTGAGCTGCATGCGGCGCGACGATGCAGGCATGCCCACTGGCTTGGGCACGGCGCGGATGTCCAGGCCGTAGCGGTGCAACTGGAAGCTCTTCGCGTTGGCGCCCATGCCGGCGTACAGGCGCGGGCTGTAGAAGACGACGAGGCCGGCCTGCACGCCTTCGTCGAAGTCGAGATCCAACTCCACTTCATAGGCCAGGTCACCCTGGATGAAGCCCAGCGGCGCGCTGTCGCCGGGGCCTTTGCCAGGTGTGGCGCGCAGGTGCAGCTTGCCGTCGGCGATGCGGGCGCGGGGCATCTGGCCGCTGCCGCTGAGAAACTGCCAGTGGGCTTTGAGCGTGCTGCCAGCGAAGTCGTCGGACAGGGCGAGGCCGTGTGGCAAGGCTTGGCCGCCGGCCGGCATGGGCAGGGGCTGGCCGTCGTCCACGTCGACATGGAACCAGCCATCGGCGCTGAAGCGCGCGGGCGCCAGCAGCATCTGCCGGCCCAGCGTGTGGAAGCTGTTCTCGTAGCCGTGATACAGCATCCACCAGTCACCACGCGGGCCTTGCACGAGGCTGCCATGGCCGCGCGACCACCAGCGCTCGCGCGGCGAGGTCGTGCGCATCAGCGGGTTGTGCGGCGCCTGCTCCCAGGGGCCTTCCAGCGTGCGGCTGCGCGCGGCGATGACCATGTGCCCGGTCGGTGGCCCGGCCGTGCCGCCCACGGCCAGCAGCATGTGCCACCAGCCGCCGTGGCGCAGCATCTTGGGGCCTTCGGGCGAGAAGCTCTCGACGTCCCAGTCATCGGGGTAGTGCCAGGGGTCGTAGATGTGCTCGATGGCGCCGACGGTCTTCAGGCCATCGGCGCTGAGTCGCACGCGGTCGCCGCCGCTCAGGAACAGCCAGCGCTGGCCGTTTTCATCGGCGACATGCGTTGGGTCGATGTGCTTGTGCAGGCCGAGCGCGACGGGTTTGGACCACGGGCCCTCGATGCGGTCGGCCCACATGACGAGGATGTCGGCCGGCGTGCTCTTGACCGGCAGGTAGAGGTAGTAACGGCCCTTGTGCTTGCACAGGTCCGGCGCCCAGACGCTGCCGACGGCTTCCTTCAACGCGTTGGCGACGGGCTGCCAGTTGACGAGGTCGCGCGAGTGCCAGATCAAGAGGCCCGGCACGGCCTCGAAGCTGGAGTGCGTCAGGTAGTAGTCGTCGCCGTCCTTCAGCACCGTGGGGTCGGGCCGATCGCCGGCCAGCACCGGGTTCAGGTAGCGGCCATCGCCCAAGTCCGCCTTGCGCTGGCCCTCGATGCCTTTCGGCCAGGGCTTGCACGGCGGCAGATAGGGCTGGCCGGGTGCGTCGGCACAGTCGGCCGCCCAGGCCGTGGGCGCCGCCAGCAGCGCCAGCAGCTCACGGCGCAGAACGGTCATCGCGAAACCTGCGTGAACAACGACTGCCAGCCCGCCTTCGGCGCCATGTCGGTGAGGTTCCAGTCGGCCTCCACAAAGGCGCGTTGCGTGGGCTTGCGCTTGGGCAGGCCATCGGGGTTGTTCTGGGTCTCGTCGTCGATGAGGGTGCCGCGGTCCTCGGCGATGTCGCTGAGCTGCTTGAAGTCCAGCGGGTCGCGCGCCCAAGGCCGCGAGCCGACGACGAGCGGCAGCAGCCGCTCCAGCTCGCGCGGCGCCAGCCACTTCAGGCCGGCCGGCAGATAGGGCTCGCGCGCCGGCACGATCTGCGCGGGGCCGGAGGTGTAGCGGCCCGTCGTCGGCAGCGGCTGGCCCTGGCGGTCTTGCGCGAGGTTGTCCTGCTCGAAGAGCTGCACATCGCCCACGCCGCCGAGCGTGAACAGCGGCAGGTTGCGCTCGGTATTCGGGCCGGCGCGGTAGACGTTGCCGGCCAGCGTGATCTTGCCGGTCTGGTAGGGCCGGCCCACCCACTCGTGAGCGATCAGGTTGTAGTGCACGGCGCGCCAGCCGGGGTTGTAGATCAGGTTGTTGACCATCGCGCCCCACACGCCGCCCTTGAACAGCGCGTTGCGCTCGCGGTTGGACGCGTAGACATTGCCCAGCAGCAGGATCTGCGTGGCGTTGTCGTGGATGAGGCTGCCCTTGCTGTGCTCGCCCTTGATGTGCACCGCCTCGTTCAGCCCCTCGTAGATGAGGTTGTGGCTGTAGGTGATGGCGTGCGAGGTGTGGGCGCGCCAGTCGTCGGGCGTGGCGCCCTCGAAGCGGTGGCCGCCGACGGAGAGGTTCTCGTCCGTCGCCCAGGAGAAGCTGCAGTGGTCGACGATGACGCGCTCGGCGCCGTCGCCGGTGGACAGGCCGTCATGGTCGTTGCCGCTGCGCTTGCCGCGCCCGTAGGCGCCGGGGCGGATGCTGACGTGCTGCAGGATGACGTCCTTGGCGAACACCTCCAGCTCGCCCTTGACGAGCGTGATGCCGGGGTTGGGCGCCGTCTGGCCGGCGATGGTGACGCGGCCCTCGCGCAGCTTCACGCTCTTACCGCCCAGGTCGATGACGCCGCCAACCTCGAAGACGACGATGCGCGGGCCGCTCGTCTCTAGCGCCGCCGTGAGGCTGCCCGGGCCTTCGGCCGCCAGCGTCGTCACGCGAATGATCTTGCCGCCCTGGCCGCCCGTCGTCTGAGCCCAGCCGGCATGCACGTAGGTGGCGGGGTGCAGCGGGGCCTGTCCTTGCCATTCAATCTGGGCATGGCACAGGCCGGCGGTGGCCGCGAGGGCCAGCGTGCAGAGGATTCGCATCGGGTTCAGCCTTGAAGCAGGTCGTGCATGGCCTCGCGCGGGATCAGTGCGCCGGGGTACTGGATGACGCGCGCCGCGAGCCGGTTGCCGAAGGCCGCAGCCTGGGCAGGCATGGCGCCGCGCAGGCGCTGGCTCAGGTAGCCGGCGGCAAAGGAGTCGCCCGCCGCCGTGGTGTCGACAACGCGCGGCACGGCCTCGGTCGCCACCTCCTGCCAGCCGCTGCCGTTGCCACTGCCGCCAACGATGGCCGACAGCGCGCCGCGCTTGATAGCGATCTCCGCCACCGGCAGGGCCTGGGCGGCGCTGACGGCAGCGGCCAGGTCGGGCAGGCCGTGCAAGGCCTGGTGATCGTCGGCCGTGATGAGCGCGATGGACGCCGCCGCGAAGGCGCGGCCATACCAGTAGCGCGCGTCGGTCACCGAGTCCCACAGCCGGGGGCGGAAGTTGTTGTCGAAGGCGACGACCTTGCCGGCAGCACGCATGCGCGTCATCAGCGCCAGCACGCGCTCACGGCCGGCCTGGGGCAGGATGGCCAGGCTGATGCCGGAGAGGTAGAGCGCATCCAGCGCCTCGGCCTGCTCCTCCAGCGAGGTGCTGGCCGCGTCGAAATACGACCGCGCCGCCGCCTGACCACGCCAGTAGTGGAAGCGTCGCTCGCCGCCTTCATCCAGTTCGATCAGGTAGAGCCCCGGCACGCGCCCGGGCAGGCGCTGCACCAGGCCGGTCAGCACGCCTTCGGCGGCCCAGCGCTCCAGCATGCCGGCGCTGAGGCTGTCGTCGCCCAGGGCCGTCGCGTAATGCACGTGCAGGTCGGTGCCGCCGCAGCGGGCCAGGTAGACGGCGGTGTTGAGCGTGTCGCCGCCGAAGGTCTGGCGCAGGTTGCCGAAGGCCTGGCCCTGCAGTTCGAGCATGCATTCGCCCAGGGCGGCAATCGACACCGGCCGGGAGGCGGCCGAAGGGGTTGGATTCACGGTTCTATAAAATGAAACAGCGGTTCAATAAAGATAACTTGCGCGGTCCACCGCAGGGCTTCTGGTTTACCCAGGCACGCCGATGGGGCGGCGAAGCACTCGGGCAGGCGTGCACGCCGGCGGCAGCGGGCGACTGAAATCTGTTGTTACGCCGCGCTGCGTGCATGATGGCGACAACGCTTGAGGAGCAGCCATGAATGACGGTTTTGGCCATGAAGTGCCGCCCCCGCACGCCCAGCAGACGCACCGGCAGGTGTCTCGCTTTCTCGTCGTCATCGGCTCGAACGACGGCGGCATGGCCCGCCTCTTTCTGGCCGACCGCACCCAGGTCGGCGAGTTCGACGCCGGCACCGAGGAGGTGGTCGAGCTGATCAAGACGGCTGCGGCCAGCACCGGCGCCAGCGGCCCGGAATGGGACCGCGCGCTGGGCGGCCACACGGCGGCTGAGCGCGCCAGCGCGACGGTCTACGAGCTGCCCGTCTGAGCGGCCCGCGCGGGCAGCAACAGCAGCGCCAGTACGACGCGGGTTGCGCTCACCGGCAGGACGCCGCCAGCCAGGTGGCGAGTTGTGGCAGCCAGTCGTCCACCGTCTGCGCCAATGCGCGTACCGCACCTGTCGCGTCGGGCGCGGCGGGGCGCTCGATACGCCAGTGCTGCTGCAGCGCCGCGCCGCCACCGGCCGGCCAGAGCGTGGCCTGGACGCGCAGCACGGCCAGGCTGCTTGTCGCGCTGGTGAAGACCTGCTCGAACTCGCCGAGGTTGATGGCGAGCAGGCCGGCTTGCTTGCCGGCGCAGCCCGGCGCGGCCGCCAGCTGTTCGCGCAGACGTTGCGTCAGCAGCGCGGCGGGTGCTGCGGCCCAGACGCTGTCGCGGTAGTGCTCCAGGCGCTGGGCCTGCTGGAAGCTCAGGCGGTAGGCGATGCCTTCGCCACCGAGCCAGGGCGGTGCGGTGACGTCGGCGAGGCGCCAGGCGAGCGTGCCGCCGGTGGCTGCAGTGGCCGGCGCGGGGCCGAGGTCGTAGACGGCGCGGGCGGGTGTGGTCGGCGCGAGCGAGCAGGCGTTCAAAGCGAGCGCGGCGAGCAGGGTGAGGGCGAGTCTCATTTGTTGGCACCTGCCAGGCGGTCCGCGAAGCCGGCTTCCCCCGGCCCGGGCGGCCGTGAGCTGCGGCCGAAGAGCAGGCTTTGCGGCTGGTCGCCAAGGTCGGCGGCGGTGCGCTCCACGCTGCGGCTGGCGGCGGCGATGTCGCCCAGCAGCGGGCGGCTGCGCGGCGGTGTGTCGCCCACCAGCGCGAGTTCGAGGTTGCGGGTGGTCGTCTGCAACTGCGTGGCCGCGCCGTCCAGCCGGTCCAGCACGGCGACGCGGGTTTTCAGGTCCTGGGCGAGCGCGCGGCTGTCGGCCGCCAGCGATTCGATTTCGCGCAGGGCCGCGCTGGCGCGCTGGGCGGTCGCGTCGGCATCCTTCAGGAACACCGGCAGCGCGCGGGCGCCGGGCTGCAGCGCGGCCATCAGGCGGCTGGTGTCGCCGGCGGCCTGCTCCAGTTGCGCGAGGCTGCGGTTGAGCTGCGCGCGGTTGCCTTCGCTGAGCAGTGCGTTCAGCCGTTCGGCCGTCTCGGCAAAGCCGGCCAGCAGCAGCGGGCCGCTCTCGGCCAGGCGGTCCAGCAGCGTCGGCTTGAGCGCGAGGCGCGCACCCGGCGCGGCACGCTGCAGGGCGGCCTTGGTGTCAGCCTCCTCCAGGCTGACGAAGGACAGGCCGGTGACGCCTTGCAAGCCGAGTTGCGCATGCGTGCTGGCCGACACGGGCGCTGCCGCGTCGACCGTGATGCCGACGAGGATCTGGCGCGGGTCTTCGGGGTCGAAGCCGATGCTGTCGACCCAGCCCACCTCCACGCCGCGCAGCTTGACCGGCGCCTTCAGGTTGAGGCCGGGGACGCCGCTGCGCGCGACGACGGTGTAGTGCACGCGCGCCGTGCGGTCGCCCTGGAACCAGGCCACGCTGGCGGCCAGCATGAGGCCGAGCAGCAGCAGGAAGAGACCGGCGGCGAGGGCGTGTGCTTTGTTTTCCATGGGTGTTTTCGGTCAGCTACCTTTGTTTGGTTTTCACTTCAGGCAGATTGTTCTTCTCGAAGCACGGCGGGTATGCCACCTTCGTCGCTGGTGTCGTCCAGGCTGAGGCGGAAGCGCCGCAGGTCTTCCTCGGCACAACGTTGCACATGGCCGAGGAAGAAGTTGCGCACGAATTGATGGGGCAGCCGCGCGACGTCGGCCAGCGGGCCGCAGGCCAGGATGCGTTGGTCGGCCAGCACGGCCACGCGGTCGACGACGGCGAACAGCGTGTCGACATCGTGCGTGACCATGACGACCGTCAGCCCCAGCTCCTGTCTCAGCTTGCGCAGCAGCTTGACGAACTGCTTGGCGCTGTCGGGGTCGAGCCCGGCGGTGGGCTCGTCCAGGAACAGCAACTGCGGGTCCAGGATCAGCGCCCGCGCCAGCGACACGCGCTTGACCATGCCGCCCGACAGCTCGGCCGGCCGCTTCAGCGCGTCGTCGGCCTTCAGTCCGACCTGGGCCAGCTTGAGCATGACCAGCGGCTTGACGAGATCGGCCGGCACGCTCTTCAACTCGCGCAGCGGCAGGGCGATGTTGTCGAACACGCTGAGGGCCGAGAACAGCGCGCCGGCCTGGAACAGCACGCCCCAGCGGTAGCGCACGCGCTCCAGGTCGCGCGCGGCGCAGCGGCCCAGCGGGTGGCCGAAGATCTTGACGCTGCCGGCCTGCGGCACCTCCAGGCCGAGCAGCAGGCGCAGCAGCGTCGTCTTGCCCGAGCCCGAGCCGCCGATCAGCGCCATGACCTCGCCGCGATGCACGGTGAGGTTGAGGTTGCGGTGGATGACGTGGCCGGCGAAGGCGGTGGTCACGTTGTTGACTTCGATGATGGGTTCGGTGGCCGTCATGCCCTGTGACCCGAAAGAAACCCAATACCAACTTTGTTCTGCATTTCAAACCCCCGCATTGGAAAACAGCACCGCGAAGATCGCATCCACGACGATGACCAGCGTGATGGCCGTGACGACCGACTGCGTGACGCTCTGCCCCAGGCTCTCGGTGTTGGGCTTCACGCGCAGCCCGAAGTGGCAGGCCAGCAGCGCGATGAGGCCGCCGAACAGGATGGACTTGATCCAGCCCAGCCACAGGTTCACCGGCTCGACGACGCTGGGCAGCAAATGCAGGAACTGCATCGGGTCGAGCTTGAGCTGCGAGCCGGCCGCCGCCATGCCACCCAGCAACATCAGCGCGCTCGTCCACAGCGCCACTAGCGGCAGCGAGATGGCCAGCGCAATCACCTTGGGCAGCACCAGCCGCACGGTGTGCGAGATGCCCATGACGGACAGCGCGTCCAGCTCCTGCGTGACGCGCATGACGCCGATCTGCGCCGTCATGGCCGAGCCCGAGCGGCCCGCCACGATGATGGCCGCCAGCAGCGGCCCCAGCTCGCGCAGCACGGCCAGACCGAGGATGTTGATGATGAAGATGTCGGCGCCGTAGGCCTTGAGCTGGCGCGAGATCAGGTAGGACAGCGTCAGGCCGACGAGGAAGCCGACCAGCGCCGTGATCGGCAGCGCCTGCGCGCCGGTGCGGTAGACATTGGCCGAGATCTCGCGCCAGCCGATCAGCGACGGGTGGCGCAGCACGACGCCCAGGTCCAGCAGCAGGCGGCCGGTGAGGGCGACGATGTCGATGCCGTGGCGTGCAAACGCCAGCAGGCTCAGGCTGGCGCGCTGCAGCCCCGGGCCGAGGCGACGCGGTCGCTTGGGGCTTGCGCTCGGCTGCATGAACTGCGCGAACAGCGTCACGTGCTCGGGCAGCCACAGCAGGCGCGACGGCGGCTTCTTGCCCCATCCCTGCCACAGAGTCAGCGCGCCGGCCGTGTCCAGCCGGCCCAGGCCGCGCAAGTCCCACAAGGCATCGCGATGCTCCGCCACGGCGCTGGCAATGCACTGGCGGAACTCGTCGTAGCGCCCGCGCAGGGCCAGCAGCGTCCAGTCGCCGCTGACCCGCCATTCGCGCGGGCCGCTGGCCAGCAGTTGCGGCTCGGCGTCGGCCGACGCGTCGGCCCGGGCCTCGGTCGGGCTGTCAACGGTTGATAGGGGCAGGGCGCCGGCATCGCTCATGGCGCAACGATAGCGCCTCCCAAGTGTTGAAGAGCTGCGAGGCTGTGTGCCGCAGTCCGTTGGGGCCTGAGGAGATGGACAGCCGCTAGCTGCGGCCCAGCAACGGCGGGCCCGTCCACGCGCCGCCGGCGACGTGTTCAATGTTTCCTTGCTCGTACGCCAGCAGCACTGGCAGCTTGAACACCGACACCACCTCGGCCAATTTCGCGGCCTGCTTCCGCAGGCTCTCGGCTGCTGCGGCGCTCTCCTCGACCAGGGCGGCGTTCTGCTGGGTCACCTCGTCGAGCTGGCTCATGGCGTCCCCCACTTGTCCGACACCGCTGGCCTGTTCTCGCGAGGCACTGGAGATCTCGGCAATGAGTTCGCTCACGCGCTGCACCTGGCGCACGATGTCGTCCATGCCCGTCCCGGCTTGGCCGGCCAGGCGGGCGCCAGCATCCACCTTGTCGACGCTGTCGCCGATCAGCGTCTTGATCTCCTTGGCCGCTTGAGCGCTGCGCTGTGCGAGCGTGCGCACTTCGGTGGCAACCACCGCGAAACCGCGGCCCTGCTCACCGGCGCGGGCCGCTTCGACAGCCGCGTTCAGTGCCAGGATGTTGGTTTGAAAGGCGATGCTGTCGATCACGCCAATGATGTCGACGATCTTCTTCGACGCCGCAGTGATGTCGTGCATGGTCGTGACCAGTTGGCCCACTGCCTCGCCTCCCTTGATCGCCGCCGATGCCGCCGACGTGGCCATCTCGTTGGCTTGCTGGGCGGTCTCGGTATTTTGTTTGATGGTGCTGGTGATCTGCTCCATCGACGCGGCCGTCTCTTGCACGTTGCTCGCCTGCTCCTCGGTTCGCTGGCTCAGGTCGGCATTGCCGGTTGCGATCTGTGCAGAGCCGCTGGCAATGTGGTCGCTGCCTTGCCGCACCTCACCGACGATGCGGACCAGGCTTTCATTCATGCGGCTCAGTGCGAGCAGCAGCTGGGCCGCTTCGTCCCGGCCGCCCCGCACGTCGACGCGCGTGGTGAGATCACCGCCGGCAACCGTTTGCGCCAGTTGGACCGCCGCTGCGATGGGGCGCGTGATTGAGCGGCTCAGGCGCCACGCGCAGGCCGCGCCGATGACCACGCAGGCCAACCCGCAGAGCAGCATCAGCAAGCGGGCGGAGGCAATGTCGGCGGCCACTTGGCCGCCGCTGTCGTGAGCCAGCCGCTTTTGCAAGACGACCAGCTCCCGCACCGGCGTGCCCAGCGCGTCCAGCGCCGGCAGCGTCTGCTGGAGCATCAGGCCGCGCGCTTCGGACATCTGCCCTTCGCGGGCCAGCTTGCTCACTGCAGAGAACGACGAGACATAGTGGGCTCGCGCCTCCTTGAGGCGCGCCAGCATGGCCTTGCCTTCGGGGCGCGTGACCAGTTTGTCGAGGGTTTCGAGTGCCGCGCTGACCGCGCTCCGGTTCGCGTCGATCTGCTCATGGATGCGTGCCAGCTGCTGGGCGTCGGTCGCCAGCAGCAGCTCCAGCGTGCTCCGGCCGTTGGCACGTGTGAGCGTGTCGATGGTGGATGCGGCTTCGGATTTGACCCAGTCCTCGTTGAGGATCTTGTAGGTGGCGTCGCCGATGAAACCAAGCCGAAGGATGGCGAACACGATGAGCGCCGCGATCAGCGCCAGGACGAAGCCGAAGCTCAAGGCGAGGCGAACCCCGATCGTGGTGTTCCTAAGCATTGGATGTCTCCCTGTGAGATAGATCGAGAAGTCTTGGCGCTTCTGAACCCCATTTTTAGGCTGAGTCGGTGCTGGATGACAGGTGTAACGCTGGGGGAATAGCCAATTGCTTCACGCCGGATGCAGTCGCGTGGCTGATGCGCCGCGGAGGAAGGCGCTGCGTTCAGTAAGAGGGTGGTGGAGGTATTCAACCGCGTGCGCGGCTGCGGCCGGAACGGCTCTGACCGACTTGCGCTGACTTCGGCCATGCCCCTGGGGCCGGCTCGCTACCATCGCCTTGAACCTCCGGGCCGCGAGCCGGAACACACGCGCATTGGCAACCCGTTTGTGACGAGCATGTTGAAGTGGCTGAAAGTCGGAAGAGCCGGAAAAGAGCGCGAAGACGCCTCGGCCCCCCGGCGTGAGCCGGCCGCCGAGGCGCTGGAACTGGCCCTGCTGGCCGGCGTGAAGCTCGGCCGGCGGGCCGACTTCGACGCGCTCTACCGCATCTATCACCCGCGGTTGTGGCGCTTTCTGACGCACCTGATGCGCCAGCCCGAGGCCATCGAGGAGGTGCTGAACGACACCATGCTGGTGGTCTGGCAGCGTGCCGACAGCTTCGATGGGCGCAGCAAGCTGTCGACCTGGATCTTCGGCATCGCCTACCGCAAGGGACTGAAGTCGTTCAGCCGCCAGGATCTGCCGGTGGACGCGAGCGAGCGGCCCGAGGCGGCCGATACCGGCCCCGGGCCGGAGCAGCAGCTGGACCTGGCGCGACTGCGTGGGCGGCTGCGCAAGGCCATGGCCGAGCTGTCGCCGGAACACCGCGCCGTGGTGGAGCTTTGCTACTTCCACGACATGGCCTACGGCGAGATCGCCGAG
>NZ_JBDSQX010000111.1:0-34298 GCF_039929605.1 Roseateles sp.
CCTGGGCAGGGCGTCGACGGAAAAGCTTGTCTTCATCGGCGCCTCGACGGGGGGCACCGAGGCCACCAAGGATGAGCTGATCAACCTGCCGGCCGACAGTCCGGCCGTCGTCATCACCCAGCACATGCCGGCCGGCTTCACGAAGAGCTATGCCGCGCGGCTGGACGGCCTGTGCAAGATCCGCGTGAAGGAAGCGCAGGACGGCGAACGCATCCTGCCCGGCCACGGCTACATCGCCCCCGGCGGCCTGCACCTGACGGTCGAGCGCAGCGGCGCCAACTACATCGCCCGCGTGCAGGACGGCGAGCCCGTCAACCGCCACAAGCCTTCGGTCGAGGCGCTGTTCCTGTCGGCCGCCAGGGTCGTCGGCCAGAACGCCATCGGCATCATGCTGACGGGCATGGGCGCGGACGGCGCCAAGGCGATGAAGGTCATGAAGGACGCCGGCTCCTACAACTACTGCCAGGACGAGGCGAGCTGCGTCGTCTTCGGCATGCCACGCGAGGCAATCGCGGCCGGCGCCGCCGACGAGGTGCTGCCGCTGAACCAGATTGCCGCCAAGGTGCTGGAGCGGCTGCGAGCCACTTCGGGCATCTCACTCAACCGGGTCTGATCCCGGGGTCACCTCGCCGCTTCGGCTTTGGCCAGCCGGGTCACGGCAATGCTGCGTTCAGGCGGCAGCGGCGGCTTGAAGCCATCCAGCTGCTTGGCCGTCGCCAACGGCACGTAGAGCGTCGGCTTGGAAGGCGCGGCCTTGACAAGCACGACGACGCGGGCCGTGCGGTCAGCAGCGGCCTCCTTCAGTTCGGCGTTCGAGTCAGTGAACGCGGGCGATGCGCTGGCTACCAGCAGCAGGGCTGCGGCCAGTGAGGACAAAGTGATCCAGCGGTAGAGCGAGTTCATGGCGATTCCTTGTTGGTCTGGTTATCCTAGGCACCCAAGGAACGCAGACCAAGCGCTCGTTTCTGCACTGATTGGTTGATTTAGCTTACCAATGGCTTCGCTGGACCGCTTCCCCCTCCACTACCTCGCCGCCTTCCGCGCCGCCGCACAGACCGAAAACCTGCGCGCAGCGGCAGAGAGCCTGCACCTGACGCACAGCGCCGTCAGCCAGCAGATCCGTGGCCTGGAGACGCAGATCGGCTTCGAGCTCTTCACCCGCCAGGGCCGGCGCCTGACGCTCAACCCGGCCGGGCAGGCGCTGCAGCGCGCGGTCATCAGGATGTTCGCGGAGCTGCAGGCCGGGCTG
This sequence comes from Roseateles sp., assembly GCF_039929605.1. GTDB lineage: Bacteria > Pseudomonadota > Gammaproteobacteria > Burkholderiales > Burkholderiaceae_C > Pelomonas. Next base: position 1,250 of record NZ_JBDSQX010000111.1, read on the forward strand.
CTGGTGGCGGCGCAGGCGCACGGCAGCGCAGCGCAGACGCTGCGTGTGACCGCCCTGCCCTCGTTCGCCCAACGCTGGCTGCTGCCCCGGCTGCCGAACTGGCAGGCGCTGCAGCCCTGCATCACGCTGGACCTGCATGCCTCGCAGCAGGTGGTGGACCTGGAACGCGAGGGCTTCCACATCGGCCTGCGCATCGGCCGGGGCCCGTGGCCGGGCCTGGTCAGCGAACCGCTGTTCCACTCGCCTCACATCGTCGTGGCAGCGCCGCTGCTGGGGCAGCGGCTCGTGGGCATGCCGCCCGAGGCGCTGGCGCTGCAGCCGCTGCTGGGCGACGCAGACCTGTGGCGGCAATGGTTCACCGAAGGCGGCCACACGGGCGCGGTGGCGGCACCGGTGGCGACCTTCAACGATGCCGCGTTGCTGATCCAGGCCGCCGAACAGGGTATGGGCGTGGCGTTGACGCGGGAACTCTTCGCCGCGGATGCGCTGCTGGACGGCCGCCTCGTGCGCGTGTCGGCCCAGGCCACCGACGAGGACACCACGCGCGACTACCAGGTCGTCTACCCCGAGGCGCTGCGGGAAGACCCGGCCGTACGCACCTTCTGCGACTGGCTGCATGCCGAAGTCGCCGCCGTGCAGCAACGGCTGAACGAGGCCCCAAGGCAGGGCTGACGCCCCGCTGCCCCCGAGGGGCCGCTTGAAGGGCTCGGGAACGGCCCTTCGCTCCTTCAAAGAAACAGTTGCTGCAGATCGCTGAGGAAGTCGAAGCCGCGCTCGGTGGGCTGGATGCGCGCTGCGTCGGTCGTCAGCAGCCCACGGCCGCGCGCCGTCTCCAGCGCCGTGGCGATGCTGGACGGCGGCAGGCCCGTGCGCTCCAGGAACTGCGTCACCGTGACACCATCCTTGAGCCGCAGCGCATTCAGCATGAATTCGAGCGGCAGGTCCTTGCGCGCGACCTCGTGCTCGTTGCTGACCTTGTTCTCCTGTGCCATGAAGGCGGCTGGCTCGCGCCAACGCACCTGGCGCAGCACGCGGTGCGGAAAGCTCAGCTTGCTGTGCGCCCCGGCGCCGATGCCGAGGTAGTCGCCGAACTGCCAGTAGTTCAGGTTGTGGGCGCAACGATGGCCTTCGCGCGAGTAGGCCGAGACCTCATAACGCGACAGACCGACGGCGCCGGTCTTCTCGGTGATGAGGTCCAGCATGTCGCTGGCCAGGTCGGCGTCGGGCAGGTGCTCGGGCGTGCGCGTCGCGAAGACCGTGTTGGGCTCGATGGTCAGGTGATAGATGGACAGGTGCGGCGGCTTGAAGCTCAGCGCCGTGTCGATCTCGCGAGCCAGGTCGTCCAGTGTCTGGCCGGGCAACGCATACATCAGGTCGAGGTTGAAGGTCTCGAAGGCGCCCGCCGCCTCGGTCAGCGCGTCGCGCGCCTGGGTGGCGTTGTGCACGCGACCGAGCACCTTGAGCTGCGCGTCGTCAAAGCTCTGCACGCCGACCGACAAACGCGTCACGCCGGCTTGGCGAAAGCCGGCGAAGCGCTCACGCTCGAAGGTGCCGGGGTTGGCCTCCAGCGTGATCTCGCAGCCCGCCTCCAGCGGCAGGCGGGCGCGGATGTCGGAAATGAGCTGGCCGATCTGCTCGGGGTTGAAGAGGCTGGGCGTGCCACCGCCGATGAAGATGCTGATGACGGGGCGGCCCCAAATCAGCGGCAGCGCGGTTTCGAGGTCGGCACGCAGCGCAGCGAGATAGGCCTCGGCCGTGTCAACGGCCAGCGCACCTTCCTTCACCTCGTGCGAGTTGAAGTCACAGTAGGGGCATTTGCGCAGGCACCAGGGCAGGTGCACGTACAGGGCGAGCGGCGGCAGAGCGGGCATTTGCAAGGTGCCCGGCCGCATCAAATGCAGCAGATCAGCCAAGCCGCCAGACCTCGCGGAATTGCTGGATCAAATGGACGGCCGCCAGCGCGCGGTGGCTGTGCTGGTTCTTCACCACAGCACCCAGTTCGGCCACGGTCTGGCCGAGCGCGGGAATGTGCATCAACGGGTCGTAGCCAAACCCGCCCTCGCCGCTCGGTGCGGTGAGGATCTCGCCAGCCCAGCGGCCCATCGCGATCAGCGGCTCCGGGTCGTCGGCGCTACGCACCGCCACCAGCGCGCAGACGAAGCGCGCGCGGCGGTCTTCGATCGCGGCCATCTCACGCAGCAGATGCTGGTTGTTGGCCGCGTCGCTCTTCTCGCCCCCCGCGTCCAGCGCGTAGCGGGCCGAGCGCACGCCAGGCGCACCGCCGAGTGCGTCGACGCTGAGGCCGGAGTCATCCGCCAGCGCCGGCAGGCCGCTCAACTTCGCCGCGTGGCGGGCCTTGGTCAGCGCGTTCTCAGCAAAGGTCAGATAAGGCTCCTCGGCCTCCGGAATGCCCAGGCTGCCCTGGTTCACCAGCTCGATGCCGAGCGGCGCAAACAACGCCTGCAGCTCGGCGAGCTTCTTGGCATTGTTGGAGGCCAACACGAGTTTCATGCCGACTTCTGCATGACGATCAGCTCACGGATGCCCTTGTCGGCCAGATCCAGCAAGTCGTTCATCTCGTCGCGCGTGAAGACGACGCCCTCGGCCGTGCCCTGCAGTTCGACAAAACCGCCGCTGCCCGTCATGACGACGTTCATGTCGGTGTCGCTGGCCGAGTCCTCGGTGTATTCGAGGTCCAGCAGCGGCACGCCGTCAACGATGCCGACGGAGATGGCCGCGACCGAATCCTTGATGGGCGAGCGCGACAGCTTGCTGTCGGCCAGCAGCTTGTTGACGGCGTCCTGCGCGGCGATGAAGGCGCCGGTGATGGCCGCCGTGCGCGTGCCGCCGTCAGCCTGCAGCACGTCGCAGTCCAGCGTGATGGTGCGCTCGCCCAACGCGGCCAAGTCAAACACCGCGCGCAGCGAGCGGCCGATGAGGCGCTGGATCTCCTGCGTGCGGCCGCTCTGCTTGCCCTTGGCGGCCTCGCGGTCGCTGCGGGTATGGGTGGCGCGCGGCAGCATGCCGTACTCGGCCGTCACCCAGCCCTCGCCCGAGCCGCGCTTGTGCGGCGGCACGCGCTCTTCGACCGAGGCGGTGCAGAGCACGCGCGTCGCGCCGAACTCGATGAGCACCGAGCCCTCGGCATGCACGGTGAAGCCGCGCGTGATGCGCACCGGGCGCAATTGATTGGCAGCGCGGCCTGCGCTGCGCGTGAAATTTTTTGTCATGACGAAAGAGGAGTTAGCGGCGGTTCAAGCCGCGGCCAGATTGGCGGATGACTTCGTTGATCTCGCGCACCGAGCGCTCGATCTCTTCGTCGTCCATGCTGGCCATACCGGCAACCAGCTCGGCGTCCAGCGCGCCCTGGATGGTCGACGCAAAGCCGGAGTTGCCGAGGTTCTGCGTGGTGTCCCCGGCGGGATCGCCCTCGCCTTCCCATTCGACGGAAAGGACGGTGACGTTGTCGCAGCGCGCGCCGCCACGGCGCAGCGCCTGCTCGACGAGCTCGGGCACGGCCTCGGCGATGGACTGGTCGGCCATGTGCTGGACGATTTCGTGGTCCTCGACGCCGCCCCACAGGCCGTCCGAGCACAGCAGGAAGCGGTCCGACGCCTCCATGACGAGCGGGCCCTGGCAGTCCACCATGGGTTTGCCGGGGCTGCCCAGACAGGTGAAGAGCACGTTGCGGTTGAAGGGCTCGGCACCGCGAGCAACGCGGCCGAGCGCTTCCTGCAACTCGGAATAGGAGTGGTCGCGCGTGCGGGCGATCAGCTTGCCACCGCGCACGAGGTACAGGCGCGAGTCGCCGCAATGCGCCCACCAGGCTTGGTTGCCCTGGATGATGCAGGCGACGAGGGTGGTGCGCGGCGTGTCGGACAGGCCCTTGCTCTGCGCATAGCGCAGCAGCTGATGGTGGGCGACGACGATGGTTTCCTGCAGGAAGCGCTGCGGGTCGTCGAGCACCGGGCGGGCGTCCTGCTGGAACAGCGTCGCCAGCGTCTGCAACGCGAGCTGGGCCGCGACCTCACCTTCGGGGTGACCGCCCATGCCGTCGGCCAGCGCAAACAGGCCGGCTTCCCGCGTGAAGCAATAGCCCATGCGGTCTTCATTGGTCTCGCGGCCGCCGCGACGGCTCACTTGGAAGACGCTGAAACGCATCAGGCTTTCGCTCCGGACTTCAGGTTCTCGAGCTGGAGCTTGAGACGCTCGCTGAAGGACAGCTTGGTGTAGCGCCTTTCGGTCTCGCGGGCGAGTTCCTTCTGCAGCGCAAACACGCTCTGCGGGCGCGACAGCGGGTCGAGCGCCATGCACCACTCGGTCACTTCGAGCAGGTTGTCGGAGTAGACATTGCGCAGGCGCGACAGGCTCAGGTTCAGCCGGTCCTTTTCCAGGCGCTGCGGTGCGTCATTGGGCGGGTAGCCCTGCATGCAGGCATAGATGCAAGCGCCGATGGCGTAGATGTCGGTCCACGGGCCGAGCGAGCCGTCGCGCCGGTACATCTCGGGCGCGGCAAAGCCGGGCGTGTACATCGGGCGGATGAAGTTGCCTTCCTTGCTCAGCACTTCGCGCGCGGCGCCGAAGTCCAGCAGCACGGCCTTGTTGTCATTCGTGATGAAGATGTTGGCCGGCTTGATGTCCAGGTGCAGCATCTTGTGCTGGTGGACGATGCGCAGGCCGCGCAGGATCTCGTCGAAGAGGCTGCGGATGGTGGACTCGCGGAAGACCTTGTCGCGCTTCATGTCGCGCGCGGTCACGATGAAGTCCTGCAGCGTGTCGCCCTGCAGGTAGTTCATGACCATGTAGACGGTCTCGTTCTCGCGCAGGAAGTTCAGCACCGAGACGACGCTCGGGTGAGAAATCTGCGCCAGCGAGCGGCCTTCCTCGAAGAAGCTCTTCAGGCCGAGCCGGTATAGCGGCTGTTTCTCGGGCTTGACGCGCGGCGTGAGCTCTCCGGGAGAGCGCTCGGCCAGCGACGAAGGCAGGTATTCCTTCAGCGCGACGAGGTGGTGGTCCGGGTCTTCGGCGAGATAAACCACCCCGAAACCGCCCGCCGCCAGCCGCTTGATGATCTGGTAGCCCCCAACCACCGTGCCGGCTGGCAGGGGCGCCGGCTTCGGCTTGGACATAATCGCGCTTGATCTCTTGTTAACGTCTGTTTTTACGAGTGCGAAATGCCAGTCTACAGCATGACCGGGTATGCCAATTCCCTGGCGCAACCCCCTAAAGCCGAGGACGGCAGCGGCGCCGCGCCGGCGTCCGTCAGCGTCGAATTGCGGTCGGTCAACGGCCGGTTTCTGGACCTGTCGATGCGAATGCCGGAAGAACTGCGCGGCCTGGAGCCGCAGCTGCGCGACCTGATCTCCGCCCGCTTCAAGCGCGGCAAGATCGAGCTGCGCATCAACACCCAGCGCGAGGCCGACGGCGCCTGGCCGCAGCCCCAGCCCGAGCAGCTCAACCGCCTCGCCAGCCTGGAGGCCAAGGTGCGCACCTGGCTACCGCAGGCCGTGCCGCTGTCCGTCCAGGAAGCGCTGAACCTGTGCAAAAGCGGTGGCGCAACCCTGGTGCAGCTCGACGGCGCAACGCTGGAGGCCGCCAAGGCCTGCGTCGAGGGTCTGGCCGAATCGCGCGAGCGCGAGGGCGAGAAGCTGGTGGCCATCCTGAACGAGCGCATCAACCGGCTGCGCGAACTGGCCAACGAGGCCGAACCGCTGCTGCCCGCCGTCGTCGCGCGCCAGCAGCAGCGCTTCTTGGACCGCTGGCAAGAGGCGCTGACCGCGACGGGCGCAGCCGGGACGGTGCCAAAGGAAGCGCTGCAGGAACGCGCGCTGAACGAGGCGGCGGCGTTTGCCATTCGCATCGACGTGGCCGAGGAACTGGGCCGGCTGCGCGCCCACCTCGAGGAGCTGAGCCGGCTGCTGAAAAAGGGCGGCGAGCTCGGCAAGCGCCTGGATTTCCTGATCCAGGAATTGCAACGCGAAGCCAATACGCTGGGTTCCAAATCAGCGGCGCTGGAACTGACGAATATTTCCGTCGAGATGAAAGTCGCCATCGAGCAGATGCGCGAGCAGGTACAGAACATTGAGTAGGTTTTCGGGCCGTTCCAGGACGTCCCGAAAAACTCAATAACTGACTGATCTATAAGGATTTTCTTGTCCCAGACCGTCCCAGGGCGTCGCAGTGCAGCGCGCGCATCCTGTGGGGTTTATTGTGGGGTTTTTCGGGATGCAGCGCGCCGTGGCGCTTTTGCCGACAAAAAACCCCACAGCCTCATGGAGCAGATGGGACATGGACACACAGCAACGACGACCGCTCACGGACCGTGAGCTCAAGACATGGCTGGCCGCAGGCCAGACCGACCGTGGCATCGGCGAAGGTCTCACCTTCGTGGCCAGCGCCTCCGCAGCCAGCAAGGGCAAGGCCTCCTGGATCCTTCGCTTTCGGGTGAATGGCCGGCCACGCGAGAAGGTTCTGGGACGCTACCCGGAGTTGTCACTTAAGGCGGCCCGCGAACAAGCTCGAAAGGATCGTGGCGAGATTGAACGCGGCGTCGACGTCGCAGCAGCCAAGCAGCTAGTCAAGGCTCGAATCACTGAATCGCAGACGGTGCGTGAACTCAGCGAACGCTGGCTCGCAAGGTACATCGAGCCGCGGTACAAGCACCCCGATGTCGTCGCCCGCGTTTTCCGAAAGCACATCAATCCCGTTATCGGGATGCTGGCACCGAAGGACGTGCAGCCGATGCACGTAGACCAGGTGCTCCGCCGCATCGTTGCAGCAGGCGCACCCACCGTCGCGAACGACGCGTTGCGCTACATGGTCCGGATGTTCAAGTTCGCGATGCGGAACCACTGGATCGAACGCAACCCGGCGGCCGACTTTGAGCAGACAGACGCAGGTGGCATGGAGATCCCAAGAGAGCGCTTTCTGACGCTCGTAGAAATCGAGCACTTGGCGCGCTCCATGCACTCCACGCCCAATTTCGGCCGTGAGAACGAGTTGGCCGTGTGGCTGCTGCTCGCCCTCTGTGTACGCAAGATGGAACTCCTCTCCGCGCGCTGGGAGGACATCGACCTCGACGGAAGGGTCTGGACGCTCACGAAGGCATACACGAAGACGGAAATGGCGATCGTGATTCCTCTGGCGGATCCGGTCGTCGGATGGTTGCGAGAGGCGCGGGTTCTGGCGTCAGGTCGGCCTTACGTTTTCCCCGCCCGGCGGCTCGTGCGGCGACGTCTTGGCGAGGCTCGTGTCAATCGCTTCCCGCACATAGGGCCGGACACGCTGAACGTGGCCCTCAAGCGGCTGACTGGCCTGGACATCGCCCACTTCACCGTCCACGACATGCGCCGCACGGCACGCACAAACCTAGCGAGGCTTGGCGTCGACAGGTTCGTGGCCGAGCGTGCGTTGAATCACAAGCTCAAAAATGTCGAAGGGGTCTACGACCGACACGACTACTTTGATCAGCGCATGGACGCGTTGTCCGTCTGGGCAGCAACGCTTGCGGCGTTGTCACGTGGAGAGCCCGCCGCAGATCTCTTGAAGGATCGCAAGCAGCGCGCAACCAACTGATCTCGACACGCATGGGGTGCAAGGGGTCGTGAGTTCGAATCCCACCGTCCCGACCAAAATAAGAAGAGAAATCAAGGACTTAGAAGCGAAAGCCTCTAAGTCCTTTTTCCTTTCTAGCTCCGATTTTTGCACCAGGGGGATACCGGCGCCGGGCTGTAGCGGCAAGTCTTGATACACAACGGGACAAACGGGTGGCTTTGCGTGAGCATGCAGAGCGGAAGCCGCAGGGTCAGCACTTGATCGCCCGCGCCGTCATCACAGCGTTTTCTCAGCGCCGCATCCACCAGTAGTTCAAAGGGCGAGCTGCGCGGCGCGAGGTTAGGTGGTCGAGGCCCCCCGCACAAACGCGGCTCCGCCGCGACAAGCTCAACCATCGCGCGGTCCATCAGTTGCACGGGGCGCTGCAGCCATGCTGAATGCCGAGATGGCGTACCCCGACACCCTCATCCTGGAATCTGACCTCGCTGGACTCACAAAGCAGCTCTTTGAAGTCGTTGCCCTGGCCGGCATGGAAGGGGCCGCCGGTGCGGTCGTTGTGAACCAGTTCGGTATGGAAGCCGACATGGAGCAGCAGGCGCACCGCGTGCACAGGCCATTCACGCGCTTGCTGATTGGCATTGAAGACTCGGGCGATCTTGCTGCGATTGAGCGGGTTCGTGCCGCATTGAGCTGGCCGAGCTACCCGCCTTTCTGAGCGGCGTCCCCACCCTGAATGGTCGAACCCTTGGCGATGCCAGCTTGGTTACCGGCAGCTGCTGGACTCGTCTGTCGCTAGCCGCATGTCGGCTAGCGTGGGCACTCTCACCAGCCTGCCCTGTGTCCATGGTCTGCCATGGCAAACAGCGGGTACATTTCCTGCGGGCTCCGGCCCCCTGCTTTTCCTCCCTGAGCAGGCGCCACTGTGCTGAGCAGAGGCGGTTTCAGCCCCGGCCGCGTGCCGGGGTTTTTCTTTGTTGACACGGTCTGAACGACCCCTCAAGCGCCTCAACGTGGAACCCACCCCAGGCGACCAGTCGACAGCCAAGCGCTTCATTTCTACGCGTTCTCATCGGCGCCGCAGTTCCGTCACCGGCCTACATTCAGGCGAACTGATCACGGAGCGCCCCATGCAAGCACCTCTTCAGACCGCGCCTACAGAGCCTTCACATCCATCGTTCTTGCGCCTGCCTGTTGTCCGGCGCAGGACGGGTCTGGGTCGATCAACGATCTACCGGATGATGTCGAAGAAGCAGTTCCCGGAACCAGTCAGGATTGGTCTGCGCGCCATTGCCTGGCGGGAGGCCGACATCGACGACTGGATGAACTCTCGGCCGCGGACGCATTGATGCCGAAGGACCTGGCCCTGCCTGCCACGATCTGAAGCGTCATCGCTTCGCGGGCCGCGCAGTTGCCCCTCGACGATTGCCATCCTGCACCGAGCGTAGCGCTGCAGCCTCTTCCAGGATGCGCCGCAGCGGCGTGCCGACGATCAGCCTGTCAACAGGTCGCGACCTGCACACCGTCATCTGCTCGCTCAGCGTCGCCTTGGCACGACCAAAGTACCGCGCCACGGATGCTGCCGAACAAAGTCGATGCTCGACGGCCACGCAGGCCACCAAAGCACGCGCCCGAGCCGCGACCGCATCCGAACGCTTGTGAAGATCAAGCGTCGTCGCAGGCTGCACCCTGGCGCCGACCCATGCACCCAGGAGCTCAAGCGCAGCTTCCATGCCGTAGCCGCCTGCAGCGGCAATGAGCTTGGCGGCCCCGCCGTCGGCGACTTTCGCCATGAACTTGTGAGGCCCCAGATTCCCGCGCGCCAGTTCAAGCCCGCGGGTCAGTTCCCACGCACGCCAATCCTCTGCTGATGGGCGAATCGATATCCATTGCCGCAGCGCATTGCGCGCGGCCGGTACAGCATCACCGAAGTGCTTGAGCATTGGCCGGGCGTCAAAGCCCTTGGCCGTCGTCAAGCCAAGCGCGACCCGTAGCGCACCGGTGGAATGGTGTGTCGGAGTTGCACACACGCCCTTGATGACTGGACGCCAGGCCAGCATGCGCATCTCTCGTTTGCGGTCTTCTACGGCGTTGATCGGCTGGGCACTGAAAGCAGCAACGAACACCGGACCGCGAGCCAACTGTGCTTGCCTCACCCATCGCGATACCACGTTGCCGAAGGCGCGCGCAATGCCACTGACGGTGTCGTCAGACCCGATTTTTGCGATGACATGAATCTCCGTCGGCAGCACGACGAAGTCGATCAGCACCCGGCCCGACCGCTGATGGGCGCCAATCAACCGGCTGCGGATGAGTGCGGCGAGCACTGGAGACGATAAGAAGTTTCTGTCGCCTACCGCCTGCCAGCACAGGCTCCAGGTCTTGCCCTGCTCCTCTGTCGAACGCTTCCCAGGACCAGTGCTTTTCATGAGGCAATGACGATTCGCGCGTCAGAAACCTCACCCCTAGGATCGAAGAGCGCGCCAATCGGTTTGAGCCGAGCCAGGCTCTGAGACCAGCAACGAAGCGCCGCCGAACGAGCACGCCCTCGTTGTCCCAGGGCGTCCCAGTGCCATTTGCAGCGGATTCCCCAGAGGACGGAACCTCTACCCCACCGAACGCGCGATGCCACGGGCCATAACCCATCGACTTGGCGGCTTCATCCGCTTAACTTCAGGTCGCCCGAAGTCATCGACCAAGGGCTTTTCATCCACCTCAACTGAAGGAGTTCATCATGGACAAGTCCACCCAAACCGACCAGGAACTGGATCTGCAGGTCGTCGAGCTCGGCGACGCCAAGGAGCTGACCATGGGCATCCCGGCCCAGGTCTACACCGAAGACAACCCGCAGCTGCAGCGTCGCTTCGAAGGCTGAGCGCCTGGGGTGCTCCGCGCCAACAACGGTGAGCACCCCTGAACGCAACGTCCATGCAAGGACGAGTGGTTCGCCTCAGCAGCTTCGCACGCCACACAGCGCCGCAGAGGCTGCGCTCCGTCCTTGCTTTTTCGGGTTCGAACGGAATTCAGAGCCGGTGACCGGCGGCATGCGCTGCGCAAGCCAAGCACGCATAGGACGCACAAGGGAGACAACAAGATGGAACAGAGCACCTCGCAACGACTGCTGAGCCTCGCGCCGCATGTGCGGGCCTGCGAGAGCGACGGGCAGGTCATCTTGCTGGATCTCCGGCGCAATCGGTACATCGGCATCGGCGATTCAGTGGCGGAGAAGCTCACGGCAGCGATTGCTGGCTGGCCGCAGAGCTGCTCAACCGCCGCATGCAAGCCGGCACAGGACAGCGACGCCGTCATTCACCGGCTGATGGCCCAGGGCCTTCTGTCGGCCTCGACAGCCGCTCCCCAACCTCACCCGAGCATTGCCGAAGCCACTGCTTCGGTCGACCTTGGCGCGCTTACCGGCAGCCGCATCGGCGCCAGGCGCGTCGGCAGCTTTCTGACGAACGCGGCAGTCGCCGCGCTGTGGCTGCGCTGCCGCTCACTGCATGCCATCGCCGGGTCGGTCGCCGAGCGAAGCCGGCGACTTGATCACCCGCAGCCAGAGTCGCTCAAAGAGATCGAAGCCGCCGCAGCGGTCTACGACTGGCTGCGACCGCTGGTGTTCACGGCTCGCGACAACTGCCTGCACGACTCGCTGGCATTGGTCCGATTCCTTGCCGGTGAGGGTCTGCGTGCCAGGTGGGTCATCGGCGTCAAGACCTGCCCCTTCGGCGCGCATTCATGGGTCCAGAGCGGCCACACCGTCCTGAACGACCAGCATGAGAACGTGCGCCGGTTCCGGCCCATCCTCGTCGTCTGAACCTCAGGTATCGAGATGTTTCGCTATGTCGCCATCGCCTGGGACGAATCGCGTCCGCAGAGTTCGACCGTGGCCAACGACCTGGCCATGAGATGCCAGTCACTCGAAGCCTGGGATGCAGCCCTCGCACGCCCAGGGCTTCAGGTGTTTACGACGGGATCGGCATCCGGCGTCAACAGCGTCCATCCGCTCCTCGGTGGGATGGGCGTCGTCCTGGGCAAGCTGTTCCGGCGCAGTGACCTCGACGCCACACCGGTGCGGCATTTCCACCTCGGCGGCGCCGAAGCAACCCGCATCGTCGACAGCGGCGGCCGGGCGCTGGTGGCTGACTTCTGGGGCCGCTATGTCGCCTTCATTCAGACGGCGTCGGGATCAACCGCCGTGCTGAGGGACCGCAGTGGCACCCTGCCCTGCTTTCGGATCGTGCGCGAGGGCGTCTCCATCGTCTTTTCGTGGCTGGAGGACGCACTGCGCTTGCTGGCGCCCGCCGCCTTGCCCGCAGTGAACTGGGACGCACTGCTGGCGCAGCTGGCCCACGGCCTACTGGGCGGACGGGAGACCGCGCTCGAAGGCGTGACAGAAGTGCTTGCAGGCGAGTGGCGCGACCTTCACACCGACAAGTCCACGCTGTTGTGGAGCGCGGTCGACATCGCCCTGTGCGGCACTGGCCATGCGGGCGAGGCCGACCTTGGCGCTGACGAGGCCACCCGGCAACTTGGCCGGGCCGTCCGCTCCTGCACCCGCGCCTGGGCGGCCTGCTACGACACCGTGCTGCTCAGGCTGTCCGGCGGCGTCGACTCCTCCATCGTGCTCAGCTGCCTCGCGCCGGGCGCCGTAGCGGCCGACGTCATGGCCCTGAACTACTACTCGCCGGGATCAGACAGCGACGAGCGCCACTACGCTCGGCTGAGCGCGGCCCGGGTCGGACGCGACCTGTTGGAGCGTGAACGCGAGGGCGGGTTCAAGGTCGACCGCGTCCTGAGCATCGCCCGCATGCCCGCCCCCGTGCCCTACGTCGGCTGGATGAACGCCAGCACCGATGCCAGCGTCGCCGCCGCCTACGGGGCCCCGGCCTTGTTCACAGGTGCCGGCGGCGACCCGCTCTTCTACGAATTCCCCCGCTGGTGGCCGGCAGCGGACTACCTGGCACGGAACGGCATGAACACCGGCTTCGCCGCCGCTGCGATGGACGCGGCCCGCCTCGGCAGGCTGTCGGTGTGGCGGACTGCCCTGCTGGCGTTCAAGGAGACCCTGCGACCGGATCTGTCGGCCAGGTCGCAGGGCGGCTTCGAGGGGCTGCTGGCACCAGAGGTTCGACAAGGCAAGACGTCGGCCCAGCGCTTTGCGCATCCGGGCCTTGCATCAGCCACGGACCTGCCGATCGGCAAGTACATGCAGACTGTGTCGCTGATGCATCCGCTGGGCTACTACGACCCCTTCGAGCAGGCGGCGGCACCCGAACTGGTGAACCCCCTGCTGTCGCAGCCCCTGGTCGAGCTTTGCCTGCGGCTGCCGACCTATCTGCTGACCCAGGGCGGCCGGGGACGTGCCTTGGCGCGGCGAGCCTTCGCGGCAGACCTGCCGTCGCAAGTCATCAACCGCCGTTCCAAAGGCGGGATGGAGGAGCACATCAAGGCCGTGCTGGCGGCCAACATCGAGACCATCAAGGGCATGCTGCTAGAAGGTCAACTGAGCGCGCGGGGCTTGCTCGACCGCGGCAAGGTCGAGGAGCTGTTGTCCGGCCGACCGACCAAGCTCATCGGCGCGGTCAGTGAGATCCATGGACTCGTGGCCGTGGAAGCCTGGCTGGCACGCTGGCCGCGATGAATCCACAGCCCGGTATGCCGTCGTTGAACAAGCTTGCGCCAGCGCTTCGCCTCCTTCTCTCGGGGGCTGACCGGTCGGTCGCATGGCGGCTTGCGGCGGGCACCCTGCTCGCCGTCGTCGGCGGCGCACTTGCCGGGGCGACCCCGCTGGCTCTCAAGGAAATGGTCGACGCTGCGGCCTCATTCCGAACCACACCAGACGCAGCGGCCTCGATGGCGCTGTTCGGCGCCGCTTACCTGATCTGCCTGGGTGCCGGCCGCCTGCTGAGCGAACTCCGGCCCATCCTGACCAGTGCTGCGGAACAGCGCCTCTTCGCATGGCTGCGATGCCGGTACTTCGAGCACCTGCTGGGCCTGCCGCTCGCCTTCCACCTCGGTCGCCGCACCGGGGCCGTGGTCCACAACCTGCAGCAAGCCATCTCCGGCTACCAGGTCATCAGCTATCACGTCGTCAACAGCTTCGTGCCGGTGCTGGTCGAGGCGGCCACCGTCGCCATCGTGCTGCTCACCCTGGGGCAGCCGGCATTGACGCTGACCTTTGCCGCCACCGCAGCGGCTTACTTCGGGGTCATGTGGCATCGCACCGCTGGCCTGAGCCGGGCCGCACAGAAAGTCGCCGACACCGGCATGGACGTCCAGGCGCTGTTGACCGACGGCCTGATGAACTACGAACCCATCAAATGCTTCGGTGCCGAGCGCACTGTCCTCGCTGGCTTCGAGCAAACAGTCAACCAACTGGAAGACCGGTGGGCGCAGCTGCAAAAGCAGCGCCTGTGGCTCGGCGTCGCTGTGTCCGCGATCTTCTGCATTTCGCTGACGGCTTCCCTGCTGATCGCCGCCATGGCGGTGGCGGATGGCACGCTGACGGTCGGCGGCTTTGTGCTGGCCAATCTCTACACGATGCAAGTCATCCGGCCGCTGGAGATGGTGTGCACTGCCGTCCGGGAAACCTATCAGGGCCTGGCGTTCGTGCGTCCGTTGATGGACATCTTTGCGATGCCGACCGAACGCAGCTTGCTCTCGATTCTGGAGCACCCCCAGCGAAGTGATCCCGGTCCCGGCGGCCAAGACCCTGCGCCTGCGCAGTCACAACATGTGAGCTTCGAAGACATTCACCTGACGTTCGACGCAGGCAGGCCAGTACTCGCCGGCTTCAGCCTCAACGTGCCGGCCGGCAGCTCGGTCGCCATCGTCGGCCCCAGTGGCGGCGGCAAATCGACGCTTGTCAGACTCCTGCTGCGGCTCGTCGAACCGCAGCAGGGCATCGTGCGACTCAGTGGCATCGACGTCGCCACGATCCCCGCTGCCGAGCTGAGGTCAAGGATCGCGATCGTCCCGCAGGACGTCATGCTGCTCAACGCCACGGTGGCCGTCAACATCGGCATTGGCAAGGACGGCGCAACGCCAGCGGAGATCGAGCGCGCCGCGTGCATCGCCGGCCTGCATGACTTCATCACCACCCTGCCCTTCGGCTATGACACCGCCATCGGCGAGCGGGGCCTGAAGCTCTCGGGTGGAGAGCGGCAGCGGATCGCCATCGCCCGCGCCGTGCTGCGCGACCCGGACATCTACGTGTTCGACGAGGCCACCTCGATGCTCGACGCCGGCTCCGAAGCCTCCATCCTGCAAAGCCTTCGGAAGATCTCGATGGGCCGCACCACCCTCACCATCGCCCACCGGTTGTCGTCGATCCAGAACGCCGACCTGATCGCGGTGCTGTTGGGCGGCCGGATCGTTGAGCAAGGCGACCATGAGGCGTTGCTCGCGCTTGGCGGCGCCTACGCGCAGCTGTGGCGCTCGCAAATGGCGGGCGCGTGACGGTGGCAGGCCGCTGGCCATCAGTGGGTTCCCGCGTTGCGAGCGCATGCAGGCTGGGCGTCCACGGCCTGCTTCAGCGGCAGCATCTGGTTCCAGCGCTCGTACTGCTGCGCCAGGCTCGTCGCAGTCTCTGTGGGGAGAAGAACTTCATCCCGGCGTTCGCCCTTCAGCCAGAAGCGGTACCAGTCGACGTTGCCCTGCAGCGAGATCATCCGCTCGCTCGGGCGGGCCAAAGCATGCGCACCCTCCGGGATCATGACCAGCTCGACCGGGCGGTACTGGCGCCTGAGCAGCGCGTAGATGTCCCAGTTGTTGTGAACCTCGTTGCCATAGGTCTCGATCCGCAGCGCCGCCCGGATGCAGTCGGTGTGCAGCGAGGGGTCGTTCGCGATCCAGCGGTGCAAGGACTCACCGAAAGGCCCACCCTCGTTGGCCCGTTCCTTCTTCAACTGCGTGCCGTCGGTCACGGCGTAGGTGATGGTCAGCGAGAACAGCGTGTTTGCATCACCGTCCAGCATCGTCGCCGCGCGGATCGGCGCGTCGGAGAACGTGATCGCGTGCAGTACCGTCTCGCCCGTGGCGCTCCAGCCCATGAGACCAACCTTGTCCCGGTCCACCACGCCTTCGTCGACCAGCGTCTGGATGGCGCCCTTCACGCCTTCTGCAAAAGCGATGCGACGGCTGCGGTCATCGCTGAGGCCACCGCCCGCGGGCCCCAGAGGCAACGCCAGCACCAGGATGTTCTCGCTCAGGAAGGCACGCCCGGCAAACCCGCTCGTGAAGCCGTCGTAAACGTTCGAGCCGTCCCGGTAGAAGCGCGTGGGCGAGAAGCCGTAGGCCTGAATCACCAGCGCGTGCCGCGCCTTGGGGTCGAAGCCGGTCGGCACCATCAAGCCGCCGTTCCACGCCCTGCCCTGAGCGTCCTTCCAGCCGTACTCGCGCATCGTGCCCCAGACCGTGCGCGAGAACTGCGGGTTCAGCTCGGTAAGCCGCACCCTCGCGCCGGCCGGCCCGACCGCGACGATGTCAGGTGGATCGTTCAAGCCCTGCTGGAGATGCAGGCGCCAGTCGGGCTCCGCTGGACCCGCTTCGAGCCCGCCACCCGGCAAGGGAGCGCCCTCACGCCAGCCTCCAGCGACGCGCTCGAAGCGGCGGCTTCGGTCGCCATCCATCGCCACAAACGCGCCTGCCTGGCCAGCCACCGCATGAAGGGCCTTCAGGCGCGCGCTCAGGCTTGCGATGACCTTCCATCGCCCCGAGTCGGGCCAGTACTCGATGACGTGGGACGCCGAACCGAGATCGCCATCCCCGCTCGCCTTCCCCGGAGGCAGGAACGTTCCGCCGATGACGACCGAGGTGCCGCCATCCAGCCAAAGCCTGTCCTCTCGTTGTTGGTTGTCCCCGAGCGAATCGTCGGGCGCATCGACCACGGCCTGCTCGTGTCCGTCGGCCAGCCGATAGGCCACCAGCCGTCGGCTCACATAGCTGACCGGCCGCGAAAAATAGCCCAGCGGATCCATCTTGAGCGACGGCCCATACCGCTCGACCGCGTCGGCGATGCGCGGGTACTGTTTGGCCCAGCCGAGCTGGCGGTCAGGCTCGTACTTCGGCAACAGCAACCAGCGCCCGTCCGGTGACATGCTGGCCCTGGGGAAACCGAGGCTCGCCTCCGCAAAAGGGCCGCCGAGGGCACGCGCGGCCGTCCTCGACGCGGCCTCGGTCACGAAGTACTGATAGCGCCTTTGCTGCTTCCTGAAGTCGTCCTGCCCAAAGTGCATGCTCCAGAACGAGTTCGTGCCGGCCACGACGCTGCGAGCGCCCGGCTGCATGGCCGGGTTGGGCACAGGCGCGACGTAGACGACGCGCTGCAGGTCGGCCGACAAGTCGAACGACAGCAGCCCCAGCGGTGCGAAGGTGAGCTGGGTCACCTGGTGGGTCAACACGTCGACCCGGTAGGCCTGGTAGGGCTGGTCGTCCATGCGCGCACGGAAGACCAGGGTCCGGTCATTCACCCAGCGCACCTCCAGCAAGGCGGGCTGTGCGTCGTCGGAGTCCTGTCGGGCCGCGACAGTCACCAGCCGGGTCGGCAGCACACGTCTCGCGGCCGCCAGACGTTCAGTGCTGAGGTCCAACAGCAGGATCTCGAAGCGGTTGGTGTCCGTGGCGACATCGGCCTGGCGGGTGACGACGAACGCCTGGCCTCCATCGGGCGAGCGCTGGGTCTGCAGGGTTTCATCATCCTGCCAGGCGGGCTGGATGATGCGGGTGAACTCGACGACTTCCTTGACGGTAGGTCCGATGGTGGCCAGTGCCGCGAAAGGAAGTCCGGCGGCGAGAAGAAACAGCAAGGTGAGCCACCGGACGGCGGGGCACGGGCCCGCCGGGTGGCGATAGAAGTTGTCGGGCAGCATCACGCAGTCCGGACAGTTCGTCCGGTTCTCTGGCTTGGTTCAGGGAGGGGGCGGCGGCGCAGCGGCCGAGTTCGCCCAGGGGTAGCGCCAGTACGGCGCCGGCAGCAGACCTACCAGGTCATGGACAGCCGCAGACTCGCATATCGCCCGCGCCAATCGGCTTGCGTCACGTCGTAGTACGGCGACGTGCCGACAAACTCCGGCAGCCGGTCGGCCAGATTGGCCACGACCAACGCAAGCCGGGCGTCCTTCACGGCTGGCAGGCGCAAGCCGAGGCGCTTGATGTCCACCGAAGCGGCGAGGTCATGAACCCAGTAGCCGCCCAGCGACCGGTCGCTGGGGGCCGAGTCCAGGTAGCTGCCCAGGTAGCGGCTGGTCAGGCCCAGGCTCCAGCCGCCCTGGTCAACGCCGGCCGACAACCGGCCTTTCCACGTCGGCGACCAGTAGTCGGCCGCGCGCCGCCCCAGGCGATCCTCGACCGGCGCACCGGGCGCCACGGCCACCTCATACCGCGTGGTCCGGGTCACGCTCGCCGCCACGTTCCAGCGAGCCCCTGCAGCCTTCCAGGTATGCGCGGCCTCCAGGTCCACGCCGGCCGTGTTCAGCCCGCCGAAGTTCACCTCGGCATAGAACACTCGCGTGACCTGGCCAGGAACGCCGCCCACGGCCGGCGCGCGCGTGATGAAGCCAGGAAACAGCGCCTCGTTGTCGAGCGTCACCTGCGGCCACAGCAGCGAGATCAGGCCGTCGATCTTCACGCGCCATGCCGTGACAGCCAAGCGGGTACCTGCGAGGCCGTCCGGCTCCCACACGGCGCCGAGGGACAGGGCTCGTCCCTTTTCCGGCTGCAACGCCGGGTTGGCGGCCCGGAGCACCTCGCCTCCGGAGATGGCCTCGTTGCCTCGCGCTGGATCGACCAGGCCATAGTCATCGGTCGTCAGGCTCTCCGCGTCGACCTTGGTCTGCAGCAAGGTGGGCGGCTTGAAGGACGTCGCGGTGGACGCGCGCAGCAGCGTGGTCCGGGTCGGACGCACCTCCAGGCCGGCCTGGTAGGTGCTGGCGCTGCCGAAGTCGCTGTAGCGGTCTCGACGCGCGGCCAGCGTGATAGCTGCTGCGTCCCATGCCCGACCGGCATCGGAGCGGATCCGCCACAGGGGCGCCCGCAGCTCGCTATAGACGGCGCCGTTCGTGCGGCTGCCCTGGATGTCGAAGCTGCCCGGCGCCACCGTCTGGTAGCGGTCCTGTGCCCACTCTGCGCCGGCGATCAAGTCCAGCGATCCGGCGGGCAGTTCCAGCAGGGAGCCGCGCACAAAAGCACTCGCCTGGTCCTTGCGGCCATGGTTGTAGCGGGTCGACTCGGACCAGATACCCCGCAACACCTCCTCGCTGGCCGCCAAGCCGCTGGTAAAGGGGTTCAGCGCCGCGCCGGGCGCGGAGGCAGCCAGCGCTGCTGTGCGGGCGGCGACGTTGGCGCTGGTGTTGGTCGTTCGGCGCTCGCCGTCGTCTCGCGTGGTCGACAAGGCCGCTTCGAACTCCCAGCCCGGCGCGATCTCACCGCGAAGGCCGCCAAGGATCCGCTTGAAATCGGTGTCGCGGGCAAACGTCTCCGCACCGTTCTGCAGGCCCAGCCGGCCGGTCACCCGCACCGGCACCCCGAACGGGTTGTGCGGGTTGGTCGCAGGCACCAGCACGTTGTTCAGCAGGATGCCTGCTTGCTCGGCGAGCAGGCGGTCGCGCGCCAGCGTCACCTCGGCGAACACCGACCAGTTTGGGCCCAGGCGGCGCTCACCCGCCGCATGAAGGGCCGCGTTCTCGTCGCCGTAGACGAGCGCGTTGCCATGGCCGTTGGCCATCGAGTTGCAGAGATTGGCCTGGCCGGAGGTCGCCACAAAGCTGGCGGGCGTCAGAGGCTGGCCCGGCGCAGTGGCCGGTACCGCGGCGAAGCGTGAGTCCAGCCCAGGCAGATTTGCGATCGCGCTGTTGGTGACGGTGCCGGGCGTACAGAAGCGGCTGCGCGCATCAGTGCCGCCAAAACGCCTGTAGTCCGCGTCCGCGAAGTAGCTGCGCTCGCCCATGGTCAACGGCGTCGTCTTGTTGTACGAGCCGACCAGCAAGAACGACCCTGCCTCGCCCTGAGCGCCATGAGCAAGCGAGACGCCGACATCGCTGGTGCCACGCGCAGAGGCCACACGCGCGTCGAACGCGAAGCCCTCCAGCGACTTCTTCAGGATGACATTCACGACGCCCGCCAGCGCATCGCCGCCATACACGGCCGACGAGCCGACCGGCACGATCTCGATGCGCTCGATTGCTGCCATCGGGATCAGGTTCAGGTTAAAGAAGTTGCCCGACGACGACCCCACGGCCTGGATCCGCCGACCGTTTATAAGCACCAGCGTGGAGCCCAATGGCAGGCCGCGCAGTTGCACCGCCCCCTGCCCCGTCGTCTGCCCCATGGCGCCCTCCCCTGTGCTGATGGACGCCTCGTTCAGGCTGCTCAAAAATCGCTCCAGCGTCGGTTGCCCACTGCGCTCCAGGTCGGCGCGGGTGTACACGTTGACAGGCGTCGGCCCATCGGCGTCGATCCGCATCAACCGCGAGCCGGTCACCTCGACGCGGGTGAGCCAGGTGGCGCCATCCACCACGCTCTGCGCACTGTCAGATCCCGCCGTCGAGCCCGGCTCGGCGCTCGCCTGGATCTCGCCAGGCGAGCTGCCCACAAGCGCGGCGGTCCCAACGGGCATGACGAAGGCAGCGGAGCTGGCCGGCGCCGAGGCTGGGATCGAACGAGGAGCAACTGCCGGCCTCACCACGACCGAACCATCCGGCATCACGATCGGCTGCAAACCGGAACCCTCCAGGGCCCGCGTGATGGCCTGAACAGCCGTCAGTTGCCCAGATACCGGCTTGGACATCCGCCCTGCCACAGCAGCGGGATCAAAGAGCACCGAGACGCCCGTCTGCCCGGCGATGGCGCGCAGCGACTCCGGCAGCGCACGAGCGGGCTGCTCGACCCGAAAACGCGCCGCACCGTTCGGCTCAGCCGCACCCGCCAGGCCCCATCCCAGCTCCAGCACCAGCGCGATCACGGCGCTTACCCGCAGACGCCACGCCTGCGCCGTACTTCTCTCCAATGATTTATCGAACATGCCTTGCCCTTCTCGTGTTGACCCAGTGGTGATGACGAGATGACGAGGCAGTTCAAGGGAATTCCGCCAGGGCTTGCCCTAGTGGGGAGAGGCCAGCTCCAACCGTCCATCGCGTTCGGCGACAACAAGGGCATGGAGCTTGGCGACGGCGTTTGCGAACCCCGCGCTGTCGCCGGTCCGATAGAGGCCACTGATGCGCAGCGTGGACAGCGACGACGCCCCGCTCAGGACGATGGGGGTCCGGTTGTAGCGGTTCATCTCCGCCACCGCATCGCGGAGCGACACATCGTCGAAGACGACTTCGCTGCGCTTCCACGCGACCATCTGGTCGATGCGTGGGCGGTCGACCTGCTGCGTCGTCGCTCCGCTGGGGCTCGCGCGGGTCAGTCGCACGCGTTCGCCCGCACGCATCTGCAACACCTTCGGGGGAGCGACGCCCTCCCCGTCGTTTGCAGTGGCCGGTCGAACAATGACCTGCCCCTCGATCAAGGTGACCGCCAGCGCGTCCTCGGGCCGCGCGCCTGACGCAAGACGTACCGAGAAGGCCGTACCCACCGCTTGCACCTCGCTGCCCGCCGCCCGAACAACAAAAGGCCGGCCAGCATCCTTCGCGACCTCGAACAACGCCTCACCGGCTTGCACTTCGACGACGCGACGGGAGCGCTCAAAGGCCAGTCGCACCTGGGTGGCCGTATTCAGGGTCATGCGCGTGCCGTCCTCCAGCACCACCAGCCGCTGTTCGCCCACTCCGGTCGAAACCTCATCGGGCTGCCGCTGTAAATGGACGGCCACACCTGCCGCGATGCCGGCTACGCCCACCATCATCGCGAGCAACCAGCCCCGCCGCCCCACAGGAACACGTGCGTCGACTTCGGATTGCGCCTCCCGCGCCGAGGCAGTGGCGTAGGCATCCGCGAGCCGCACGCCCGGTACGGCCTCCCACACCTCGGTGCACCGCTCGAACGCCAGCCGATGAGCGGCCGAGCGCGATTGCCACTGGCGGCATTCCCATTCCATGGTGGGCGACCTGTCCGGCCCATGCAGCCGCGCGATCCAGACCGCCGCTTCCGCAGCAATGTCCGGAGTCACCTTGGGCGGCTCGGCGTTGCCATCGGCCTGCCCACCGGAGCGACTCATGGCCACAGACCCTCCATCGAGCGGGCGAGCAGCAAAGCCGCCTTGGCGATGTGCTTCTCAACGGCGCTGACGCTCAGGCCGTTTTCGCGGGCGATCTCCGGATAGCTCTGTCCATCGACCCGATGGGCTAGGAAGATCCGGCGCGTCTTCGGATCGAGCTCGGCCAAGCCAACGCTGAGCCGAGCGATCTGCTCGCGAGCCAGCAGGACCGCCTCGGCGGTCGGCATGGCGTCGGCAATTTCGATGTCGTCAATCAGCACCTGTTGCCCGAGATTGCAGCTGGCGCGGTAGTTGTCGATCGACAGGTTCAATGCGGTGCGCATCAGGAATGCTTCAGGCTCATCAACGGCATGCTCGCGTTCGTAGCAAGCCAGCCTTAACCAAGCCTCCTGCACCAGATCATCGGCGTCATGGCGCGTGCGGCCTCGCCGCATCAGCACCGCCCTGACACGCGAAATGACGGCATGCAAATTCTTGATCATCGCGTCGGCACCGCTACAAGTTGAATCCGGGATCGGCAATCTTATGCAGCTCAAGCCAAGATGGCGAGGCTGCCGATCACCCACAAGGCGCCATCTTCGCCCCGGGACGCCGAACGAATGTGCCGTTGTCCTGTAGCGACCCAAGGGCGCCAAGACTGTTCCACGGGAACGGGCGCAGTACGCGACCGCAGACACCTGCCGAACGCGACTGAACATGCCTCTCCTACGACGGAGGGCCACGCTTGCCCGTGTGCACCGCAGAGAGGGGCAACAAGAGGTATGGGCGGCCCCGCGATCGCCGAACGCGTATGCCATCACCACCTCCCGGGTGTTGAGTCGGGACCAAAACATAACCACTATTTCCCACGGCATCACCACCGCCCCCCCAAAACGCCTGACACCGCTGGAGCCGCCAGTGACCCACACCAGCCTTAACCCCGCATTTGCACCTACTGCTGCACGCGCGATGGACCTCCACCTAAACAGCGGGTTGCAGGTCAGCCTGGTCAGAGTCCGGTCAGGCGTGGCCGCAGGCGTGACCCGGGCGGTGAAGGGCAACGCGCGTCGGGAAAGCTGGACGGTGTACAGCACCCCGCAGGAATATGACGCCTGCGCGGCGGCAGATCCGATGCGGTTCAGCGACCCCCTACTTTTTGCGCAGCTGAAACGGGAGATTGACCATGTCTTTGATCGAGACGCTCCAGCCACCCTCCATCCGCGACAGGGCGACGCAGCCCAACTACGCCGAACAAGCGCTTGAAGCCATCGTCGAGATCGCCCGGGCGGCCGATCCCCCTGCCGTCCTCGACCGGCTCATGACGGCCACAGCCGCGATGGGTGCAACCGCGAGCATCTACACCGCAGAAATCCCCGAAGACTGCGATGAGCCGTCCACCTTCTCCCTGTATGCCTGCCACCCCGCCCTGGCGCAGGAACATGACCGCAGCGGCCACCTGCTGCGCCACCCCTGGCTGCGCTTCGCCCGCACCCACACGAGCCCGGGGACCGATCAGCAGATCCCGGCCAGCCAGCCAAGCGACGAAGAAGCAATCGACCTCGCCCGCCGCTACGGCTTCAGATCATCCCTGGTCGTGCCGACGCTGGCAGGTCCGGACATCGGCCGGGTCGAGATGCTGTGCCTGGGTAGCCGCTGGGCGGACGACTTCGAGGGCGCCGAGGCACGCGTCGTACGCACCCTGGCCCGATCCCTCGCCGCAGAACTCCACGACTGGCTGACCCGGCACCTTCGCGAACGCCTGCAGAAGACAGCACGACTGCAGAAGATGGACGTCGACCTCCTAGCCATGGAATTGCAGGGGCTCGGCACCAAGGAAATCTGCATGCGCACCGGCATGAGCAGCGCCTCAGTCAACTCACGGTTCCAGCGCATTAGCGCGCGAATGCAGTGCACGAGCCGCAGGGCTGCGGCGAAAAGAGCCGCTGCCTACGGTGTGCTAGAGGCCCTATAGCTGCGAGGCGCCCAGTGCCCGCCGCCAGACGAGACGGTGCTCCCACACTTGCAGCCTACTGCCAGCCATCAGTTGGCGCTCGGCTCCGTCGGGCGAACTACAGCAAAGAAGCGTTCACCGACGGTTGCCAACGGCCGGCGTATTCACGCTGACCGGCGCTAAGTGGCCGTTCGGCCAGTCGCCACCGGCGCGGACTCGAAAGGCGGTTCTTCGAGGTACTGAGGTCGCGCTGAAGCTACTTTTTGAACTTCGGGGTCCAACGCTCGACGAGATCATCCTCATCGTCTCCTTCGTCGGCATAGGCTTCGTGGCCGATCTTTCGCGAAGTGAGTACGGTCAGCGTCTTGCCGTAGCGGCCGAGACCGATCACTTCCTCGGTCACGAGGCTGGAGCGCTTGCCGCCGAGCCAATCCAGAACATCGATCTCTTCCTCGTCCCGCTCAGCCTGCAGAACACGGTGCTCATCGGCATTGAAGCGCGCAGTGACTGTCCTCGCGGGAACCGGCGATCCTCGCTTCATCCAGTTAAGGTCCGGCAACGACTTCATAGTCTCGGAAAGGATGCAGTAGTCGATTGTGCGGCCAGTGCTCAGGATGACGGCAACAGCATCGTCCGTCAGCTCGGCGTAGCGGATCGCAGTGGACGTAAGCGAGGTCTTGCACGACTCACGGCAGCATTCGATGGCCTGAAGGCCGAGGCGCGCCCGGCCCATGAGCTTCTTGAACGGCTTGCTGGGCATCAGAAGCCCGGCCGCGAAGTTGTCCGCCTCCTGCTCGTAAGGATCGCCGGATGAGAATCCTGCGTGCGATGCATGCACCCCATCGTTCGGCAGTACATGGTCAATGTGGCCGTCGAGAAAATAGTGGCCGAGCTCATGCGCCACACTGAAGCGCTGAAATCCCTGGCTGGGAACGTCCGAGGCGTAGAGGATGCCAAAGGCGTTTCCGTGCCGCAGCAGCATCCCGGACACGCCGGACTCGGTGTCCGGCTTGGCCTGCACGACGATGTCGTGCTTGCTGGCGATGGCGAACGGATCCACCGGTAGTTCGGTGATGTTCTCCTCGGCGAGAAGGGCCTCGCCGCGCTGCTTGGCGAGTCTCAGGCGCAGCAGCAAGCTCGTCATCGACTATTTTCCTTGTCTATTTCGCTCGGCGAGCATTTTCAAGAAGTCCTTGGCCAACTCACGGTCGTTGCCCGTCAGCTTACTCACGTCGCGGAATAGCGGATCGGCTGCCTGTGCAAGCGATGGGTCTTCGACCCGCCCCAACAGATAGTCCGTCGTCACTTCCAGCGCGTTCGCAAGACGGCGAAGCGTATCGAACGACGGCTTCCGCGAGCCAGACTCGAAGTGCGCGATCGAACTGGGCGGCATGCTTGCCTTCTCAGCCAATTGGCCCTGGCTCCACTTGCGAAGTTCTCTGGCGGCCCTCAGTCGCTCCTGGAAGAGGTCGGAGGGGGTGCGTTCATCGGTCATGTCTAGTTCGCCATAAAAGAGTTGCCTTCCCTGTTTTCTTCACTATAAACTAGACACGCGGGACATGTCTATGTCGACAAGTGAGCCCGGAAAGGAAATCGATGAGCCGAGAACACGTCAGTCATGCCGAGATCGCGCGTTTCGCCCTGGACCGGGTTAATCTGCCCAAGGAGAAGGCGGACGAATTCCGTGCGCAGGCTAAGCGCCTCCGTGACCGGCTGGAAACCTATCTGGGCGAACACCCGGACTTCACTTTGAAGAAGATGCTCCTCGCCGGCAGTCTCGCCAAAGGCACCGCGCTGCGCTCCCTCAACGACATCGATGTGGCCTGCTACATCAGCGGCGCCGATGCTCCACATGAAGTGTCGGCGCTGCTGGAATATCTCGCTGAACGGCTGCGCAAGGCGTTCCCGAATTTCTCGGCCGACCAGGTGAAGCCACAGACCTACAGCGTGACGGTGTCGTTCAGGGGCACGGGACTGGACGTCGATGTGGTTCCGATCCTCTATGACGGCGATCCCGACTGGTACGGCAACCTTGTAAGCCAAGACGACGGTTCGTTCCTCAAAACCAACATCCCGCAGCACTTGGAGTTCATTCGCAAGCGCAAGCGCGCGCAGCCAGACCACTTTTCGCAGGTGGTTCGGTTGGTGAAGTTTTGGGCCGCGCGCATGAAGTCCAGCGATGACAGCTTCCGGTTCAAGTCGTTCATGATCGAGCTGATCCTCGCAAAGCTCGCCGGCGACGGCCTTTCTTTCGCCGACTACCCGGAAGCGCTACAGCACTTCTTCACCTACCTCACGCGCACCGACCTGCGGGAAAAGATTTCCTTCACCGACTACTACCCCGCTTCATCGGTTGGCGCCTTCGACCAACGCGTGCAGATCATCGATCCGGTGAACGCCCTGAACAATGTCAGCAAGCTCTACACGGACGCAAACGCCTCGGCGATCCATGAGGCCGCAATTGACGCTGGAGACGCTATCGACTCAGCGCTCTCCGCACCAACCAAACAGGAGACCGTCCGCTATTGGCAAAAGGTCTTCGGCTCGGCGTTCCAGGCGTAAAGGAGGAGGTCATGTCCAGCTACTCCATCACCGAATCCACGACCTTCACCGTCACGCACGCGCGTCACATGGCGGCGAAGGTCTCGGCCGACCTCAAGCGGATGCAGCGCTTCTACGGCTATCCCAGCGACGGCGATATCGCCAGCTACGAGACCGAAGTCACGGAGCTGCTCAAGGCCGGGTATCTCGGCACGCTGACTGTCGGATTCCTGCGCAATGCGCAGTGGATCGAGCCGACCCTTCGCTACACGGCCCGCGAACTTGCCGGCATGGCCGCGAATGACGACGACCCAGGGCGCGTCTTGCCAGGCCGCGACATTTCGGGGGCGACCTTGCACAACTACCTGACCTACTCGGCGGCATGGGACATCCTGTCCGATAGCGAAAAGGATGCGTTCAAGCGGCGCATGCCGTTCTACCGAACGGGTATGGCGCAGCCAACGGTGAATGGCTATCTGGTCGATGACAAAACCTACTCGGCAGGCGGGCGTGCCCTAGGCCGGGCATGCGTGAGGGCCTACTGATGCAGACGAAACCCGCACTTGACGAACTGTTCGAGCGCCGCCTGACGTTCCCGGATTTCGAACCGCAAGAGCGACTTGCACGATTGGTTGGCCTTGACGATCACAAAGAGCGCCTGAGCAAGATCCTCGGCCTGCTGGTGAATCCTGCTGGCCTCGAAGCCTGGGCGCAAAAACACCATCCCGACGCTAAAGGGCTACTGACGCACGTGTTGCGCCGACCGCCGCTCGTCGTTCTGGCGGGTGACGTGGGATCTGGCAAAACCGAGCTTGCCGAGACGATCGGCGACGCCGTCGCAAGGCAGGAAAAAATCGAGATCACGCTGTACCCGTTGAGCTTGTCTAGCCGCGGGCAGGGGCGGGTCGGCGAGATGACCCAACTTCTGTCGGCGGCCTTCGACTACACGGTCGAGGCGGCAGCTAGGCTGAAGGGCACGAGTGGACGGGCGCGCGGCGCCGTCATCCTGCTCGTCGATGAAGCCGATGCGCTTGCCCAATCGCGCGAATCAGCGCAGATGCACCACGAAGACCGTGCCGGCGTGAACGCCTTCATCCGCGGCATCGACCGCCTTGCAAACGGCCAGCTTCCGGCGGCCGTGATCATGTGCACCAACCGCTTGAATGCGCTCGACCCGGCCGTCAAGCGACGTGCAGCCGAGATCCTGGCTTTCGATCGGCCGAATGATGTGCAGCGTCATGCGGTACTTGATGGGGCGCTCCATTCGCTCGGACTCAGTACCAAGCAGATTGATGAACTCGTTGCTGCGACCGGGAAGGGGAATGGGCACTACGGGTTCACGTTCTCCGATTTGACGCAGCGCTTGCTGCCCGCAATCGTTCTTGATGCTTACCCGTCGCGGAGCGTCATTGCCGCTCGCGCGCTCGAGATCGCCGTGCAAATGCAGCCGACGCCGCCGTTCGAGGAGAAGAAGTCATGAGCGGATGGTCTCTACCGGTGCTCCTGGCCAGTCTGCATGACGACATACAGCATCGCTTGCAAACCACGCGGAAATCCTTCGGGCATCCCGACGCCAAGGGGGATGCGAGTGAGGCGGTTTGGCTGGAACTGCTGAAAACCTACTTGCCCGAGCGCTACCGCGCCGACAAGGCGTATGTGGTGGACAGCGTGGGGGAGTTCAGCGACCAGATCGATGTCGTGGTCTACGACCGGCAGTACTCGCCCTTCATCTTCCACTACCAGGGCGAGACGATCGTGCCGGCCGAGAGCGTCTACGCAATCTTCGAGGCCAAGCAGACAATCAATGCCAGCTATGTGGCGTATGCGCGCAAGAAGGTTGCTTCGGTGCGCAGGCTGCATCGCACGAGTCTGCCGATTCCGTATGCGGGTGGAACCTATCCGGCGAAACAGCTGATTCCGATTCTCGGCGGCATTTTGACGTTCGAGAGTGATTGGACGCCGTGCTGCGGCGATCCTCTTTGGAGAGCGCTCGAAGATGGCGTTGCCGAAGAAGATCGCCTGAACCTCGGCTGCGTGGCCGCACATGGACACTTTCTGTGGGACGCGAAGCAGACCAAGTACGAATTCACCGAGGAAGGCAAGCCCGCGACGGCGTTCCTGTTCAAGCTGATCTCGATGCTGCAGTTCAGCGGGACGGTGCCGATGATCGACGTGAATGCCTATGGCGAATGGTTGACGAAGTAGCTGCGATCTGCGGCGGTCGCGGGGCGCGATAGTGGTCATGCCCCCAGTCCAAATGATCGCGCCGGCGTCCAACGGCTGGTTCTGGAGGCAAATGTGCCGGCTAGTGGTCGGCGTCAACTATCTTGGCCGGCCAAGGTAATTGTCGTCAACCAGGCTAGGCGGCTTCAGGTCATGCGTCTGCAACTGGCAAGGGCAGTCACTGGGGCTCACATCGTCGAACGACCGAGACCAGCCTGCAGCTGACAGTTGCTGCCAACGTGCTCGTCGAGGTGAGAACAGCTCCGACGCGGCAGAGCAGCTTTCGCTGAACCTGCTCACGACCTGGTCAGTCAGAGCACTGGGCTACCAGCCGTCCATCCCGGTCGTGATCTGCACCGTGGCCCTGGCGATGTGCTTCTCCACCGTGCTGACGTTCAAGCCATGCTGGCGCGCGATCTCCTGGTAAGTCATGCCGTCGACCCGATGGGCGAGGAAGATGTTTCGCGTTTTGGCGTTCAGGCGGCCCAGGCAAATGCTCAGTCGGGCCGTCCGCTCCTTTGCCAGCACGATGGCTTCGGTGCCGGGCGCGAGGTCGAGCAGGACGACATCGTCGACAAGGACTTCCTCGCCGTGGGCGACTTTCGTACGATGGGCATCGATGGACAAGTTCAACGCCGTTCGCATCAGGAACGCCTCTGGCTGCTGCACGGCCTGCTCTTGTTCGTAGCAGGCCAAGCGCACCCAGGCTTCCTGCACCAAGTCATCTGCATCGGGCGCGCTGCGGCCCCGGCGCATCAAGGCGCTGCGCACGCGAGCGAGGGTTTCTCGCCAGTTCTTGACGAGGCGCTCGGTCATGTCCCGTAGAGACGCCGGTCGGCGCGCTCAAGCGTCTGCGCGAGGAAAGCAGCCGCCGCAGCTTCATCAGCAAAGGGCCCTCGGCGCTTGATGGCGCGGTTGATGCTGATCTGCATGCGCCGCGCGGTCGCAGCGGCCGAACGGAGCGCCGCACGGCGCCGAGGTCCGAAACTGCCTGAGGGCGGGACGCGGGTGATGTTCGGATCGCCGACCGACGACCAGCAGACTGCATCAGGGAACGTTGACGCGCAGTCCATGCCGACGTCCGCAGAGACCGCCGTCAGATGCTCTAACCCGCGCTGGTGCAGGTCGTGGGCGACGTCAACTGACGGAGCCCCTGCGGGCCACGCACCCAGAACTTCGTATTCACCCGGCTTGAAGAGGCCGAGCGCCCAGCGCCAAGACATGTCCAGGACCTCGGCACCGTCGCGGATGGGCAGCCGCAAGGTCTTGAACTCGGCGAGCACGTACCTGCAGCAGAGTGGCCTGCTGAGCCAATGTTCCAGATCGCGAGCTGAGCGATTCATGGCGCCTCCTGTCAAGCGCGTTGCCCGCGCTTTGTCTACACATTAGTTCATTCGTTATGTGAAGCAAACTCCGTAGATGCAAATTTACCATATCGCGAACCTTGCGGCATGTCCGCAAAGCCGAAGCCACCCGAAGAACTGCCGCCGCCCGGCGATGTTCGGGCAGTGCTTGCTTACAACGTACGGCTCTTGCGCGTAGGGAAATCCTGGTCACAGGAAGACCTCGCCATGGAGTGCGATTTGGACCGCACCTACGTCTCTGCGGTCGAACGTGCTCGATGGAATATTTCATTGGGCAATATCCAACGGCTCGCCTCGGCTCTGGATACCGAACCTTGGCGACTGCTGCGACATCCGACTGCGGCAGACGACGCCTAGACCCCCAACGCGTGTTTGCTGTCAGGTGCCCCGCTGTTGCAAACCTCCGATGAGGGCCGCACCTGAAGGTCGGCGAGTCAGCAACGCCCGGCGCTAGCCGCTGAATCTTCGCCAGAACTCATCGCCGCGCAAGCGAGTCTGAAGCCTAAATTTTCGACAACGGCAGCCCTCCCGGCGCCCGACTCGAAACACCAGCTTCAACCGACTCGAGACCGCGATGGCCACGCCCAAACCCCACAACGACAAGCTCCTGGCTAACCGCCGGATGCTCGGCAGCAAAGCCGCACTGGCCTGCACAGTCGCTCTGGGGATGACGGCCTCGGTTACCCCCGCCAACGCCGTAGACGGCTGCACAGTCCTGCTCTGCCTGGCGGCCCCGAGCTGGCGCAGCATTCCGGCCTGCGTGCCGCCGATCCGTCAGCTGTTTCGTGACCTGGCCCGTGGCCGGGGGTTCCCGACCTGCGGCATGGCGGGCGCTGGGAACGCATCCAGCCATGCCTGGTCTGCAGCGCCCGACTACTGCCCACCGCAGTACACCCGGTCCTATGACGGGCCGAACGGACCTGCACTCACCTACGCATTCAGTATTGGCCTCGATCGAGGTCACGAGACCGATGATTTCAGGCCAGGAATCATCGTCTCGGCCGTGCGTGAGGCGGGCGCGTGGACCGCGAACGGCCCAATGCCGGACCGGCACCGGACCAGTACCGGACGGCAGGTGGACGGGGCGAGCAACAAGCGGCCTGCGTCCGCCCCGAGACCGGACTCCGTGCGTACTGGATCTGGACCACGTCCGGACCGAGTCATGCGCCGCAGTGCCACCCGATGATTCTTCAGCCGGAATCATCGCGCCCTGAACAACCCGCCGCGACCAAACTTGAAGCACGACTTGAACGCGCGCCAAGCTCATGCGGCTACAGCCCAAAACCCACCCGGCCATGCCAACCGAAAGGCACGGCAATACGCGAACAACATCCGCGATCTGCGCGCGGAAGGTCACACGGGATAGACGATGCGCCCGGCGCTGCGTCGGCGCGCCGCGCTCGCCGATCGGTCTGACTAGCGTCTTCCGTCGATTGCGCCGTGCCGGGTCGGTCACATGACCTTGGAGCCCAAGCATCCGCCTGGCCGCGCAAACCGCAAGGCGCTGCGCTTCTCGGGCGACATCCGTCGACTGCGCAACGCGGGATACACCTTCTCCGCCATTCAGACGGCGCTGCTCGATGCCGGTGTCGAAGTGAGCCTCACGACCGTCAAGCGCGAAGCGGCGCGGCAAGGGTCCGATCCCATCGTGACGCAGCCGCATGGAATCGATCAACACATGCCGTCGGCCCCGCTGGCAATCGCTGGCGCTGTGGCCACTTCATCGTCAAGGTCCTCGTCCAGCTCGCGAGGTGCGTCCAGCCGCGAAGTCGCCGAAGCCTTCTTCAACGCCAACCCCAGCAATCCCCTGTTCCCAGTGAAGGAGTCCTCATGAAGCTCGCCGTCATCAACTTCTCGGGCAACGTCGGCAAGACCACGGTGGCCCGCCACCTGCTCGCGCCGCGCATGCCCGGCTGCCAGGTCATCGCGGTCGAGAGCATCAACGCCGACCATGGCCAGGCGGTGACGATCCGCGGCCGGCAGTTCGCGCAGCTGCAAGAGTTCCTGCAGAGCGTCGACAACGTCGTGGTCGACATCGGCGCCAGCAACGTCGAGGAGCTGCTCAAGCTGATGCACCGCTACCGCGACAGCCAAGAGGACTTCGATGCCTTCATCGTGCCCACCGTGCCGGCGCGCAAGCAGCAGCAGGACACGGCGGCCACATTGGCAGAGCTGGCACGCATCGGGGTTCCGCCGGAGAGGCTGCGCTTGGTCTTCAACCAGGTCGACGACGACAACCCGATCGAGCGCACCTTCGACACGCTGCTGGCCTATTGCGCCTCATCAGGCGTGGTGCACCCGCGCCTGGCAGCGTGCATCTCGTTCAACGAGGTCTATGCACTGACTCGCGGCACCGGCCAATCTCTGGCTGATCTGGCTGCTGACCGTACTGACTACAAGGCGGCAATTGCCAAAGCCGCCACGCAATCGGACAAACTGGCGCTGGCACAGCGGCTGGCGACCCAGCGTCTTGCACGGGGTGTCATGCCCGAACTGGACGCGTGTTTCGAAGCGATGGACCTGCTGCGCCTGGTGCAACGGCCGGACCCGCATTTGAATGACGTCGCGAGGCCAGCAGCATGAATCAGCCAAGCAACGCGCGCGAGGCGTTGATTGTCGAAGCCATCGGCGATGCAGCAAAGCTGCTCGGACAGGTGGAGGCCCTGGCGCCAGTCCTGAACGAGTCCCGGCAGGCGCTGGCCGATGCCCACAGTGGACTTGCCGGTCAGCTGACCGCCTTCGAAGCCCACATCCTGGCCCTGACCGAAAGATCCAAGGTCGTGGCCGTCAAGCACATCCTGGCACGCACGGAGCAGGCTGCGCGGCAGTCGGCTGACCTGCAGAGTCGCGCCATGGCAGATGCGGCAAGGGTGGCCTTCGGCGCGGAGCTAGGCGCCGCGCTGCAGCGCCTGAAGTCGATGCACGAGCGGCCCGAACGGCGCTGGGAGTCATGGTTGACGCACGCCGCTGCCGCTGCGACCGGCTCAGCCGCCACTTTGATGTTGACGGTCACGCTGTGGACTCGCTGAGCGATCGCCAAGCGTCCGGCGAGCCCTGGTGTAGGATTAAATCCTACGCTGCACACCGGAACTGCCATGCGCTCGACACAACAGTTCAGCATCACCCTGCCCAACGAGATGGCCGATGCCTTGCGGGCAAAGGTCGCGGCCGGCGAGTACGCCACGGAGAGCGAAGTGATTCGCGATGGCTTGCGAGTTCTGCTGGCACGGGACCGGGCTGTCGAGGACTGGCTGCGCAAGGACGTGGCCGCAGCGTACGACAAGC
>NZ_JBDSQX010000112.1:0-30002 GCF_039929605.1 Roseateles sp.
CGTTGAAACGAGTAGAAAAAGAGAAAATCTGTGGTGCCCTTGACGCGGATCGAACGCGTGACCTCTCCCTTACCAAGGGAGTGCTCTACCACTGAGCCACAAGGGCATCGGCACGGGTTTGACGCCAAGCTCATTGCTGAGCCGCAGGCCGGCAAACCGGTGTCGACGCTCGCCGACCAAATCACTCCTGGATGGAGCGGGAAACGGGAATCGAACCCGTGTCATTAGCTTGGAAGGCTAAGGTTCTACCATTGAACTACTCCCGCCCTGGGAGCTTGTAACTGCCTTCCAAGACTGAAGATCTTGGTGGAGGAGGCTGGATTCGAACCAGCGTACGCTATGCGGGCAGATTTACAGTCTGCTGCCTTTAACCACTCGGCCACCCCTCCTGAGGCAAGCCCGCAACTATAGCACAGGGCCGACGTGACGCAACAGAACCCTGCAGCAAGCGGCTCGGGGCCGAGTTGCCGCGCGCAGCACCGTCTCGCGTAAAGCCCACAGCGCATCTGCATTGGCGGCGCTGGCGCGATCCGCAGGCCGGACGCCCCACCCGCGCTGCAGCCAGCAACCAGTTAAGCACCAAACCAAGGCCAGTCAGCAACCAGTGCGGATGCGCCGCGGGCGCCTTCGCGTGGAACGACAAGCTTTTCGTCGCCCGTTCGCAACAGTTGGCGGCCAACAAAAGATACCAATTGAATGCCAATTCGGTGGCAATCGCGCACCTCCACAGCAGAACGCTCCCATGCAACCGCGCCTGACGGGCTGATCTCCGGGAAACTACTCAGTCGAAATTGGTAGCAAAGTGGCGTTATCAATCGTTACAGTGGCATCACACTGGTTGACGTCGTTGTTCAAGGCAAAGCAAAGCGACAACCGGACTTGAGGTGGTATGCAACCAGCCCGAAGTAGCGACCGCCGCCCCAAATCATTGGCCACAACGAGGAATTTCATATGAAGGTCAAGCAGACCCCCATCTCGCAGGCGGTGTTCATCGCTCTGCTAGGCGCCAGCGGCGCGACCATGGCTCAAACCGCCCCGGCGCAGAACCAGCTGGACACGGTCGTTGTGACCGGCATCCGCGCGTCGCAGGAAAAATCCCTGAGCGTCAAGCGCAACGCCGATGCGCACATCGACGTCATCTCGGCCGAAGACATCGGCAAGATGCCTGACAAGAACGTGGCTGACTCGCTGGCCCGCATCCCCGGCGTGACCATCCTGAACAGCCCGGCCGGCGGCTCCGGTGGTTTCGACGAGCGTGACCGCGTCGGCCTGCGCGGCACCAACCCCAGCCTGACGCAGACGCTGCTGGATGGCCACGGCATCGCCAACGGCGACTGGTTCGTGCTGGACCAGACCGGCGCCGGCGTCGGCCGCAGCGTCAGCTACTCGCTGCTGCCGTCCGAACTGGTGAGCCGCGTGGAAGTGCGCAAGAGCTCCGAAGCCTCCCTGGTGGAAGGCGGCACGGCCGGCTCGATCAACATCATCACCCGAAAGCCGCTGGAGTTCTCCAAGGCCCTGACCTTTGAAGCAGGCCTGGGCGCCGTGTACGCCAGCCTGCCGAAGAAGACCGACCCGCAGATCAGCGCCCTGCTGAACTGGAAAAATGATTCCAAGACTTTCGGCTTGCTGGTGCAGGCCTTCTCGGAAAAGCGCAGCCTGCGTCGTGACGGCGTGGAAGCGCTCGGCTACATCAACCAGCTGACCGCCGCTAACGCGCCCACGCTGATCGCGGCGCATCCCGAACTGGCTGGCGTCTACACGCCGGACCTCGTCGGCGCCGCCTATTTCACCCAGGAGCGCGAGCGCAAGGGCGGCCTGATCCGTGCCCAGTTCAAGCCCAACCAGGACGTGGACATCACGCTGACGGGCTTCACTTCCAAGATGGATGCGGACAACTACAACCGCAACTACCTGATTGCGCCGCGCGCTGGCCTGATCGACAGCGCCACCATCTCGAACTATTCGATCGCCACCGACAGCAAGGGCGTCAAGACGCTGACCAGCGCGACGTTCAACTGGGCCACCGCTTCAGCAGCCGGCTACTACGACCAGATCTCGCGCAAGGCGTCCGCCGAAAACGGCTTCGTGAGCCTGGACGGCACCTGGAAGGTGAACAGCTCGCTGACGCTGACGGCCAACGCAGGCACATCCAAGGGCAAGGGCCAGACGCTCCGCCAGGACGTGCTTGAAGAGCGCATCATGACGACCCAGTCCAGCTACCAGCTCAACGGCACCGGTACTGCGCCCTCCTTCAGCTTCACGTCTCCGACCCGGGCTGCCGACTGGATCTTCGGCAACCAGCACACCATCGTGCATGACAAGGAAGACTGGGCCCAGGTGGACGGCGAATACACGCTGGATGCAGGGACGTTGCGCAGCCTGAAGTTCGGCGTGCGCACTGCCGAGCACCAGCGCTACACCGACCCGACCATCAGCCAAGGTCCCAAGGGTGCGTGGAACACGAGCGTGCCCGCCGCGAGCGGCAGCTATCCGGGCAATTTCGGCAGCGGCCTGGGCGGCAGTTTCCCGACCGGCATCTCGTTCATCCCCGCTGATGCACTGGCCGCCTACAACGACGCCTACACCAACCGTGACCCGGTCGCTCGCCGTTCGCCCTTCGACGGCGGCGAGTACCGCGTGAAGGAAACCTCGACGGCCGCCTACCTGCAGGGCAACCTGGAAGGCAACGGCTGGAGCGGCAACGTGGGCCTGCGCGCCGTTCGCACGAAGCAGTCGTCGGGCGCCTTCCGCTCCACGCTGCCCGGCGAGACTGCGTCCTTCACGTCCCTGTTCGGCAGCTTCCTCGAGACCTCCGCCGGCAAGACCTACACCGACCTGCTGCCCAGCGCCAGCGTGCGGATTGACGTGACGCCGACCGTGGTGGCGCGCCTGGGCCTGAGCCGCACGCTGACCCGTGCCGACTACACGGCCATATCCGCGTTCACGTCGCTGAACACTTCCAACATGTACGGCAACAACACCACCGTCGGCAGCGGCACGGCCGGCTTCCCCGACCTGAAGCCGATCCGCTCGACCAACTTCGATGCCAACATCGAGTGGTACTTCGCGCCTCGTGCCTTCGTGTCGATGGGTGCCTTCCACATGAACCTGGGCAGCTACATCACGAACGGCAGCTTCACAGGGACCTACCCGGCCCTGATCCCCGCCACCAATGCGCCCGACGCGCCGCTGGCTGTGGCGAACCGCCAATTCCTCATCACCAGCCTGACCAACAAGAAGGCTTCCGTGACGGGTCTGGAGTTCGCGTTCGAGACGCCGATCTTCAACAACTTCGGCGTCAGCGCGAACTACACCTTCGCGGATGGCCATGACCAGGATGGCCACGTGCTGCGCGGCGACGTCAAGAACTCGTTCACGCTGGGCGGGTTCTTCGAGAACGATCAGTTCTCCGCCCGTGTGAACTACAGCTACACCGATGACATCTTCATCGGCACGGACCGCGCCACCGACTATTACCAGAAGGCAGGCGGCGTGCTGTCGGCATCACTGGGCTACAAGTTCAGCGACAACTTCTCCCTGAGCCTGGACGCGCAGAACCTGAACGACCCGAAGCTGAAGTACTACGCCTCGGAAGTGCAGCCGCGCGGCATCTACAAGAACGGCCGTCAGTTCTACCTGACCGCGCGCGTCAATTTCTGATGCCCGTGGGGCCTGTTGGAACTCTCGGGTTCCGGCAGGCGCCCCAGGTCACCCAAATCAAAGGGAGCGTGGCAACACGTTCCCCTTTTTCATTTCGACTGCCTCATGACCGACACCGCCACCATCTTCAACCAGCACATTGCGCCGCGCGCGGCAGGCGGCGCCACGGGTGCGCCACCGCCCGTGCAGCACATCTGCGTGGTGGGCGGCGGCACCGCGGGCTGGATGACGGCGCTGATGCTGGCCACCTCGGCCTACGGCCCGCGCCTGAAGGTGACGGTGCTGGAGTCACCGCAGGTCGGCATCATCGGCGTGGGTGAAGGCTCGACGCCGTGGCTGCGGGGTTTCTTCGAGGGGTTGAGCATCGAGGAATCGGAATGGATGCCGGCCTGCAACGCCACCTACAAGAGCGGCATCACCTTCGAGGGCTGGTCGACCAAACCGGGCTTCGAGCGCTACTTCCACCCGTTCGCGTCGATGCTGGACAACCTGACCATGCATCAGTTCGTGGACAACGTGCATGAGCGGCTGGACGGCGCTGACGTGCACGCCCACCCGGACCGTTTCTTCGTCGCCGCCGCGCTGGCGCGACAGGCGCGCGGGCCGCGCGCACGTCCCGAGTTCCCGTTCGACGTCTGGTACGGCTATCACTTCGACGCCACGCTGCTGGGGCAGTTCCTCGCCGCCAACGCGGTGGCGCGCGGCGTGACCCATCTGCAGCGCCACGTCGCCGACGTGATGCTCGACGAGCGCGGCGACATTGCCCGGCTGCAGCTCGACGACGGCGAGAGCCTGGCCGCCGACTTCTTCGTCGACTGCACCGGCT
Source organism: Roseateles sp. (assembly GCF_039929605.1). Classification (GTDB taxonomy): domain Bacteria; phylum Pseudomonadota; class Gammaproteobacteria; order Burkholderiales; family Burkholderiaceae_C; genus Pelomonas. Next base: position 4,487 of record NZ_JBDSQX010000112.1, read on the forward strand.
TCTCCTCGCTGCTGATTGGCAAGGCGCTGCAGACGCCGTTCATCCCGTACGCCGAGAACCTGTTCAACGACGCGGCCATCGCGATGCCGACGCCACTGCACGGGGCCATCGAGTCGCAGACCGTCTCCACCGCGCTGCGCCACGGCTGGGCGTGGAAGATCCCGCTCACCAACCGTCACGGCAACGGCTACGTCTACAGCAGCGCGCACTGCTCGGCGGACCAGGCCGAGACCGAGCTGCGCCAGCACCTCGGCTTGCTGGACGCAGACATTCCGGCCCGGCACCTGAAGATGCGCGTCGGCCGCATGAGCAAGACGTGGAGCCGCAACTGCGTGGCCGTGGGGCTGTCGCAAGGTTTCATCGAGCCGCTGGAGGCGACGGCCCTGCTGTTCGTGCAGCGCACGGTCGCGATGCTGGTGGAGGTGCTGGAGAAAGGCGACCTCGGCCCCGCCTCTCAAGCCGCCTTCAACGACGCCATGCAAGTCCGGTTCGAAAACACGCGCGACTACATCGTGGCGCACTACAAGACCAACTCGCGCACCGACACCGACTACTGGCGCGCCAACGCCGAGAACATGCATCTGTCGGACTCGCTGCAAGGCGTGCTGATGACGTGGATGTCCCGCAAGCCCCTCGCGGCCGGGCTCAAGGCGGGCCGCTTCGGGCAGGGCTACCCCATCGTGTCCTGGTACGCCCTGCTGGCGGGCATGGGCATCTTTCCCGACGCGCAGGACCTGCAGCCGCCAACCGCACACCAGGCGCGGCACCCGCTGGACGCGGTGGACGACTTCATCGAGCGCAGCGCGCTGAACTTTCCCGATCACCGCGAGCTGCTCGCCAACGTCCCGCCGCGCGGGGGCGACAAGAGCCTGCAGCTCTACCTCTGGTAGCGCCGGGTCAGGGCTTCAAGCGGTCCGCAAGGTCCTTGCGCACTTCAGCGTCGCGCGCCGCGTCCACCTCGCCAAACAGATGGCGCTGCCCTTCGGGAATGTGGGCCAGCTGGTCACCGCGCGCGCCAAACACATAGTGCGCAAACATGGCGCGCCAGCCTTCGCGCTCGCCGTCCGGCAGATGGCGCAGGGCCAACATGGCCAGCCGCAGGGCGGCCATGTGCAGGTCGTCCGGGCGCTGCGGCGCTGCCATCGGTCGCCACCAGTAGTTCATCAGGATGTTCAGGTGCGGCGCCAGCGAATCGACCTGGTGGAACCACAGCGGCGGGATGTAGATCGCGTCCCCCGGCTCCAGTTCCGCAACGACGGCCTGGTCCAGCGCCTCGCCTACCAACGGAAAGCGCGTGCGGTCGGCCGTGTGCAGGTCGGGCACCACCGACATCGGCGCCGCGGTGGGCGCGTAGTCCGGCGGGCCGAGGTAGAGCAGCGGCGCGCACTGCGGCGGCAGCAGCGTGAAGCGGCGCCGGCCGGCGGCCACGCAGGCGATGTTGTGCGAGTCGTCGAAATGCGCGGGCACCGTGGCGCGGTTGCCGATCCAGATGCGCGGCGCTATCGAACCGTCCAGCAGCGGCAACGCATTGGCCTGCGCCAGGCCCGGCAGCGCCTGCGACACCAGCGCGCTCTGCGCCGCCAGCGCGGGTGGGTCAGGGAAGTGGCTGTAGCGCCAGAGCTGCTCGAACAGCGCGGCATAAGGCCGCTTGTCGAGCAGGAAGTTGAAGCCGTCCAACGCCGGCTTGTAGCCGAAGGCGCGCGTGGGCTCGGGCTTGGCGAGCACGGCGTCCACCGGCGTGCCCTGGTCGAAGCCCATCAGGTACTGCAGGCACGTCTCCAGGCCCGCGCGGCCGTGCGCCACCAGCGGCCAGTGCGCCGCCACGCCGCGCATCACCACAGGCTCGTAGCCCGCCGCCACCTCACGCTCGAAGCGCTCGCGCGTGAGGCCGGCAACTTCGTTCATCGGCTGCATGGGCTGCCCCTCAACGCCGCCGCGTCATGTCTGCGCTCATCATGCTTGGGCGTCACACCTTCCAGTGCCAGCCGCGCCAGTCCAGCACCCAGACGACGGCGGCCCAGACGGCAACGAAGGCGAGTGCGAAGGCCAGCGACTGGCCATATGGCCCGACCCGGGCGCCGACCGGCCCGAACACCGTGCGGTAAAGCGGCTCCATCCAGCCCGTGACCGCCAGCAGTAGCGTGCACAGCCACGCCCCCGCGTAGGCGCCGATGGCGTTGCGCCCGAAGGCACGACCGAAAGCGGGCAGACCCAGGCGATCCACCGACAGGTGCGCGACGGCCAGCGCCACCGCCGCCAGGCCGCCGGTCCACAGCACGAAAGACGGCGTCCACAACTGCTTGTTCCACGGCAGCCATGCAGACCACCACCAGCCGACCAGTGCCGCCGCCATGCCCGTCAGCAGCAGCGCGCGCGCCTGCTCGCGCCGCAGCAGGCCGCCGCAGATCAGGCCGAACACCGTCGTCGCCAGCGCGCCCAGCGTGGACAGCAAACCCTCGGGATCGAAAGCGATGCGCGTGGCCGGGTTCCATTCGTAGGCGAAGCGGCCCAGCACGGCGGTGTCGATGTGCTGCTCCAGGCTGCCCAGCTTCTCCAGGCCTATGCCCCACGCCTGGCCAAACTGCAGCAGCGCGCCATAGCCGGCGAGCAGCACGCCCAGCAGCCACCACTGCCGGTGCTCGCGCCAGCGCACCGCCACCACGCCGGCCACGATGAAGCACAGGCCGATGCGCTGCAGCACGCCCATGACGCGGAACTCCGGCCTGTGCAGCAGCCACCAGGCCAGCGCGTGCAGCACGAGGCCCAGGCCCACGATACGCAGGCCGCGCCAGACGACCACGGCGGACAGTGGCCCGTGCGCCGCGCCCTGTTGCACGCGCGGCACCAAGCCGAGCGAGGCCGACACGCCGACGATGAAGAGGAAGAACGGAAAGACCAGGTCGGTCGGCGTGCAGCCGTGCCAGGGGGCGTGCAGCAGCGGCGCGTAGACGTGGCCCCAGTCGCCGGGGTTGTTGACCAGCAGCATGGCCGCGACCGTCAGGCCGCGCAGGGCGTCTACCGACGCGATGCGCCGGGCAGTGATCACGGTTTGGTGGTGTGCATGGTGTTCATCGCGTCCAGTATCTCGCCGTTGTCCTGGCTCAGCTCCCAGGCAAACACGCCTGCCAACCCGGCTTTCTTGGCGAACGCGACCTTGGCGTGCACGGCGCGGGGGTCGTCGTAGCCGACGAACCTGCCGCCACCGACCATTGACCAGGACTGGCTGCGCTTGTCGAACTGCTGCTTCATGCCGCTCAGCAAGGCAACGTCCTTGAAGGCGACCGAGCCGTCCGCGTTGGGCCAGGGCTTGCCGTAGCTGCCGTCGGCCTTTACGCCGTCGAAGCCCCGGCCGTACATGGCCACGCCGGCCACCATCTTGGCGGCGGGCACGCCTGCGGCCTTGAGGTTGGCGACCGACAACTCCAGGCTCTCGTCGCCGGGTTTGGCGCTGCGCAGCGCGGTGTGGTTGGCGGCCTTCTTCGTCCACGGGCCGGCGAAGTCGTAGGTCATCATGAAGACGAGGTCAAGCGACTCGGCGGCGCGGCCCATGGGCATGCGCGCCAGCTGTTCCTTGGTGGTGTTGATGGCCACGGTCAGCGCGTAGTGCTTGCTGGCGTCCTTTCCCGTTTCGCGGCCCAGCGCGTCCAGGCCCGTGCGCAGGTCCTGCAGCAGCTGCACGAAGTGCTCGCCGTCGGCCGGGCTGCCCAGCTGCACGCCGTTGGACGCACCGTTGTTGCCGGGATGCTCCCAGTCGATGTCCAGGCCGTCGAAGCCGGGGTGGGCGCGCAGCCAGTCCGTCGATGACTTCACGAAAGCCGCGCGGCCCTCGGGTGTTGCGGCGAGGTGAAAGAACGGGTCGGATCCGCCCCAGCCGCCCACCGAGGCCAGCACCTGCACCTTGGGATCGCGCTGCTTGAGGCGCACAAAGGCTGCAGAGAATGTGTCCTGATCAGCATGCGGCGCGATGCTGAAGCTGGGCTTGCCGGCGCAGGCCGGCGCCTCCTCCTTGCGCTGGCCTTCGCCGCAGATCAGCAGGAAGGCGTAGAGGATGTGCGTGACGCGGCCAGGCTTGAGCTGCTCGACAACATCGACGCCGCGCTCGGCCAGGATGTAGGTGCCGACGACGGGCGCGGGCGCCTGCGCATGCACGACGGCGGCGGCCAGCGCCAGGGCGGCGATCAGGGTCTTCTTCATAGATTGCACTCGCTGGTCAGGCCCAGGTCGGGCACGGTATCGAGGCGCGCCTTGCCATGCAACTGCAACTGAATGGCGCGCATTTGCATGGCGGCCGGCGTGAGCGTCTTGCCGACGACGTGAAGCACCCAGTCGACATCGAAGGTGTAGTCGCGCGGTGCGCCCTCTACGGCACCGGCCGAGATCCAGTGGTTGAAGCTGATCGCCATCGGCTTGCTCGGCACATTGCGGCCGGTGTGCTCGCCCATCAGCCTGCCGTTCAGGAAGTGCCGCGTGCGCGTGGCCTCGACCTGCACGGTCAGCATCTGCCAGCCGTCGTGCGAGCCGGGCACGATGGACGCCTGGTTGAAGGACTGCCAGGGGTCGATGCGCGCCGTCTGCCAACTCACGCCGTAGAGCCGCGTGCCGGGCTCGCCCCAGCCGCCGTGCGGCAGGTACTCGAAGTCGACCTCGCTGAAATCGGGGTCGTAGTCGTGCTTCAGCGGGCCGGCCAGGAAGAAGCTCTGGACGATGGGGTCGCGCGAGCCGGCCGTGTCGCGGAAGCGCACCATCGCCGTCGTCGTGCCGACGAGAAACTTGCGCGGCGCGCACAGCTGCGCCAGCGTCGTGTTGGCGGGGGTGCCATCGGTGGAAAGCTTCAACTTCAGCAGGCCGCCGTCGAGCGTGAGCTGGCCGGGCGAGAAGCGCGCGCCCGGCAGGCCCGGATGGCCGGTGCCCTCGCGCAGCACCCAGCCGCTGGCGCGAAGCGCGTCGAGATCCTTCTGCGAGAAGTCGTCGAAGAACTCGCCGGCGGCGAAGGCGGGCGCAGCCGCTACCAGTAGCCAGGCGGCCTTCATGCCGGCACCGCCTCTGCGGCCAAACCGCTGCGCTGCATCGGCACCCACAGCAGCAGCAGCAGGGCCGGCGCGCCGCAGACCAGCGTCCACAGGAAGAAGTGCTGATAGCCCATCGCGATCTGCACGTCGCCGCTGATGGTCTTGCTGAGGATGAAGCCCAGCTGCATGACGCCGGAACCGAGCGCATAGTGGGCGGTCTGGAAGCGACCGGGTGCGACCACCTGCATGATGTACAGGATCATGCCGACGAAGCCGAAGCCGTAGCCGAACATCTCCAGGCCCACGGCCGCGCTGATAGTCCAGAGGGACGTCGGCAGCGCCAGGCTCAGGCCCCAGAACACCGCGTTGGGCACGGCCATCATCAGCACCAGCACGGGCATGGCGCGCTTCAGCGACAGCCACGACGTGAAGTAGCCGCCGAGGATGGAGCCGACGAGGAAGGCCGCCGTGCCCACCGTGCCGTAGACGCCGCCGACCTGCTCGCCCGTCAGGCCCAGGCCGCCTTTGTCGCGTGCCTCGATGAGGAAGAGCGGGCCGATGGTCTGCACCTGGCCTTCAGCGAGGCGAAACAGCACGATGAACAGCACCATCTTCCAGATGCCGGGCTTCTTCAGGAAGTCGGCCACGATCTCGGCCAGCTTCACCGGCTCGCTGGACACGCGCTGTGGGTTGGGCAAGGCCTTGGCGTTCCAGGCCGCCAGCAGCGCCAGCAGGCCGGCCAGCAACGCGAAGATCAAGCTCCAGGCATTGAACACGCCCATGCGCGTTTCCAGCCGCCCCGCCAGCACCAGCAGGCCGCCCAGCGTCAGGAACTTGGAGGCATTGAAGAAGGCGCCCTGCCAGCCCGCATAGGCCGCCTGGCGCTTGTTGTCCAGCGCGCTCATGTAGAGGCCGTCGCAGGCGATGTCGTGCGTGGCCGACGCGTAGGCGAGGAAGAACAGCACCGCGATGCTGAGCGCGAAGAAGGCCTGCGCCTGCAACGCCAGCGCCAGCAACCCGAGGCCGACGGCGCCGCTGAACTGCATGCCCACGACGACCATCTTCTTGCTGCGCGCCAGCTCCACCAGCGGGCTCCACAGCGGTTTGAAGGCCCAGGCCAGGCCGATGAGGCCGGTCCAACGCGCGATCAGGTCGTTGGCCACGCCCATCTGTTTGAACATCAGGCCGGCGATCAGCATGACGACGAAGAACTGCAGCCCCTGGACGAAGTAGAGGCTGGGGATCCACCTCATCGGCGTACCTGGAGCCCCTCGCCCGCCGAGTACGCCGGTCAATCCCCCGAGGGGATTCGGGCCGGCTTGGGAGCGGCCCGGCGCTCGGCCCTCTTGATTCGTCTCCATCACTTGAGTCCTTGCGGCGCACGGCCGGCGGCTTCCGATCGGCCTTCCAGCCAGGCTTTCAAACCCGCCAGCGCGCCGGGCGCGAAGCCCCAGGTCAGCACGGTCGGCCCGGCCACGTCCAGCGCCTGGTAGGGGTTCCACAACGACAGGTGCAAGTCAGGCCGCCACTCCGAAGCAGCCAGCCCATAACGCGCCCGCCGCGTGGACACGAGCACGTTGATGCGACCGTCCTTGGGCACGGTCGTCCAGTCGAGCTGGGCGATGTCGTCGACCATCTGCACCTGGGCATCGGTGAAGCCGTCGAACAGCGCGACGGCATGGCGCCCCGTGGGGCCGGCCTCCGACACCATGTCGGTCGGCACGTCGCCCTGCACGATGACGCGGATGGGCGCATTCAATGCGGGCGGCTTGGCACCGCGCAGCGCGGTCAGGCCGGCGGCCCAGGCCTCGGCCATCAGCGTGTGGTCGGCGGCGCGGGCGGCGGCATCGTCCACGGCACGGGCCGGGTAGGCGGCGGCGAGCGTGTCCAGCCGGCGGTTGGCGGTGTCGCCTTGCGCGGGTGTGAGCTGGCCACTGGCGAAGGCGTCGCGCAGCGCGTTGATGGCGACGAGCTGCTCGGCCAGCGAGCCCTGCGCCAGCACCATGTCGGCACCGGCCTCGATGGCCATCACGGCGGACTTGGCGTAGCCGAAGCGCTCGGCCACGGCCTTCATCATCAGCGCGTCGGTGATGACGACGCCGTCGTAGCCCCAGTCCTGCCGCAGGATGCCGTCGATGAGCTGCGGCGACAGCGTGGCCGGGCGGTCGGGGTCGATCTGCGGGTAGACGATGTGGGCCGTCATCATGGCCGGCGCCTGCGATGCCAGCGCCTTGAACGGCACCAACTCCAGCGCATCCAGCTCGGCACGCGACTTGTCGACCGTGGGCAGCGCGTGGTGCGAGTCCACGTGCGTGTCGCCATGGCCGGGGAAGTGCTTCACGCAGCAGGCCACGCCGGCCGCAAGCGAGCCGCGCATCCACGCGGCGGCGAGGCGGCTGACCTCGACCGGGTCGTTGGAGAAGCTGCGCTCGCCGATGACCGGGTTGGACGGGTTGTTGTTGACGTCCAGCACCGGCGCGAAGTTCCAATTGATGCCGAGCGACTTCAGCCCGCGCGCCACGGCGGCTCCCACGGCTTCGGAGCGGTCGGCGTCACCGCTCGCGCCCAGCGCCATCGCCGAGGGCGGCTGCGGCAGGAAGGTCACGCGCACGACGGCGCCGCCTTCCTGGTCGATGCCGATCAGCGCCTCGGGGCCGAGCACCTCGATGAGGTCACGCATCAGCGCGCGCACCTCGCTCTCGCTGCCGATGTTCTTACGGAACAGGCAGACCGAGCGGATCTTCTGCTCGCGCAAGAAGTTCGCCGTCTCCGCATCCAGGGACTGGCCCGGAATGTCGACCATCACGAGACGGCCAGGATCGAAGGTGCTCATGGTCTTCGTGCTCAGTGTGTTTTGGTGACCTTGGCCAGGTTCGGCGGCACGTCGGGGTTGAAGCCCCGCGCGCGCGCCAACGCCTCCACCATCGGATAGAAGCTCTGCACCAGCGCGATGGGGTCGAGGTCTTCGTTGCCCGTCGTCACCAGCGGCAACTCGGCGCCGGGCGTGCCGATGGGTGCGGCTAGCAGCACGCGGCCACCGCGCGAACGCATCTCGTCGGCGATCGCCAGCAGGCCGGCCTGCGCCGGGCCGCGCGGCGCGAAGACGAGCAGCGGGTAGCCGTCGTGCACCAGCGCCATCGGCCCGTGCTTGACCTCGGCGCCCGAGAAAGCCTCGGCCTGGATGCCGCAGGTTTCCTTCAGCTTGAGCGCCGCTTCCATCGCCACGGCCAGGCCGGTGCCACGGCCCAGTACGAAGAGGCGCTCGGCGTTCTGCAGCACCGGCAGCGCGGGCGTCCAATCGAGCTTGGCCGCCTGCTCCAGCGCGGCGGGCAGCACGTTCAGCGCGGCACGCAAGGCGTCGTCCTGCTGCCAGGCGGCCACAACGCGCGCACCGGCCACCAGCTGGGCGATGTAGCTCTTGGTGGCGGCCACGCTTTTCTCAGGGCCGGCGCGCAGCTCGAACACGTGCTCCGCAGCGGCGGCCAACGGCGAGCCGCCGGCGTTGACGAAGGCCACCGTGCGCGCGCCGCCGTCGCGGAAGAACTGCGTCGGCGCGATCAGGTCGGGGCTCTGGCCGGATTGCGAGAAGGCCAGCGACACCAGGCCCTCGCAGTGGATGCGGCTCTGGTAGAGCGTGATCAGCGACATGGGCAGCGACGTCACCAGCCGGCCCAGCCGCGCCATCACCAGGTAGGCGAGATAGTGCGCGGCGTGGTCGGAGCTGCCGCGCGCAATCGTCAGCACGCTGCCCGGGGGCTGCTCGCGCAGGCTGTCGCCCAGGCGGGCATAACTCAGCGGGTCGGCCGCCAACTGGCGGGCCACCACCTCAGGCGCACTCAGCGCCTCTTCAAGCATCAGCGACGACATCGATCTCTTCACCTTCTACAAAAACGCGCCGCAGCTGAAGCCCGGCATCCATGACGACCACATCGGCCCACGCACCGGCGGCAAGCCGCCCGCGGTCGGGCAGGCCCAGGTATTCGGCGGCCAGCGTCGACACGCGGCGCGCGGCGTCCGGCAGCGCCAGGCCCAGCACCTGCACGAGGTTGCGCAGCGCCTGGTCCATCGTCAGCGCGCTGCCGGCCAAAGTGCCGTCGGGCAGGCGCACGCCGCCCAGGCATTTCTGCACCGTGTATTCACCCAGGCGGTAGTCGCCGTCGGGCATGCCGGCGGCGGCCGTCGAGTCGGTCACGCAGAACAGGCCGGGGATGCAGCGCAGCGCGACGCGGATGGCGCCGGGGTGCACGTGCAGCAGGTCGGGGATCAGCTCGGCATGCTGGCCATAGGCCAGCGCCGCGCCCACCATGCCGGGCTCGCGGTGGTGCAGGCCCGTCATGGCGTTGAAGAGATGGGTGAAGCCGGCCGCGCCGGCCTTGAGCGCGGCCACGCCGTCGTCGAAGCTGCCATCGCTGTGGCCGATCTGCACGCGGATGCCGGCGTCGCGCAGCGGGCCGATGAGTGCGAGGTGGCCGGTCATTTCCGGCGCAATCGTCAGCACCTTGATGGGCGCAAATTCGTTGAGCCGCTGCACTTCTTGCAGCGTCGCGGGGATGGCATGTGCCGGCTGGGCGCCGAGGCGGTCGGGGCTGATGTACGGCCCTTCGAGGTGCACGCCCAGCACGCGCGCACTCTGTGCGCCGCGCACGCGGCAGACGGCACCGAGCGCCTTCAACGCCGCCTCGATCTCTCCCACCGGCGCGGTCATCGTCGTGGCCAGCAGCGCCGTCGTGCCGTGGCGGGCGTGGCGGCGCGCAATCGTCTCGATGGCGTCGCCGCCTTCCATCGTGTCGCGGCCACCACCGCCGTGCACATGGGTGTCGATGAAGCCGGGCAGCAGGATGGGCCGGCCGCCCTCACCGGCGCGCGCGGCGGCGATGGGCGTGCCGGTCACGGCCGCGATGCGCGCGCCGTCGATGTCGATATGGCCAGCGATCACGCCCTGCGGCGTGACGATGTCGCCTTCGATGCGCAAGTTCATCAGTCCCTGCGCATCTCAGCGACGAAGTCGTAGTAGTCGCTGCGGCAGTAGGAGTGCGTCAGCTCCACCGCCTGCCCCGAGGCCAGATAGCCCACGCGGGTGATGAACAGCACAGCCGCCCCTAACGGCACCTCCAGCAGACCGGCGAGCTTGGCGTCTGCGTTCAGCGCGCGGATGTGCTGCAGCGCGCGCACCGGGGCGCGGTCGCCCAGGTGGGTGTAGAGCGACGCCTCGACCTTCTGCGGGTCGGGCAGCGCCGACTGCGGCAGCACCGACACCTCGTAGGCCATGACCACCGAGTCCGCCAGCCGCAGCCGCTCTAGGCGCGCCACGCGCTCGCCGCTCTTCAGCTCCAGCGAGAGTTGCTCGTCCGGCGCGGCGGGCGTGAAGCCGCGCAGCAGCCAGCGCGAGCTGGGCACGAAGCCACGCTGGTGCAGCTCCTCAGAAAAGCTGGTCAGGCGGGTCAGCGGCTGCTCCAGCTTGGGCGCGATGTAGTTGCCGGAACCGCGCTTGCGGATGATCAGCCCCTGCTCCACCAGCCGGTCGATGGCCTTGCGCGCGGTGACGCGCGACAGCTCCAGCTGCTCGGCCAGCACGCGCTCGCTCGGCAGCGCCTCGTCGGCGTGGAAGATGCCCTCGCGGATGGCCTGCGCGAGGCTTTGCGCAAGCTGCATGTAAAGCGGCGAGGCCGCGTTGGGGTCGGCTTTGAAGTCGAAGGCGCTCATGCGGATGTCATTTCTGTTGGATCAGCCAGAGCGCGCCGGCAACGGCATCGCCTTGGGGTTCGACACGGCGGGACTGCAACGCCGGGCTGAGTCGGTTGCCAAGGCGCAGCGCGATGCTGCCGGCCAGCGCAAGCGGCAAGGTGGGGTGCAAAGCAAGCGCCAGCGCGTCGAGCGCTTGCGCCGCTGAATCGAGCAGCGCGGCCGCCGCGGGGTCGCTCGCCTCGCTGTCGAAGACGAGCCGCGCCAGGCCTGCATAGCCACCCTGGCCCGCCTGGGCGCAGAAGGCCAGCAGCGCTGCGCGGCTCGGTCCGGCGACGGCGTAAACGCTTTCAGCGAGCGCGCCACGAGGCGCACGGTGGTCGAAGGCGGCCTGGGCGATCTTCATCGCCTGCTGGCCCAGCCAGGCGCCGCTGCCCTCGTCGCCGATCTGCCAGCCCCAGCCGCCGGTCATGCGGCGGGTGCCGTCCTCCAGCAGCGCCTCGGCCACGGAGCCGGTGCCCGAGATCAGCAGCGCGCCGGGCCGGCCACCGTGGGCGCCGAGCAATCCGGCGAGGCCATCGGTGACCAACGAGAAGCGCGCGACGCCGGGGTCGGCGGCGACAAAGGCCTGCAGCTGGGCCGGCACGCCGGTGCCCGACAGACCGAGGCCGAGGGCACAATCCCGCAGCTGCAAGCCCGGCACGCCAGCCCGCGCGATGGCTTCGGCAATATGCCGCCAAGCCTGCTCGACACCCTGGTTCAGCGCCGACGCGCCGGCCTCGCCGCGGCCCAGCAGTTGGCCGCCAGCATCAGCCACCACGGCCCGCGTGCTGGTTCCGCCACCGTCGATGCCAACCCACCAGCGCGCAGGGCGGCCGGAGTCGTGAGAGGTCACAAGAGAGGGATCGAGAGCAGGCGGCATGGTCGACGGGATTCTGTCGATACCACTCTAATACCAACGACCGTCATCGTCAATTGGTTTTAAACTGGTCTACGGCCGCCAACGCAGCCTACGCAATCAACACCTGACGGAGCGGGAAGGCTCTCGAATGGACAAGAATACCAGTGAGAAACCAACCTGAGCCTGCCGCCTAAGTGTTCACTCTCCAACCCGCCGCCAGCGACACGCTGGCCACCCTGCTGGGCCGCATCGCCCGCGTGGCGCACCGCCACCCCGGCCTGGCTGACCGGCTGCTGGAACGCCTGAGCGCCCAGGCTTTTGCCACCGGTGACACCGCTGTCGGCGTGGATGCCCTCTACGCCCGCTTCGGCCTGCTGGAGCCGCGCGGCCGCGCGCTGGAACTGCTGCCCGCGCTGGAGCAAGCGGGCGCGTTGGCGGCGGCCGGGCATTTCCCGGTGCAGGCGGCGCGCGTCTGCGAGGCGCTGGGGCGGATTGCCTATCAACAGGGCGAGTACCAGCTCGCCAGCGAGCAGTGGTCCCGCGCGCTGGACATGTCGGAGGTCAGCGGCCATCTGCAGACCGCCGTGGCGGCACGCATCGGCCTGGGGCAGGTCCATTACGCGCAGGCCGACTGGGCGCGCGGCCTGCGCCAGATGCGCGACGCTGGCGAACAGCTGGCGCAATCCAGCAGCCATGGCGACGACAGCTACCTGGCCGCCAAGCTGGCGCTGAACATCGGCGTGGGCAGCTTCGAGACGGGCGACCTGCCTGCGGCCGAGCGCTACTTCAGCCACGGGCTGGCGGCGTCGCGTCGCGGCGCGCACCGTGTGTTCGAGGCCGAGGCGCACTGGCACCTGGCGCGCGCGGCGCTGGCCCGGCAACGCATGGACTGGGCCGTGGCGGACTGCCGGCTGGCCCTGGACATCGCAGCCCGCCAGGGCTACCCCTGGCTGGAGGCGGCGGCCAGCCGCACCTGGACCGAGATTGCGCTGGCCCGTGGCGACAACGCCGCCGCCGTGCGCTCCACCCGCCACGGCCTGGCGCTGGCCCAGCGCATCCAGGCCCGCGCCCAGGCCCGGCAGGCCCACCTGCAACTGGCCGAGCTGCTGCAGGCCGAGGGCGACGCCGCCGGCGCGCTGGACCACCTCTGGCAACACCTGGCCCTGCAGTCCGAGATCGAACGCCTGAGCCTGCCCGCGCGCGTCACGCTGGCCGCGCCGCCGGCCGAGGACACCGGCGCACCCGTCACGCCCGAAGAGCTGTTGCTGCATCTGTTCGGCCAACGCCAACGCCTGGCTGCCGCACCACCGCCCGAAGCCCTGGCCGAGCTGAAAGCGGCCAGCGCGCGCATCCTCGGCGTGGCCAGCGTCATCCGCCTGCCCTTATTTGGTCAGCCCGGCCAGGGCGGCCTGAGCCGCGAGGCGCAGCCGCGCTACGTCGACCTGCTGACCCGCCACGGCACGCCGCTGGCCCTGCCCGACGCCGCGCTGCACCCCTGCCACGCCGAGCTGTCCAGCCTGCCCGGCGCGGCCGAGGCGCGCATCGAGGTGCCTCTCTACGACGGCGTGCAGCTGGCCGGCGCGCTGTGGCTGGTCGATGCCCGCACAACGCGGGCGTGGACGCGCCAGGAGCTGCTCATTGCCAGCCAGCTGGCGCTGTTGTTCGAGGCGGTGATCAGGGGCTGAGCGCAGCACGGGGCGTCAGCTTTGATGGGCGGGACAGTGGCTCACGCTGTCGAACTCCCCCAGCGGCAGCGGTCCACCTGCGGGCCAGGGCTACAGACGAACAGCGCGGCTTGGGTGACCTGAGCGGCGACACGCAGCGACCGTCGGGCTCAAACCATCGGTGGATCGCTCTCGCGCTGGAAGTGGCGGTGCTTGGCAATGGCCGTGATGAAGGCGGCGGCGCCGGTGTCCGCGTCATCGGCGACGACGATGCCGGGATCAGGCACTTCCGTCACGGTGGCCGTGCCCACGCCCGCTGCCTGCAACAGTTGCAGGCCGGTGCCCAGCGCCAGGATGGACTTGCAGTGGCGGTATTGGTCGCGGATGAACTCGTAGGTGTGGCCGTCGCGCATCAGCGCGTTCACGGCGCCCTCGCCGTCCGGCAGCACCAGCGCGTCGAAGAGGAAGCCGGGTTCGTTTTCCAGCGACACATCCGCCTGCAGCGCCACGCCGTCAGCCGTCTGCACCGGCCCGATGCGCGGCGCGGCGATGCGCGGCACGGCGCCCTGCTCGAACAGCGCGGCATGCACGGCCAGCAGCGACGCGCCGACGACACCGTCCGCCGCCAGCAGCACGACCTTGCGCCCGGCAATGGAGCCATCGCCCGGCCGCGCGAACAAGGACAGCGCGGGCGAAACCTTCACCTCCGGCTTGGGCGCACGCGCAATCGCCTTCGGCATCGGCTCGGGCAGCGGCATGTTCAGGCCCGCGGCAACCTTGCCGGCCAGGTCCTGCGACGCATTGCGCAGCGACGACAGCATGCGTTCGCGGATGGCCGGCACGGTCACCTTGCTCAGCTCGAAGCGGAAGGCTGCGGCGATGTGGGACTGCTCCACGGGCGACTGGCTCTCGTAGAAAAGGCGGGCCTGGTTGTAGTGCTCGGCGAACAGCTCGGGCTTGGCGCGCACCTTGGCCTGGTCCTCCCGCGCCCGCAGCCGCGCGGCCACCGAAGTGAAACCCTGTTCGGCCGCGCCGGCCTGGAAGGGGCAGCCACCGGCCAGCGAGTTCGGTTCATACGACACGCGGCCGCGGTGAATGGCCTGGCGGTGCATGCCGTCGCGCTGGTTGTTGTGCACCGGCGCGATGGGCGAGTTGATGGGAATCTCATGGAAATTGGGCCCACCCAGCCGGGATATCTGCGTGTCAACGTAGGAATGGATGCGGCCGGCGAGCAGCGGGTCGTTGGAGAAGTCCAGGCCCGGGATGATGTTGGCCGTGCAGAAGGCGACCTGCTCGGTCTCGGCGAAGAAGTTGTCGGGATTGCGGTTGAGCACCATGCGGCCAATAGGGCGCACCGGTACCAGTTCCTCGGGAATCAGCTTGGTCGCATCGAGGATGTCGAAGCTGAAGCGCGCGGCCTCGTCCTCGGTGAACACCTGGATGCCCAGCTCCCACTCGGGCAAGGCGCCGCCCTCGATGCGCTCCCACAAGTCGCGGCGGTGGTAGTCGGGGTCGGCGCCGGAGATCTTCACGGCCTCGTCCCAGGTCAGCGAGTGCGTGCCGAACTTCGGATTCCAGTGGAACTTGACGAACACCGACTCGCCTGCGGCATTGACCATCCGGTAGCTGTGCACGCCGAAGCCCTGCATCGTCGCGTAAGAGCGCGGGATGGCGCGGTCGCTCATGGCCCACATCAACATGTGCGTGGACTCGGGCATCAGCGAGACGAAGTCCCAGAAGGTGTCGTGCGCGCTGGCCGCCTGCGGCATGCCGTGGTGCGGCTCGGGCTTGACGGCGTGCACGAGATCGGGGAACTTCATCGCGTCCTGGATGAAGAACACCGGGATGTTGTTGCCCACGAGGTCCCAGTTGCCCTCGTCGGTATAGAACTTGACAGCGAAGCCGCGCACGTCGCGCGCCGTGTCCTTGCTGCCGCGCTCGCCGGCCACGGTCGAGAAGCGCACGAACACCGGCGTGATCTTGCCGGCTTCCTTGAACGGCGCGGCCACGGTCAGGTCGGGTAGCGGCTCGTAGGCCTCGAAGAAGCCATGCGCCGCCGAGCCACGCGCGTGCACGATGCGCTCGGGGATGCGCTCGTGGTCGAAATGGGTGAGCTTGTCGCGGAGGATGAAGTCCTCCAGCAGGACCGGCCCGCGCGTGCCGGCTTTCAGCGAGTTCTGGTTGTCGGCGATGCGCACGCCCTGGTTGGTCGTCAGCGGCTGGCCGCTCGAGTCAACGCGCACGCGGTCCAGAGGCGCGGCGGTGGGGTTGCTGCCTTCCGCGGCCCGCGTGCCGACCTTGGTGTTGGTCTGCGCCTCCGACAGCGTGCTGCCCGTCACCAGCGGCGACGGCGGGGAGACATGCTGGCCCGTGGCTGGTGCCTGGCCGCTGAGCGCGCCGTGTTCGCCGGCCTTGGTCGAGTTGTACGGCATCGCGGCTGCAGTGGTCTGCACGTCTTCCATGCGGCGCGCGGGAGCGTCGTCATCCAATGCGGGCGACGGGCGGGCCGGCCCGCTGTCGGTATTGCGTGCCGCAGCCTTCGCGGCAGTGGAGTTTCTGGCGGACTTCTTTGCCGCCGCTGTCGTGGGAGTCTTGGCCATGGGGCGTCCTGTGCAGGTTGAGAAAATGCAACAACGGCGTGCATGGCATTTGGCGTTCCCGAACGCAGCGGATCGCGCCGAGTCATCAGCATTTCATGCTGCCGACGCACAGTGCACCGGCCGTGCCCATTGCCTCCCCCAACCTCGCGCCGCCCGCTGCGCTCAGCCGCCGCGGCTGCCTGCCGCAGAGCTTTGGCATCGTCATCGGCGCGCAGTTCACATCCGCGCTGGCCGACAACGCACTGCTGATCGTCGCCATCGCGCTGCTCATCGACCAGGGCTACCCCGGCTGGTGGGCGCCGCTGTTGAAGGTTGGCTTCATGGCCGCCTACGTGCTGCTGGCGCCGTGGGTGGGCCCGCTGGCCGACGCCTTCGCCAAGGGCCGCGTGATGGCCGCCATGAACGTCGTCAAGATCGCCGGCCTCGGGCTGCTGGCGGCCGGCCTGCACCCGATCGCCGCGCTCGCCGTCGTCGGCCTGGGGGCTGCGGCCTACGCACCGGCCAAGTACGGCCTCATCACCGAGCTGGCCGAACCGCAGGCGCTGGTGAAGGCCAACGGCTGGATCGAGATCAGCGTCGTCAGCGCAGCGCTGCTGGGCGCCGTGCTTGGCGGCGCGCTGGTCAGCCCGCAGTGGCTGGCGTCGGGCCTGGCCGCGCGGTGCGACGGCTTCGACCTGCCCGCCGACAAGCTCACCGGCTCACTCGCCGCGCTGCTGGTGATCTACGCGGTGTCGAGCCTGTTGAATGCAGGCATCCCGGACAGCGGGCAGCGGCAGCGCAGCGTCTCGCACGACCCGGCCGCCCTGCTGCGCG
The DNA here is from genome assembly GCF_039929605.1 of Roseateles sp. Taxonomy (GTDB): domain Bacteria; phylum Pseudomonadota; class Gammaproteobacteria; order Burkholderiales; family Burkholderiaceae_C; genus Pelomonas. Next base: position 21,156 of record NZ_JBDSQX010000112.1, read on the forward strand.
AGTTCCGCGCGGCCAACCGGCTGCTGTGGCGCGACCGGGAGGGCGGGCTGTCGCTGGCGGCGACGACGCTGTTCTGGGGTGTCGGCGCAACGCTGCAGTTCGCGGTGCTGCGGTGGGCTGGGGAGGCGCTGTCGTTGCCGTTGAGCCAGGCGGCGTATCTACAGGCCGCTGTCGCCGTGGGCGTCATCGGCGGAGCGGCGGCAGCGGGGCGGTGGCTGGCCTTGCATCAGGCGCGGCACGGGTTGTGGGCGGGCGTGGCGTTAGGGCTGCTGATGCCGGTGGTGGCGCAGGTCAGCGACGTGGCCACGGCGGCGGTCGTGCTCGCGTTGGTGGGCGCCGTGGGCGGCGCGATGGTGGTGCCGTTGAATGCGCTGCTTCAGCACCGAGGCGCGGCGCTGCTGAGCGCGGGGCGGTCGATTGCGGTGCAAGGGTTCAATGAGAACCTGAGCGTGCTGGTGATGCTGGCGGCGTATGCGGGGTGTGAGGCGGCGGGGGTGGCGATTGGGGTGACGCTGAGCGGGCTTGGCGTTCTTGTAGCCGCCGCCATCGGCGGGCTGATCTGGGTAGATACGCGTCGGCGCGTGAGCCCGGCTCCATAGCTCAGAGAACATCTACCCTTGCCCAAACATCTCCCGTTGATTGCAGATCAAGCGAGACTCCAGCGATGCGAACAGATTTTCGGCGGGGTCGATATCAATGATCGAACCATCCGCCGTGGTCACTGTCTCTCAGCGTCGCAGAAGCGCCGGGATTCTTAGGAGAGCACCTTGGTTAAATTGGACATGCCGGATCTCGCCGTTGGCATGGGCGTCTTTGGTCTCTCTGGCGCGCTCGCGCCTACTCTGCTTTGTATGTGCTCTGCCTCGCAAGAAATACCAGTCGCTCTTCTGACAGGTTTTCTCGCGTACCTCTTGGCGGCTCCACCGCTGTATCGGGTCTTTCACCTTCGACCCATGCACTTCCCAAGGTGTCCGCATTGCGGCGTCTCCGATGGTCCGTGGGGTGTGCCCTCGTCGCGGCCTTCGAGGTGCGAGCAATTCATGTGCGGTCACTGCGGCAATCGGACCAACTTCTGGTACGCAACTCCGGATTCGTCCGAAGTTCAGCCGGGCATCTCCTTCCTGCTGCGTTGGCCGCGGCCATTGGGTATTTGGAAACGTCTCCCCTGACTCGGAAAATCGGGCTGCGTGAAGCGAGCGGTCGGGTGCTTCTTCACGGCGCCTTCAACCGGGCGTCTGACACTTCGGCGCCAAGCCTCTGATGTCATTCGATAGGTGTCAGGATTCGCCATGCTGACTGCTTTTCAAATCTTCGGTGTTGCCCTGTTGCTCGGGTCCATTCCGCTGAGCATCAAGTCGGCCCGACGAGTTCGCACCTATCGCCAAATGCAGGCCTGGCCCAAGGCGCGGGCCCGGATCACGAAGTCGTTCGTGCGCGAGGAGTCGAGCGGCGACGGCATGGCCAACCTTGCGGAGTTTGAATTCGTCTACTCGGTCGCCGGCATTGAACATACGTCGAACCTGCAGACGGAAGGCTTGCGGTTTCCGGGCACGGAGGAGGACGTTCAACAGATGCTGAAGCGCTTTCCCGTCGGTGCTTCGGTTCAAGTCGCCGTCGACCCGGCAGACCCGGGCCGCGCGATTCTGGACACTGGATTTCCAGCGGCCTGGAATGCCTTGAAACGAGCGAGCGCTATCGGCTTCCTGGTTGGCCTGGCGATTTGCCTGGCAACAATTTCGTTCGCGAAATGACACCAGCTCCGCCCAAGGCGCCCCGCCCACGATAGCGCGCGCGGCAGTCGCCGCAGCGGCGCTCGTTCACGCTGCGGGTTGCAGCCTCGTCCAGACCTGCCCTGGCTCTCCTCGCGAAATCGCACCCTCCAGCACGGTCTCGAAGCGTGCCGTGATATCGCCCCAGTCGAGGCGGCGTGCTGTAGCGCGCGCCGCCTCGGCCACCGCGTGCCGCGCGATTGAATCGCAGGAGGCCACGCGCGCCGCTGCCACGAAGTCGGCTTCCTTGCCCGCACCGGCCAGCCAGCCGTTCACGCCGCTGCGGATCAACTCGCCGGCGGCTGCGCTGTCGAACGCAATCACCGCGCAGCCGCTGGCCATGGCCTCGGTCGTCACGTTGCCGAAGGTCTCGGTCAGGCTGGGGAAGAGAAACATGTCGAGCCCTGCGTAGTGCGCGGCCAGGTCGTCACCGCTGCGCTGGCCGGCGAATATGGCCTCTGGCACGCGCGCGGCGAGTTCGGCCCGCTGCGGGCCATCGCCGACGAACACCAGCCGCGCCCGTGGCTGCACGAGCTTCACAGCCTCGTAGGCGGCCAGCATGACGCCGAGGTTCTTCTCTGGTGCCAGGCGGCCGACATAGCCCAGCACGAGGTCGTCGGGCTCCGCGCCCCAGCTCTCGCGCATCGCGGCGCTGCGCCGTGCGGGGTCGAAGCGTTGCGCATCCACCCCACGGCCGACGACGTTCAAGCGCTCGAAACCGCGATCCGCCAGCAGCACTCGCATGGCCTCGGTGGGCACCATCGTCGCGTCACAGCGGTTATGGAACTTGCGCAGATAACCCATGATGGGCTTGCTCAGCAGGCCCAGGCGGTAGTGCTTGCCGTAGGCGTGGAAGTTGGTGCGGTAGTCCGACGTGACGGGCAGCGCCAGGTGCTGCGCGGCCTGCAGCGCCGACCAGCCGAGCGGCCCTTCGGTGGCGATGTGCACGACATCGGGCCGCTTCAGCGACCACAGCTTCACCAGCGCCCGCTTGCTCGGCACGCCCATGCGCAGGTTGGGGTAGAGCGGCACCGGCAGGCCCTTGGTGAGCACCTCGTCCACCATCGGATTGCCGCTCGATGGCGTCGTCAGCTTCGCGGACTGGCGCGGGCGGATGAGCTGCACGTCGTGGTTCCGGCGGTTGAGGCCGTCGACGACGCGAGCCATGGACATGGCAACGCCGTTGACCTCGGGCGGGTAGGTCTCCGTCACCACCGCGAGCCGGCGTGAGTGGCGCGGCGCGGGGAGGTCATCGACCAGGATGTCGTCGGCGTGGTGCGTATTCATGCCGCGAATGGTCACGAACGCATGCAACAGGACGATGACAGTCCAACCGTCACGGCGATTTCACGCAAACACTCCACCATCCCGCCCCATCCACCCAAACGACAAGGACGGGACGTGAACGAATTTTTCCAAACCCTGAAGACGCAGCGCTGGGACGACCACCGCTACTACCACCACAGCCGCATCAACCAGAGCCTGCACCTCATCAGCGCACTGAGCTTCCTGGTGTCGTATGCGCTGCTGTTCGTGAACCCGGCCTGGTCAGCGTTGCTGGCCTGGTGCGTGTCGATGACGACGCGCCAGGCGGGTCACTTCTTCTTCGAGCCGCGCGGCTACGACCACGTCAACCAAGCCACCGACGAGCACAAGGAAGAGATCAAGATCGGCTACAACATCCGCCGCAAGATCGTGCTGATGTCGGTGTGGGTGGCGTTGCCGGCCGTGCTGTGGCTGGCGCCGTCGCTGGGCGGGCTCATCGAACCCGCCGTGGGCTTGCGCGGTTATGTCGAGGACGTGGGCATGGCCTGGTTCTGCCTGGGCGTGACGGGTCTCGTCTTCCGCGTCGTGCAGCTCTGGATCACGCAGAACCTGATGCAGGGTCTGGCCTGGGGCTTCAAGATCATCACCGACCCCTTCCACGACGTGCTGCTTTACTGGAAGGCGCCGCTCTACCTGCTGCGCGGCCAATTGATCGACCCGATGGAGCATGTGGGCCAGCAGGCGCACTGACTCGATGGACGAGACCTTCACCCTGTCGGCGCTCGCGCTGGGCCTGCTCGCCCTGCTGCCGGCGGCCAAGCGGCGCATCGAGCTCTCGCGCGCCAAGCATCGCTCGCTGGCCGGCCATTCGCTGATGGCCAAGCGGCTGGCGCGCTGGGTGCCGGGCTATGCCTACGACGAGGCGCAGTTCTTCAACGTCGACGGCGCACCGGACGAGACCACCGCCCAGCGCCGCGCCGCGTTGCGCCGCCTGGGCGCGGAGTTCGACACGCGATTCGCGAAGACGCTGGCCGCCACCGAACAGGCGCGCGAGGCCATCTCCGACCTGCGCTTCACCGGCCGCTACCGCGTGCCCTTCCAGTTCAGCCCGGTGCTGCGCGAGCACCTGCGCGTGGGCGCCTTCCTGCAGGCCAGCGACGGCGTGCAGGTGGAAGACCTGGACGGCAACCGCTTCTACGACCTGACCGGCTCCTACGGCGTCAACGTGCTCGGCTACGACGCCTACAAGGAATGCATCGCCGAGGCCGTCGCGACCGCGCAGCAGCTCGGCCCCGTGCTCGGCGCCTACCACCCCTGCGTGCTGGACAACCTCACGCGGCTGAAAGCCATCTCCGGCCAGGACGAGGTGAGCTTCCACATGTCCGGCACCGAGGCCGTCATGCAGGCCGTGCGGTTGGCGCGTTATCACACCAAGAAGAAACGCCTCGTGCGCTTTGCCGGCGCGTACCACGGCTGGTGGGAGGACGTGCAGCCCGGCCCCGGCAACCCGCTGCCGCCGCGCGAGACCTTCACGCTTCAGGACATGGCCGAGCGTTCGCTCAAGGTGCTGGCCACACGGCGCGACATCGCCTGCGTGCTGGTCAATCCGCTGCAGGCCCTGCACCCCAACGTCAATGCGCCGGGCGACTCCAGCCTCATCGACGGCAGCCGCCGTGCGGCCTATGACCGTGAGGCTTACACGGCCTGGCTGCGGAAGCTGCGCGAGGTCTGCACCGCGCGCGGCATCGTGCTGATCTTCGACGAGGTGTTCGTCGGCTTCCGCCTCGCTCCGGGCGGCGCGCAGCAGTACTTCGGCGTCAAGGCCGACATGGTCACCTACGGCAAGACGCTGGGCGGCGGCCTGCCCATCGGCGTCGTCTGCGGCCGCGCCGACCTGATGAAGCGCTACCGCGAGGACCGCCCCGCCGACATCTGCTTCGCCCGCGGCACCTTCAACGCCCACCCTTACGTGATGGCTGCGATGAACGCCTTCCTCCAGCGCATCGAGCGCCCCGAGGTGGCGGCGCTGTACGACGGCCTGGACGCCCGCTGGGACGCCCGCGCGGCCCAGCTCAACGCACGGCTGCAATCGGCCGGCGCGCCGGTGCGCGTGGCCAACCTGTCGACGATCTGGACGGTGCTCTACACCCAGCCCGGCCGCTACCACTGGATGCTGCAGTTCTACCTGCGCAAGCATGGCCTGGGCTTGAGCTGGGTGGGCACGGGGCGCTTCATCTTCAGCCTGAACTATGGCGATGCCGAGTTCGCTGAAGTGGCAGACCGCTTCATCGCCGCCTGCGACGAGATGCGTGCCGACGGCTGGTGGTGGACGGCGCCTGAGCTCACTGCCAAGGCCATCCGCCGCAGCGTGTTCCGCGAGATGTTGGGGCAGAAGTTCTAGATGATAAAAAACCAGGAAGCATCGCCCGCGCTGGGCGGCGGGATGAACGACAACGCTCTGCCGCGACCCGGCTGGTTCAAGAGGCTCGTGGCGCAGGAGGACTTGAACTTCCTGCTGACCAACCGCGTGCCCCGCATCGCGCTGACGAAGTTGATGGGCCGCTTCTCTCGCATCGACAGCCCGGTGCTGACGCGGCTGACAATTGCCGCGTGGCGCCTGTTCACGCCACTGGACCTGAGCGAGGCGAAGCACACGCGCTTCAGGTCGCTGAAGGATTGCTTTACCCGCGAGCTGAAGCCCGGTGCGCGCGTGTTTGATGCCCGGCCCGATGTCTTCGCCAGCCCGAGCGACGCCATCGTCGGCGCCACCGGCGTTGTCGAACGTGGCCAGGTCTACCAGGCCAAGGGCTTCCCGTATGCGACCGAGGAGCTGTTCGGCCCGACGCAAGACGTGAGCGCCTTCGAGGGTGGCCGCTTCGTCACGCTACGGCTCACGTCCGCCATGTACCACCGCTTCCACGCTCCGGCCGACGGCGTGGTCGAGCACGTCACCTACCTCAGCGGCGACACCTGGAACGTGAACCCCGTGGCACTGAAGCGGGTTGAGCGCTTGTTCTGTCTGAATGAACGCGCCGTCGTGCGCATGACGCTTTCAAGCGGTCACGCCATCGCCCTCGTGCCCGTCGCCGCCATCCTGGTCGCCAGCATTCGTTTGCACTTCCTCGACGTGCTGCTGCACATCGGCCGCAAGGGCGCGAATGAGATGCCGTGCAAGGCGCCGCACGTGAAGGGCCAGGAGATGGGCTGGTTCGAGCACGGCTCGACCATCATCGTCTTCGTGCCGCCCGGCTTCGAGCTGGCCGAGGGCATCGCCACCGGCGTCCAGATCCGCGCGGGTCAGGCGCTGCTGCGGCGCTTGCCCTGACGCGTCAGCGCGGCAGCGACAGCGACCAACTGAGCGAGATGCCCGCCGTGATGGCCAGGGCGAACTGAACCGGGCGCGGCAGCCGCCACGCGGGCCGGCGCATCGCGCACAACGCGAGCAGGGCCGGCCCCAACACGCCAATTTCGATGAGCAGATTGCGCCACAGGTAGACGTTCGCAAAATCCAGCCGCCCCGCGCTGGGCAGCAGGCCCACGGGCGACACGAAGGTTTCGCGTGTGAACGGCCAGAGCCACGGCGACGCGTGCACGCCCACGAGAAAGTCCAGCAACTCGTGCGACAGCGCCGCAGCCAGCAGGCTCAGCGCCGCAGCCCCTGGCGCGGTGTACGCGCGGGCCGGAGAGCGCAGTCGCAACGCCAGCCAGGCCAGCACCGCGCTCGCCGCCGCAAAGCCCAGGCTGTGCGTGAGCCGCGGCTCGACGCGGATGCCTGCAGTCCACCAGAGGAGGTAGTCCAGGTCCGGCAACACCGCCAGTACGGCGCAGGCAGCCAGCAGACCGCCATCGAAAGGCCTCGGCTCGCGAGCGCTGCGGCAGGCGTAAGCGGTGACTCCGGCGGCGAGGTGCGCGATCAATGAAGACATGGCCAGCATTCTGCGGGCCGCTGCCGCTGCGCCCGCGCGTCAGCCGATCACTTCGGGCAACGGCACCGCCTGCTGCGGCCGGGCCACGGCCGGTGCAGCCTCGGCGGCCGGCAACATCCCCGGCAACGCCGCTTGGTCACCCCGGTCGATGATCTCCAGCCGCCCGTCGTGGTGCTCCACCAGCGCCGTCAAGCTCTCCACCCAGTCGCCGTCGTTGCAGTACAGGATGCCGTCGATCTCGCGGATTTCGGCGTGGTGGATGTGACCGCAGACGACGCCATGCGCGCCGCGCTTGCGGGCCTCGCGTGCCACCGCGTTCTCGAACTCGTTGATGTAGCTGACCGCGCGCTTCACCTTGTGCTTCAGGTAGCGCGACAGGCTCCAGTACGGCAGCCCGCACTTGGCGCGAATGCGGTTGAACCAGCGGTTGACCTTGAGCGTGAACTCATAGGCCAGGTCGCCCATGATGGCCAGCCAGCGCGCGCACTGGATGACGCCGTCGTACAGGTCGCCGTGCGTGACCCACAGCCGCTTGCCGTCCGCCGTCACGTGCATGGCCTCTTCCATCACATCGACACCGCCGAAGTTGTGCGTTAGGTATTTGCGCGCGAACTCGTCGTGGTTGCCGGGAATGAAGATGACGTGCGTGCCCTTGCGCGCCTTGCGCAGCAACTTCTGCACGACGTCGTTGTGCGCCTGCGGCCAGTACCAACTGCGGCGCAACTGCCAGCCGTCGATGATGTCGCCGACGAGGTAGAGCGTCTCGCATTCGACGTCGCGCAGGAAGTCGAGCAGGGCCTTGGCTTGGCAGCCGGGCGTGCCCAGGTGCAGGTCGGAGATCCAGACGGTGCGTACCGACAGCGTAGGCGTGTCGGCGGCAGCGGTATCTTGCGGCGTCGGCATGGCGGGATGCTGCCCGCCCGTCATGACGCGCGCGTGACTGCGCGGCGCTCGGCCGTCAGACCGCGGGGAGGCGCGCCGCCAACCGTGGCGTGGACGCCTCGATGGGCGCCAGCAACGTGGGCCACAGCCGCACGCCCAGATCGCGCCGAAACGGGCCGATGTGCTCGATCTTCTTCACGCCCACGTCGGTCGGCGCGACGACATGGCGCGGCGCTGAAGTGCCCGGCCAACGCATCTACTGCGGCCGCAGGGCCGAAGAGATGATCGTCCGTGATGCTCCACAAGTGCACGGCGCCGCCGAAGTGGTGAGATGACCGCTCGCGCGCCAGACTGTCATCGCCGAACGAGAAGCTCGGCGTGCGCCCCCAGGCCGAGCACCCGCCCAGGCACGTGGCCCAGCAGGCGCACCAACAGCGGCAGCATCCAGTGGAAGAACACCCAGGCCTGCACGCGCGCAAAGCCCGACCAGTGGCCGAGGTAGGCGGCCACGTCCAGCTACTGGCCTCGCAGTGGAGCAAGCTCAAGCGCTACGTCGAGGACGGTCGGCACAGCATCGACAACAAAGTCCAGGAGAACGCGACCCGGCCGTTCTGCGTGGGCCGGCGCAACTGGCTGTTCGCCGACACGGTGGCGGGCGCCAATGCGAGTGCCAACCTGTACTCGCTGCTGCAGACCTGCAAGGTCAACAGCATCGACGACTACCGCTATCTGCGGTCACTGTTCGTCGCGTTGCCGAACGCCAGGACCGCCGACGACTATGCGGCCTTGCTGCCCTGGCGGATCGATCTGGCTGCCAACTGAGTGATGCCTATGCCGCCGCGGCGGCGGCAAGGGGCGTACTTCATTGACCGCTTACCGGCAAACACGCCCAATAGGATCGGCATCTAGGTTGAACGGCTTGACGCGTCATGAGGCCGCAAAGCCGTTCAAATTGACTGGTTCGCAGGGCAGGCGGGAGTTTGATTCAAACTCAATCCACGCCA
>NZ_JBDSQX010000113.1:0-32863 GCF_039929605.1 Roseateles sp.
AAGCACTCGCCGACTTGTCTCAAGCCCGCCCAGGTCTTTCAACCCGCCTCCGCCCATCCTCAACACCCCAATCCGTTGCCAGATCTCGAAGCGCTTTTGTCAGCAGCGAAGCCCACGACTGTAGCACGGGTTTTTCGGGGATTGCAAGCGGTCGATCAATTTGGTCTTCGGGGGCGGTGTGCTCGCCGGCTGACGCTGCGGCGTCCATCATCTAGTAGCAGAGGCGGTCGAAGCAGGGCCAGAACGTTAGCTCTGCTCAGTGAACCGCTGCTGCGCCACCTCTGGCGGTTGCGAATTCCTTGCTGGCCGCCGACTGCGGGTCTTCGCTTTCAAGCACGCGCGGCAGCGCCGCCGCCAGCCGCTGGGTATCGGCGCGGAGCACGCGCTGTTTCACGGCCGGAATCTGGGACGGGTGCATGGAGAAGCTGCGCAGCCCCATGGCCAGCAACAGGTCGGTGAAGTCGGGGTCGCCGGCCATCTCACCGCAGACGCTGACGCCTTTGCCTGCGGCGCGTGACTCCGAGATGGCTCCGTTGATGAGTTGAAGCACCGCCGGGTGCCAGGGGTCATACAGATGCGCCACCGCTTCGTCCGCGCGGTCAATGGCCAGCGTGTACTGGATTAAGTCATTTGTCCCGATGGAAACGAAGTCCAGGTGGCGCAGCAGCAGCGGCAGCATCACCGCGGCGGCGGGGATCTCGATCATGACGCCAAGCTCGACGTGGCTAAACGCGTGGCCGGCATCGGTGAGCTGCTGCTGCACCTTGCGGATCGTCTCAATGATCTGCTTCACCTCGCTGAGGTGGGCGACCATGGGCACGAGCAGCCTGACCTTGCCGAAGGCGCTCGCCCGGTAGATGGCGCGGAGCTGCTGGCGAAACATGCTGGGCTCGGCAAGGCTCCAGCGGATGGCGCGCAGGCCCATGGCCGGGTTGAGCACATGCTCATGGCGCAGTTCGGAGACGCTGAGGCGGTCGAGCGGCTTGTCGGCGCCGATGTCGACGGTGCGGATCGTCACCGGCATGCCCTTCATGGCCTCGACGGCCGCCTTGTAGACGACGAACTGCTCGTCTTCGCTCGGCAGGTCGCCGTCGCGGTTCATGAACAGGAATTCGCTGCGGAAGAGGCCAACCCCGGTCGCGCCCGCCGCTACGGCAGCTTCCGCGTCGGCCGGCATCTCGATGTTGGCGTGCAGCTCGATGTGCTCGCCATCCAGCGTGACGGCGGGCGTGTGCCTGAGGCGGCCCAGGCGCGCGCGTTCCAGCTCGCTCTGGCGCTGGCGGAAGCGGTACTCCTCCAGCACGATGGGCGAGGGGTTGACGATGACGGTGCCGGCGTCGCCGTCGATGATGACCCAGTCATCCTGCCGGATGAGGCGCGAGGCCTCGCGGGTGCCGACGACGGCCGGTATGTCCAGGCTGCGGGCGACGATGGCCGTGTGCGAGGTCTTGCCGCCGATGTCGGTGATGAATCCTCGGAAGACGCTGCGCTTGAACTGGATCATGTCGGCCGGCGCGATGTCGGCGGCGACGAGCAGCAACGGGTCTTCACCGCCAAAGTCGCGCGGCGTGACGGGCGTGGGCGTGTCGCCCAGGGCGTGCGCCAGCGCGCGTAGCACGCGCTCGACGACCTGCTCCAGGTCGGCCTTGCGTTCGCGCAGATACGCGTCCTCCATCTCGTCGAACTGGCGCGCCAGCACTTCGAGTTGGGCGGACAGCGCCCATTCGGCGTTGTAGTGGCGGTCGACGATCCACTGGCTGGCGCTGCCGGTGAGGGCTTCGTCATGCAGCAGCATCAGGTGAACGTCGAGCAGCGCGGCGAGTTCGTGGGGCGCGTCGACCGGCAGTTCGTCGCGCAGCGTTTCCAGCTCCAGCACGACGGCATCGCGCCCGCGCAGCAGGCGGGCAATCTCTGGCGCGATCTGGTCGGGCGCGACGAAATAGTGGGCCACGTCGACACGGCTGGACGCCACCAGCACCGCGCGGCCGATGGCCACGCCGCGTGAGACCGCAATGCCGAACACCTGGAAACTCATCAGCACACCCCGCAGATCGAGGGGGCAATGTAGCCGGTTGTACCAGCCTCGCGCGTCATGGTTTCTTCATAGTGCTTTCATGGCTGCGTCAAACCAGACGCTCAGCATTCCGGCGCATGAATCGCAGCCAAATCGTCACGCGTGCGCCGTCGCATGCCCCCGTCATGTCGCGCCCGGAGCGCGCCTCTTCCACCCGCCTGAGCGTCAGCTGGGCCAACAGCGAGGCCGAGGTGCGCGAGGCGCAGGCGCTGCGCTACCAGGTCTTCGCCGTCGAGATGGGCGCGCGCCTGACGCCGAACAACGGCAGGGCGCCCGGCCTGGACATCGATCTCTTCGACGCCCACTGCGAGCATGTGCTGGTGCGTGCCGGCGGGGAGGATGGCGAGCCAGGCCCCGTCGTCGGCACGTACCGCGTGCTGACCCCCGCCGCCGCCAAGCGCGCCGGTGGCTTCTACAGCGACACCGAGTTCGACCTGACACGCCTGCGCGGGATGCGCTCCCGTGTGGCGGAGATCGGCCGGTCCTGCGTGCATGCCGACCACCGCAGCGGCGGCGCCATCATTGCGCTGTGGGGCGCGATGGCCGAGTTCATGACCCGCAACGGGTTGGACACTGTCATCGGCTGCGCCAGCGTCAGCATGCGGGACGGCGGGCATTTCGCGGCCAGCCTGTGGAAGCAGATCGCGGCGACGCACCTCGCGCCCATCGACTGCCAGGTGCGGCCGCGGCTGCCGCTGCCGATCGCCCATCTGCGCCAGGACCTGAACGTCGAAGCGCCGGCGCTGATCCGCGGCTATCTGCGCTGCGGCGCCAAGTTGATGGGAGAGCCGGCCTGGGACCCCGACTTCAACACGGCCGACCTGCCGCTGCTGGTACGCATGGCGGACTTGCCCGCGCGCTTTCGCCGCCTCAGCAGCTGATTACTGGCCTTCGCCGAACTTGTCGTTGACGAGGGCGGTGATCGCGTCCTGCGCCGCCTGCTCGTCGTCGCCTTCAGTTTCCAGCTCGACGGCAGCGCCCAGGCCGGCGGCAAGCATCATGACGCCCATGATGCTCTTGGCGTTCACGCGCCGGCCGTTGCGGCTCATGTGGACGTCGCACTTGAAACTGCCGGCCAGCTTGGTCAGCTTGGCCGAGGCGCGCGCGTGCAGACCGAGCTTGTTGCTGATGGTGAGGGTGGACTTGATCATTCGTCGGGAGGCAAAGGAGGCGTGGCGACGACGCCGGCGACCGCGCCTTGCGCAGCCCTCCGGGCCAATTCGGTCAAGGACTTCTGGCTGGCGTAGCAGAGCGTGCGCCACAGCATCGGCACGCTGACGCCACTGAGCACCTGCACTTGCTCGCCCGCCAGGCGCAGAGCGCCGTTGCAGGGTGTCGCGCCGAAGACATCGGTCAACACCAGCCATTCGGGTTGAGTGGCGCCGGCCATCAGCGCGCGCGCGGCCGTTTCGACGTCGTCGGCGCACATGCCGGGGTGGACGTCCAGCACGGTCAGCGTGGGCGCGCAGTCCGGAAAGGTGTGCTCGGCCACCTGCCGCAGCGCAGAAGCGAGCGGCGCGTGGGCGATCACGAGCAGTTGGGGCATGGGCGGGATGTTAGCGGGCGGGCTCGATGTCCCCATGAACACGCAAGCCGCCGAGAAAGCTGTCCCATGCGGCCGGCTCGTCCTGCGCCGCCGTCATCAGCGCCTGGTAGACCCGCCCACCATGGGAGAACACGGCCACGCGGGCAACGCCGCTGGCGCCGGCGATCCGGTGCTGGGCGGCCTCGGGCAGCGGCGTCATGCCAGGCACCTTCAGCGGCTGCGCTGCCGGCAGCGGTTGGCCGAGCTTGGCGGCCAGCGCCTGGGTCATGGCCTTCAGCGCGGCGCCGGCCTGGGTGGGGTCGGGGCCATCGGCCCAGGACAGCGCGAAGCGCAGCCCCGCCGCCTCGCACTGGGCCAGGCCCATGCCCGGCCGCTGCTCAACCTCGGGCTTGCAGGGGAACAAGGCCACGGCGTTGGACTGCGCCGGCCGCACCTCGCGCCAGTTCAGCGCCGGCTGGCAGGCTGACAGCAACATCAGCATTAGGGCAAATCCGGCAGTGAGACAGAGGCGCATGGCCGAATTATCGGCAGCGGGCCCGCGACAATTCCGTATGCAAGAACTGCCAACCCCACAAGCGCTGGCGGGCGTGCGCGTGCTGGACCTCTCACGCGTGCTGGCCGGCCCATGGTGTACCCAGACGCTGGCCGACCTCGGCGCCGACGTCATCAAGATCGAACGACCCGGCAGCGGCGATGACACCCGCGCCTGGGGCCCGCCCTATCTAAAGGACGCCGACGGGCAGGACACGACCGAGGCCGCCTACTTCCTGGGCGCCAACCGCAACAAGCGCTCGCTGGCCGTCGACCTCGCCACGCCCGAGGGCCAAGCCATCGTCCGCAAGCTGGCGGCGCAGGTCGACGTGCTGGTGGAGAACTTCAAGGTCGGCGACCTGGCCCGCTACGGGCTGGACGCGCAGAGCCTGCTGGCCGAGCACCCCGGCCTCGTCATCTGCTCGATCACCGGCTTCGGCCAGACAGGCCCCTACGCCGAGCGCGCCGGCTATGACTACGCCGTGCAGGGCATGGGCGGGCTGATGAGCGTGACCGGTGAGCGCGACGATCTGCCCGGCGGCGGGCCCCAGAAGGTGGGCGTGGCGGTGGCCGACCTGTTCACCGGTATGTATGCGACCGTCGCCATCCTGGCGGCGCTGCGCTACCGCGACGCCACCGGCCAGGGCCAGGTCATCGACATGGCCCTGCTGGACACCCAACTCGCCATGCTGGCCAACCTGGGCAGCAACTACCTGTGCAGCGGCCAGGTGCCGCGCCGCATGGGCAACGCGCACCAGAACATCGTGCCGTACCAGGTGTTCGAGGCCAGCGACGGCCATCTGATCCTGGCCGTCGGCAACGACCGCCAGTTCGCCAAGTTCTGCGACGTCGCCGGGCAGCCGGCGTGGGCGGCGGATACGCGCTTCGCGACCAATGCCGGGCGCGTGCGAAACCGCGCGGTGCTGGTGCCGCTGTTGGAAGAAACCATCCGCCAGCGCCCGCGCAACGAGTGGCTGAGCGCGCTGGAGGCGGCCAAGGTGCCCTGCGGCTCCATCAATGGCATCGATGAAGCGCTCGCCGACCCGCAGGCACAGGCGCGTGGCGCCGTTGTTGGCATGGATCACCCGCTGACACCTGATTTGCGCCTGGTCGCCAGCCCGATGAAGCTGTCCGCCACGCCGGTGCAGTACCGTCACGCGCCGCCGCTGCTGGGGCAACACAGCCGCGACTTGCTGCGCGAAGCTGGCTGCAGCGATTCCGATATCGATATGTGGCTCGCCGCAGGCGTGGTCGCTTGAGGGCAAACCCACCCATGTGGCCATCGGTTTGGGTTTGCCGACGCATTTCGGTTGCTGGTCGAAGCTTCTTGAGGGCAAACCCACCCCTGAACCAAGGGTTTCCACCCAGGCAGGGGATGGAGCCGGGAGCGTCCTGTCCTCAGCATGCGGTTTCTCACCGCGGCGGGCCAACAACCTAGAACCATCCGTCGCGGCTTGTCGTCATCGGGGTCATGTCCACACCGCCTTCTTCAGCGCCTGTCAGCGCCGCCAACGATGTCACGCCTGAGCCCACGCCGGTGCAGTGGGCCGACATCGTCCAGCAGTTGGGCGCCGAGATCGCCGGGCCGCTGAGCGCGGCGCTGGAGCAGATCCAGGCCCTCGCCACCACCGGCCAGATCGACCGCCGCGGCCTGCGCCTGCTGCGCCGCAGCGTGGACGACGCCCGCACCGCCGGCATGCTTGGCCAGCAACTGTCCCGCCTGGCCTCCGGCCGCCTGCGCCTGAACCGCGAGCGCCAGCACCTCACGCAGATGCTGCGCAGCGTGCTGGCCCAGCGCAGCCGCGAGACCCAGGCGCGTGGCGTGCAGGTGCGCCAGTCGCTGCAGGCCGTGGAGATCTGGGCCGACGGCGCCCTGCTGTTCGCGCTGCTGAACGCGCTGATGGACTGGGCGCTGGCCAACACGCATTCCTCCGTCGACCTGCGCCTGGACCTGACGCCCTGGCCCGTGAAGGCGCGGCTGAGCTGCCGCTTCGCCCACCGCTCGCTGGAGCTGCTGGGCGGGGACACCGAGCCCCGCGCCGCGACGCCGGGGCTGGACTCGCTCGCCTGGAAGCTGCTGGAGCAGACCGCCATCACGCTGGGCGTGTTGCCGCTGCGCGAGCAGGAGGCCGGTATCACGCTGCTGACGCTGGAGTTCAACCAGCTCGCGCCGGACGAGGCACCGCCGCCCGACAGCACCCACGCGCGGCTGGAGGCCGAGGTTGAGCGCATGGGCGGCAACTCGCGCCCGCTGGCCGGCTGCCAGCTGCTGATCCTGTCGGCCCACCGCGACCTGCGCAGCGAGGCGCAAGCCGCCGTGCGCCACATGGGCATGCTGGTGGACGTGGTGGGCAGCGTGGCCGAGGCCGAGCAGTTCTGCCGCGAGGGCCTGCCGCACGCGCTGCTGTTCGAGGCAGGGCTGATGAACGAGGCGCTGCTGCAGCTGATCGCCGAAGTGATGCGCGATGCGCCGGACTTCTGCTTCGTCGAGATGTTCGACGGCGAGCATCGCACCCAGCTGTCCACCGCCACCGACGATGGCCTGGCCCGCATCTCGCGCCGCCACCTGCCGGACGCGCTGCCGTCGCTGCTGATGTTCGAGCTGGCCAAGCGGAACTGAGGGAATTGACGGTTTTCCTAGAATGGCGGCCATGCCCAACCGCCGCACCCTCGTTCCCGCACTCGCGCTGATCTGCGCCGCCGCCCTCAGCGGCTGCGCCCGCGAACGTGCCCCCGAGGTCAGCTACGTGCTGCTGAACGGCCAGAAGGCCAGCTCCCAGCAGTGGGCTGGCAAGGTCATGCTGGTGAACTTCTGGGCCACCAGCTGCGCGACCTGCGTGAAGGAAATGCCGCAGATCGTCGCCACGCACGACAAGTTCAAGGCCCGCGGGCTCGACACCCTGGCCGTGGCCATGAGCTACGACCCGCCCGCGTTCGTGTCCCGCTTCGCCGAGACCCGCAAGCTGCCCTTCGGCGTGGCCATCGACAACACCGGCGCGGTTGCCCAGGCCTTCGGCTCGGTGCAGATGACCCCGACGACCTTCCTCATCAACAAGCACGGCGAGGTCGTCAAGCGCTATGTCGGCGAACCCGACTTCGCCGCGCTGCACGGACTCATCGAGCAGTTGCTCGCAGAGAGCTAGGACCGGCTCACCCGCTGGTTATGGGCGCAGCACGAGGTGTCATGACTGCGGCGCCGCACTTTCCCTGAAACTTCGGCGATGCAAAAGACTCTCGCGGCTGTGGCCGTCACGCTGCTGCTGGCAGCCTGCGCCCATCAGCCACCGCCGCCCGCAACGCCGCCCCTGGTCCAGCCGACCGCCGCCCAGCTAGATGCCGCGCGCCGCGTCGACCTCGATGCCGCCGAACTGACCGGCCTGCTCAACAAGCCGCTCTACAAGATGCAGCCCGCCGAGCTCGGTCGCTTCCTGGCCTGGCAGCAGCTGGACCAGCCCGCGCTGCGCCAACGCATCACCGCGCTGGCGCGCAAGAACATCGGCCAGCCCTACGAGCTCTACCTGCTGGGCGAGTTCCCCTACGAGACCTACGACAGCCAGCCGCTGTTCAACCTGGCCAAGAGCGACTGCGTCGTCTTCGTCGAACACATCTATGCGATGGCGCTGAGCGCGTCGTGGGAAGAATTCTTCTGGATGCTGCAGCGCCTGCGCTACCGCGACGGCGTCATCGGCACGGCCACGCGCAACCACTACACCGAGGCCGACTGGAATGTCGCCAACCGCTGGCTGGTGCAGGACATCACCACCGCGCTCGGCGTGCCGACCCAGGCCTACCACCAACGCATCGACCGCCGCGCCTTTCTGCTCAAGCAGTTCAAGATCCAGCGCGACATCCCGGTGCAGGATTTCGACGACGTCTACGTCGCCAAGCAGGACGTAGCCGCCATCGAGGCGCAGCTGCAGGATGGCGACTTCGTCAACATCATCTCCAGCCGCGGCAATGACTCCTGGGCCTCGCACGTCGGCCTCATCGTCACCGGCGCGGATGGCTCGCGCCGACTGCTGCATTCGTCCGAGCCCGAGGTGCGGGAGGAAACGCTGCAGGCCTTCATCGCCCGCCTGGAGGCGCGGGATGCTCGCAACGCTGGGCAGAACAAGGCGCAACTCGCCGGCTTCAAGTTTCTGCGGCTGAACGACTCGCCCCAGGTGCCACCGATGGCGCCGCAGCCACGCCCCGCGCGACCGGCGGCACTCGCCAACTGATCAGGCGGCGGTGGGGTTCAGGGCCGGATTCAATGCGGCGTGGGCCTGTTCGTCCGCGTGGTAGCTGGAGCGCACCATCGCGCCGACGGCCGCGTGCGTGAAACCCAGCTCGTAGGCTTCCTTCTCGAACTGCTTGAACATGTTCGGCGTTACGTAGCGGCGCACCGGCAGATGGTGGCTCGACGGGGCCAGGTACTGGCCGATGGTGATCATGTCGATGTTGTGCGCGCGCATGTCGCGCATGACCTGGCGGATCTCGTCGTCCGTCTCGCCCAGGCCGACCATGATGCCGCTCTTGGTCGGCACGCCGGGCACCGCCTCCTTGAAGCGCTTCAGCAGATCGAGGCTGAACTGATAGTCCGACCCGGGGCGCGCTTCCTTGTACAGGCGTGGCGCGGTTTCCAGGTTGTGGTTCATCACGTCCGGCGGCGCGGCCTTCAGGATGTCCAGCGCGCGGTCGGCGCGGCCGCGGAAGTCGGGCACCAGCACTTCGATCTGCGTCATCGGGCTGAGCTCGCGGACCTTGCTGATGCACTCGGCGAAATGACCGGCGCCGCCGTCCTTCAGGTCGTCACGGTCCACGCTGGTGATGACAACGTACTTGAGCTTGAGCGCGGCAATCGTCTTGGCCAGGTTCAGCGGCTCATCCACGTCCAGCGGGTCGGGCCGGCCGTGGCCGACATCGCAGAACGGGCAGCGGCGCGTGCACTTGTCGCCCATGATCATGAAGGTGGCCGTGCCCTTGCCGAAGCATTCGCCGATGTTGGGGCAGCTGGCCTCTTCGCAGACCGTGTGCAGCTTGTGCTCGCGCAGGATCTGCTTGATCTCATAGAAGCGGGTCGACGGCGAGCCGGCCTTGACGCGAATCCAGTCGGGCTTCCTCAGCACCTCGGCCTGCGCCACGGGAACGATCTTGATCGGGATGCGGGAGGTCTTGGCCTCGGCCTTTTGCTTGATCGTCGGGTCGTAGGTCGTCGTGTCGGACATGGTCAGGGCGTCGAGACTTCAAATTGGGCCGAGAGCCGCTCGGCGAGCCGCCCGGCCGCAGTCGGCCAGTCGGTGAAAACCCCGAGTTTATCGAGGGATGTGGTTTCCAGCCCTGGGTATCCACACGGGTTGATGCGCTGGAAGGGTTCCAGGTCCATCGCGACGTTGAGCGCGAGGCCGTGAAACGTGCAGTGGCGGCTGACCTTGATGCCCAAGGCGGCCACCTTGGCCAGGCCCTTGAAGGCGTTCGCCGGGTCGACCGGGCCGGCCAGCGCGGCATGGCTGCCGGGGTCGGCCGGGCGCACGTAGATGCCCGGCGCGCTGGCCACGCGCAGGCCGGTCACGCCGTAGCTGTCGAGCGTCTGGATGAGGGCCGTCTCCAGGCGGAAGACGTATTCCTTGACGAAGATGCCCTGGCGCCGCAGGTCGATCAGCGGATAGGCCGTCACCTGGCCCGGGCCGTGGTACGTGACCTGGCCGCCGCGCTCGGTCGGCACCACGGGGATGTCGCCCGGCAACAGCAGGTGCTCCGGCTTGCCGGCGATGCCTTGGGTGAAGGTGGGCGGGTGTTCGCAGAGCCAGAGCTCGTCCGGCGTATCACCGGCATCGGCGGCACCGCGCGCCGCTGTGAAGGCGCGCATGGCCTCCAGCGTGGGCAGGTAATCGACCCGCCCGAGGGTCTTGACGATCATGCACGGCATCATAGGCAGGCGCTGTAAGCCCTCGCCCACCCAAGCCGACTCCACCCGATGAAGATTCCGCTGATTGCCGCCCTGTTGTTCACCGCCTCGCTCACGCAGGCCGCGTCCCTCGACGATGCGGTGGCCGCCTACGACGAGGGCAAGCTGAAGGCCGCCGCCAAGGGCTTCACTGCGGCGGCCAAGCGCGGCGAGGCGCTGGGCCAGTTCAACCTGGCGATGATGAATCTGCGCCGCGAACTACCCAACGCAAGTGATGCCAAGGCCTGGCAGCTGCTGGAACTCGCCGCCGCGCAGAAGTACGCGCTGGCCGAGAACGCGTTGGGCGAAATGGTCGAGCAGGGCCGCCATGGCCCGCTCGACAAGGCCGCCGCCTGCGGTTGGTTTGAACGCGCCGCCGAGCACGGCAACGGCGACGGCGCGCTGGCCATCGCCACCTGCTTCTACCTCGGCCGTGGCCGGGCACAGGACATGGCGCAGGCCCACCGCTGGTACCTAGACGCCGCCAAGGCCGGCGACGTCGGCGCGCAATATCTGGTGGCGTCGATGTTCGAGACCGGGCTGGGCGTGGCAGCGGACGCGCGGCTGGCGCGCTACTGGTTTGACGCGGCCGCGAAGAACGGCGACGTGGCCGCCAAGGCCAAGGTCAAGGCGCTGGACGACGCCAGCTGACGCTCAGAGGACGACCTTGACCATCGGGTGCGTCGTCAGCGTCCGGTAGATCTCATCGAGCTGATCGCGGCTGGTGGCCGTGATGGTGATCGTCAGCCCCAGGTAGTTGCCGGCCTTGCTGGGACGCTGCTCGATGGTGGACGCGTCGAAGCCGGGGTCGAACTGGCGGGCGATGTGGGCGATGGCGTCGACGAAACCGTCGACCTTCGCGCCCATGACCTTGATCGGGAACTGCGACGGGTACTCGATGAGCGACTTCTCGGGCGGCACCTCGGGCAATTCAGGCAAATCGGGAGGCAAGTTCATGGCGTCCTCGCTGCTTACTTGATCCACAGGCGAATGGAGTCGAACGCGCGGCCGAAGATGCCGGCGACCGGCACGGCCTCCTGCACGATCAGCGGCACCTCGGCCACCAGCGCACCGGCCGTCGTCGTCACGCGCAGCGTGCCCACGCGCTGGCCCTTGTTCAGCGGCGCGACGAGCGGGTCGGTGTGCTCGACCTGGGTTTGCAGCTTGCCGGCGTCGCCGCGCGGCACGGCGACGAAGATCGCGTCCGCTGCACCCAACCTGACCTCCTTGGCCTCGCCCTTCCAGATCGGCACCGTCTTGATGGCCGTGCCGGCATCGAAGACCTTGACCGCGTCAAACGCCGTGTAGCCCCAGTTCAGCAGCTTCTGGCTTTCGCTGGCGCGCGCTTCCTTGGAGGCGGTGCCCATGACGACGCTCAGCAGGCGGCGCTTGCCGTTGGGGAAGTCGCGGTTCGCGCTGGCCACCAAGCAGTAGCCGGCCGCCTCGGTGTAGCCGGTCTTCATGCCGTCCACGGTCGGGTCGCGGCGCAGCAGCAGGTTGCGGTTGTCCTGGCGGATCCTGTTGAAGGTGTAGTCGCGCTGCGAGTAGTAGGCGTAGTACTCGGGGTAGTCCGTGATGATGTGGGCGGCCACGCTGGCCATGTCGCGCGCCGTGCTCTTGTGGCCGGGCTCGGACATGCCGGTCACGTTCCTGAACTCGGTGTTCTTCAGGCCCCAGGCCTGGACCTGCCGGTTCATCAACTGCACGAAGTTCTCGACCGTGCCGGCCACACCTTCAGCCAGCGCCACGGCGGCGTCATTGCCGCTCTGGATGATGAGGCCGCGCAGCAGCTCGTCGACCTTGGGCGTCATCGTCGTGTCGATGAACATCAGCGAGGGGTCGCCCTTGCGCTCGTCCCAGGCGCGCTTGGACACGGGCAGCGCCTGCTCCAGCGTCAGCTTCTTCTCGCGCAGCGCGCCGAAGACGACGTAGGCCGTCATCAGCTTGGTCAGCGACGCCGGGTCCTGCGGCGCATCGGCCTCGCGCTCGGCGAGGGTCTTGTGCGACGTCAGGTCGATGAGCACGTAGTTGCGCGCAGCAATCTCGGGCGGCAGCGGCGCCTGGGCCTGGGCGGTGAGCGCCAGGGCTACGGCCAGCGAGGCAATGACGGAAGAGAGGATTCGTTTCATCGGCTGGATCAGGCGCGTCGACTAGATCTTTGTGAGATCGAAAGCGCGCACGACAAGGGATTTGAGCAGAGGCAGCTGCCCATGGAAGAAATGGCCCACGCCGGGGACGACGATGACGGGAAGGCACTGCGGCCGCGCCCAGTCGAGCACGGCGGAGAGAGGCACGACGTCGTCGACCTCGCCGTGGATGACTACGGTGTCGGCCGGCACGGGAGCGGTGTCGAAGCGGCTGGTAGCCGGGCCGACGAGGACGAGGCGCTTCGCCGCTTGGGCCGGCTCGGTCAAGCGCAGAGCGGCTTGCGCGGCGACGTAGCCGCCGAAGGAGAAGCCGGCCAGGACCAGCGTCTCGCCGGGCGCGCGCAGGGCGTCGTGCACCGCCATCGCGTCATCGACCTCGCCGCGCCCTTCGTCCCACGCGCCTTCGGATTTGCCGATGCCGCGGAAGTTGAAGCGCACGGCGCGCCAGCCGAGCTGGATGAAGGCGCGCGCCAGCGTCTGCACGACCTTGTTGTCCATCGTGCCGCCCTGGGTCGGGTTGGGGTGGCAGATGAGCGCGGTGCCGACGGGCGTGGCGCCTGAGTCGGAGCCTGGCGGAAGGTCGATGGCCACCTCGATCTGGCCAGCCGGGCCGGCGATGAGGCGCTTGTCGGTCTGCGAGTTCATCGACCGACGTCGTCCGGCAACACCAGGCGTTCGACGACTTGGCCGTCGCGCAGATGGCTTTCGACGATCTCGTCGAGATCGCTCTTGTCGACCCAGGAGTACCAGACGGCTTCCGGGTAGACCACCGCCACCGGCCCGCCGGCGCAGCGGTCCAGGCAGCCGGCCTTGTTGACCCGTACGCCGCCCTTGCCGGCCAGGCCGAGTTGCTTCACGCGGGACTTGCAGTGATCGAAGGCGCCTTGGGCGTCGTGGTCGCCGCAACTGGCCTCGCCACTGGCGCGCTGGTTCAGGCAGACAAAGAGGTGGCGCTGGTAGTAACTCATCGCGCCGCATTCTCTCATCGGGGGTTGTGCACCAGCCGCGCGGCCAGCCAGGCCAGCGCAATGAAAGGCCAGGTCCAGGCGACCCAGCGCGTCAGGCCGTAGAGGTTGACGAAGCGGCCATGCTCCCAGGCCTGCAGGTTCAGTGCCAGATACGGGTCGCTGGGCGCGACGCTGATGAGGCCGATCAATGCGCACAAAGCGAAGAGGCCCAGCGCTGCAGCCACGCGCGATGGCAGCAGGCAGGCCAGCACACACAACGCTATGCCGAGGCCGACGCCGGGCCGGGTCGCCTCGCTGAGCCAGGCCCAGGCATGGTCGGGCCCGAAGGCCATGGCCGTGGCCGTGGCCGTGCCAAGCAGGCCAAGCAGCACGGCGCCGCCGGCCAGCACGAGACGGCGCAGGCCGGCGCGGGCAACCGTGATCATCAGCAGCACGGGCGCGACCAAGCCCAGCCCGATCGCCAGCGCCTGCAGGCCGGGTGGCAGTTCGCTTTCGACGGCGACGGCGTCGCCCCAGCTCAACGCCCAGGGGGTCCCGGACAGGCCGTCCAGCAAGGTCTCTCGCCACCAGGGCAGCCACTGACCCAAGCCGAAAGGCAGTGGCGTGGGATAGAGCAGCGCCACGGGCCACAGCGCCAGCAGGGCCAGCGCCGGCGCGCTGCTGGCGCCGAACCAGTGGTCACGCACGTCCTCCCAGCGCTGCAAGCCGCCCAGGCTGTTGAGCAGCACGCCGAGCAGCGCACCCAACGTGCTGCCGGCGGAGTTCAGCGCCAAGTCCGACAGCGACGGCACACGGCCAGGCAGGAAGAACTGCAACGTCTCCATCAGCAAGGACAGCGCCGGCCCTGGCAGCAGCCCGAACACCAGCGACACCCGCAGGCCCCAGCCCGAACGCATCCCCGCCGCAAAGCCCAACAGGCCGAGCGGGATGTAGCCGAGCAGGTTGGCTTGCATGTCATAGGCATAAAAGCGCGGCGGCCAGGGCAGGTCGAACACCCACGGCAAACCCATGCCGGGCGGCCAGCGCCAGGGCCAGAACGGGTAGAGGCTGGCGTAGGCGACCAGCCCGATGTGGGCCAGCAGCAGCCAGGTGGCGGAGCTCTGCCGGTGGCGCATTCGGAGGTTTAGAACGGCTTGACCGTCACCAGCACGACGATGGCGGTGAACAGCAGCACGGCGCTCTCGTTGTAGACGCGGAACCATTTGTGGCTGCGGCGGTTGGACAGCTCCTCGAAGCTGCGCAGCAGACGCCGGTTCATGTGATGCAGGCCGAGCGCACCAACGACCAACAGCATCTTGGCGTGCAGCCAGTAGCTGCCGGCAAAGCGGCTGACGCCCCAACCCACCAGCACCCAGATCCCGAGCAGCAGCGCCACGCCCATCAGGATGCTGCTGAAGCGGTGCAGCTTGTGTGCCATCAAGAGCAGGCGCTCACGTTCGGCATGGCTGTCGGGCGCCACCATGGCCAGGTTCACGAAGATGCGCGGCAGGTAAAAAAGGCCGGCGAACCAGGCGGCGACGAAGACGATGTGGAAGGCTTTGACCCAGAGCATGCGGCCATTATGGGCAGCGCCGGCCGGTGCTCCGCCGATGCGAAGAACCATAAAAAAGGCCCCGGTAGAAACCGGGGCCGAGAAAGCCTTTTCGCTGTCATCACGTCAAGGCTCCTGCTCAGGGAGGAAAAGCAGGGAACGACGACCTTGCGGCTATCATTCGACGGCAAGTTTAGCGCGCCTGAGCGGTAGCGTCACGAATAAATGACGCTGGATGTGTTGTCCAGCACACGCCGGGCCGCAGCCCCCTCATCTGCCTGCCCCGTTCGAGGATTCGCCTTGGCCCGCTCAGTTGTCACCTCATCCGCCTTCCCTGCGGCGCGCCCGCGCCGCCTGCGCCGAGACGCCTTCACGCGTGCTCTCGTCCGCGAGCATTCGCTGACGGCCAGCGACCTCATCCTGCCCGTCTTCATCCACGAAGGTGAGAACCGCCTGGACGCCGTCGCCTCCATGCCCGGCGTGTCGCGCCAGAGCCTGGACCACCTGCTGCGCACGGCCGAACAGTGCGTCGAGTTGGGCGTGCCGGTCATCGCGCTCTTTCCTGTCATCGATGCGGCGCTGAAGACGCCCGACGGCGCCGAGGCGCTCAACCCCGACGGCCTGGTGCCGCGCGCGGTGCGAGCGTTGAAGACGCACTTCCCGCAACTCGGCGTGCTGACCGACGTGGCGCTGGACCCCTTCACCAGCCACGGCCAGGACGGCGTCATCGACGAGAGCGGCTACATCCTCAACGACCCGACCGTCGAGATCCTCGCCAGGCAGGCCATCGTGCAGGCCGATGCGGGTGTGGACATCGTCGCGCCCAGCGACATGATGGATGGGCGCATCGGTGCCATCCGCCAGTCGCTGGAGGCCGCCGGCCACATCCACACGCGCATCATGGCCTACAGCGCCAAGTACGCCAGCGCCTTCTACGGCCCCTTCCGCGACGCCGTCGGCTCGGCCGGCAACCTGGGCAAGGCGGACAAGAAGACCTACCAGATGGACCCGGGCAACAGCGACGAGGCCTTGCGCGAGGTGGCGCTGGACCTGGCCGAGGGCGCCGACATGGTCATGGTGAAGCCCGGCATGCCTTACCTGGACGTCGTGCGCCGCGTGAAGGACGAGTTCCGCGTGCCGACCTTCGCCTATCAAGTGAGCGGCGAGTACGCGATGCTCAAGGCCGCTGCGGCCAATGGCTGGCTGGACCATGACGCCGTGATGATGGAGTCGCTGCTGGCTTTCAAGCGCGCCGGTGCCGATGGCGTGTTGAGTTATTTCGCGCTCGACGCCGCGCGGCTGCTGAAGCAGGGCTAGCTCGGCGATGCGGGCCTTCCACATCCTGCCGGACGACTTCGGCGAACTCGTCGCACTCCCCGACACGCTGCCCGAGCGCGGCTTCCTGTGGCTGGGCTACGGCCGGCGCGAATTCGAGGTGGGCGAGGCTGCCGCGCAGCAGGCGCTGGTGCGCTGGGGCTGCGGCAGCATCGTCGACCTGCATGTGGCCGACCTGATCAACAACCAGTTGCCCTCGCACTTCGACTACACGTCCTGGTACGACATGCTGGTGTTTCGCCGCCTGGCTGCGGCACCCGGCAGCCAGGACCTGTTCGTCGACGACGAGCACGGCACGCTGGCCTCGGCGCAGCGCGCGCTGCGCGCCATCGACACCAGCCCGGTCGGCTTCGCCGTCTTCGACCGCGTGCTGGTCACGGTGCACCCGACCGACTGCCAGGTGCGCGAGTTCTTTGCGCAGAAGCTCGACCGCCTGACCGAAGGCCGGGACAAGACCGCCGCGCGCGGCAGCGCCCGCATGCCCACCAGCTCGGCCGACCTGATGCTGCGCATGGTCAACCACATGGTGGACAGCTACCTGGAGCTGCGTCGCCTCTTGACGCGCCAGCTCGGCACGCTGCAACGCGTGCTGCTGGACCAGAACAGCGAGTTCAACGACTGGCCCTTGCTGCTGGCAAGCCGCGACGCGCTGCACCGGCTGGAGGACACCTGCGAGGACCAGCGCGCCGCCATCCAGGAATGGATAGACGCGCTGGACGAATGGCCGGCCGACGACGACCCGCACGTGACCCGCGAGCGCGAGCTGCTGCGCGTGCGCTCGCGTGACGTGCTGGAGCATGTGGAGCGGGTGCTGACGCATGTGCGCCGGCTGGAGTCGTCGGCCGAGTCCGCCGTGCAGATGCACTTCAGCGCGCTGGGCCACCGCACCAACAGCATCATGCGCACGCTGACGGTGCTCACCGCCATCTTCCTGCCGCTGAATCTGATCACCGGCATCTTCGGCATGAACTTCGACTGGATGCCGCTGATCAAGAACCCGAACGGCTTCTGGGAGGCGTCGCTGCTGATCGTGACCGTGGCGCTAGGGCTGTGGCTGTTCTTCCGCGGCAAGCGCTATCTGGACGGGCGCTGATAGGGGTCGGCGAAGCCCAGCGCGGCGAGGATCTCGGTCTCGCGCGCTTCCATGCAGTCGGCCTCGTCGTCGGCCTCGTGGTCATAGCCCTGCGCGTGCAGCGTGCCGTGCACGAGCATGTGGGCGTAGTGGTCCAGCAGTGGAATGCCCATCTCCATCGCTTCCTTCTCCACGACCTCGGCACAGATGACGAGGTCCGCACCGACGACGGGCTCATGGCTGTAGTCGAAGGTCAGCACATTGGTCGCGTAGTCCTTGCTGCGGTAGTCGCGGTTGAGCGCGCGGCCCTCCTCGGCGCCGACGATGCGCACGGCAATTTCGCCCGGCAGCTCAAGCGCCGCGCGGATGAAGCGCTGCACCTTGTGACGCGGCAGCAGCGCGCGGTGGCGCGGGTCGGCGAACTGCAGCGACAGCTTGAGTTCCGGCTTCATTGCTCACGCGCCTCGCGCAGCGCGCGCGCCTCGTAGGCCTCGACGATGCGGGCCACCAGCGGATGGCGCACGACGTCGGCGCTGGTGAAGCGCGTCATCGCGATGCCCTTGACGTTGGCCAGCACATGCTCGGCATCGATGAGGCCGGACTGCGTGCCGCGCGGCAGGTCGATCTGGCTGGTGTCGCCGGTGACGACGCATTTGCTGCCGAAGCCGATGCGCGTCAGGAACATCTTCATCTGCTCGGGCGTCGTGTTCTGGGCTTCGTCCAGGATGACGAAGGCGTGGTTCAGCGTGCGGCCGCGCATGAAGGCAAGCGGCGCGACTTCGAGCTGGGCCTTCTCGAAGGCCTTGGTCACGCGATCGACGCCAAGCAGTTCGTAGAGCGCGTCGTAGAGCGGGCGCAGATAGGGGTCGACCTTCTGCGTCAGGTCACCGGGCAGGAAGCCCAGGCGTTCGCCGGCCTCAACCGCCGGGCGGGTCAGGATGATGCGCTGCACGGCCGAACGCTCCAGCGCGTCCACGGCGCAGGCAACGGCGAGAAAGGTCTTGCCGGTGCCTGCGGGGCCGAGGCCGAAGGTGATGTCGTGCGACAGGATCTGCTGCAGGTACTGGTGCTGGCGCGGCGTGCGGGCCGCCAGGTCGGTGCGGCGCGTGCGCAGCACCAGGCCGCCGTCGTCGCCGGGCCTGGCCTCGGCCGCCTCGGAGGCCTCGGGCGTCTTGGCTTCGACCAGAGCGAGCTGCATGGTCTCGGCGGGAAGCGGGCGGCGGGCGCGCTCGTACAGCGTCTCCAGCAACGCCTTGGTGCGGTCGACCGCGGCCTTGGGGCCGTCGACACGGAACTCGGCATCGCGGCGGCTCAGCTTCACGCTCAGCGCCGCCTCGATCTCGCGCAGGTGGATGTCCAGGCTGCCGCAGACGCGGGCCAGGCGGGTGTTGTCGACGGGTTCGAGGACGAAGCGCAGGATCACTTGGGGCAGCAAAAATGGAGCAGTCGTGGATTGTCGCTGGTGCATTCCCGGCCCGGCGGGCACCGGGCCTCCCGCACAATGCCGCCCCATGACGTCCCCCACCGCGCGCAGGGCCGCAATGGCCTGGCGCCCGCCCCTGTTTCTGTTGATGCCCCTGGCTGCGCTGTGGCCGGCAGTCGCCCACGCGCAGGCCCATGCCCAGGCAGGCCTGTACTGGGCCGCCGCGTTGCATGGCTGGTTGGCGGCCATGCTGGCGCTAATGGCCACGGTGGTCGGCCTCGTCTCCAGCCTGCACCACCGCGAACGGCCGGCCAGCTTCCTCGTCGGCATGATGCTGAGCTGGGTCGTGCTGCGCGCGACAGCTGCGCCCGGCGCTGCGGGCCTGCGGCCGCTGCTGATGACGCTGCTGGTGCTGTGCGGCGTGCAGTTCCTGCTGCGCCAGATGAACTGGAAGCGCAGCTGGATCGACCACGCGCTACTCATCCAGTGCCTCGTCGTGCCGGCCAGCCTGCTGCTGGGGGGTGGCCAGGTCGGCATCCTCGGCACGGTCTGGCATGCGGTGCTGAGCCTGGAACTCGTGGCCGCCATGGGCTGGTCGCTGTGGCTGCGCCGCCTGCGTCTGCAGGCTTCGCCCGACGAGACGCAATCGCGCGAGCTGCGCCTCATGGCCGCGCTGCTGCTGCCGACGATGCTGGCCTTGCTGGCCGAAATGGGCCTGTCCGGCGTCAGCGAAACGCTGTGGTTCACGGCCTCGCCGTGGCTGGGCCTGCTGCTGCCCCTGCTGATGCTGGCCCTGGGGCTGCAACTGGTGAACCAGGTCGCACATGCCCGGGTCGAGGCCGAGAAGCGGGTCGCCACCGTCGAACAACGCGTGGCCGAGCGCATCGCCGAGGTGGAACGCAGCCACAGCCAGTTGGCCGAGCAAAAGCTCGAACAGGTCACCGAGCGCGAGCGCAAGCGCATTGCCGCCGACCTGCACGACGACCTCGGCGCCAAGCTGCTGACCATCGTGCACACCAGCGAGTCCGACCGCATCTCGACGCTGGCGCGCGAGGCGCTGGAGGAGATGCGGCTGTCGGTACGCGGCCTGACGGGCAAGCCGGTGCACCTCATCGACGCTTTGGGCGACTGGCGTGCGGAAGTGGTTTCACGCCTGGGCCAGGCCAACATCCTGGCCGAATGGAAGAGCCCCGCCGAAGACATCGAGCACACCTTCCAGGCCCGCTCCTATGTGCAGACGACGCGCATCCTGCGCGAGTCGGTCTCCAACATCATCAAGCACAGCGGCGCGACCAATGCGACGATCTCCAGCGCCTTCCAGGACGGCGACTTCGTGCTGACCATCCAGGACAACGGCCAGGGCATCCCGTCCGAACTGGACGGTCGCCTGGACAGAGGCCACGGCATGGCGAGCATGAAATCACGTGCCAAGCAAATGCATGGCCAGTGCCTCGTTGAATCCGGCCCCGGCTGGGGTACCGTTATCCGGCTGACCATTCCGCTGTGATTTCGCTCTGATTCCAAGGCCCCCATGAACCACATCCTGCTGCTCGAAGACATCCCGGAGATCCGCGCCTGGCTGAAGGCGCTGATCAAGCAGGTGTTCGCCAATGCCCAGATCACCGAATGCTCGCGGGTGCAGGACGCGCTGTCCCTCGTCAACGGCCAGCGCTTCACGCTCGCGCTGCTCGACCTGGGTCTGCCGGATGGGTCGGGCGTCGAGGTCATCGCCGCGCTGCGCGAGAAGCAGCCCGAGGTGCAGTCCGTCATCGTCACCATCCACGACGACGACGAGCACCTCTTCCCCGCCCTGCAGGCCGGTGCCTTCGGCTATCTGCTGAAGGAACAGTCGCGCGAGCTGCTGGTGGAACAGCTGCAACGCATGAGCGGTGGCGAGCCGCCGCTGTCGCCGTCCATCGCGCGCAAGGTCATCGCCTACTTCGCGGCGCAGGTCAAGAAGCCGCCTTCGCCGCTGCTGCACGAAGTCTCGCTGACCGACCGCGAGACCGAAGTGCTGCTGCGCGTGGCCAAGGGCTACACACTGCCAGAAATCGGCGTCCAGCTCGGTTTGAGCCGCCACACGATCGCCGACTACGTGAAGCAGATCTACCGCAAGCTCAATGTGAGCTCGCGGGCCGAGGCCGCGCTGGAAGCGCAGCGGCTGGGTTTGTTCGGGCGAAACTAATGATTTGGGGATGGACCTGCGTGCGCAGCGCGCAGCTCCGTCCTCAACTGACTTAGAGCCGGCCCGGATAATCGGGCCATGATTGGAAGACTCAGCGGCGTCATCGCCGAAAAATCGCCCCCGCAAATCGTCATCGACGTGGCGGGCGTGGGCTACGAAGTCGACGTGCCGATGAGCACCTTCTTCAACCTCGGCAGCCTGGGCGAGCGGGCCGTGCTGCTGACCCACCTCACCGTCCGCGAAGACGCGCACCAGCTCTTCGGCTTCCTCACGCACGAGGAGCGCGCCACCTTCCGCATGCTCATCAAGATCAGCGGCGTCGGCCCGAAGATGGCTCTGGGCCTGCTGTCCGGCCTGTCGGTGCCCGAACTCGCGCAAGCCGTGTCCCGCCAGGAGACCGGCCGCCTGACGAAGGTGCCGGGCATCGGCAAGAAGACTGCCGAGCGGCTGCTGCTGGAACTCAAGGGCAAGCTCGGCGCCGACCTCGCGCTGCCGGCTACCGTGGCCAACGACGCCCAGGCCGACATCCTGCAAGCCCTGGTGGCGCTGGGCTACAGCGAGAAGGATGCCGCCGCCGCGCTGAAGGCCTTGCCGCCAGACGTCGGCGTTAGCGATGGCATCAAGCTGGCGCTGAAGAAGCTGTCATGAGCATTCAGACCGACGACTTCGCGCCTGCGCCCCGCATCGTCAGCGCCGCGCCCGAGTCCGCCCGCGAGGAGGCGATGGAGCGCGCGCTGCGACCCAAGCACCTCGACGACTACGTCGGCCAGGTCAAGGCCCGCGAGCAACTGGAAATCTTCATTGGCGCCGCCAGCAAGCGCCGCGAGGCACTGGACCACGTACTGCTGTTCGGCCCACCGGGCCTGGGCAAGACGACGCTGTCCCACATCATCGCGGCCGAGCTGGGCGTGAACCTGCGCCAGACCTCCGGGCCCGTGCTGGAAAAGCCCAAGGACCTTGCGGCCATCCTGACCAATCTCGAAAAGAACGACGTTCTTTTCATCGACGAGATCCACCGCCTCAGCCCCGTCGTCGAAGAAATCCTCTACCCGGCGCTGGAGGACTACCAGATCGACATCATGATCGGCGAGGGCCCCGCCGCCCGGTCGATCAAACTGGATCTGCAGCCCTTCACGCTGGTGGGCGCCACGACGCGCGCCGGCATGCTGACCAACCCGCTGCGCGACCGCTTCGGCATCGTCTTGCGGCTTGAGTTCTACACAGCTGCGGAGTTGCAGCGCATCGTGACGCGCTCGGCTGGCCTGCTGAACGCCCCCATCGACGCCGACGGCGCGCTGGAGATCGCCCGCCGCTCACGCGGCACACCACGCATCGCCAACCGCCTGCTGCGCCGCGTGCGTGACTATGCCGAGGTGAAGGCCGACGGTCGCATCGTCGCCGGCATCGCCGACAAGGCGCTGGTGATGCTGGATGTCGATTCGCAAGGCTTCGACCTGATGGACCGCAAGCTGCTGGAAGCGGTCGTGCACCGCTTCGACGGCGGCCCGGTCGGCCTGGAGAACGTCGCCGCCGCCATCGGCGAAGAGGCCGGCACCATCGAGGACGTCATCGAGCCCTATCTGATCCAGCAGGGCTTCCTGCAGCGCACGCCGCGGGGCCGCATTGCGACGGCCGCCGCCTATCGCCACCTGGGTCTGACGCCGCCTGGCCATAAGGGCGTGCCCGATCTGTTCGGGGAGTAAAACCGCCGCACGGCATGCTTCAGCAAAACGGCGCCCTCAGGCGCCGTTCAATAGAAAAAGCGCCTCGAAAGGCGCTTTCTTGTTTCTGGTCCGGAAGGATCAGAAGTTGTGGCGGATGCCCACAGCCAGCGAGTCGAAGTCGCCGGCCTTGTTGCTCAGCTTCTGGTCGATGCTGGTGTAGAAGCCGTAGAGCTTGGTGCGCTTGCTCAGGTTGTAGTTGTAGCCCAGCGTCCACTGCGAAGCGCCAGCGTTCCTGAACGTGCCGTCGCCACCCGACTTGGTGCCGCCCACGTTGACGTGGAATTCGGAAGCACCCACCGTGTACATGGCCGACACGCGGCCGATGTCGCGCGAGCGGAAGCCGTTGACTTCTTCGCGCTGGTAGTAACCGGCAACCAGGAACGGGCCAAAGCCGTAGTCGGCTTCGACGGTGTAGTTCTTGCGCTTGGCAGCCGTGTCGGCCTGAGCGTAGGTTGCGCCGATGTGCAGGCCGGCCACTTCGTAGTTGCCCGACAGGTCGAACGCACGTGCGTCGCCAGGCGTGCCTTCACCAGCGTGAGCGCTGGCGATGAAGCTGAAGCCGCCCATCGTCGGCGAGAAATAGCCGACCTTGTTGGTGCGGAAACCGAACGCGAAGGACGAGAACAGTGCGTCCGACGAGGTGCCGGTGTCGTGGTTGTGGTTGCTGACGCGATCGATGGTCGAGAAGTAAGAATCCGGGAACCAGCTACCCAGACGAACCGCGCCGAAGGAGCCGATCAGTTCGACGTTGGCCTGGCGGCTCCAGAACTGCGTGCCGCCGGATGCCGCGCCGGTGTCCGAATTCAGGCCGTGCTCCAGATTGAAACCAGCCTTCAGGCCACCGCCCAGATCTTCGACGCCGCGCACGCCAAGACGGGAGCTGTTGTTCTCCATCACGGCCTTGCGGTCCTGGTTGCCAGTCTTCTGGCTTTCAACCGTAGTGTTCAGGCGGCCCCACAGGGTGACCGAGCTTTGGGCGAAAGCGGGAGCGACCGAAATAGCGGCGAGCGCGGCAACGAGTGCAATTTTCTTCATCGTGGGCCTTTGAAATGGGGGTTGCGGCGGGTTGACAGCCCAGCCGGGGAGAACAAGTAGAAACGAGTATAGGAGGGACCTCTGTCACAACCGACAGGACCGACGCGTCAATGCAACAGTCGGCTTAGGGATCGCTCAGGCGCTGACGTCGTCAGCGCTAAGGCCGGCGAGATGGCGGTCGTCGTTCCAGCCGACCAGCGTGAAGCCTTCGCAGGTGGCGAGCAGGCGGTTGATCGTTGCGTTGCCGAGTTGCCAACTACGCGGCGCGTCGAGTGCGGTTCGCGTCGCGGCGCGGTACAGGCAGTCCAGCACGCCGCCATGCGCGACCAGGGCGATGTTCTCGCCGGGGTGGGCGGCCACGATGCGGCGCGCGGCGGCCAGGCAACGGGCGCTGAAGGTGTTGAGGCTTTCGCCGTCGCCGACGTCGAAGTCCGGCTCGCGCTTGCGCCAGCGGACGGCGTCTTCGGGGTGCTGCTGAGCAATCTCATCCCAGCTCATGCCCTCGAAACGGCCAAAGGCGCGCTCGCGCAGGCCGGCATCGACTTGCACGGCAAGCCCGTGGGCAGAGGCCACAGCCTCGGCGGTCTGGCGGGCGCGGCTGAGGTCGCTGCTGTAGATGGCTGCGAGCGGCTCGTCAGCCAGGGCTTCGGCGAGTCGCTCGGCTTGGGCCAAGCCCAGCGGGCTGAGCGGGATGTCGGTATGCCCCTGGATGCGCGTCGCGCGGTTCCAGGCAGTCTCGCCGTGACGGATGACGATGAATCGGGTCGCCTGCTCCAGCACTAGACGCCCCAGACGACGTCGGCGCCCTCGCGTTGGCTGCGCGCCATCAGCTCGTGCAGCGGCCAGGCGCGTTGGCGCAGGGACACGCCCTGGCGGCGCGGTGCGGCTTCGCCGGCGGCCTTGGCGGCATCGACGCCTTGCTGGAACTGCGCGTCATCGGCGGCAACGCCTGCTTCCAGCGACTGGAGCAGCCCGGGCAGGGCCGCAGCTTCGAGGATGCCTTGGGTAGCGGGCTCGCGGCCCATCAGGCGCAGCACGGCATCACCGGACTCGGCCAGCATGACGACGTCGGCACCGGCCTTGGATTTGAAGCGGTAGAGCATGGGCGCATTGTGGGCCTGCCCTGCGTTGAGCGCTCAGCCGGTGCTGGCAAGGCCGAGCCAGCCGGACACTGCGGCGTCGACCACATGGCGGCGCGGGCGCACGCGCTGCTCGAATTCCTCTGGTCGCAGCGCGGGCGCGAAGAGATAGCCCTGGAATTCATGGCAGCCGGCCTGGGCAAGAAAATCGCGTTGCGCCTCGGTCTCGACGCCCTCGGCGATGACCTGCAGGCCGAGCGCCCGGCCCATCTGCACGATGGCGTTGGCGATGCCGACGTCGCTCGGGTCGCCCGGCAGGCCCTGCACGAAGCTGCGGTCGATCTTGAGGCGCTGGATGGGGAAGCGCTTGAGATAGCCCAGCGACGAATAGCCGGTGCCGAAGTCGTCGATGGACAGGGTGACGCCGAGGGCCGCCAGCGCCTGCATGCGTTTGAGGTTTTCGTCGGCGTCGCCGAGCAGCACGCCTTCGGTCAGCTCCAGCTCCAGCATGCTGGCCGGCAGGGCGGCGTCGCGCAGCGCGGCGGCGACGCTGTCGACGAAGTGGGCCTGCTGGAATTGCAGCGCCGACACGTTGACGGCCACCGGCATGCGCAGGCCGCGGCTCAGCCAGTGGGCGGCCTGCTCGACGGCCTCGCGCAGCACCCACTCACCGATGGCGATGACGAAGCCGCTCTCTTCGGCCAGCGGGATGAATTCAGCCGGCGAGATGTCGCCGCGCTGCGGGTCGCGCCAGCGGATCAGGGCCTCGGCGCCGATGACGCGGTCACTGCCCAGTTCGACCTGCGGCTGATAGTGCAGGCGGAAGCGCCCTTCCGCGAGGGCCTGGCGCATGTCGTGGTCCAGGCGCATGCGCGAGAGCAGGTCGACTTCCTTGCGTGGCACATGGAAGCGGAAGCCCGCGCGGCCGCTTTCCTTGACCCAGTGCATGGCGCGCTCGGCGCAGGCCAGCAGTTCATCCGGCGTGCTGCCGTCGCTGGGGTACAGGGCGATCCCGCAGCTGCCGGTGACCGTGAAGCTGAGCGTGTCGAAGCTGAACGGCTGGGCCAGCACCTGCTGCACACGGCGCGCGGCAGCCTCGGCCTCGAACATCTGCGCGCCGTCGACCAGCAGGGCGAATTCGTCGCCGCCCAGGCGGGCCAGCGTGTCGTTGGCACCCACCGCGCCACGCAGCCGCTCGACAACCTCTCGCAGCACGCGGTCGCCGTAGCTGTGGCCGAGGGTGTCGTTGATCTGTTTGAAGCGGTCCAGGTCGAGGTGCAGCAGCGCGAAGGCGGGCGACGGCTCGCCGGCGGGCGCGGCAGCCATCTGCTGCACGATGCGGTCGGACAGCGCGCGGCGGTTGGGCGCGCCGGTCAGCGCGTCGGAGCGGCCGAGCTCCTCGATGCGCTGGTGGGCGGCGAGCTTCTCGCTGAGGTCGCGGAAGGAGAAAACCCGCCCAATGGGCTCGCCACGGCTCATCTGCGGCAGCGAGACCTGCTCGAGCACGCGGCCGTCGGCTAGGCGCAGCACGTCGCTGGAGCGCATCAGCGGCGCGTCCAGCAGGGACTCGATGCGCAGCCGGTACTGCTCGCCGTCGCGCATGACGCGCTGCAGGCTCAGCCACAGGCCGGCGTCGCCGGGCTCGTGCAGCAGGCCGCCGGGCAGGCCCCAGAGCTTGGCGAAGCGGCGGTTGAAGCTGCGCACGCGGCCGGAGAGGTCGACGACGAGGATGCCGTCGGCGGTGGATTCGAGTGTGGCGCGCAACTCGGCCAGCAGCGTCTCGCGCTCGGCTTCGGCGCGGCGACGACGCGTCTGGTCGTGCAGCAGCACCAGCCAGTAGCGCTCGCCCTCGGGCGTATGGATGGGGCTGATGGAGCGGCTGACCCAGCGCGGCTGGCCGTCGCTGTGGGTCAGCACGGTGTCGGAGCGGATGCGGGCGAAGGGGTCGCGCGCGGCGCCCTGCCAGAAGGCTTCGTCCTCCAGCGAGCCGCACAGCGCCGCTGGCTGCTGGCCGAGTGCACGCTCGGGCTTGAGGCCGAGCAGGCGCAGCGCGGCGCGGTTGACGACGCTGACGGTGAGGCTCTCGCCGTCGACGAGCCAGGCGGGTTCGGGGAGACCTTCGAGCAGCGCGCTGATCACGGACGGCACCTCGAAGACGCGAGGCAGAGCCGAGTTCGCCTCGCCGCTGCCATTCACGCGGCTAGCTCCCCTGGCCCTGTGCTGACGGCGTCGAAGAAGTAGGCGATGCGCGCCCGCGGGCTGAGGTAGTCCAGCGACGCACGCGGCAGGAACTGGGGCTTGAGGCTACGGCGGATGCCGAGGTCGGGCATCTCTTCGAGGTTGAGGATGAGCGCCTCTTCCTTGACGATCTTGATGTCGTGGACCATGACGCGGGGCTTGAGTGGCCGCGCCGAATTGACCGACACGACAAGGGCGTAGCGGTCATCGGTCAGCTGCACGGTGGAGCCCGGCGGGTAGACGCCCATCATGCGGATGAAGGCGTTCAGCATCGTTGCGTCGAAACGGTTGCGGCCCTGCGCAAACATCAGCGACAGCGCCTCGTGCGGTGTCATGGCCTTGGACGTGATGAGTGGGTTGCACAGGCCATCGAAGCGGTTGACCAGCGCGACGATGCGCGCGCCGGTGCTCATGCGGTCCATGTTGATGCGCTGCGGGAAGCCGCTGCCGTCGGCATGCTCGTGGTGCTGGGCAATGATGAGCAGCGGCGCGGGCGACAGGCCCATGGTCTGCGCGATGGCCACG
The DNA here is from genome assembly GCF_039929605.1 of Roseateles sp. Classification (GTDB taxonomy): domain Bacteria; phylum Pseudomonadota; class Gammaproteobacteria; order Burkholderiales; family Burkholderiaceae_C; genus Pelomonas. Next base: position 27,340 of record NZ_JBDSQX010000113.1, read on the forward strand.
CCTTTGGCGACGTGCTGCTGGTAGGCCTGGGTCTCGGCCGCAGTGAAGCTCTCGTCGCGGTGGCGCAGGCGGGCGGCAACCTCGAGCTTGCCGACGTCGTGCAGCAGCGAGCCCACACCGAGGTCCATCATCTCGTCGCGGCCCAGGCCGAAGGCGCGGCCGAGCAGCAGGGCAATGATGCAGACGTTGAGCGCGTGCGCGGTGCTGCGGTCGCCGGCGGCCTCGTTCAGGAGGCGCATATTGAGATCGCCCTCGACCAGCATCTTGTCGAGCAGGGCGGCGGTGAGGCTCTCGGCCTCGGCCCGTGCCTGGTGCGGGTCGGTCTGCACGATCTCCATGACGCTGCGGAAACCATCGGCGGCTTCGCCGTACTGGGCCTCGCACAGGCGCAGGGCTTCGCGCTGGGCAGCGAGCGCACGGCGATGGGCTTCGCGAGCCAGGTCTTCCGGACTGGGTTCGTTGGCCGGGGCCTGCGCCGCCGCCGTTTCCTCGCCGGCGGCCACAGCGGCGTCGGGCGTGGGCGGCAAGGACAGGTCGCTCTTGGCGGGGCTCCAGCGCACCTGCGTCAGGCCGAGCCGGCGCAGGATCACCAGTTGATCGCTGGAAGCGATCTTGAAGCTCGACAGCGGAAACGGATGCGACATCCAGCCCAGGTCCAGGTGGATGAACATTCCTACGGTCAATTGGCTGACGTCGATCAGCGGATCGTTTGATCTATCCTGCATTCACTCAACCCGCGCCCGGGCGCCCCTCGACATGACTCAGATTTCGGCACCGCTGCCGAGGAACCTGAGCCAGCCTCCTGCTATACGTCAAATCGTTTGATTTGCGCCCCATCCGTACTGGGAAAATTTCCCGGGAGCGGCACATGGCGGAGCTTAGCGCCTGATCGTGACCGAATTCCCGTGGCTTTGTCGGTGCAAACGCGAAGGAATGCATGACCTGGCGCCCGGGCGGTGCGCAAGAGTCGCTCCCGGGTTGGCGTTCCGGCAGGTCGGGCGGGCGGTCAGCGCCGCGCGTGGTGCTGCGCGATCAACTCGCGATACCAGTGGGCGCTGTCCTTGGGCAAGCGCGCGAGCGTTTCGTAGTCGACATGGATGAGGCCGAAGCGCTTGTCGTAGCCGGAGTTCCACTCGAAGTTGTCGAGCAGGCTCCAGTAGAAATAGCCACGCACATCGGCACCCAGGCTCATGGCCACGGACAGTGCCTGCAGATGGGCCGAGAAGTAGGCGATGCGCTCCTTGTCGGGCACACGGCCGTCGACAACGCGGTCGGCGTTGGCCATGCCGTTCTCGGTGATGAGCATCGGCGGCGGGTTGTACTCGCGGGCCAAGCGCACCAGGTGCTGGGCGAAGACCTCGGGCACGATCTCCCAGCCCATGTCGGTGAAGCCGAGCTTGCCCGGGCCCGTGACGGTCTTGCCATCGGCGCCGAACAGGCCGCGCGTGTAGAAGTTGATGCCGAGGAAGTCCAGCGGCTGGCGAATGCGCTCCAGGTCGCCGGCTTCGACCTTGGGCGCGTCGGCGCCGACATGGTCGATCGCGTCCTGCGGGTAGGCACCGCGGAAGATCGGGTCCATGTACCAGCGCACGTTCAGGCCGTCATCGATGCGGGCGGCGCGGCGGTCGGCTTCGCAGGGCGTGGCCGGGAAGGACGGCGTGTGGTTGAGGACGATGCCGAGCTGGGTCTTGGTCTCGGCACGCATCGCCGTGACCGCGTCGCCGTGCGACAGCATCAGGTGGTGGGCCACCTGCAGGCTCTCGGCGCGGCTCTTGTGGCCGGGCGCGAACTGGGCGGTCTCATAGCCCAGCGTGGCCGTGCACCAGGGTTCGTTGTGCGTGGCGATGCTGGCCAGGCGGTCACCGAAGCGGCGGGCGGTCTCGGCAGCGTAGTCGGCAAAGCGGGCGACGACGTCGCGCGACAGCCAGCCGCCAAAGGCCTCGTCCAGCGCCTGGGGCAGGTCCCAGTGGTAGAGCGTGGCGTGGGGCTGCAGGCCGGCCTGCAGCAGTTCGTCGATGAGGCGGTCGTAGAAGTCAAAGCCGGCTTCGTTCCAGGCGCCCTGGCCCAGCGGCTGCACGCGCGGCCACGACAGGCTGAAGCGGTAGCAGTCCAGGCCCAGGCTCTTCATCAGCGCCACATCTTCGCGGTAGCGGTGGTAGTGGTCGCAGGCGACGTCGATGTTGGAGGCGTCGTTGATGCGGCCCGGCTGGCGGCAGAAATGGTCCCAGATGGACGGGCCCTTGCCGTCTTCGGCGCCGGCGCCCTCGATCTGCGCGGCGCTGGTGGCCACACCCCAGAGGAAATCGGGCGGGAAGGATTGGGCGAGCGCGGTGGGGTCGAGGCGAGCGGGATCAAAAAGAGTCATGGTGCGGAAGGGCCAGGGGCTGCCGGGGCCGGAACGGATGGAGGTGACGTGAATCGGCGCAGGCTCAGCGCACCCCGGTCAAACATCTGCAAAGCCGGCACCACGACGGCGCCATGCGCTGGATCCGAGAACCAGCAAAAAAGATCATCCCCGATGGTTGACAACGCTGTCAATACGAAATGACAGCGGTGTCTTTCGAGGAATGAACAATTTCTCGACTCGGAGGCCAGCGGCGGTGCCGCTACCCTCGGCGCGCAAGTGCGCGGGAGGTCAGCGGGCTCGGGTGGAGTCGCGCACGACGAGTTCGTGTGCCAGCACCATGTGCCGATCACGCTCGTCCACGGGCGCCGACTGGTCGGCCCGGTTGCCGATGACGAGCATCTCCACCGCCGCGCGCGCCATCTCGGCGACCGGCTGGCGCACGGTCGTCAGCGGCGGCCACACGAGGGCTGCGGCGGCCGAGTCATCGAAGCCCACCACCGACAGATCGTTGGGCACGTTCAGGCCCAATCGATGCGCGGCGGCGAGCACGCCCAGGGCCATGTCGTCATTGCTGGCAAACACGGCGGTCGGGCGCTGGCGGCCGCTCAGCAGCTTGTGGGCGGCGTCGCGACCGCTGGCAAACGTGAAGCTGCCGGGCTGGATCAGCTCCGGGTCGGGCTCCAGGTCATGCGCACGCAGCGCAGTCGCAAAACCTTCGTAGCGCGCCGCGCTGGCCGATTGGTCGGACGGTCCCTTGATGAAGGCAATGCGCCGGTGGCCGAGGCTGAGTAGCAGGTTCGTGATCTCCTCGGCCGCGTGCACATCGTCGATGCGCACCGACGGCACGCCGTGGATGTCGCGCTCCGGGGACATCAGCACGCAGGGCGTGCCGCTCTCGCGCAGCGCGGCGAGCACCTCGGGGTTGTCGCACAGCGGCGGCGTCAGGATCATGCCGTCGGGCCGCAGCGCCATGACCATGCGGTCGATCTGCTGGCGCAGGTCGGGCGCATCGTTATGAAGTGACTCGACCACCAGGTGATAGCCGAGCTCGCGGCAGCGCACCGTGGCGCCCTGCTGCACGCTGCCCACGAAGGCGGCGCTGGGGTCGTAATAGAGCAGGCCGATCAGGAAGGACCGGCCGCCTGCGAGGCTGCGAGCCGACTGCTTGGGCCGGTAGCGCAGCGCCTCCACCACCTTGAGCACCGCGTCCCGGGTGCTCTCATGCACACCGGGCTCGTGGTTGAGCACGCGCGACACGGTCTTGATCGAGACGCCCGCCTCGCGAGCAACATCGACGATGGTGGGATTCGAACCGCGCGCACTCACAGCAGCGGTCTTACTTCTTCTTGGCCTTGGCAGCCGGCTTGGCAGCGGTCTTGGCGGCGGGCTTTGCAGCGGCCTTCTTTGCAGCAGCCTTGGGATCGACAGCAGCCTTGAAGCCAGCGCCAGCGGTGAACTTGGGCAGCTTGGCGGCAGCGATCTTGATCTTGGCGCCGGTGCTGGGGTTCACGCCGTTGCGGGCGGCACGGGCGTGCTGCTTGAAGGAACCGAAGCCCGGGATCGACACGGCGCCACCCTTTTTGACGGTGGTGACGACGGCGTCCAGCAGGGTTTCGAGGATGCGACCGGCTTCGGCCTTGCTCAGTTCGTGCTTGGCGGCCAGGTGTTCGATCAGATCGGTCTTGTTCATGCGGGGGTCTCGTTCAAAACGCGCCCGAACGGCTCGGGCGGGCGGGATTGTGGCGCATACAGTCGAGGCAGATCCCAGTGTTCATCGCCAATGCCGCCGCCCGTGCACTTTGCCTCGCTCCTGGATGCCCTGCCGCAACAAGTCTGGAAGGCTGACGCGCAGGGTCGTCTGCTGTGGATGAACGCGCGCCTGGCCGAGGCTTTGAACCGCCCCGCGCTGCCCACGCCGCTGGCCAACTTCCTGCACGACGACGACCGCGCCGCCTTCTCCACAGCCTGGACTGCGGCCCAGGCCACGGGCCGCTTCGAGATGGAGTACCGCCTGGGCCACGCCTGGGTGCTGGCCCAGGCCCAGCGCATGCCGGATTCGCCGCTGTGGCTGGGCACGCACACCGACATCGCGGCGCGGCGCGCGGCCGAGAACCGGCTGAACGAGGCCGATGCCATCTGGAAGCTGGCGCTGGAGTCCAGCGGCGACGGCGTCTGGGACTGGCATGTGCAGCAAGGCACGGAGTACTTCTCTGACCGCTATTTGCGCCTCTACGGCTTCGAGCCCGGCGACGTGGAAGCAACGCCCGCAGCCTTCGATGCGCGCACGCATCCGGACGACCTGGCGCAAATGGCCCGGGATCGCGAGGACCACTTCGCCGGCCGCACGGCGGTCTATCGCAATGAGCACCGCGTGCTGGCCAAGGACGGCACCTGGAAGTGGGTGCTGAGCCGCGGCATGGTGATTGCACGGGACGCTGCGGCCAAGCCACTGCGCATGGTGGGCACGCACACGGACATCACCGACCGCAAGCGCCAGGAGGCGCTGGTGTGGCAGCAGGCTCGCATCGACACGCTGACCGGGCTGCCCAACCGCCGCTCCCTGCGCGAGCGCATCGAGCGCGCATTGGCCCAACGCGCCGTGCGCGGCGAAGAGCTGGCGGTGATGTTCGTCGACCTGGATCATTTCAAGGAGGTCAACGACTCGCTGGGCCACGACGTGGGCGACGAGCTGCTGGTGCAGGTGGCGGCGCGGCTGCAGGGCTGCATGCCGGCAGGCAGCGCGAACTCTGGCGTCGTGGCGCGTATGGGCGGGGATGAGTTCACCGTGTTGCTCGCCTCGGCCCAGGCGGCGCCGGAGGCCGAGCGCGTAGGCCACGCGCTGCTGGAGGCGCTGTCCGACGCTTTCGACGTGGCGGGTGAGCGGGTCTATGTGTCGGCCAGCATCGGCGTGAGCCTGGCGCCGCGCGACGGGCTGGAGATCGAATCGCTGTTCAAGCACGCCGACCTGGCGCTGTACGAAGCCAAGGGCGCCGGGCGCAACCGCATGGCCATGTTCACGCCGGCACTGCACGACGCCGCGCAGCGCCGCACGCGGCTGGCCACCGAGCTGCGCGAGGCGCTGCGGCTGAACCAGTTCAGCCTGGTCTATCAACCCATCCTGGCGCTGCACGGCCTGGACGCCGAGCCGCGCAAGGCTGAGGCGCTGCTGCGCTGGAA
>NZ_JBDSQX010000114.1:0-83422 GCF_039929605.1 Roseateles sp.
GACGCGTTGCCAGAAATCATCGGTCACCACCCACGACTCAACTCTCTTGCGTGTCGCCATGCCTTAACCCAACCACCGCGTGAATGGCGGTTCGGGACGAGAGTTTACTATTTACGGATAACCTCTAAGCCGCGCCGTAGTGCCGCTGCACAAGCTTGACCTCGTCATGCAGGCGGATGAACGGCCTGAGCGTGTCCAACAAGAACTGGTGATCACCCAGCGGCATGACGTGGTCGTCGTCATCGATGAGCTCGAGGATGGCGCGCAGGGCGTGATCCACCGTGGCCGGACTTGCGCTGACGTTGCCACTTTGCACGTGCCTGACGATAGCCTGTGCGAGTTCGGCATGGTCGGCGGGCGTCTCATCGAGGCCGAGGTTCGAACTCACAAAACGCGTGTACCCGCGGCCCGCGCCAGACAGCCGGGCCGCAGCGAGGAACAGCGCTTCCACGTCTCCCTGAGTCACGAAGCGCGCGGGCGTCCTCGGGATAGCGAACAAGAGTTGCAATGCTTGAACCCATTCGATGAGACCGGCTGGGGTGTCCTCGGCGGGGCGTCGACGGGACGGTCCGATATCCCGGGCCCTCACTCTCTCCTCTAATTGCCGTGCAAATCGGCGCGCACGCGCGGGATGAAGGAGGCGTTGGAGCGGGTGGCCGAAGTGCTGCTGGTATATCCATCGCCTCAGCTCAGGCAGCAGCTCACGGGTCAGCCATCGAACCGCGTCGCGGCAGGACCACCAGGCACGCGGAGATATCGATTCGTCTGGATCATTTCCCGGCGGCTGCCACAACACCACTACCTCGCCTATTCCGCACAACTCGGGCATGTGCAGCGCCTCGAACAGGCCGTGGTAGCCGTTGTCGAAACGATCCTGGTGCTTCGCTGCATCGTTGGTGTAGGGCTTGAGCATGTGTATCGCGGCATCGAACATATGCCATGGGCTGTTGCCCGCGCCCACGTCGTGCGCTCGAGCAAACCGCAAGGTCTCGTCCCAGACATCTTTGGGCAGCGCCATCAAGACGACCTTCTTTCCTCCCTGGTCGACGAAGACGAAGTCGCCGGCCTCCCAAGCCAGTTCAAGCTCGATGAGCGCGCGGCAGACCTCTGCGGTCAACGAATCCGCTGCCTCGGCTAGTGCATGCACCCCCGGCTGCTCAAGCGTCAGGCGGCATTGCCCCAGATCGACGACCTGGCTGCCGTCGTCACGCCAAGGTGCCGGGCCGACAATGAAGCCACGGTGCATGTGGGTCGCGGGTGCACCGCTGGCGAAGAGTAGGGCGCTCACCATCCACGTCTGTGAGACCACGACGATCATCCCCGCCACGTCGGGGCGGTGCAGGTTGATCGATGCCGACATCTTGGCAAGCTTTGGATCCGGCAGGAACGCACTCAAGTCGAACCATCGGCATTTGTAGATCCAGCTGTTGCCGTGGCGGAGCACTGTCGCCGCACCCTCGCCCTCAGTCGAGGTGTCGGAGCGGTCTGCCGCACCGCTTGTCGACTGCGCCGAGATGGCCAGGGCCATTTCCTTGACATGAGGCCGTGGATCGAAGATGCCCCGCTGCAGTTGGTCGAGGAAAGCGGTCTGGCGCATCCAACGGTTCGCGAAGTGACGGATGTCGTAGGTTGGAAAGAACTTGGAGAGGATGTCCGGATGGGCCTGGGCGCGCACCGTTAGGGTATGGGCTGTCCAGATGTGAGCTTCGATGCCGGCCACGCGCAGCTCCTTCCTCTGTTCTTGCCAGGCAATGCTAAGGCGGCCTTCCAGGGCCTCCTTGGCAAGTACAAGGACGAAGGTGCTCGCATGCGCTCGCCAATCGCCGGCCCTGAACTTCTCGACCGCCTTCTTGAGTTCGGCCGGTGAGAAGCCCTTGCCACTCTTGCATTCATAGACGATCAGTCGGTCGGGGTCATGCGCTTCGCTCGCGAAGATGTCGATGCCGCCTTGCGGATGGCCACTGCCACCGATGCGCTTGCAGCCATGCAGCGACTGGCCTTCCTTCTGAAGCAGCCACCAGCAGAACTGCTCGAAACCCACAGGGCCCAACGCCGAGAAGTCCAGCAGGTGCCGGCCTATCGGTGGTGTCACATTGAGCGGAGTGATCGTGGCGTCGACGCTGAGGTGGTCGGGCCAATCGGAAGGCAGGTCGATGATGCTGGGCATGCGCGGCATGAAGGTGGAGGGAATCCCGCCGCAGAATAGATCTCCCGGGTCTCCGGCAACGTGTCGCTTAGGGGCCCAGCAGGCCGCAGACAAGGCGCGAACTGCGGCGGGTTTGAACACTCCGCCGCGACGCGCCCGCCGATAAGAGGGTCAGACTATCCGCATCGGGATGGTCACCGGACCATCGTTGACGAGGTGCACCTGCATGTCCGCACCAAACTCCCCGCAAGCGACCTCCGGGTGCAGGCGTCGCGCCACGCTCAGCGCGTGCTCATAAAGCCGCCGTCCTTGTTCGGCCGGCGCCGCGCCCGTGAAGCTGGGCCGGTTGCCACCGCTGACGTCCGCCGCCAGCGTGAACTGGCTGACGATGAGCAGCCCGCCGCCCACGTCCTGCAGGTTGCGGTTCATCTTGCCGGCTTCGTCGCTGAAGACGCGCAGCTTCAGCACCTTGGCCACCAGCCTCTCGGCCGTGGCGTCGGTGTCGGTCGGCTCGGCGCAGACGAGCATCAGCAAGCCCTGACCGATCGCGCCGATGACGGCGCCGCCCACCTCCACGCGAGCTTCGCGCACCCGTTGCAGCACGGCGATCAAATCAGGTTCTCCTCGCCCACGGCGTGGGCTTCCACGTCCATCGGCAGCAGCTGGATGCTGGCGCGCAGGCCGGGCACGGCGGCCATCAGCGCCTGCTCGACCTCCAGGCGCAGCGCCGCTGCGCGGCCGAGCGTCCAGCTGGCGGGCATGTGCATGTGCAGGTCCACGAAGTGGCGCTGGCCGGCCACGCGGCTGGCGATGTGATCGAAGCGCAGTGCGAGGGGCTGGCGAAACGTCTCCAGCACGGCGTGCACTTTGGCGAGCGACTCGGCATCCAGCGCCTGGTCCATCAGGCCGGCGCTGGATTCGTGCAGCAGGTGAACGCCTTCGCGCAGGATGTTCAGCGCGACGATGACGGCCAGCAGCGGGTCCAGCCATTGGTGGCCCGTCGCCATGACGCCGATCAGGCCAGCCACGACGCCGGCCGAGGTCCATACGTCGGTGATCAGGTGGCGGGCGTCGGCTTCCAGCGCGACCGAGCGCACCTCGCGCGCCTTGCGCAGCATGGCCCAGGCCATGGCGCCATTCAGTGCCGAGCTGACAACGGCCAGCGTCACGCCGATGCCGATGGACTCCAGCGGCTGCGGGTGCTGCCAGCGGTCGGCCGCGCCCCACAGGATGCCCAGCGCCGCCGCGATGATGAGGATGCCCTCGAAGCCGCTGGAGAAGTATTCGGCCTTGTGGTGGCCGTAGGGGTGGCCTTCATCGGGCGGCTGGGCGGCCAGCGTGATCATGGCCAGCGCGAACACCGCGCCGGCCAGGTTGACGAGCGATTCCAGCGCGTCGGCGGCGAGGCTGACAGAACCTGTCCACCACCAGGCCGCAGACTTCAGCACGATCGTCACGACGGCCGTGACAACGGAAAGCTGGAGGTAGGTGCGGGCTTGCATGGGTGGCATTGTCCGCAAGGCGCTTCGGCTTCCTAGAATGTGGCCGAATCTTTCGAGAGCCCGCATGACCACCCCTCACACCACCGACGTCTCCCACATCGCCCCGCGCGAGAAGGCCGAGATCCTGTCCCAGGCGCTGCCCTACATCCGCAAGTTCCACGGCAAGACCATCGTCATCAAGTACGGCGGCAATGCCATGACCGACCCCGAACTGCAGAAGGACTTCGCCGAGGACGTGGTGCTGCTGAAGCTGGTCGGCCTGAACCCGGTCGTCGTGCACGGCGGCGGGCCGCAGATCGAAGGCGCTTTGAGCCGCCTGGGCAAGAAGGGCGAGTTCATCCAGGGCATGCGCGTCACGGATGAAGAGACGATGGAAGTCGTCGAATGGGTGCTGGCCGGCCAGGTGCAGCAGGACATCGTCGGCCTCATCAACGCCGCTGGCGGCAAGGCCGTGGGCCTGACCGGGCGTGACGGCGGCATGATCCGCGCCAAGAAGCTGAAGATGCTCGACAAGGATGATCCGGCCAAGGAACACGACGTCGGCCAGGTGGGCGACATCGTCTCCATCGACCCCAGCGTCGTGAAGGCATTGCAGGATGACCAGTTCATCCCCGTCGTCAGCCCCATCGGCTTCGGCGAGCACAACGAGAGCTACAACATCAACGCCGACGTGGTGGCTGCGAAGCTCGCCACGGTGCTGCAGGCCGAGAAGCTGCTGATGCTGACCAACATCCGCGGCGTACTCGACAAACAGGGCGAGCTGCTGACCGAGCTGACGCCCCGCCGCATCGACGAGCTGGTGGCGGACGGCACCATCAGCGGCGGCATGATCCCCAAGATCGCCGGCGCCATCGACGCGGCGAAGAGCGGCGTCAACGCCGTGCACATCATCGACGGCCGCGTGCCGCACGCGATGCTGCTGGAGATCCTGACGGATCAGGCTTACGGAACGATGATTTCGTCTCGATGAGTTCACGCAACCGCGTCTGGCTGTTCGACCTCGACGACACGCTGCACAACGCCTCGCAGCGCGCCTTCCCCGAGTTGAACGCGTCGATGACGGCCTACATCGAGACGCATCTCGGCCTGACGACCGAGGAGGCGGTGGCGCTGCGCCACGGCTATTTCAACCGCTACGGCGCGACGCTGACCGGGCTGCAGCGCCACCACGGCGTGAAGGCCGCGCACTTTCTGCACGAGACGCACCTGCTGCCGGGGCTGGACCCCCACCTGCACGGCCATGCCCAGGACCTGGCCGCGCTGCGCCGGCTGCCGGGCCGCAAGTTCCTGATGACGAACGCACCGCGCGCGTATGCGGATCGCGTGCTGGCGGCCATCGGCCTGGCCGGGGTCTTCGAGGGCATGGTCTGTGTGGAGGACATGAGCTGCTTCCGCCAGTCACGCCCCAAGCCGGACGCGCGCATGTTCCGCATCGTGCTGGCGCGGTTGAAGCTCAGGCCGGAGCAGTGCGTGCTCGTCGAGGACACGCTGATCCACCAGAAATCAGCCCGCAGCTTGGGGCTAGCCACGGTCTGGATGCAGCGCTGGCTGCGCAAGGCCGCCGATGGCCGGCGCCTGCATCACCGCCCCGCCTATGTGAGCCGGCGCGTGCGCTCACTGGCCGCCCTGGCGCGCTCCCCCCAGTTCTGAAGCAGGACGCGATGGGCGAAGCGTTATCCTGACCGCGACAATGTCGCCTTCGCGCCTTTGAAGAATCTGAAGAGTCAATGACCCCGTTCTCGGTCCTTATCGTCGAAGACCAGGCCCGCTTCCGGGAGGCCTTCACCCACGCCCTGGGCAGCGTGCCCGACATCGAACTCCTGGGCATCGCGCCCGACCTGCCGCAGGGCCGGCGCATGTTCGACCAACTGCAGCCGGAGGTCCTGCTCGTCGACCTGGACCTGCCGGGCGGCAGCGGCATTGAGCTGATCCGCCACGCGGCGCAGACGCGGCCGCAGTGCGAGGTCATGGTCATCTCGGTATTCGGCGACGAACAGCATGTGGTGGCCAGCATCGAAGCGGGCGCCACCGGCTATCTGCTCAAGGACAGCCTGGCGCTGGACCTGCCCGGCCAACTGCGGTCTTTGCGCGCCGGTGGCAGCCCTATCAGCCCCATCATTGCCCGCCGCCTGCTGGTGCGCCTGGCGCCCGGCGCGCAGGGCTCGACCGGCCCCTCGCCCGAGGCCATGGCCGCGACGATGGCCGACGAAGAGGTCGTCGCCCTGTCCGAACAGGAGTCGCGCGTGCTGCACCTGGCGGCCAAGGGCTTCACGTTTGATGAGATCGCGCAGTTCATGCAGGTGTCGCCGCACACGGTCATGACCTACGTGAAGCGCGTGTATCGCAAGCTGCACGTGCGCTCGAAAGTGGAAGCGATCTACGAAGCGCGTCGCCTGGGCTGGCTGCGGGATTAGCATCCGGCGCCATGGATGCCGACCAGCCCGCCGCGACTGCCCCCACCCCCAAGAAGCGCCCCAAGCCCGGCGAGCGCCGCACGCAGATCCTGCAGGTGCTGGCCGGCATGCTGGAGCAACCCGGCGCCGACCGCATCACAACGGCCGCGCTGGCCGCCAAGCTCGACGTCAGCGAGGCGGCGCTCTACCGCCACTTCGCCAGCAAGGCGCAGATGTTCGAGGCGCTCATCGACTTCATCGAGAGCAGCGTCTTCGGCCTCGTCCATCAGATCGTCGACGGCCCGCAACCCTTGCCACCGCCCGGCGCTGCGGCGCGCATCGCCAGCCTCATCCTGCAGTTCGGCGAGAAGAACCCCGGCATGGCCCGCGTGATGGTGGGCGACGCGCTGGTCTACGAGAACGAGCGGCTGACCGCCCGCGTCAACCAGTTCTTCGACCGCATCGAATCCTCGCTGCGCCAGGTGCTGCGCTCGGCCGCAGAAGCCAAGGGCTCCCAGACACCCACCGCGCAGGCCAACGTGCAGGCGTCGGTGTGGGTCAGCTTCATCGTCGGCCGGCTGCACCGCTATGCCCGCTCGGGCTTCAAGCGGCTGCCGACGGAGCAGTTGGAGGCCTCGTTGAAAGCGATCGGCTAACTACACTGGCGGCATGTCTGCCGCTCTGGAATCCTTTCTCAACCGCGCCGAGGGTCTGCTGACCCGTCTCGAAGCGGTTCTGCCTCACGCTGCCACGCCGCCCGACTGGGCCGCGTCCACCGCCTTCCGCGCTCGCCGCCGCCATGGCGCGCTGGTGCTGGAGCCGGTGCGTGCGGTCGGCCGCATCCGCCTGTCTGACCTGCAGGAGGTGGAGCCGCAGAAGGAGCGCCTGCTGCGCAACACCGCTCAGTTCGTGGCTGCTCGTCCGGCCAACAACGTGCTGCTGACGGGCGCCAAGGGCACCGGCAAGAGCTCGCTCATCAGGGCCGTGCTGAACGAGTTCTCGGGCCAGGGCCTGCGCCTCATCGAAGTGGACAAGGCCGACCTCGTCGACCTGCCCGACCTCGTCGAACAGGTCGCTGCCCGCCCCGAGCGCTTCGTGGTTTTCTGCGACGACCTGAGCTTTGACGAAGGCGAGGCCAGCTACAAGGCGCTGAAGAGCGTGCTCGACGGCTCGGTCGCTGCGGCCACCGACAACATGCTGATCTACGCCACCAGCAACCGCCGCCACTTGCTGCCCGAGAAGATGGTCGACAACCTGGCCGGCACGCATGGCGAACACGGCGAGATCCATCCCGGCGAGGCGGTCGAAGAGAAGATTTCGCTGTCCGAGCGCTTCGGCCTGTGGATCAGTTTTTATCCCTTCAGCCAGAACGAATACCTGGCCATCGTCGGCCAGTGGCTGCGCCACTTCGGGCTGGACGAGGCGGCCATCGCCGGTGCGCGGCAGCCGTCGCTCGTTTGGGCGCTGGAGCGCGGCTCCCGCTCGGGCCGCGTGGCCTACCAGTTCGCTCGTGACATGGCGGGGCGCGAGGCATGACCGAACGTGAAATCACCGAGGTCGCCGTCGGCGTCCTCGTCGCTGCTGACGGCCAGTTCCTGCTGACCTCTCGGCCGGAAGGCAAGGTCTACGCCGGCTACTGGGAGTTCCCGGGCGGCAAGGTCGAGGTTGGGGAAAGCATCGAGCAGGCATTGGCTCGCGAGCTGCGTGAGGAACTGGGCATCGAGATCGGCGCCGCCCATCCGTGGCAGACGCTGGTCATGGACTACCCCCACGCCCGCGTGCGGCTGAACTTCTGCAAGGTCTACGAGTGGACCGGCGAGTTCCAGATGCTGGAGGCCCAGCAGATGGCCTGGGCCAGCCTGCCGGTGCAGGTCAAGCCCGTGCTGCCCGGCACCATCCCCGTGTTGCAGTGGTTCGCCGAAGAACGCCAGCACGTCGGCCCGACTCACCTAGACTGAAAAAATGACCAGTTGGCTTGACGAAGTGAAGTGGGATGACAAGGGCTTGGTCCCGGTCATCGCCCAGGAGCAGGGCACGGGTGACGTGCTGATGTTCGCGTGGATGAACCGCGAGGCGCTGGCCCTGACGGCCGAGCGCGGCCAGGCCGTCTACTGGAGCCGCTCGCGTAGCAAGCTGTGGCACAAGGGCGAGGAGAGCGGCCACTTCCAGCGGGTGCATGGCATCCGCATGGACTGCGACAACGACGTCGTGCTGCTGACCATCACGCAGCTCGGCCACGAGCCCGGCATCGCCTGCCACACGGGCCGCCACAGCTGCTTCTTCCAGAAGCTTGAGAACGGCGCCTGGACTGCCACCGAGCCGGTGTTGAAAGACCCTGCCAAGATCTATGAGTGACGACATCCTCCGCCGCGTCGGCGCGGTCATCGAGTCCCGCAAGGGCGCCGACCCCAGCACCAGCTACGTTGCCAAGCTCTTCGACAAGGGCTTGGACGCCATCCTGAAAAAGGTCGGCGAGGAAGCCACCGAGACCGTCATGGCGGCCAAGGACGGCGACCCGCAGAAGGTGGTGTACGAGGTGGCCGACCTGTGGTTCCACAGCCTGGTGGCGCTGGCGCACTTCGGCCTGAAGCCCGAAGACGTGCTGGCCGAACTGGCCCGCCGCGAGGGGCTGTCTGGCCTCACTGAATTCGCACAACGAGGGAGCAAGTCATGAGCGCCGACCCCAACTGCCTCTTCTGCAAGATCGTCGCTGGCCAGATCCCGAGCAAGAAGGTCTATGAGGACGAGCAGATCTTCGCCTTCCACGACATCCACCCCTGGGCGCCGGTCCACGTCCTTATCGTTCCCAAGCGCCACATCGCGTCGATGGCCGATGTGACCGAGGCGGAGGCGAACCTGCTGGGCAAGATGGTCGCGCTGGGCCCACGGCTCATGAAGGAGCTGGGCGTGACCAATGGCTTTCGCCACGTCATCAACACCGGCCCGGATGGCGGTCAGGAGGTGTATCACCTGCATCTGCACGTGATGGGCGGACCGCGGCCCTGGTTGAAAGGCTGAACCTCGACCCCCACATCGGCAGTAGTGCTGCCAGCAAAGGCCTGGCTCCGAGCATGGAGTCCGGCATGTCACGCCCCCTCACCTAGAATTCGGCTCAGTCCTCAACGGAGAAACATCATGGGTTCATTCAGCATCTGGCACTGGTTAATCGTGCTGCTGATCTTCGTGCTCGTCTTTGGCACTAAGAAGCTAACCAACATCGGCAAGGACCTCGGCGGCGCCGTCAAGGGTTTCAAGGACGGCATCAAGGAAGGCACCAGTTCCACGGACGCGCCGGCCGTACCGCCCCAGCAGGTCACCGCCACCAAGGTCAATGACCCGAACACGGTCGATGTCGACGCCAAGACCAAGTCCTAAGTGCTCGACTTCGGTTTTGACAAGATCGCGCTGATCGGTGCGGTAGCGCTGATCGTCATCGGCCCCGAGAAGCTGCCGCGCGTGGCCCGCACGGTGGGCACCCTGCTCGGCAAGGCGCAGCGCTATGTCGCTGACGTCAAAGCCGAGGTCAACCGTTCCATCGAACTGGAAGAGCTTCAGAAGATGAAGTCCCAGTTCACGAGCGCCGTGCACGATGCCGAGCGCAGCGTGCGCGAGGAAGTGGACAGCGCCACCGGCGCGTTGAACCAGACCTGGCGGGACGTGACGAACGACGGCAGCCCGACCTCTTACGAAAGTATTGGCTTGGCGCCTTCTCTGCCCGAGTACCGCCACCCGAAGAAGAACTGGCGCCTCAAGCGCGGCGCCACGCCGTTGTGGTTCAAGCAAAAGGCCGGCGTGCGCCGCCACAGCCAGTCCGGCGCTGCCCGGGTCGCACGTTTCCGCCCCCCGGGCCGAACATGACCCCCTCACACTCGCTTCGCTCGCTGCCCCCCGAGGGGGCGTCAGTGCGCTTGGGGCGGCCCTACGCGCACTGTTGATGAGCTCCTTCCAGAAACCCGACCACGACGAACTCGCTGGTACCGAGCAGCCCTTCGTCTCCCACCTGATGGAGTTGCGCGACCGGCTGCTGCGCGCCGTCATCGCCATTGCCGTGTGCTTCGGCGTGCTCTGCCTCTACCCCGGCCCCAGCCAGCTCTATGACTGGCTGGCCGCGCCCCTGGTGGCCAATCTGCCCGAGGGCACCAAGATGATCGCGACCAACGTCATCGCGCCCTTCTTCGTGCCGATCAAGATCACGATGCTGGCCGGTTTCATGCTGGCGCTGCCCGTCGTGCTCTACCAGGCCTGGTCCTTCATCGCGCCGGGCCTGTACTCGCACGAGAAGCGCCTGGTGATGCCACTGGTCGTGTCCAGCACGCTGCTGTTCTTCTCGGGCGTGGCCTTCTGCTATTTCTTCGTCTTCGGCCAGGTCTTCAAGTTCATCCAGAGCTTTGCGCCCAAGAGCATCACGGCGGCGCCTGACATCGAGGCCTATCTCGGCTTCGTGATGAACATGTTCATCGCCTTCGGCGCGGCCTTCGAGGTGCCGGTCATCGTCGTCGTGCTGGCGCGCATGGGCATCGTGCCGGTCGAGAAGCTGCGGGAATGGCGTGGCTACTTCATCGTCGTCGCCTTCGTCATCGCGGCCGTCATCACGCCGCCCGACATCGTCTCGCAGCTGGCGCTCGCCATCCCGATGTGCCTGCTCTACGAGGTGGGGCTGTTCGCGGCCACCTACTTCGTCAAGCACACCGAGGCGCCTGAAGAAGCCACGGATCAGTCCTCCTCGGACGCCGGCTGAGGTTTGAGCCTCTCGCGCTGGGCCAGGGTGACCGAGAAGGTCATTGCCTTGCCAGCGCGCTGCACGCCCACTGCGACCTGACTGCGCGGCTTGAGCGCCGCGACGCTGGCCAGCAGTTCGACCGGCGTGGTCACGGCACGCTCGCCCACGCGGGTCAGCACGTCGCCCGGCTTGATGCCCGCCTTGGCGGCTGGCCCGTCGTTGATGACGCCGCCGACCAGCACGCCCTTGGCGTCGCCCAGCTTCAGCGCCTCGGCCAGCTCGGGTGTCAGCTCGCGCGTCTGCACGCCGATCCAGCCGCGCGCCACCGAGCCGTCTTTCAGGATGGCCGTGGCCACCTGGCGGGCCACGTCGACGGGGATGGCGAAGCCGATGCCCAGGCTGCCACCGCTGCGCGAGAAGATGGCCGTGTTGATGCCCACCAGGCGGCCGTCGGCGTCCACGAGCGCACCGCCCGAGTTGCCGGGGTTGATGGCCGCATCGGTCTGGATGAAGTTCTCGAAGGTGTTGATGCCGAGCTGGTTGCGGCCCAGCGCCGAGACGATGCCCGACGTGACCGTCTGGCCGACGTTGAAGGGGTTGCCGATGGCCAGCACCATGTCGCCCACCTGCAGGCTGGCGGCGTCGCCCAGCGCGACGGCAGGCAGGTCGGGCAGGTCGATCTTCAGCACGGCGATGTCGGTCTCGGGGTCGGTGCCCAGCAGCGTGGCGCGCGCCTGGCGGCCGTCGCTTAGCTGCACCTCGATGTCGGACGCACCCTCGACGACATGGTTGTTCGTCAGCAGCACGCCGTCGGCCGAGATGATGACGCCCGAGCCGAGCCCGAGCTGCGGGTTGCCGCGCGGCTGGGGGCCGAACGGGAAGCCGAAGAGCGGCTCACGCGCCCGACCCGCAGCGCGGCCCGATGCCTTGCTGGCCGTGATGCTGACGACGGCCGGCGACGCAGCGCGCGCCGCCTGAGCAAAGCCGGCACGAACGGCCGACGCGGGCGGGGCTGGGGGCAGGGCGATCTGGCGGGCGGTCTGGGCGATGGTGGCCTCGCGCCAGCGGGTCTGCTGCAGCCACTGCGGCTTCAGCGTCGTGACCACGAAGACGGCGGCCAGCACCACCGTGACGGCCTGCGCGAAAATCAGCCAAAGCCGCTTCAACACCCGTTTACCTCACAAGCCATGACCAATCGCGCCGCGCTGGAACTCCGACTGAATCAGTGGCTGGAGCCCGGGCGGTTCAAAGATTATGGGCCGAACGGTCTGCAGGTCGAGGGCCGCGCTGAGGTCAACCGGCTGGTCTGTGGGGTCACCGCCAGCCTGGCGCTGATCGACGCCGCCATCGAGGCCCAGGCCGACGCCATCCTCGTGCACCACGGCTTGTTCTGGCGTGGCCAGGACGGCCGCGTGACGGGCTGGATGAAGCAGCGGCTGGCCAGGCTGATCCAGCACGACATCAACCTTTTCGCCTACCACCTGCCACTGGATGCCCACCCTGAGCTGGGCAATAACGCGCAACTCGGCAAGCGGCTGGGGTGGACGGCGGATGCCCGCTTCGGCGAGCAGGACCTCGGCTTCATCGCCACCACCGCGCCGACGACTTTGGTGGGCCTGACGGCGCAACTGCGCACGCTGACCGGCCGCGAGCCGGTGCTGGCCGAAGGCGACGGCCGGCCGCTGTGCCGAGTGGCCTGGTGCACGGGTGGCGCGCAGGGCTATTTCGAGGGGGCAATAGCGGCCGGCGCCGACGTCTTCATCACCGGCGAGATCTCCGAGCCGCAGGCCCACTACGCCCGCGAGACCGGCGTCGCCTTCATCGCCGCCGGCCACCACGCGACCGAGCGCTATGGCGTGCAGGGTGTGGGCGAGCGCGCTGCGGCGGAGCTGGGCCTGGACCTCCGCTTCATCGACGTGCCCAACCCGGCCTGACGGTGAATCCCGGCTGCGGGCCGGGGCGCGGCCTCACTGACTGAAGTCGAGCGCGTCGATGGCGACGCCCGGGCTGAGGTAGGTGGTGCCCGTGGAGCCGCTGATGACGTTGATCGTCATCGTGTTCGTACCGGCCACCAGGGCGCTGGCGGGCACGGTGAAGCTGTAGCTCACGTTGTTGCCCCGGTAGGTGCCGACGGTCAGCGTGCGGGTGCTGGGCTGGGTAGACGGCGAGGGGTTGGCCGCCGTCCAGCTGTTGACCGTGATGCGCGGGCGCCCGCCGGACTGGGCGGCCGTGATGCCGATGCGCACGGTCGAGTCCTTGAGCTGCGCGGCACTCAGGTTGAACCGCACGACCTGGCCGTCGTTGACGCTCTTCCACAGATACGCCGGGAAGGCGGTGGTGGCCGAGCTGCCGACGACGAAGTTGCCCGGCAGCCAGCTGGCCATGCGCACGTCGGACGGGTGCATCCAGGTCAGCTTGTCGCCGTTGCGGAACTCGGCCGGCGAGCCGTCCCAGCTGCCAATGCGCCAGAGCGAGGCGGTAGCCGCGGGGTCGGCATTGATCGTCAGCGTGTTTAGCGTCGTGGTGCCTCCTGCCGTCACCGTGACGCTGCCGGCGTAGACCGCCAGCTCGTTCTTGTAGACCTTGAGGGTGTAGCCGCCTGGCAGCATGCCAGTGCTCTTGAAGAAGCCGTTGCTGGCCAGGTTGGCCGTGGCCCAGTACTGGGCCTGGGTGTTTGAGAAGCCGACGGTGTAGCCATTGCCCGCCACCGTGCCCGACAGCCCGACGCCGGCGACCGTGCCGCGGCCCGAGGTGGGCACGTAGCCCTGCAGGCCCATCAGCGAGAACCAGCTGGTGTCGGGCGCGCTCGGGGCGCCACCGTTGGTGAACATCAGCGTGTAGCTGTTCAGCACACCGAGCCGGTAGGCCTCGGTCTGTGCCTCACCGTAGTTGACGATGTAGGTGAGCTCGTTGTCGGTGCTGGTGATCTGGTTGAGCAGGCTGCGGTAGAAGGGGCCGCCGGAGGCGCCTTCGTGGCTGTCGCGATAGAACCAGAGGCCGACCGTGCCGGCGCTGTTGCGGCCGCCGAAGTAGCTCCAGTCCTTGACGCGCATGTTGGCGTAGTGTTTGGAACGCGTCTGGCCGGCCAGGCTGCCGGCCGCAGCCGAGAAGCCGAACACATCGCCAGACTCGACCGTGGTGTCGGTGCCGCGCAGGTCCTGGGCCCAGCTGCCGCTGGGCGTCAGGCCACCTGGCACGCCGGCGGCGGGGCCGCTGGACAGCACGCCCACCGGCACGCGCAGGATGAAGCGCACCAGGTTCAAGGTGTTGGGCTCTTCGGTGAAATGGGTGGCCATGTAGATGCGTGGCTCGCCGGCCTTGACCAGGTAGTAGTGCTTGAGCACGCCGCCGTTGGCACTGTTGCTGGTGACCGTGATCTTGATGAAGCTGCCGCCGGTGACGACCCCGTCCTGCGCGACCGAGGCCGACGTGGCGGCACCCGTGCTGGACAGCATCTGCGCCGTGACGCTGACCGCCGAGACATTGCTGTAGAGGAAGTCGAAGCCCGAGTTCAGCTGCGAGCCCCGGGACTGGGTCTGGTACTGCACGCCGTTGTAGACGAGGCTGGAGATGTCGCCCGACGACTGGGTGCTAACGCCGTTGTCGTAGGCCCTGATCTTGAAGACGAGGCCGGCATTCGTGTCCACCTCGTACTGCGGCTTGGTGGAGCTGCCGCTATCCCAGCGGGTGACGAGGTTGAAGGCGGCATGCGCGCCGGTAGCGGCCATGGCCAGCACGGCCAGGGCTGAGCCGGCGACGAGGCGTCGCCATTGACGGGAACTGAACATGTTGTCTCCTGAGTAGTTAGGTGACCGCAGGCCCGTTACCCGCAGTCGGTTTGGAAATGTTCTGGGCCGAGTCTAGGAAAGCGCCTGCCGGCACATTGCTCATTCGCCTGACCGTTTGGCAGCTGGTGTCGCGGCGTGGTGACGCCGCAGCGCTGATGGGGCTATTGCCCATTGCCGCCGGGTTGCCGACGGCATGGGGACAATGCGGCATGGCTGCTCCACTCCCCCTGCTGCTGACCCTGGGCGACGCCTGCGGCATCGGCCCCGAAATCCTGGCCCGCCTCTGGCAACACGAGGCGCCCGCCGATGCCTTGATCGTGGGCGACGTGGGTGTGATGCGCGCCACGGTGGCGCGCCTGGGGCTGGGCCTGGCTGTGGCCGAGCTGACGGGCCCGGAGGCCTTGCCGCGCCTGCCGCCGCGCTGCCTGCCGGTGTGGCAGCCCGAGGGCTTGCCCGCCGAACTGGCCGGCCTGCCGCTGGGCCGCGTCGACGCCCGCGCCGGTGCCGCCGCAGCACGCTGCATCGAAGCGGCGGTAGGGCTGATTCAGTCCGGCCGGGCCCTTGCGATGGTCACGGCGCCCATCCACAAGGAGGCGCTGCACGCAGCCGGCTCGCCCTACCCGGGCCACACGGAGATGCTGCAGGCTCTCGCGGGCGGCGTGCCGGTGCGCATGATGCTGGCCAACGAGGAGCTGCGCACGGTGCTTGTCACCATCCACTGCTCGCTGCGCGAGGCCATCGACCGTGTGACCCGCGAGGCCGTGCTGGAGACCTTGCTCATCACGCATGCGGCGCTGAGGCGCATGGGCATTGCCGCGCCGCGCATCGCCGTGGCCGGGCTCAACCCGCATGCGGGCGAAGGCGGTTTGTTCGGCGACGAGGAGATCCACCACATCGCACCGGCCATTGCCGATGCGCGCGCGCTAGGCCTGGACGCGACCGGGCCTTTTGCGCCCGACACCGTGTTCATGCGCGCCCGCCGTGGCGAGTTCGATGTCGTTGTCGCGATGACCCACGACCACGGGCTGATCCCGGTGAAGTACCTCGGCGTGGAGCAGGGTGTGAACGTCACGCTCGGCCTGCCCTTTGTGCGCACCAGCCCTGACCACGGCACGGCCTTCGACATCGCCGGGCGGGGCATCGCCGACCCGGCCAGCCTGGGTGCGGCGTTGGCGATGGCGCGGCGCCTGAGCGTTGCGGCTGCTTAGCGCCTGGCTTGCGGCTGGCTAGCGGCCGCCGAGCGCCGCGAGCTGGGCGCGGGCGCGGGCCGTGGCGCGCTCCAGCAGATAGGCCTGTTCATAGGCGCGCATGCGGTCGGCTACGCAGAGCTTTTTCAGCATCCGGGCCGTCATCGTCACTGTCTGCTGCTGGCGGCTGCCGTGGGTGAAGATGAAGAAGCTGCGGCCCGCGCTGATGTGAGCCAGCCGCATCTTCTGCCACTCGTCACCGGTGTGCATCTGGTAGGCAAAGCCGAGCTGCATGTTGTCCATCAGCAGCGCGCCGCTGCTGGGTTCGGCCGCGCTATCGGAGGCGGGCAGGCCGTCGATGGAGATGTCCACGGCCTGCAGCGGCGCGGCGGCCTCTGCGGCGTCGTTGCCGGACAGGTCCAGGTCCAGCTCACCGTTCCAGTCGACGCTGGACTCCTCCACCAGGCCCAGGCTCTTGGCCTCGGCCGGCGTCAGGCGCTGGCTGGCGTCCAGGTCGGCGGGCAGGGCCTCGCCGGCCATGGGCTTGGCGAGGTCGGCCTCGGCAGGTGGCGGCACGCCGAAGATCTGGTCGAGCTGCTTGATGAGCAGGTTGGTGTCGAGCGCGCTGGGCGCTTGGCCCTTCAGCGACTCGGCATGGGCCGGCAGCAGGGCGCCGAAGAAGTCCTTGCGCGGGCCGTCAGGCCAGCGGATCAGATCCAGCCCCTCGTTGAGGGTGCGCATCAGGTTGGGCAGCTCGCGCAGGAAGTCGGCGCGCGCGGCGGTGCCGGCCTTGGGCTGCACGCTCATCACCAAGCTGCGGCCCAGCGTGCGCAGGCGCAGCGCGCGCTCCGGCGCGCCTTCGCGCGAGGCCAGCACGATAGCCTGGCTCCACACGCCGGCCAGGAAGCTGCGCAGGAACTCCTGCATCGGCACCTTGGCCAGTTGCTGCCGCAACTGCAGGGCGTAGCGCTGCTGCAGGCGCAGGTCGGTCTCGCGTCGCTCGACGACGGCGGCGGCGTCGCCCGAGGCTTTCAGCGAGCTGCGGGTCTCTTCGGCGATGAAGGCTTCTAGCGTGTCCAGCTTGGCCGTGTAGACGTCCATGCGGTCGAAATCGCCCTGGGCCACGTCCTGTACGAGATCGCGCACATGGGCCAGGAAGGAGCGGCCCGGGTCGTCGCTGAAGTCGTCGAACGCACAGGCCAGGGACGCCAGGCGGTTGACGAACTGGCGCACCGGGTGGCGACGCGAGGAGAAGAAGGTCTCGTCACCCAGCGCCACGCGCAGCACCGGCAGCTGCAGGCGCGCAAGCAGGCGCGCCATCTGCGGCGGCACCTTGGGGTCGGACAGGATGTTGTCGAACAGGCTGCTGACGACGTCGATGACCATGTGGTCCAGCCGGCCCGTCGAGGCCTGGCGCAGCTCGTCGCGGTGCAGATGGATCAGGTTCGTCGGCAGGGGCATCTGGCCCCACGCGCTGGGTTCGCCGGTGAGCGTGTCCAGTCCCATACGGCTGGAATGGCCGCTGTCATAGCTGTCGTAGGCCGCCGGCGCTTGGGCGAGTCGGCGCAGCAGCTCCATCATCTGCGGGTCGACGCGGCCGATGCCGGCGCTGCTTTCGCGGCCGACGAAACCACTGCCGCGGAAACCCTGGTTCGCATAGCGTACGGCCGGGCCAAGGCTGCCGTGGCTGGACGGGTCGTAGCCGCTTTGGGTCGGTATGCCGCCCTGACTGGAGTCGAACCGGCTTTGCTGGCTGCTGTTCCCCAGAGCGCTGTGGCGTGATGCTCCGCCGGCCGTTGCCCGCACGCGCAAGTCCTGTGGACGAAGGCCGCGCGTGCGCAGCAGCCCGCCGATGTCCGCGTAGCAACTGCGCATCTCCTGAGCCAGCGAACGGGCAAGTTCGTCGGACAGCGTTTGGCGCGTCACCGGGTCGTCGGTGATGGACTGGATGGCCTCAAGTAACGCATGCCCGACGAGCTCGGGCCTCAGTGGGTTGCGTTCGCCGACCTGGATGCCGGCAATGTAGGAGTCGGCTTCCCGCAGTTCCCACTCGCAATGCTGTCCGATGGCCAGGCCGATCCGATCAGCGGCTACCAGGATGTCGACCTGGTCGTCGTCCATCAGCGAGAGTTCTGTCCATTCCTTCTTGGGCGGCGGAGTGGGGGCGGGGCTGGCGCCGGATTGCTCGGCGGCGACCTGGCGCCGCAGGCTTTGTATGAAGCACTGCGAGAACGCGGCCTGCTGCTGACGAAACACGAATTGCGCTGCCAGCAAGGCATCGCGCCGCCTGTTACTGCCGGCCGAAAGAGCGGACAAGCCCAGGCCTTCCGCACAGCGCTCCGCCGCCTGCTCGCCGGCGAGGCGGATGCGGGTCAGGGAAGCTTCAAGGTGCGGATTAAGGCGTATCTCGGGCGCGTTCATCACAAATTGGCACAAGTGCGTCGAAAGTATCGCGCCTGCAACAAGCTGGGGTTTTCAGCAAGTCGCCAATTCCGTGGCAAAAAAAAGCCCGGTAACCTTTACTTACCGGGCGCGGCGTCTGAAAACGACTACCGCTTCAGCGAATCGCGGATCTCGCGCAGCAGCTGGATGTCTTCAGGCGTTGCTGCGGGCTCGGCGGGCGCCGCTGCCGGATCATCGCGCTTGAGGCGGTTGATCTGCTTGATCATCAGGAAGATGACGAAGGCCAGGATCATGAAATTCAGCGACACGGTGATGAAGCTGCCGTAGGCCAGCACGGCGCCTTCCTTCTTCGCGTCGGCCAGCGTCGTGGCCGTCTGCCCGGCCAGCGGGATGAAGTAGTTGCTGAAATCAAGGCCGCCAAAGATCTTGCTGATGACCGGCATGATGACGTCGCCGACCAGGGAATCGACGATCTTGCCGAAGGCGCCACCAATGATGACACCGACCGCCAGGTCGATGACGTTGCCTTTGACGGCGAACTCCCTGAATTCGGAGATGAAACTCATGCGGTGGCTCCTGCCGAAGGCGTTGTGAAAAGCAGCCGTCATTGTTGACGCCAAGCTGGCGCTCTCTGAAGGCGGGTAAACCTGCGCTCGCCCGACGCGGGCCCGGCTGGAGCCTTTGGAAGCGTCCGCTAGAATCCTGGGCTGCCCCTGATCAGAAGTCTCCTTAGAGGACCCTCATGAGTGACCAGCAAGTGGACCAAGGCAAACGCACCTGGTTGATTGCAACCGGTTGTGCCGGCGCCGTGGGCGGCGTCGCGACTGCCGTGCCCTTTGTCAGCACTTTTGCGCCAAGTGAACGCGCCAAAGCCGCCGGCGCCCCGGTCGAAGTGGATATTTCCGCCATCAAGCCGGGTGAAAAACTCACCGTGGAATGGCGTGGCAAGCCGGTCTGGATCGTGCGTCGCACGCCCGAGCAACTGGAGTCCCTCAAGAAGAACGACTCTCAGCTGGCCGATCCCAACTCTGATCGCAAGGCTTTCCCCATTCCCGAGTACGCGAAGAACGAGAACCGCTCGCTCAAGCCGGAGTACCTGGTCGTCGTGGGCATCTGCTCGCACCTGGGCTGCTCGCCGAGCGACAAGTTCACGACTGGCGCGCAGCCTTCGCTGCCGGACGACTGGAATGGCGGCTTTCTGTGCCCCTGCCACGGCTCGACCTTCGACATGGCCGGCCGCGTCTTCAAGAACAAGCCCGCGCCCGACAACCTCGAGGTGCCTCCGTACAAGTTCCTCACCGACAGCCGTCTGCTGATCGGTGACGACAGCAAGGCCTAACGAGAAAACGGGACGAGACATGGCTGAATTCAAGGATGCTCCCGCAGGCGCCTCGGTAGGTGTGAAGACCATGACCTGGCTGGAGAACCGGTTCCCGACCGCGTTCGACGCCTACAAGGTCCACATGTCGGAGTACTACGCGCCGAAGAACTTCAACTGGTGGTACATCTTCGGCTCGCTGGCACTGCTGGTGCTGGTGATCCAGATCGTCACCGGCATCTTCCTGGTGATGCACTACAAGCCGGACGCGGGCCTCGCCTTCGCGTCGGTCGAGTACATCATGCGCGACGTGCCCTGGGGCTGGCTGATCCGCTACATGCACAGCACCGGCGCCTCGGCCTTCTTCGTGGTCGTCTACCTGCACATGTTCCGTGGCCTGATCTACGGCAGCTACCGCAAGCCGCGTGAGCTGGTCTGGATCTTCGGCTGCGCGATCTTCCTGTGCCTGATGGCCGAAGCCTTCATGGGCTATCTGCTGCCCTGGGGCCAGATGTCGTACTGGGGCGCCCAGGTCATCGTGAACCTGTTCGCCGCCGTGCCCTTCGTCGGCCCGGACCTGGCGCTGATGATCCGCGGCGACTACGTCGTCGGCGACGCGACGCTGAATCGCTTCTTCAGCTTCCACGTCATTGCCGTGCCGCTGGTGTTGCTCGGCCTGGTGGTGGCCCACTTGCTAGCCCTGCACGATGTCGGCTCGAACAACCCTGACGGCGTCGAGATCAAGAAGGGTCCCAAGGACGCGAGCGGCAAGCCGCTGGATGGCATCCCCTTCCACCCGTTCTACACGGTGCACGACCTCTACGGTGTCTGCCTGTTCCTGATGGCCTTCACCGCCGTCATCTTCTTCGCGCCGGAAATGGGTGGGTACTTTCTTGAGTACAACAACTTCATCCCCGCCGACCCGCTGAAGACGCCTGCGCACATCGCCCCGGTCTGGTACTTCACGCCTTACTACTCGATGCTGCGTGCGACGACCGACACCATGGTCAACGTGCTGTGCGTGCTCATCGGTGTGGCAGCGCTCGTGAGCTTCCTGAAGGGCAAGTTCGGCGGCATCGTCAAGGTCGCGCTGCTGGTCGCAGCTGTCGTGGCGATCTTCCTGCTCAAGGTCTTCGACGCGAAGTTCTGGGGCGTGGTTGTCATGGGTGGTGCGGTCATCATCCTGTTCTTCCTGCCCTGGCTGGATCACAGCCCGGTCAAATCGATCCGCTACCGCCCCGACTGGCACAAGTACCTGTACGGCGTGTTCGTGGTGTTCTTCGTCTGGCTGGGCTACCTGGGCATCCAGCCGCCGAGCGACATCGGCACCCTGGTGGCGCAGATCGGCACCTTGTTCTACTTCGGCTTCTTCCTGCTGATGCCGTGGTGGAGCCGCCTGGGTACGCCCAAGCCCGTGCCCGACCGTGTGACCTTCCACGCCCACTGAGCTGCGGAGCAAGAACACCAATGAAAAAGCTGATCGCTCTCCTGCTGGCCACGCTGGGCCTGGTCGGTGCCACCCAAGCCAACACTGGCGGCATCGAATGGGACAAGTTCCCCAAAGAGAAGATGTCGGACATGGCGGCGCTGCAGCACGGCGCCAAACTGTTCGTCAACTACTGCCTGAACTGCCACTCGGCCGCCTACATGCGCTACAACCGCATGCGCGATATCGGCCTGAGCGAAACCGAGATCAAGAACAACCTGCTGTTCGCGGCCGACAAGGTCGGCGAGACCATGAAGGTCAGCCTCGACGCGAAGGACGCCAAGGCGTTTTTCGGCGCCAACCCGCCCGACCTGACCGTCATCGCCCGCTCGCGGGCCGACGGCGCCAAGGGCTCGGGGGCCGACTACCTCTACACCTACATGCGGAACTTCTACCGCGACGACACCAAAGCCACGGGCTGGAACAACCTGGCCTTCCCGAGCGTCGCAATGCCGCATGTGCTGTGGGAACTTCAGGGCCAGCGCACCGCCAAGTTCGAAGAGGTCGCCGACCCGCATGACCACGCCAAGAAGACCCACGTCTTCGCCGGTTATGAGCAGCTCACGCCCGGCACTCTGAACGAGCGCCAGTACGACGAAGCCGTGGCCGACCTGGTGGCCTACCTTCAGTGGATGGGCGAGCCGGCACAGGCGCAGCGCTTCCAGCTCGGCGTCATCGTGTTGATCTTCCTCGTCTTCCTGACCATCTTTGCCTGGCGCCTGAACGCCTCGTACTGGAAGGACGTGAAGTAACAGCCAAGTCCCGGTGCCGCCTCACGGCGGTGCCGAACCACGCAGTGGGGCGCGCTTCGGCCACCCACTGCGTTTGCTTTTCAGCGCGGCCTTTGCCGTTGCGCCTTTTTGATTGACTGACCCCTCGGGAGCCCAAGCCATGATGGTCCTTTACTCCGGCACCACCGACCCCTACTCGCATCGCTGCCGCTTCGTGCTGTTCGAGAAAGGCATGGACTTCGAAATCCGTGACGTTGACCTGTTCGCGAAGCCTGAAGACATCGCCCTGATGAACCCGTACAACGAGGTGCCCATCCTCGTCGAGCGCGATCTCATCCTGTACGAATCGCACATCATCAACGAGTACATCGACGAGCGCTTCCCGCACCCGCAGCTGATGCCCGGCGACCCGGTGGCCCGCGCCCGCGTGCGCCTGTTCCTGCTGAACTTCGAGAAGGAACTGTTCGCTCACGTGAACGTCCTCGAAGGCCGCGGCACGACGACCAAGGCGACCGACAAGCAGCTCGAAAAGGCCCGTTCGCAGATCCGCGACCGCCTGACCCAGCTCGCGCCGATCTTCCTGAAGAACAAGTACATGCTGGGCGACGACTTCTCGATGCTCGACGTGGCCATCGCGCCGCTGCTGTGGCGCCTGGACTACTACGGCATCGACATGTCGAAGAACGCGCTGCCGCTGCTGAAGTACGCCGAGCGCATCTTCAGCCGCCCGGCCTACATCGAGGCGCTGACGCCCTCGGAAAAGGTCATGCGCCGCTGATCCACCCGCCCCCGAAGCGCGTTGCGCTTCCCCCTCAAGGGGGCGCCGCCAGTGGCCCGGCAAAGCCGGTTCCACGGCGGCCGCTGGGTTTCTAGTCGTACCGCGCCACAGCTGGGTTGTTGATCAAGATGGATAAATCGCAAGGGGTCGAAGGCGGCGCGGGCAATGGCACGTCCACCCGCCCCTACCTGATCCGCGCTTTGCATGACTGGTGCACGGACAACGGCTTCACGCCCTACGTGGCGGTCCATGTCGACCGCTCCGTGCAGGTGCCGATGGAGTACGTGTCCAACAACGAGATCGTGCTGAACGTCGGCTTCGATGCGACCAGCGGGCTGGACCTCGGCAACGAGTTCATCCAGTTCAAGGCCCGCTTCGGCGGCGTTGCGCGCGAGATCGTCGTGCCGGTGGACCATGTCGTGGCCATCTACGCTCGCGAGAACGGCCAGGGCATGGCCTTTCCGGCGCCCGACGCTGCGGCTGAAGGTGCGCCGACGCCGGCCGCAGTTGTGCCCACGCCCGAGCCGCGCCGGACCGGCCTGCGCCTGGCCAGCGATGCCGGAGACGAGGCGGGTGAAGGTGACGACACACCGTCGCCGGACGCGCCGGGCAGTGGCCCGCGCCCTACGCTCAAGCGTGTGAAGTGAAGCGGCAGGCAAGCGTCTAGAATGCGCTCCTGTTTTTCGCCGGCTTAGCTCAGTTGGTAGAGCAACCGCCTTGTAAGCGGTAGGTCATCAGTTCGAATCCGATAGCCGGCACCAATGCGAAACCCACTGCTCTTGCAGTGGGTTTTTCTATTTCTGCGCCAGCTTGACGCGGATGCGCCCGGGCAGGCCGGCTTGGGCCAGCAGCGCTTCCAGCCGCGGCAGCAGGTGGCGCAGCTTGGCCGCGACCGCTGCGTTGGCGACGAGCAGGCTCCAGCCCTCTTCGTCCAGCGGCCCGGGCTGGATGCTGGCCAGCAGGTTGCCGGGCAGGGCGGGGGTGATAACGCGCAGCCGGCGCCGCGACGCCTCCAGGCGTTCGCTCAGACGCATCAGCCCTTCGTGTGCACGCAGGGCCTGCGCCACCGGCATGGGCTCGGGCACGCTCACACGCTGGCCTTTGGGGGCGAGATAGCGTGGCGTGGATGACATCGGCGCAGTGTAGTCAGCCGCATCCGGCGTGGCATCGGTGCCCGAGGGCGCGCTGCTAAACTGCGCCGTTTTGCGCGGCCAGGCAAGTCCGACTTGCATTGCGTCGCCGTGCCCCCAGATTCGCGCGTCTTGCCAGCCTTGCCGGCACCCGACCAGCCCTCATCCTTCGCAGCATGTTGCCCAAGCTTCTCACCTCGATTTTCGGCAGCCGCAACGAGCGCCTGCTCAAGCAGTACCGCCACGCCGTGCAGCGGATCAACGCCCTGGAGCCGAAGTACGAGGCGCTGAGCGATGACGAGTTGCGCGCCCAGACGGCCGAGTTCAAGCAGCGCATCGCCGGCGGCGAGTCGGTCGACGACATCCTGCCCGAGGCCTTCGCCGTCTGCCGCGAAGGCAGCAAGCGGGCGCTGAAGATGCGCCATTTCGACGTGCAACTGATCGGCGGCATGGTGCTGAACGCCGGCAAGGTCGCTGAAATGCGCACCGGCGAAGGCAAGACGCTGATGGCGACGCTGCCGGTCTACCTGAACGCGCTGACGGGCAAGGGCGTCCACGTCGTCACGGTGAACGACTACCTCGCGCGCCGCGACGCCGAGTGGATGGGCAAGCTCTACACCTTCCTCGGCCTGACCGTCGGCATCAACCTGCCGCAAATGCCGCGCGAGCAGAAGCAGACGGCCTACGCGGCCGACGTGACTTACGGCACCAACAACGAGTACGGCTTCGATTACCTGCGCGACAACATGGTCTACGAGACGGCCGACCGCGTGCAGCGCGGCACGTCCTACGCCATCGTCGACGAGGTGGACTCCATCCTCATCGACGAGGCGCGCACGCCGCTGATCATCTCGGGCCAGGCGGACGATCACACCGACGTCTACCTGAAGATCAACGCCATCGTTCCCGGCCTGAAGAAGCAGATCGGCGAGCTGGACCCGCGCACCGGCGAGGGCGTCATCGATCCGGGCGACTTCACGGTGGACGAAAAGTCGCACCAGATCCACCTGACCGAAGACGGTCACGAGAACGCCGAACGCCTGCTGAGCCAGGCCGGCCTGATCGCCGAGGGCGCCAGCCTGTACGACGCGGCCAACATCACGTTGATGCATCACCTGAATGCCGCGCTGCGGGCCCACCACGTCTATCACAAGGACCAGGGCTACGTCGTGCAGGAGGGCGAGGTCATCATCGTCGACGAGTTCACCGGCCGCCTGATGAGCGGGCGCCGCTGGAGCGACGGCCTGCACCAGGCCGTCGAGGCCAAGGAAGGCGTGGAGATCCAGGCCGAGAACCAGACGATGGCCTCGATCACCTTCCAGAACTACTTCCGCATGTACGGCAAGCTGTCGGGCATGACGGGCACGGCCGACACCGAGGCCTACGAGTTCCAGGAGATCTACGGCCTGGAGACCGTCGTCATCCCGCCGAACCGACCGACCATCCGCAAGGACGAGTTGGATCTGGTCTACAAGACCGACAAGGAAAAGTACAACGCCGTCATCGAGGACATCCGCGCCTGCCACACGCGCGGCCAGCCGGTGCTGGTGGGCACGACGTCCATCGAGAACTCGGAGCTGATCTCCAACCTGCTGCAGGCGGCCAAGCTGCCGCACAACGTGCTGAATGCCAAGCAGCATGCGCGCGAGGCAGAGATCGTCGCTCAGGCCGGCCGCCCGGGTGTCATCACCATCGCCACCAACATGGCCGGTCGCGGCACGGACATCGTGCTGGGCGGCAACGTCGAGAACCAGGTCAAGTTCATCGAGGCCGACGAAGCCATCCCGGCCGATGAGAAGGCGCGCCGCATTCAGCAGCTGCACGACGAGTGGCAGGGCCTGCACGACAAGGTCAAGGCGGAGGGCGGGCTGCGCATCATCGCCACCGAGCGCCACGAGAGCCGCCGCATCGACAACCAGCTGCGCGGCCGTGCCGGCCGCCAGGGTGACCCGGGTTCCTCGCGCTTCTACCTGTCGCTGGACGACCAGCTGATGCGCATCTTTGCCGGTGAGCGCGTGCGCGCCATCATGGACCGGCTCAAGATGCCCGAGGGCGAGGCCATCGAGGCCGGCATCGTCACGCGCAGCATCGAAGGCGCCCAACGCAAGGTCGAGGCGCGCAACTTCGACGTGCGCAAGCAGCTGCTGGAGTACGACGACGTCTCCAACGACCAGCGCAAGGTCATCTACCAGCAGCGCAACGACATCCTGGAAGCCGAAGCGCTGGTCGCCCAGATCGCGTCCCTGCGCGGCGCGACGCTGACCGACGTGGTGCGCACCTTCGTGCCGGTCGAGAGCGTGGAAGAGCAATGGGACCTGCCGGGTCTGGAGCAGGTGCTCAAGGACGAGTGGCAGCTCGAGATCTCGCTGGCCGAACTGGTCAAGTCCAGTGACTCGATCACCGACGACGAAATCCTGGAAGCCGTCGTCAAGGCTGGCGACACGCTGTTCGACGGCAAGCTCGAACGCGTCGGCATCGAGCAGTTCAACCCCTTCATGCGCATGGTGCTGCTGCAGAGCATCGACCAGCGCTGGCGCGAGCACCTGGCCGCGCTGGACTATCTGCGCCAGGGTATCCACCTGCGCGGCTACGCCCAGAAGAATCCCAAGCAGGAATACAAGCGCGAGGCTTTCGAGCTGTTCTCGCAGCTGCTCGACGTCGTCAAGATGGAAGTGACACGCACGCTGATGAATGTGCGCATCCAGAGCCAGGAAGAGGCCGACCAGGCCGCCGAGGCCATCGAGCGCCGCGCCGAGGCTGTGTCGAACGTGACCTACCAGCACCCCAACGAGGACGGCTCCATCTCTCGGGACGTCGACCCCGAGACCCTGCTGGCCGAGTACGGCCACGTCGGCCGCAACGACCCCTGCCCCTGCGGCAGCGGCAAGAAGTTCAAGAGCTGCCACGGCAAGCTGGCCTGATTTCTCAGGTCTGAACTCCTGACGGGCCGGCTCAGCCGGCCCGTTTTCATTGGGTCGGCGGGCTGTCTGGCCCCACCCATCTGGGGGGAAATACGTGCGTTTGAGCACAAACCATGGCGCTCGCCACACGCATGAGGGGTGCTCGAGTCGAGGCCATCCCCCTAGAGTGCAGTCCAACAGAGCCCCAACGGGGTTTACCCGATAGAAGTTTCAGAAAGTTCGTCATGAAAGCCCTGCTCACCGCTGTCGCAGCCGTCGTCTTCGCCACCAGCGCCGCTGCCGGTACCGTCAATCTCAGCAACTACGGCCACCAGGATCTGACGGGCTTTGGCACTGATTTCGACGATGTCTACGCACTGAACCTCAGCAGCAACACCTGGGTCAGCGGTCTGCTGACGACCGGCGCCCAACTCGGCGGCCTGCCCGGCATCGACATCCAGTCGGTCACGCTGCGCCGCCTCGGCGCCGGCCTGGACTGGACGGAGATCCTGGCCATCAACTGGGATGTTGCCGACGGCGGCATCGAAAAGTGGGCCCTGACCCCCGTGCAACTGGCCGCTGGCCAGTGGCAGCTTGAAGTTAAGGGCGTCAGCTACGCCGACAAGACCGGCAATGGCTACAGCGCCAGCGTCGAACTGCCTGAGCCCGCCAGCGTTGCCCTGGCTGCCCTGGCCCTGGCCGGTGCCGGCCTGGCCAGCGCCCGCCGCCGCAAGGCCTGAGCCCCACACGGAAACCGGATGATTCCCATGAAAAGCATTGTTGTTGCAAGCCTCCTGACCGTCGGCGTCCTGGCCTCCCAAGGCGCCGTTGCGGCAAACCCTGTCACCATCAAGTGGGCGGGCGTCGACATGGCCGGCACCAAGCTGAGCACGATGGACGATGCGGTCTCCACCGACGTGGCCCTGACCAGCAATTACGCCACCACGGCGCTGAACTACAGCTACGTTGCCAGCGGCGAGAGCTTCGTCGCCTACTGCATCGAGCCGACCGAAGGCAATGGCCGGGCGATGCGCGACCGCATCTACAACGTCGAGAGCTTCTCCGGCGCTCAAGCCCAGCAGCTGCAAGGCCTGTTCTCCAGCAGCTACGCCGGCTTGACGACCTACAACGACAAGGCTGCCTTCCAGCTGGCCATCTGGGAACTGGTCCGCGAGACGAGCGGCACCTTCAGCATCGGCGGCGGCAGCTTCCATCTGTTGGGTGACGACGCGACCACCGCTGCTGTGACGGCTAAGGCCGGTTCCTTCCTGGCTCAGGCACTGAGCTACAGCGGCTCGGCCCATTACTCGCTGACCAAGCTGACCAATGACGGTCTGCAGGATCTGGTCGTCGCCACGGCGATCACGGCCGTGCCGGAACCCGAGTCCTACGCCCTGTTCCTGGCCGGCCTGGGTGTCATGGGCCTGCTGGCCCGCCGCC
Source organism: Roseateles sp. (assembly GCF_039929605.1). Lineage (GTDB taxonomy): Bacteria > Pseudomonadota > Gammaproteobacteria > Burkholderiales > Burkholderiaceae_C > Pelomonas. The sequence continues at coordinate 27,923 of NZ_JBDSQX010000114.1, forward strand.
GCCTGCCGCGCTGATTTCAGGCGCTGGCTTGCAAAGGCTCCGTCGGGAGCCTTTTTCGCTTCTTAGAATCCCGGCGCCGTCCCTGACTCCTACCGAGCGCGCCATGCCCGTCAATCTCCTCGCCCCCGATCCTGCCTCCCTGTTGCCCGTGCCGGGCGTGCGCCTTGGCGTGACGATGGCCGGCGTGCGCAAGGCTAACCGGCGTGACCTCAGCGTCATCGCCCTGGACGAGGGCGCGGCCGTGGCCGGCGTCTTCACGACCAACCGCTTCTGCGCCGCGCCGGTGCAGGTTTGCCGCGAGCACCTGGCTGCGGGCTCCGGCGTGCGGGCGCTGCTCATCAACACCGGCAATGCCAATGCCGGCACCGGCGCCGACGGCCTTGCACGTGCGCGCCAGACCTGCCAGGCGCTGGCCGACCTGATCGGCTGCCAGCCCCAGCAGGTGCTGCCGTTCTCCACCGGCGTCATCATGGAGACGCTGCCGGTGGACCGCATCACCGCCGGCCTGCCCGCCGCGCTGGCCGCACTGCGGGACGACGGCTGGGGTGAGGCCGCTTTGGGCATCATGACGACGGACACGCTGCCCAAGGCCGCGTCGCGCCGCATCACCCTCGGCGGCGTGCCGGTCACGCTGAGCGGCATCTCCAAGGGCGCCGGCATGATCCGGCCCAACATGGCCACCATGCTCGGCTTTGTCGCGACCGACGCCAACATCGCCCCGGCCCTGCTGCAGCCGCTGGTGAAGGAAGCCGCCGACGCCTCCTTCAACCGCATCACCATCGACGGCGACACGTCCACCAACGACTGCTTCCTGCTGATCGCCAGCCGCAAGGCCCAGCACGCCGAGATCACATCGCTGGACAGCGCCGATGCGAAGACCTTGCGCGAGGCGCTGATCGCGCTGGCGCAGGAGCTGGCCCAGGCCATCGTGCGCGACGGCGAGGGCGCCACCAAGTTCATCACCATCACCATCGAAGGTGGCCGTGACGAGGCCGAGTGCAAATTGGCGGCCTACGCGATTGCCCACTCGCCGCTGGTCAAGACGGCGTTCTTTGCCAGCGACCCGAACCTGGGCCGCATCCTGGCAGCGGTCGGCTATGCCGGCATCGGCGACCTGGACCAAAGCCTCATCGACCTCGACCTGGACGACGTTGCCGTGGTCCGCCAAGGCGGACGCCTGAGCAGCTACCGCGAGGAAGACGGCCAGCGCGTCATGAAGCAGAGCGAGATCACCGTGCGCGTCGGCCTGAACCGCGGCGCGGCCAGCGCGACGGTGTGGACCTGCGACCTCAGCCACGACTACGTCACCATCAACGCCGACTACCGCAGCTAAACCCTTCCCGGGCCTGCCCCAGGGTTTCACCGCATGACCATCGGCGCCCCGGCTCGGGGGCGTCGAGAATCGCCAGCTTCTCGATCCTGGGACACCCTCCAGATGAAGCTCACCCTGTCCTCCGTCGCCATCACAGCCGTCGTCGCCACAAGCGCCCAGGCCCAAGGTCTCAACTACCCCGTCACGCGCAAGGTCGATCAGGTCGACGCGTATCACGACACGGCCGTCGCCGACCCCTACCGCTGGCTGGAAGACGACAACAGCGCCGAGACCAAGGCCTGGGTTGTCGAGCAGAACAAGGTCACCGACAGGTTCCTCGAAGCCATGCCGCAGCGCCTGCCCACGCGCCGCATCTACACCGAGCTCTACAACTTCGAGCGCTACGGCATCCCCTTCAGCGAAGGCGGCCGCTACTTCTGGAGCCGCAACGACGGCCTGCAGCAGCAGAACGTCATCTACACGGCCAAGTCCCTGAAGGACGCCCCGGTCATCGCGCTGGACCCCAACCTGCTGTCCAAGGATGGCACCGTGGCGCTGACCGGCCTCGTGCCCTCGCGCGACGGCAAGCTGCTGGCCTACGGCATTGCTGGCGCCGGGTCGGACTGGCAGGTCTGGAAGGTGCGCGACCTCGCCACCGGCCAGGACCTGGAAGACAAGATCGACTGGGTGAAGTTCAGCAGCGCCGCCTGGACGGCCGACGGCAAGGGCTTCTTCTACTCGCGCTACGACGCGCCCAAGGAAGGCGTCAAGCTCACCGGCGCCAACTACTTCCAGAAGCTCTACTACCACCGCCTGGGCAGCCCCCAAGCCGAGGACGTGCTGGTCACCGAGAACCGCGACGACAAGGAATGGGGCTTCGGCGCGGACGTGTCCGACGACGGCCAGCTGCTGCTCATCAACGTGTGGAAGAGCGCCGGCAGCAAGAACGGCCTGCTCGTGCTGCCCCTGCCCAAAGGCAGTTTTGTGGGCGGCAAGCCCCAGCCCATCACGCTGGACTTCGACGCGCTGTACAGCCCCGTCGCCGTGACCGGCGGCAAGCTCATCGTCAAGACCGACAAGGGCGCGCCGCGCGGCAAGCTCATCGTCATCGACCTGAAGAACCCCGCGCCGGCCGACTGGAAGACGCTGGTGCCCGAAGGCCCCGACGCGATGACCAGCGCCTCCGGCGTGGGCGGCCGCTACCTGCTGAGCTACCTGCACGACGCCGCGACGCTGGTGCGCGCGCACGGCGCCGACGGCAAGCCGCTCAGCGAGGTCAAGCTGCCCGGCGTGGGCACCGCCAGCGGCTTCGGCGGCCGCTGGAGCGACACTGAAACCTTCTTCAGCTACACCAGCCTGACGACGCCTGCCGAGGTGCACCGCTACGACGTCAAGACCGGCGCGATCACCTTGTTCAAGAAGCCCAAGACGGCCTTCAACGCCGACGAGTTCGAGACCCGCCGCGAGTTCGTCACCAGCAAGGACGGCACGCGCTTCCCCATCTTCATCGCCGCCAAGAAGGGCCTGAAGCTGGACGGCACGAACCCGACGCTGCTCTACGGCTACGGCGGTTTCAACATCGCCATAACGCCGGCCTACGGCGTCACGTCCGCCACGTGGCTGAAGATGGGCGGCGTCTACGTGATCGCCTCCATCCGCGGTGGCGGCGAGTACGGCTCGGCCTGGCATGAGGCCGGCACCCAGCTGAACAAGCAGAACGTGTTCGACGACTTCATCGCTGCCGGCGAATGGCTGGTGAAGAACCAGGTGGCCAGCCCGGCCACGCTGGCCATCAACGGCGGCAGCAACGGCGGCCTGCTCGTCGGCGCCGTCGCCAACCAGCGCCCCGACCTGTTCGCCGCCGCCGTGCCGCAGGTGGGTGTGATGGACATGCTGCGCTACCAGAACTTCACCATCGGCTGGGCCTGGGCCACCGATTACGGCACCAGCGACAAGCCTGACTTGTTCAAGGCGCTCTATGCCTACTCGCCCATCCACAACATCAAGAACGGCACCAAGTACCCCGCCGTGATGATCACCACCGGCGACCACGACGACCGCGTTGTGCCGGCGCACAGCTTCAAGTACGCCGCCACGCTGCAGGCCGCCGACACGGGCACGGCACCCAAGCTGATCCGCATCGAGGTGAACGCCGGCCATGGCGCCGGCAAGCCGACGTCCAAGATCATCGAGGAGCGCAGCGACATCCTGGCCTTCATCGCCAACACGATGAAGCTGGACGTGAAGTGACGGCGGCGATCATTGCCGGTCAGTTGCGCGACCTGGGCGTCGATGACCTCGACGCCCTGCTGGGGCTCTACCAGCACCTGAACGTCGGCGACGCGCCGCCCTCCGCTGCAAGCGTGCGCGCCGTATTCGCGCATCCGGGCCTGCGCCACTTCGGACGGTTTGACGGTGATGCGCTCATCGCCACCTGCAATCTCGCCGTCATCCCGAACCTGACGCGCGGGGGGCGCAGCTACGGGGTTATCGAGGACGTGGTGACGCACCCCGACCATCGCCAGCAGGGCCATGGTCGGGCCGTCATTCGCCATGCCATCGAGCAAGCGTGGGCCGTGGGCGCTTACAAGGTCGTGCTGACCACCAGCCGCAAGGACCCGGCCGTCTGGGCCTTCTACGAGCGCTGCGGCTTTGACAGCGGCGACAAGCGCGCCTTCGTCATTCGCCGAACCTAGAAGTTCACCGCCTTGGTCTTGAGCCCGCGCGCCACCAGCGTCGCATTGATGAGCTGGGCCTGCTCTCGGTTCGGGAACGGCCAGACCGTGGCGCGCCAGCCCTCGGGCGTCTGGATGACGTCGGCCTGCAGAGTTTCGGGGTTGCTGTGCATGCCCACCAGGCCGGCCCGCATCTTCTTCAGCAACGCCTCGGCCTCGGCCTTGCTGCCCGGCGGGCCGACGAGGGCGACGGCCTGGGTCGGAGACGCGGCCAGGCGTGTCAGGCGTGAGTCGGGGGGCTCGGCGTTCTTGGAGGTCTCGGCGGCTTTTTCGGGCGCCGAGTCGGTTGTCTTGTCGGCCGGCTTCTCCGCAGGCGCAGACGCGACCTTGTCGGAGCGCAGCGGCGGGCGCTTGATGCCGTCGGTTCGTTCCACCAGGTGTGGGCGGATGTCGGGCGGCGGGTCGGCCGGCTCGCTGGCGCCGGCTTCGGCCGCGGAGGCAGCCTCGGCGGCGCTGGCGGCATCAGAAGCCGGCGCCGATGCAGATTCCATCGCAGCTGAAGCTGCCGAAGCCGAGTATGCCGAGGAAGCTGTTGAAAGCCGTGAAGCTGGTGCCGAGGGCGCAGACGCCGCGACCGGCGGCGGCGCGGTCACCGGCTCGGCCGCGTGGCGCGGCCACAGCGCCCAGGCGGCCACCGCAACCAGCACCGCCAGCACGCCGCCTGCAAGCCCCAGGCGCAGCGGGTCCCACAGTCGCCGCCCCGCGATCTGCGACGGGATGCCTCGCCCGCACAGCACGCGCGTGCGGGCGCTGCCCACGTCGACGCCGGCGCTCATCAGATACAGCTCGAAGGGCCAGCCGCCGTGGGCGCTGGCCAGCTTCTCGTCGATGACGATGACACGCCAGGGGCGCGAGTCGGGCGTGGCGGGCGGCTCGGCATAGCCATGGGCCAACGCAAAGCTCTCGATGCGGCGCGGGCTCAGCCCCGGCAGGAACTTCTCGCTGAAGGCGCGCCACTGCTGGCGCTGCCGCCGCCCGGGCAGCTTGGCCAGCCCTTTCAACCCATACAGCCTCTGCGACCAGACTGCCCAGCGCGACGCGGGCGGTGAGCCGAGCAGTTGATCAAAGGCGCTGACCACGTCGGTCAGGACCGGCTCGACGAAGCCGCCGGCCTGCGCCGACGCCCGCACGAAGGGCAGGGCGATCACGCCGATGGTGTGCACATCCTCCACGCCGATGCGGCGTGCGAGGGGGTGGCGGTTATGCCAGTCAACGATCTGTTCGGCCAGGCGCTCCATGTCTTACCCATCTTCGCCGCACAGCGGCAAACCCGGCCGCCGAAATGGCTCGCGAACTCCGCCTAAATCTCAAACCCAGCGTGTCGATTGCCAGCCGATTCGTTCGTCGAGAGGTGTGGCGAAGCATGCAGTTCGGTATGCAGGACCGCAATCAACCACCAGGAGCATCACATGAAGAACTTTCTCGCTGTCTTCACGGGGACCGATGAAATGATGGGGAAATCCGGCTGGGGAGCGCTCAGTGAAGCCGCACGGCAAGAGCGCATGCAGGCGGGAACTAAGGCATGGCATGCCTGGATGGCTGACAACGAGAAACAGATCGTCGTGTCAGGCAGCCCCGTGGGCAAGACGCGGCGCGTGTCGGCGGGCGGCATTGAAGATGCCCGCAACGCGATTTGCGGCTACATCGTGGTCGCTGCCGCATCTCAGGAGGCCGCCGCAGAGATGTTTGTCGGCCATCCGCACTTCACCATATTTCCTGGTGACGCGGTTGAAGTCATGCCATGCCTTCCTGTGCCGGCGGCATGAAAGGGCTGCGCGGCAGATTTTCGGTGAGTGCCGCGTGGAGCTCGCGGGCAGTGAGGCGCTGTTCAGCCCAGTTGCTTCAGCAGCCAGGCGTTGATGTCGGCGATCTCCTCGGCGCAGACCGAGTGCGGCATCGGGTAGTCGTGCCACTCGACGTCATGGCCCATGCCGCGCAGCGCGTCGCGGCTGGCAGCGCCGCGCGCGAGGGGCACGACGGGGTCCTGCCGGCCATGGCCCAGGAAGATGGGCAGGTCCGCATTGGCGGCCGAGCGCTCGGCAGCGGCCAGCGAGGCCAGCGGCAGATAACCCGACATCCCCACGGCGCCGCCCAGGCGTTCGGGGTAGCGCAGCGCCGTCATCAGCGTCATCGCGCAGCCCTGCGAGAAGCCCATCACGACGATGCGCTCGGCTGGCACGCCACGCTCGCGCTCGCGTGCGATCAACTCGGCAATCTGCTGCTGCGATTCACGCAGGCCGCCTTCGTCTTCCTCGCGCACGAGGTCGGTCACGCGGATGTCGTACCAAGCGCGCATCACGTAGCCGTTGTTGATGGTGACCGGCCGCTGCGGTGCGTGCGGGAACACGTAGCGGATCGGGCCGAGGGCCGCCAGCTTCAGTTCGCCGCAGATGGAGACGAAGTCATAGCCGTCGGCGCCCAGGCCATGCAACACGATCAGCGTCGTGCGCGGGTTGGGGGCAGTTTCGATTTCATGGGTTTCAAGCATGGAGGTTCCAGTCTTCACGTTTCAGTTCAAAGCTGCGGTCGCCCCAGGCGTCCACGCCGTCGCCCGTCTGTTGCCAGCCGGCGCGGCGATAGAAGGCCTCGGCGCGTGAGTCGGGTTGCGTGCCCAGGTCCAGCCGTGCGTGGCCGAGGCTGAACAGCCAGTCGACCATCACGTCGTGCAACTGGCGGCCGTAGCCATGGCCGTGCAGTGGCGGGTCCACGAACATCGCCCAGATATGGCCGTCGCGGGCGTCGCCGATGGAAAAGCCGGCGATCTTCAGGTCAGGGGCCGGCGCCAGTTCGACGACCCAGCCGCGGCCGTAGTCTTCGAGGTAGGTGTGCAACTCGGCGTCGGAGATGCGACCGGGCGTCAGGCGGTTTTCGGTGACGGCGTAGCGCACGCGCCAGATCTCGGCGGTGTCGTCGCGGGTGGCTTGTCTGAGCAGCATGGCCGTCATTGTCGCGACAGTCGATCGCACCCCGCCCGGCCATGATGCCGGCCATGGGAAGCCTCTACCTCGTTCGGCACGGCCAGGCCAGCTTTGGCGCCGCCGACTACGACCAGCTCAGCGCCAAGGGCCACGAGCAATGCCGCCATCTCGGCGCCTATTGGCGCGAACGCGGCCAGCGCTTCGACGCCGTCTTCACGGGCACGCTGAAGCGCCACCTGCAGTCGCTGGCCGGCATCGTCGAAGGCTATGGCGAGGATCTGCCGGCCGTCGCGCTGCCGGGCCTGAACGAGTACGACGCGGACGCCGTCGTGCGGGCCATCCACCCCGGGCCGCTCGGCGTGCCCACCGACCCCGAGGCCGTCAAGCAGCACTTTCGTCTGCTGCGCCAGGGGTTGCTGGCCTGGATGCGCGGCGAGACGGCGCCGGTAGGCATGCCGCTGCACGCTGACTTTGCCGCCGGCGTGGCCGATGCGCTGGCTCGCGTGCTGGCGCTGGGCGTGGGCAAGCAGGTGCTCATCGTCTCCAGCGGCGGGCCGATTGCGACGGCGGTGGCGCGGGTGCTGAGCTGTCCGCCCGAGACCTTTGTGGAGCTGAACCTGCGTATTCGCAACTCGGCGGTGACCGAGTTCGCGTTCAACCCGAAGCGGCATCGCCTGGTGACGTTCAACACCTTGGCGCATCTGGACACGGCGGAGACGCGGGCGCACATCACGCACGCTTGAGACAATGGCGCTCGATGTTCACGAGCTTGATCACCCCACCCCCCGCCGCCACCGCGCCCGCGCACGAGCGCTTCGTGCACCTCGCTCGCCTGGCCTTGGCCAGCGGCCAGTTCGGCAAGCTGCTGCTCTCTGGCCCGGTGGGCGATGAAGAGGAGGTCGAGCGCCTGACCGTGCGCCTGGTCGAGTTGCGCGGCGAGCCGGCGTTGAGCTTCCTGTGGCGGCACCGCACCAAGGACGTCACCAAGAACCATGCGCCCGAGGCCGGCCTGGCCGAGCTCGCCACGTTGCTGGGCACGCGGTTTCGCAATGCCCACCTGCATACGTCCACCGAGGAGGTGCAGTTCGCCGTCAGCCGCAAGGGCCGCGAAACGCTGCGGGTGACGCGCCTGGACGCAGCCAGCGGTGCCGAAGCTCCCGCGCCCGCCGCGCACGACAAGGCCAAGCAGCGCCCGCTGGACATGGCCCGGCCGGTCTGGTCGGCGCTGGGCCTGACCCACCTCGTCAAGGGCGAGCCGGCGCTCGTGCCCGCCATGGCGCGCAAGTGGAAGCAGATCAACCGCTTCGTCGAGATCCTGTCCTCGGCGGTCGATGAGGCCGGCCTGCAAGGCCCGGTGCGCGTGGCCGACTTCGGCTCGGGCAAGGGCTATCTGACCTTTGCCGTGCACGACTGGTTGCAGGCCCACGGCCTGGCACCGCGGGTGACCGGCATCGAGCTGCGTGACGACATGGTCAAGCTCTGCACGGCCATCATCGACAGCGAGAACATCACCGGCCTGCGTTTCGATCAGGGCGACGTGCGCACGCAGGCCGTGCAGCCGCTGGACGTGATGATCGCCCTGCACGCCTGCGACATCGCCACCGACCATGCGCTGCACGTCGGCCTGCAGTCGGGCGCGCGGGTCATCATGAGTTCGCCCTGCTGCCACAAGGAGCTGCGCCCGCAGATGACCATGCCGGCCGTGCTGCGGCCCATGCTGCAACACGGCATCCACCTGGGCCAGGAGGCCGAGATGGTCACCGACTCGCTGCGTGCGCTGCTGCTGGAGAGCCAGGGCTACCGCACCCAGGTGTTCGAGTTCATCGCGCTGGAGCACACCAGCAAGAACAAGATGATCCTGGCCGTCAAGGCGCAAGGGCTGGCCGCCGAGGCCCTGGCCGCGCGGCGGGCCGAGCTGCTGGCGCAGATTGCCGAGATCAAGCGCTTCTACGGGCTGCGGGAGCAGCGGCTGGAGCAGTTGCTGGCGGCGGGCTGAAGCCGGGCGAGCCCCGCTTCAGCCCGGTTTGGCGAACAGCGACTGCAGCAAGCTCTGCGCCCGCTGCAAGCCTTCCTCCGTGAATATCACGGACTTCGCCTTGCCCACCGGGTCGCTGATCCGCCCTTTCTCATGCAGCCGGCCCATCGCGTCCCAATCGAAGGATTTCCAGGCACGCTGACCGTCATGCAGGCCCGGCAGCAAAAGGGCCAGCACGGTCTCGTCGATGCGTTCGGTATCCAGGTTCATGAAGCCTCCGGTCGAGTCATGGCAAGCGCATCAAGCGGCGAGCGCATCGCGCCGCCGCCGAGCTTGAGCACGTGGGTGTAGATCATCGTGGTGGCCACGTCGGAGTGACCCAGGAGTTCCTGCACGGTGCGGATGTCGTAACCGGCCTGCAGCAGGTGGGTAGCGAAGCAATGGCGTATGGGGCGTGGCAGGTTGAACGATGCCTGCTGCGGCGACTGCACGCTTGAAGGCGCGCTGGAATGTCTGGTCGTAGAGGTGGTGCCGCCGCACCACGCCGCTGTGCGGGTCCGTCGAATGGTGCCCCTGAGGGAACACCCAAAACCACGACCAGGCGTGCCCTGCGCGCGGGTACTTGCGCTCCAGGGCATGGGGCAGCTCGACCCCACCCTGGCCAGCCGCAGCGTCCGCAGCCCAGACGGCATGACCATTTGCCAGTTGGCCTTTCAGCCCGTCCTGCAGGGCTGAAGGCAGCATCACGACTCGGTCCTTGTCGCCTTTGCCGGAACGCACGATCAGTGCCTGGTGGGCAAAGTCCACATCCTTGACCCGCAACTGCAACGCCTCCTGGAGCCGCAGGCCCGTTCCGTACAACAGGCGCGCCAAGAGGCGGTGTTCGCCCTCCCAGCCTCGCAGCACGGCCCCCACTTCGTCGCGCGTCAGCACTACCGGTAGACGGCGCCGCACCGCCGGGCGCCCAATGCTCGATAGCCAGGGTAAATTCACGTCGAGCACCCGGGTGTAGAGAAACAGAATCGCTGACAGCGCCTGGTTGTGTGTTGACGCCGCCACTCCGCGCTCGGCCGCGAGCCACTGCAAAAACGCCTCCACTTCGGCGGCGCCCATCTCAGAGGGATGGCGCAGACCATGAAAACGGATGAAGGCGCGACACCAATGGACATAGGCCTGTTCAGTGCGACGGCTGTAATGCATGTACCTAATGCGCTCGCGCAGTTGGTCCATCAGTCTTGGGGCTTTCAGGGGAGGCAGGTTTGCCCCCGCTAGCTGGCGGGGCGCGCGGCGTGCCATCATGGCTGCCCCTTCGCCCATGCCTTGTTTCGCGCCGATGTCCATGTGCAGACCCTCCGCCCGTTCTCCACGTGACGCACATGCGCCCGCGATGCAATACGCAGACAGCGTATGACTGTATGGAAATACAGTCAACGACCATTTTTCCGAGGCTGGTCAAATGCTTAGGTGCGGGCAACCGGTTGGCTATACGCAGACACCCGCTGCATTACGCAGACTGGCGACAACACGTTGAACCGCTATGCAAACGCTGCTCGTTGATCGCGTCGAGCCTTATTCGGCCGGTGATGAGTGTTCGTCCGTGACGCTGCGCAGCGCGCACGGCCAGATCGACGCCTTTTGTTTTGCTCGTGACTTGGTAGAAGGCGAACTGGTCGACAACGCCTTGACCGTTCTCGACGCTGAGATTCAAGCGGCCTACCTCTCGGATTGGCCTGAAGATTTGAAAACGCAACGATCCGTCGAGCGGATCGAGAAGATCGGCCCCTATGCGTATCGTGGTGTTGGCCGTGTGGTGGATCAAGCTGCCGGCATCATCGAAGTTCTAGGCTTCCGCATCTACGTCGGCAAGGTCCTCTGCGAAGGGGCAGTGGAGTTCAGTTTCATGCGAGTGGATATTCGATGAATCGGTTCAACCTTTTGCTGCAGCGGACGGCTTCGCCGCCCGCTGAGCGCGCACGTTGAACAGCAGCCAAATGCGCTTTCGCGTAACCACCATCCAAGACGCCGGTCTTCCAGAGGAGCTGAACCACGCTTGTCTGTTCCTCGAAGATTGGATCAATCGCGCGGCTGGCGACGCGGATTTCGGCTGGTCCGCAGGAAACATCATGGTCGTGGTATTCGCTACATCAAGCCTGCCGAAGCCTCCGGCTGCAAGCCGCTTGGTCGGCAACTCTGGAGGCGCCCCATTGCTTGCACTTCATGTGGTGGTCGATCCGATGTCATTCGGTGAGGCCAATGCATCGTCGGCTCTGGCGCACCTTAGTGAAGGCATTGTGCGAGGGCTACCCGAGAAGCCTGTGCGCAAGCCCCAAAGCCTGGACTTTGCGCGTCTCCGGGGTTTCCTAGTCGCAGCCGTTGCGCCGTTTGCCCAACATGCTGCTGTTCAACCCTTCGCTCCAGCGGACGGCTTCGCCGTCCGCTGAGCTTGCACGTTGAAGGTCATGAAGCAGAGTCCGTTGCTCGAGTTCAAGTCCGATGCCTTCGCGATCTCTCCCGGTGAGGACGAGGCGACCAATCCCGGTATCTTCGGAAAGGCTTTGGCGGAGTGGCTCGCGGACGAGCTCAGCGCCCGCGGTCATGCTGCAGGGGAAGTCATCGCCGAAGACTTTGGGTGGTGTGTACCCGTTGAATCCAAACCGCACGCTTTGTACGTTGTCTGCGCAAGTTCCGACGAGCAGGCGGACTCTTGGCGTGTGTTCGCGTTTGCGGAAGGCGGTCTGATCGGGCGGGTGTTCGGAAAAGACACGCGAGACGAAGACGTTGCGCGTATCTATGGCTTGATCAAGGCGGCCATCACCGCCCGCGTGGATGTTCGTGATCTCTCGGAGGAGCGCGCATGACCTTCAACCTGCCAATGGAGCGGACCGCCTTCGGCGTCCGCTCATCTTCACGTGTGTGCCGTGCATGGCACGAATCCCGCCGGGTGGAAGTCCCGGTACCAGGTATCAGCAGAGCCGAAGGTTAGCCAAAGGGCAACTGCGTCGTCGCGAGGCGAGGTGGGGAGGAAGTCCAAGGCGAAATCGCGGGGCGATGAACAAAAACCGGATATGAGGCGTGATGCATCTGGGGCGAGTGGGCACGTGACCACCAAGCCCTCCATCTGCAAACCCGGGCGCAATGCCGGGATGGGTGCATTTTGTAAATCCGGCGCCTATGCGAGGAAGGATTCGTGTCTTACCACGGGAGATCTGCGCGGTGCATGGTGGCAGGTGCGCCATGCTGGGCGGTGGGCGACTGCCGCTGAAGACCACGCAGAAGTCAGCAAAGGGCGTAGTAGGCGGCGGGCCCGCGGCCGAAGGCCCGAACGCTGTGAGAGCTGGGGGCGTGCCTGATGGGCGCCGGGACTGCAGCCGAACCGGCTGAACCCGGTGCCGCTGGCGACACGCACGCCCAGCCGATGGATGGCGAACTGCTGGGGCGCGTTCTCGAACGCGACAACCTGCAACGAGCCTTGAAACAAGTGCGCCGAAACAAGGGCGCGCCGGGAATCGACGGCATGAGCGTCGACGAGTTGCCCAAGCACCTGGTGCACCACTGGGAGGCCATCAAAGCCGACCTACTGGCCGGACGGTACCGACCGCAGCCGGTGCGTCGCGTGGAGATACCCAAGCCCGATGGACGCAAGAGGATGCTGGGCATACCCACCGTGCTGGACCGATTTGTCCAGCAGGCCATTGCGCAGATCGTGCAGGCGCAATGGGAGCCACACTTCCACCCCGACAGCTACGGCTTCAGGCCCCAACGCTCGGCGCATCAAGCGGTGCGCAAACTGCAGGCGGACGTCAAGGACGGACACGGCTGGGTCGTGGACCTCGATCTGGAAAGCTTCTTCGACCGGGTCAACCACGACCGGCTGCTGCATCGGCTGCGACAGCATGTGGACGACCGGGCGCTACTGCGCCTGATCGCGGCGTTCTTGAAGGCCGGAGCCTGGGTAGACGGGCACCGGGAGCCCGGCATCATGGGGGTGCCGCAAGGCGGCCCACTGTCGCCGGTGCTGGCCAATGTGGTGCTCGATGAGATGGACTGGGAACTGCACCGGCGCGACCACCGCTTTGCCCGCTACGCCGATGACTGCAACATTGCGGTCAAGAGCGAACGTGCGGGACAGCGGGTGATGCACAGCGTGACGCGCTGGATCGAAGACTCACTGAGGCTCACAGTGAATACACGAAGAAGCGCCGTTGATCGGCCCTGGAACCGCAAGTTCCTGGGCTTCACGCTCAGCCGCCGCGACACGAGACTGAAGGTGGCCGACACGGCCATCGACAAGCTCAAGGACCGCGTGCGAGAACTGAGCCGCCGAACACGAGGCCAAAGTTTGAGCCAGATCGTCGCGGAGCTGAGAGAAACCCTGCTTGGCTGGAAAGCGTACTTCGGTGTGACCGAAGTTCTGAGCCCTCTGCGCGAGTTGGACAAATGGATTCGGCGACGGTTACGCTGCTACGCATGGAAGCAATGGGGACCGAGGGGCTACCGCGAGCTGCGCAAGCGTGGCGTGTCTGTGCGCGAAGCATGGAACGTCAGCAAGAGCGCGCATGGCCCATGGCGAATCTCGCAAACCCCGGCACTATCGGTGGCCATGCCAACGAGTTTCTTCAGCGCAATGGGCCTGCCAACTCTGGCGCCAGCCAGGGCCTGAAGCGCATGCATTCAACACAGCGAACCGCCGTGTACGTGACCCGTATGCACGGTGGTGTGGGAGGGAGGGGCCGTGAGGTTCCTTCCTATCCCGATTAGCCGCCATGCCGCTCAGGGTCGCGTTTCTTCTCTATGTTGCAGGCGCGCTATACGCTGCGCTCATGTACCTACTCGGGCCCGTGATCCCGCTTGCCACGATTGCGCTTGGGTTCGGATTGCTTGTCATTCCATACCTCATGTTGGAATGGGTGGCCACCCCGGCCGTGGCGCTAGTCATGGGAATTCAATCTCGTTGGTGGTCCGTGCCAGCAACACTCGTGTTTGGAGTGCCACTCGTCGTCCTGCTTACCGTTATCACGCCTGTCGTTGGCTCGGGCAGTGAGTCACTGAATGTTCCGGTTCCGTGGCTGGCGGTGTATTCAAAGAGCAAGTCAAGCATCATGCCAATTCTTCGCGAGCGCCTCTTGTGGTGGGGCGCTCTGTACACCTTTAGCCTGCTCGTCGGTTGGGCGAGTCGCCGCGTTCTTCCACCTTCTGAAAATGGCGGCTAACCCTTCCATCGAGGGGACGTCTACGAGTGGGATTCTCCCACTTGCGGCCACCCCTCATTTCAAACGTTGGGCAACGTTGTGCATCATGAAAGACCGCTCCGGCGCTCGTCGCTATTGGATCGTTGCAGCAGCTTTCGGCGCCTTTATCCTTTGCAGCGTCGGAGCTGCGATCCTTGTTGGTCTGATGCCGTCGTTTGAAGAGAAGTGCGTCCAGCAATGCGAGCCATTGGGGTTGGAAGGGCGGATGGTGTCCACATACCCGAAGGAGATGGCCGGTGCGCGTGGGGGTCCCAAGGAATGCAGGTGTCTCAGCAGTGGGGCGGCTCAGGGCAGGCAATGAACTTCGTGCGGCACAACCCATCACTGCAGCGGACGGCTTCGCCGTTCGCTGAGTTTCAACGTTTAGCCCCCAAGGAGGAACCACATGGCCGATGAAGAGATCACGCGGAGTCGTACCCGCATTGCCTATCAAAACAAGTGGATGACGGTACGAGAGGATCAAATCGTCCGAGCGAACGGAAGCGCGGGCATCTACGGCGTGGTGGAAAAGGCAGACTTCGCCGTCATCGCGGCAGTCGACAACGGACACATCTACCTCGTCCAGCAGTACAGGTACCCGGTCCAAGGTCGTTTCTGGGAGATGCCTCAAGGCTCTTGGGAGCAGCTCACGCTGGACCCGCTTGTCTTGGCCAAAGCAGAATTGGAAGAGGAGACGGGCATTGTCGCTCGCTCAATGGTGCACGCGGGGCACCTCTTCCTCGCGTATGGTTTCTCAACGCAAGGCTACAACGTCTTCTTCGCTTCAGAACTCGAGTACGGTGCTCCCAAACTGGATATTGAGGAACATGGGTTGATCGCCAAGCGTTTCAAGATCACAGAAGTGGAACAAATGATCCAGGCTGGAACGATCAAGGACGCCTCGACGGTTGCCTCATTTGGGCTTCTTCGCCTCAAGGGTCTCCTTTGAAGTCCGCCCAGCATTGGTGGGCTAACCCTTCCATCGTGGGGGCGTCCACAAGCGGGCTTCGCCCACTTGCGGCCGCCCCTCAGGTCAAACGTTGGGCATCTCAGTAGTGGTATCGAAGCTGGGCCAGCAGAAGAGAACCACTTTCGATCTTGTAGACCACGCGGTGCTCGTCGTTGATGCGCCGTGACCAAAATCCGGAGAGAGCGTGCTTGAGCGGTTCAGGCTTTCCAACACCAGCAAACGGGTCGCGCTTCACTTCGGCAATCAGCTTGTTGATTCGCTCAACCATCTTCTTGTCTTGCTTTTGCCAGTAAAGGTAGTCTTCCCATGCCTCGTCAGCGAAGATCAGTTTCACTTGGCAAGTTTTCGCTCGACACCCTTGCCTGCGCTCAGTTGAGCAGTAGCAGAAAGCAAGCGTTTGGCATTGGCCGGGTTGCGCAGCAAGTAGGCGGTTTCCTCAAGAGACTGGTAGTCCTCCAAAGACAGCATCACTACCGACTGCTCGCCGTTGCGAGTAATGATCAAGGCCTCGTGGTCTTCGCACACACGATCCATCGTGCGAGCAAGGTTTGCGCGAGCTGAAGAGTAGGTAATGGCATCCATGGCAAGCCCTCAAGTAAGTACGTTTTATTGTACAAGTCTGTTGCGGTCCTGGCCACCATGCGCAGAGAGACGCCTAATCGGGTAGCCAGCTCGGGCCGGGCGCCACGGTGGCCTGCTCGTAGCCGCCGAGGAGCAGGCGCCAGAAGCCGCCCTTTGATCGTTGGCGTTGATGTCGTAGCCGCGCTGGTGACGGGACGAATCATCGGCGCTGAGGGCGCCTACTTCGGCTTCGCCTTCGTCGGCCAGCGCCGGAAGTCGTACCAGAGCTCCGGACGTTCGGCAGGCGTGGCGGTGCCGGGCGTGAGCAGCGGATTGGTGAGATCGATCACCACGCGCTCATGCAGGCGCGCACGGCGTAACCGTTCGCCGAAGTAGCGCTCAAAGAGCTTGTCAAAGCTGCCATCGGCAATCGCCTGGTTCAGTCCGCGCTCGATGTCGGCGGCAAGCTTCGTGGCCTTGCGGTTCACCATGAAGTAGGCGTCATAGGGGTAGTGCAGCACCACGTTCGACTCCACCTCGAAGCGGTCCGAGCGCTCCTGCAGTTCATCCCAGACCTCGGTCAACCCACGGGGAAAGTAGTCGAATCGTTCTCCCTGCAGCATGTTGAAGAGCGCCAGATAGGCCGAGCCAGCCACGACCGGAACGCCGTTGGCACGCAGGATCTCGGTGTCCGGCCAGCCCTGGCCTTGGCCTACCCGCAGTTGCTGAAGCTGCTGCAGTGAGTTGAGCGATGCAAAGCGTGCCTGATCTCCGCGCCGGATGAGGCCAACCCGCCAACCGAGCATGCCGCGATTGACGGGGATGCGGATCGCCAGCAGGCGGGCTTCGCGCTCGGGCGAGGCAGGAATGGGCGCCACATCGATCAAGCGCCCCGCCTCCAGCTCAAGGGCCTGGCGCTCCTGGTTCATGGTGACATCCGCTTGCTCGATCCGGTACTCGGTGCCGGAGCGCGCCAAAGCCAGTGCCAGCAATTGATCGGCGTAGACCGACCGACGGTCCTCCTGAACTTCGGGGCGCGGAATGCGCACGACCTCAACGGCCGCCGCAGCCTGCACCACCACTGCAAGCCACAGCCCCGCGCAGAGTCGAGTGAGCACTGCCATGAAGAGTTCCTGCTGATACATCAGATGGCGATGCTACCGGTCGATCCCCAGAAGGCCGCAGCGTACGCCGCGCCGGACAAAGGAAAGCCCCGACCGGTGTCAAAACCGGGCGGGGCGAAAGAGCGCTTCACACCGCCCGGGACGTCTCACCTTGCGGGGAGCGTAGGGCTGCGGCGTTCATCACAGCGCAGGGGGCTTCGCGGGCGACACCGGGGGGTGACGCGTTGCGGGCCGGAACTCGTGCTTTCGTGGTCGCGGGCGGATCGCGTACCGCCTCGCCAGGGGCCGCAACGTTGCCGGGGGCCATGCACTGGTGACGGGCTGAATCATCTTCGCTGGGCGCCCGGAACAATGCCGCGATCAACCGGGCGCTTGGGCCGCTAATTCCGCTTCCAGCGGGCTCAGTGCGCGTGCGCCTCTTGCGCCGCCGGCAGCACCTTCAGCCGAACCGCCGGGGCGCGCAGCTTGGTGTTGGCGGCGCTGGGCAGGTCGGCCCAGTTCCACTCGCCCTGGGTGCACACCTGCCGCACCTTGAACCACAGCTCGCCCGCCTCGGCCGGCAGCGAGGCGCGCAGCACGAACTCGTCGTACCAGGCGTCCTGCAGGTAGTTGGCCTCGCCGTTGGCCGTCCAGCGCACCTCGGCCAGCTCGTCGGTGACCGGCTTGCCGTGGCTCTCGAAAGGCGTCTTCAGTGGGCGGCGCTTGGTGGTCAGCGTCCAGCCGGGTTTGGGCATGGGCTTGGCGCCGCGCAAACCTTCTGGCAGCGTGACGACGATCTCCTTCGTCGCCGCGCCGCCCTCGCAGCCGTGGCCGACCTTGAAGGCAGCGCGGTAGCTGCTGCCGGCCGGAGCTTCGGGTTGGTCCAGCGCGATGTGGGCCTGGGCGCTCGCGGCGGCGAGCAGCAGGAGGGCAGCAATGTTTTTCATAGGTCGAAGCGCAGGTTGGCCAGCACGGTGCGGCCGGGGTAGGGGTGGAAGTTCCAGTATTCGGCGTTGTTCAGGTTGTCCACGCCGAGGCTGGCGCTCCATTGGCGAGTGATGCGCCAGGCGAGTTTGACGTCGGTGGTGACGTAGCGGCTGAAGCCCTGGTAGGCCATGCCGTTGAAGTCGGCATTGTTGAGATTGCCGTATTGCCGGCTGCCGTAGCGCGCGCCCAGGCTCGCGTCCAGCTCGGGTGTGATGGCGTAGCTGAGCAGCGCGCTGGCCCGCCAGCGCGGCACGCGCGGCTGCTGCTTGCCGAGCGTGTCGCCCGCCGTGGCAACGAAGCCGGCGTTCTCCTTGATCGCCGAATCGGCATAGGTCAGGCTGGCCTGCCAGCGCAGCGCCTTGCCCACGTCGCCGCGCCCGGCCAGCTCCAGCCCGAGCGTCTCGATGCGGGCGATGTTCTGCACGCTGGACACCGTTCGGCCGTCGATGACGCTGGCCTGGCTGTAGAGGGCGTCGCGGGTGTTCTCGTGGAAAAGCGTGGCACGCAGCTCGCCGGCGTCGCCATGCCACAGCGCCGACAGCTCGCGCGTCCAGCCGCGCTCGGCCTTGAGGCCCGGGTTGGTAACGGGGTCGCCCTCGACATAGGCGCCCGTGCTGCTGAGGCCGCCCTGGAAGAGTTCGCCCACGGTGGGCCAGCGCACGGCCCGGCCGACGCTGGCGCGCAGGTCCAGCGTGTCGCTGGCGGCCCAGCCGAGTGCGGTCTTGGGAGAGAAGGCGCTCTCGTGGCGGTTGGCATAACTGACCGTCTGGCCGGTGGCTGCCGTCTTGCTGCCGTCCCGCGCGGCCCAGGTCTCGTGGCGCAGGCCCAGCACGGCGCGCAGGCCGGGCGCCAGGTCCAGCACGCGCTGGGCGAAGGCGCTGGTCAGCGTGGTCTCGCCGTTGAAGGCGGTGAAGGGCGTGAGCTTGCCGTCGTTCAGCCAGTCGGATGCGTCATCGACGCGCTGGCGCCAGACATGGTGCTCGCGCTGCAGGCCGCCCTCCCAGCCATCGGCCGAGGCCTTGGCGGCCAGCGTCGTCCAGCCGCTGCCGTCCAAGCGAGTGATACGTCCGGCTGCGCCGTTACGTGCAAGCGGCTGGGCGCTGCGGTCCTTGGCATCCTCGTAGTGGCTGGCGGCGAGCTCCCAGTTCAAGGCCGCGCCAACCTGCTTGAGCGTGGCGCCGAGGATGCGGTGCTCGGCCTCGTCGTGCGTCAGGCCGAACTCGTTGGCCGCCAGCGTGTAGCCGCGCCCGTCGATGCTGATGGGGCCGGTGGTGACGGCCTGGCCCGCCGCGTCGCGCAGCCAGCTGCGGCTGCTGGCGTCGCCGTTGTTGCGCCACAGGCCCAGCAGCGCCTGGGCGCGCAGCTCAGGCGTGGGCTGCCAGGCCAGGCGCAGCTTGGCCTGGTCCTGCACGGTGTGCATCTGCGTGGCCGCGCCGAGCAGCCACCAGGGCTGACCGAAGCGGTCCTGGCCGGCCACCGCACCCGTCACCGGCACGGCGTTGGCGGCGGGGGAAGTGGTGGCGACGGCGCGGGTCGGGAAGGTCAGCGGCTGGCCTTCGTTGTTGTGACGCGAGAGGCTGAGCCACCAGCTCCAGTCGCCCGCTTTGTCGCCCAGTGAGGCGCTGGCGTGGCGGCCTTGGTAGGTGATGTCGTCGCCGCCGTAGCGCCAGCGTTGGGCGTACAGGCCGGCCTCGGCATGGGCCTCGAAGGCCTGCGGGCGGCGGGTCTGGTAGTCGACGACGGCGCCCACCGAGTTGCCGCTGTAGGCCGCCGAAAACGGGCCGTAGAGCACGTCCACGCGGGCGACCTCCTCGGCGCCAACGAGGCCCCAGCGCGGCGTGAAGGCGGCGCCGTTGCCCAGCAGGTTGGCCAGCGGGATGCCGTCGACAAACACCAGCGCCCGTGCGCTGTTGCCCGTGCCCGAGGCGCGGGTGGACAGCACGGCGTGGTTGTAGTCGCCGGGGTAGCGCTTGCGCACCAGCAGGCTGGGCAGGTACCTGAGCGCGTCCTCGGCGTCGGTGGCGTTGATGCTGCGCGCGATGTCGGCGGCCGTCACGCCTTCCAGCGTGGTCGGGATGACGGTGGGCAGCGAGGTGGAAGCGGCGCCGCTGATGGTGACGAGGCCGAGGGCGGTGCGAGGTTGCTGAGTTTGCTGAGGTTGGGCCGTGGCAGCGGAGGGCGCGTGCTCATCGCAGTCGTCACAGGCGCGGGCCGGTTGGGACGCGAGGGCCAGCGCGGCGCAGGCAGCCGCCGCGCGCGCAAGGGCAGTCTTGTTCATGGAGGTCGTGATCGGAGTCGGGCCGGCACCCGGGGGGTGCGCGGCGTTCACCCGGGCCGGTGGGGCCTCGGGGTCGGCTTGGGACTCAGATCGATGCGGGTGGCGCGCGGGCGCTGGCGGGCCGCCAGGCGTGGCCGGTAACGGGGGCGGTCCAGAAGCGCGCGGGTACCTCGGTGACGAGGTCGTCGCGCAGCAGCAGGGCCGGCACCGGCGGCGGGCCGGCCAGGCCGGCGCCGCTGATGTGGCAGGCCGGGCAATGGCCGTGGGCCAGCAGGTCCAGCGCCGCTTCGATGGGCTTGGGCTGGCTCGCCTTGCCACTGAGCGAGGGCGCGCGGCAGATGTCCTGCCAGGCCGATACGTCGCCCCGCGCGTTCGCCAGCGCCGCGCTGATGCCCGGCGCCAGCATGCCCATCACCAGCACGGCCAGCAGCCACCAGGACTGGCGGCGTGCGTGGGCGCGGCTGAAGGCGTGGGGGAAGGCGGGCATGGCGGCGGATTCTAGGAGGCAGCCCGGCGGGGCGACCTTGTCCTCCGACAAACTGGGGTTGTGCAGCGCACGCACGCAGGAACACACTGCGCGCATGGACGCCCCCGTCGCGCCACCCCCCAAGCCCTGGCCCGCGCGTTTGCTCGGCTGGATGGGTGCCGAGGCGCCCAAGCTGATCGCCAGCATCGTCGTGCTGGTGCTGGGCTTCTGGATCAAGGACTCGGTGGACCTGGCCATCAAGCAGCGCCAACTCGACCTGAGCTACACCAAGGAGATGCTGAGCCTGCTGCAAAAGCTCAACGAGGAGGAAGACCTTGCCAAGCTCAAGAACGCCTCGGTGGTGCTGGCCTCCTTCGGTGAGCCGGCCCTGCCGGCCCTGCTGATGGAGCTGCGCCGCACCGACCTGCACGGCGTGGCGGCGGTGCATGGGCTGGAGGCCATGGCCGTGCGCGAGCCCGCGCTGCTGTGCCGGGCGCTGCCGCCGCTGCTGCTCAAGCGCAACCAGCACTACGGCATCGACGCCCACCGCGGCCTGCTGCAGCTGGTGGGCGACAACGGCTGCGTGAAGGCGCTGCCGCTGCTGCGCCGTTACCGCGATTTCGTCAACGCGGCCGTGGCCGGCCAGCCCGCCGAGCTACGGCGGCGCATCGGCGGCGACATCCCCGCGCCGGCCGAGGATTTCCCGCGCCTGAAGAAGGCGGTGGACGAAGCCATCGCCAACCTGGAGTGACCATGCGTGCCTTGTTGTTCGCACTGACCCTGCTCTACGCCCCGGCCCAGGCTGCTGTCGTGAGCTGCGCGGCGGCGCCGGGCCGCTTCACCGTGTTGCTCAGCGAGCCCGGCGGTGACGCCATGCCCGACCGCGCGGCCACCGAGCGCTTCCTGAACAAGCTGCAATTCCAGCTCGACCAGGAGCGCGACGAGCGCTGGATCAACCCCAACGCCACGCCGGTGGCCTTCAAGGCCTGCCCCAAGCGCGTGCCGGCGCTGGACGGCAGCGAGTTCAGCCCCGAGCTGGTGGAGCAACTGCATAGCCAGCGCGTGCTGATGGAGGTCTGGGGCGTGGTGGAACGCGAGGGCGGCGTAGCCGG
This sequence comes from Roseateles sp., assembly GCF_039929605.1. Taxonomy (GTDB): domain Bacteria; phylum Pseudomonadota; class Gammaproteobacteria; order Burkholderiales; family Burkholderiaceae_C; genus Pelomonas. Next base: position 49,568 of record NZ_JBDSQX010000114.1, read on the forward strand.
CGGGCCGCTGAGCGCACAGATCAACTACCTGCTGGTGCCGCTGCGCTTCGCGGCGAACCAGAGCGAAATCGTTCCCTCGGGCCTGCAACGCCTGCGCTATCCCGAGGCCGGTGCCGCGCCGACGCAAGACGCCGTGCAGCTGATCTCCAAACCGCTGGACCTGGACGCCTTCATTGCCAGCGCCCTGGGCCTGAAGCTGCTGCGCGAGCACGCGTTCGAGCCGGCGCATGCCAACCTGTGCCGCGCCAGCGGGCTGCTGGGGGCGATGCTCAAGCGGCCGCTGACCGGGCGCAGCAAAACCGAGCTGACGGCGCTGCACGACTTCGTGCTCAGCAGCGCCGGCCGCGTGCTGCGTGAGGCGCTGGCGGACCCGGCCTACCCCAGGACCGGGCTGCTGCGCCTGCAGCTGCCGGCCCAACCCTGCGCGGGAGGCGAGTAATGCGCCACCTCACCTTGCTGCTGTTGACGGCCCTGCTGCCCCTGCAGCTGCTGGCGATGGACATCCGCCCCTGCTCCGACCCGGTCGTGTTCAGCGGCGCGGCGGTGAATGCCCTGGTGCTGCCCTGGCGGGCCCAGAGTGGTTCTCCGGCACTGGAGGCAGCCAGCCGACAGATGTCGGCACTGGCGCAGCTGCAGCTGCTGACGGGCATGCTCAAGTTCGGCTCCATCGGCGTGGTGGACCTGGTGGCCGAACCGCGCCAGGTCTGCGACGTCGACCAGGTGCTGAGCCGCGTCAGCCAGACCGGCGTGGCCAGTGGCCCCAGTGGCCGGCTCAAGGCCGGGCAGGGCGTGGTGGTGCTGTGGGGGCGGTTGTTCGAGCAGGACGGCGAGCTGTTCCTGCAGAGCTACCTTCGCTTTGCCCGCCAGGGCGCCGCCGGGCTGGAGCCCGAGGTGCTCAAGGTGCCGGTGCGTGCCGGTGACGCCACGCTCTCGCTGCAGGCGGCGCTGCCCGCGCAGGCGCTGTCGTTCGCGCCGCGCCGCATCCGGCTGGATGACCTTGCCCGCATCGACGCGGCTTTTCGCGCCGCGCTGCTGGTGCGGCCATCACCCGACCTGGCGGCGCCCGGCGTGGAGATCGGCCGCTCGACGAGCGAGAGCTTCCCCTACTGGGTGGCCGAGACACGCGGCGACTGGCTTCGGTTGGCGCCGATGCGCACGGGGCTGCCGGCCGGCTGGGTGCGGGCGCACACGGGAGATGACACGCCCGAGTGGTCGCTGTCGCGCTGGCTGCCGGAGCTGGACTTTGCCGAGGGCGTGGCCGGCTGGCTGCGCCTGCGCACCGGCGGTGTGCCGGCGGCGCAGCGCCAGCCCATGGCGGACGCGGCCCTGGCCGCACTGGCCCGCTACGAACGCGCGGTGCCGGCGGATCAGGCGCCCTCAGCCTGGGGCCTGGCGGCCGGCTTGCGAGGCCAGCTCGCCTGGGGCTACGAGCAGCGCGAGGCCGCCGCCCAGCACTTCGCCCAGGCCGCGGAGCGCCTGCCCGGCACGGCCGCCGCGCGCCAGACGGCTGCCGTCATGAAGGCCGCGCAACGGCCACTCGACGCGGCGTCCGCCAAGGCGCTGGCCGATGAGCTGCTGGCCGTGCTGGCCCTGGACCCGCACGACACGTTGGTGCGGGCCAATCTGCAGGCCTTGTACCGCCTCTACGCGCAGCGGCCCGACTGGAGCCCGTTCACGGCGGACGAACTGGCCATGCGCCAGCAGCTGCTGGGCGGCTGAATCAGCCCAGCCGCCGGGCCATCTCGCCGGCCACGTCGCGCAGGCCGCCGCTCACGTCGCCCGAACCCGCGAGCGCCGCCCAGAACGCCCGGGCCGGCCCGCGCGCACCGCTGCCCAGCGCCAGCGCGTCGGGCTCGAAGGGCGCGTAATCCGCGGCGCCGCCGAGCATCGCGTCGGGCCGCCAGCGCATGGGCAGCATGCCGTAGACCGGCGCCAGCGTGAAGCGGCCGCGCAGCAGGGCCTTCAGGTCATCACCCGCCACCCACAGCGACAGGTTGCCGCCGTGCATGTGGGTGTTGCCGATCAGCCGGCCGAAATGCCACAGCGCCTGCACCTGCGCTGCGTCCAGCGCCGGTAGGCGCCGCTGCCGCGCCAGCGCCTCGGCCGTGCGCGGCCAGCTCCAGTAGCCGCCCGGCACGAACCCGGCGTGAACGCCGCCAATGGCCACCACATGCCGCCGGCCGTGCAGCCCCACGCGGTCGAAGCGCGTGCTGACGAAGTAGGTGCGCGCGGGCGTGGCGACGATGCGGCTGGGCGCCACCGGCACGCCGTGATCGGCCAGCACGCGTAAGCCCAGGTGCTCGGCGTGCAGCAGGTCGTGCCAGCGCTCGCCGAACGGCGTGCCGCGCGGCGGCGTGAACTTCACGAGCAGCGCCTCGCCGCCCGGGCCGTGGGTCAGGAACTTGGGCTGCTCGCCGCCCGCCGACGATCCTGCCGGCAGCGTGCGCGCGACGTCGGCGGCCAGCGCGTCGAGCGCATCGGCCTCGCTACTCGCGGGCAGCGTCGCGGTGGGCTGATCGGCGTGCTCGGGGGGCGGCTCGCCCAGCGTCAGTGCGCCGGGGTCGTCGTGCAGGTGCAGGGCCGCGAAGAGCTGCGTCTCCAGCCGCCAGGTGGCTGGGTCCGCCGCGACGCCCGGCGCCGCCAGCCGCTGCGCGAGAAGCCGCCCGAGGAACCCTTGCGCCAGCAATGGCGCCAGCAGCCACGGCAGCTCGCCCGTGGTGGTGAGATCGGCGCCGGGCCCGCCGATGTGGAGCACCTCGGGCGACAGCAGCGTCAGGTCGCCGATCCGTTCGATCCGGCCATCCGCCAGGGTGTGGAACAGCGGCTGCCGGCCGCTCGTTGCGTGAATAGATTTCAGCAGCCCGTAGCGGGCGGACCGGGCCTGGCCGAACGACACCACCTGGCCGCCAAGTTTTGCCAGCAACCGCGAAACGCTGGGCTGGCTGCTCTGGGTGATTTTCTGCAGATCCGCCGACGTCAACGGCCCCTGCGCGGCAAGGGCGCCAAGGACGAGTTGATGGTCAAGCCCGGCTTTCATTGCTGGTTCCGGAATAGATTCTGAATAGATACTGTAGCAAACGCCTGACGGCAATGAGCGGGTCAGGGGTTGTGCCAGCGCGCGGGCGCGCTGAAGTGCAAGAGGGCGGGCTTTCCTCGATTTTGGCGGGCGGCCCACGCGGGCATGATCCGCGAACCGTCAGGGAGACAAGCACATGAACGAGACATTGCAGCGCCGTGGCCTGCTGGCCTGGGCAGGCTTCGCCGCGCTGGGCAGCGCACGGGCTGGCGACACGACCGCCGACAAACCCAAGCGGCCGCCGCTGGAGCGCGTTGCCCCCGACGCATCGCTCGGCCGGATGCTGGACGGCACGCAACTCAAGCTCGCCGACTACGACGGCAAGGTTGTCGTCGTGAGCTTCTGGGCCTCCTGGTGTGGCTACTGCCTCGAAGAGTTCCCCTACCTCGACCGATTGCAGCGGGCCGCGCCCGCGGGGCTGCAAGTGGTGTCGGTCAACACCGAGGAGCGCGACGTCTTTCGCAAGCTGTCTCGCGGCCTGGCCGCGCACGTGCAGCTGACGATGGCGTATGACCCGACGAAGACCTGCCAGCAGGCCTTCGAGGCGCCGGGCTCGCTGCCCTACACCGTGGTGCTGCACCGCGACCGGAGCGTCGCTGGCATCAAGTCTGGCTGGGGTGAGGGCAGCCTGAAGGGTTTGGTCGAAACGGTCAACCGAGCGTTGGCGGTGAGGCCGCCCGACGCCGGCTGACAGTCAATCTCTAGGTCTCGTTGCAGCGGTTCGTACATGCTCATGGGCATCGCGCGGCGGCCAGCAGGCCGGCAAAGGCCAGGTTCATCTGCATGGACGGGCCAGCCTCGTCCGGCCCCCCCGGGGGCGCGCGTCCGGGCTGGCGATGGCATCGGTGATGGCCTGCTGCACCCAGGCGTGTGAGCAACGCCTGGCCCGTGCGTTCATGCACCGGAGCGGCGCTCCAGCAGCTCCGCCAGCGTGCGCGCCACCACCTGGGTCGCGCGCTTGAGGTCGTCCAGCACGAGGTGCTCGTCCGCCCGCTTGGCATTGCTCTCCAGCACCGTGCGCGGCCCGGCGCCGTAGATGGCGGCGGGGATGCCCTGCGCCGTGTACAGGCGCACGTCGGTGTAGAGCGGCGTGCCCGAGGTCGGGATGGGTTCGCCAAAGACTTCTTCGCCATGCTTCTGCAGTGCGGCCACCAGCCGCTCGGCGCCGGGCAGCGGCTTCATGGAGTTGGCGAGCAGCAGGCGCTTCATGTCCAGCCGGATGCCGGGAGATTGCGCGACGGTGCTCTCGATCAGCGCGCGCACTTCGGCCTCAACGGCTGCTGGGCTCTCCTCCGGGATCATGCGGCGGTCCAGCTTCAGCACCACCTTGCCGGGCACGACATTGGTGTTGCTGCCGCCCTCGATGCGGCCGACGTTCAGGTACGGATGCGTGATGCCCTCCACCTCGGAGCGCCGCGTCTTCAGCACGTCGTTGTGGGCGTACAGCGCCGTCAACAGCTTGTTGGCGGCCTGCAGCGCGTCGATGCCCGTCTCCGGGTAGGCCGCGTGCGAGGCCAGGCCGTGCAGCGTCACCTCCATCTGCAGGCAGCCGTTGTGCGCGGTGACGACCTGGTAGCTAAAGCCGGCGGCAATCAACAGGTCCGGCCGCGTGACGCCTTCGCGCAATAGCCAGCCCGGGCCCAGCTCGCCGCCGAACTCCTCGTCGTAGGTGAAGTGCAGCTCCACCGCGCCACGCAGCGGCAGGCCGGAGTTCTTCAGCGCTAGCAAGGCAAACGTGTAGGTCGCGAAGTCGCTCTTGCTGACGGCCGACGCACGGCCATACAGCTTGCCGTCGACGATCTCGGCGCCATAAGGGTCATGCGTCCAGCCTTCGCCGGGCGGCACCACATCGCCGTGGGCGTTCAGCGCGATCTTGGGCCCGTAGGTGCCGAAGCGGTGGCGCACGATGAGGTTGGTCACCGACTCCATGCCGCCGCGCTTCACCACCGGTGTGGGCACGACGTGCTTCTCCACGGTGAAGCCCAGCTCGGTCAGCAGCTCGGCGGTGCGATCCGCGTGCGGGGCGTTGTTGCCGGGCGGGGTGTCGGTGGGGATGCGGACGAGGGCTTGCAGGAAGTCAACCTGGTCGGCGAAGTGGGCGTCGATCCACTGATCAATGGGCATGTCTTTACTCATTTCGTAGGTCTTGATGCGATGTCGAGCTGAAGGCAACCGCCTGGAGGGAAAGGTCGGATCACCTTCTCCGGTCCAACTTTCAAATCGCCGACATGCGCGCGAATCGAAGCGTACTGGGGGTCGTCCGGTTCATAGCAGAAATAGCCTTCAGCGACTGGGCGACCGGGCTCCTGCGATCGCAGCCGAAGGCAGATTCGCCCTGAGGCTTCAAGCATGGCCGTCCCGAAGAACTCGATGTCCTGCTTTCGCTGCGGAGTCGTGCAGGACGCAAGCATCGCAATCGCGACGATTGCAGAAACGGAGTACCGATGTCTGAAGCGGTCCGAGGTGTTCGACACGAGCAATCCTCAGATGGCCTTGACGAGGGCCTGAAACGCCTGCACCGCCAGCTCCGCGTCATCCACCGTCACCGACTCCAGCGGGTTGTGGCTGATGCCGCCATTGCCGCCGCGTACGAACAGCATGGCTTGCGGAAGCAGCTCGTGCATCTTCATCGCGTCGTGGCCGGCGCCCGAGGGCAGGCGGTGCAGCGGCAGGCCCAGCTCGGCGACGGCGGCTTCCCAGCGTGCCTGCCAGTCGGCATCGCTCGGCGCCGCGTTGGCGGCCATCGTGGGCTGCAGCGAATAGCTCAGGCCGCGCCGCTGGCAGATGGCGTCCAGCTCGCCGCGCACATCGGCGTCCAGCGCGTCGCGCGCCTCGTCCGTCGTCGCGCGCAGGTCCAGGCTGAAGCGGCAGCGGCCGGGGATGACGTTGATGGAGCCGGAGGGCACCTCCAGCATGCCGACCGTGGCGACCACGTCGGGCGTGGATGCCGCGCGCTTCTCGGCGAACAGGATCAGCTCCGCCACGCCCGCCGCCGCGTCGCGGCGCTGGCCCATCGGCGTGGTGCCGGCGTGGCTGGCCAGGCCGACGATTTCGCCGGTGTAGCGGCGGCTGCCGTTGATGCTGGTGACGATGCCCAGCGGCAAATCGAGGCTGTCGAGCACGGGGCCTTGTTCGATGTGGACTTCGACAAAGCCGAGGTAGCGGCTGCGGTCGCGCACCAAGGCATAGATCGCGGCAGGGCGGGCGGGCAGGCCGGCCGCGCGCATCGCGTCGCGCAGCGTCACGCCGTGGGCATCGGTCTGCTCCAGCCAGGCGGGGTCGAAGGCGCCGGTGAGCGCGCTGGAGGCGAGGAAGGTGGCGGCGTAGCGCTGGCCCTCTTCCTCCGCGAAGCCGATGACCTCGATGCCGAACGGCAGGCGCTTGCCTTGGCGGTGCAGTTCGCGCACGACCAGCATGGGCACGAAGATGCCCAGCCGCCCGTCGAAGCGACCGGCGCGGCGCACGGTGTCGTAGTGGCTGCCCGTGAGCAACCGCTGGTCTCCGGTGCCGTTGTAGACGCCGACGACATTGCCGACCGCGTCGCGGCTCACGTCGTCGAAGCCGCAGTCCCGCATCCACGTCATCAACTGCTCGGCCACCGCAGTGTGGGCAGCTGTGGCGTAGGTGCAGGTCAGGAAGGCCTCGTCCTCGCTGTGCACGGCCAGCTCGGCGGCCCAGTCCCAGAGCTGCTGGCCTAGCACCGGCGTGACGCCGAACTTGTCGTTCAGCCGGATCTCGGCGATGCGGTGGATCTGGCGCAGGCATTCGGCCCGCTCGACGTCCGGATGGGCGCGCAGCCGGCGCTCGAAGGTGGCGATGATTTCCTGCCGCGTGAAGCCGGTCCCACGCGGGCCGCGCACCGCCAGGATGAACGGAAAGCCGAAGCGGGCGTTGTAGTCGGCATTGAGCTTCTGCAGCTTGGCGAACTCCTCCGGCGTGCAGGCGGTCAGCCCCGCCTTCTGCTGCTCGTTCGTCGACTCTGCCGTCAGCTCGCCCGCCACTGCGGCCTTGCCGGCCAGCTCGGGGTGAGCGCGGATCAGGCCCAGTTGCTCATCGACGCTAGCCTCGCGCACGACGCGGGCCAGCGCCACCTTCAACGCGGCCAGCGTCCGATAAGGGCGAGCCGCCGCAGCGCGCTCGGCGATCCACGGCGAGTGTTCGTAGACGCCATCGAGCAGCGCAACAAATTGCGCCGGCGCAGCCGCGTTCAACCGCGTCAGAAAAATCGACTCTGACCCCATATTCGTGTTCATTCCCATGTGAAGGCTGTCCTGGCGTCAAAGGGGTGGACCGTCTTCCAGTGCCGCGCCACGTCCAGCCGCCGGCAAACCCAGACGCGGTCATGCGCCTCGATGTGGTCGAGAAACTTCTGCAGCGCGCGCAGGCGGCCCGGTCGGCCAAGCAGGCGGCAGTGCATGCCGATGCTCATCATCTTCGGGCGCTCGGCACCCTCGGCGTAGAGCACGTCGAAGCTGTCGCGCAGGTATTCGAAGAAGGGCTGGCTGTGGCTGAAGCCCTGCGGCAGCGCGAAGCGCATGTCGTTGCAGTCCAGCGTGTAGGGCACGACGAGATGAGGCGCCAGCTCGCCGTTGGTCTTCTTCACTTGCAGCCAGAAGGGCAGGTCGTCGCCGTAGTAGTCGCTGTCGTACTCGAAGCCGCCGAAGTCCGCCACCAGGCGGCGCGTGGCGTGGCTGTCGCGGCCGGTGTACCAGCCCAGGCCGTGGGGGTCGCGGCCGACCGTCAGGCGTTGCAGCGAGGCCATCGCCTGGGCCATGTGAGCGCGCTCGGTGTCTTCGTCGACGGCCTGGTAGTTCACCCAGCGCCAGCCGTGTGAGGCGATCTCGTGGTTCAGCTCGACGAAGGCCTGTGTCACGTCCGGATGGCGCTCCAGTGCCATGCCGACGCCGAAGACGGTCAGCGGCAGCGCGCGCTGCTCGAACTCCTTCAGCAGCCGCCACACGCCAGCGCGTGAGCCGTATTCGTAGATGCCTTCCATGCTCAGGTGGCGCGCCGGGAAGCTGGGCGGGTTGAACATCTCCGACAGGAACTGCTCGCTGCCGGCGTCGCCATGCAGCACCGAGTTCTCGCCGCCTTCCTCGTAGTTCAGGACGAACTGCACGGCGACGCGGGCCTGGCCCGGCCATTGCGCGTGAGGCGGGTTCTCGCCGTAGCCGATGAGGTCGCGGGGATAGCGTGCTGTGCTCATCCCTACACTTTGCATCAAGCTGCATCAACAACGGAGTGCCGATGGGCAAGCTCACAACACATGTGCTCGACACCGCCAACGGCTGCCCTGCCGCCGGCATGGCCGTGCGCCTTTACCGCTTTGATGCAGAAGGCCTCAAATGGATGCGCAGCCTGCACCTGAATGGGGATGGTCGCGCCGATGGTCCGCTGCTCGACGGCCTCACGTTCACCGTCGGCCGCTATCGCCTCGTCTTTGAAGTGGCCGCGTATTTCCGTGGTCGTGGCGACGCGCTACCCGAGCCTGCTTTCCTCGATGAAGTGCCGCTGGACTTCGGCATCGCCGACGAGGCCGGCCACTATCACGTACCCCTGCTGGCCTCACCCTGGGCCTACTCGACCTACCGTGGAAGTTGAAGCGCTCATCCTCGTGACGGTGTCCCGCACGTCGGGCAGCGTGCCGCGCGAGGTCGGGGCGTGGATGACGGTGCTGCCCGACGGCATCGCCGGCACTGTCGGCGGCGGCCACCTCGAGTTCGACGCCATCGCCCGCGCCCGCACGGCGCTGGCTGGCGGCGAACTGGACGACGAAGTGCGCTACCCGCTAGGCCCCACGCTGGGGCAGTGCTGCGGCGGCGTCGTCTGGCTGCGCTTTGAGCGTGTCGAGGCGGGTGAAGAACTCGCCGCCCGCCTGCCCATCGAGCCTTTGAAACCCGTGGCCTTGTTCGGCGCCGGCCACGTCGGCCAGGCCATCGCCCGCATCGCGCGCGACCTGCCGCTGGCCCTGCACTGGATCGACAGCCGCGCCGATCAATTCCCCGCCGAGCCGCCCGCGCGCGGCTGGCGCCAGGAGGCGCTGGACCCACCCGCCGATGCAGTGAGCGACCTCGCGCCCGGCTCGGCCGTGCTCATCATGAGCCACAGCCACGCCGAGGATTTCGACATCGTGGCCGCCTGCCTGAAGCGCCAGCGCGAACAAGGCGACCTGGCCTTCATCGGCCTCATCGGCAGCCGCACCAAGTGGGCGAGCTTCCGCCAGCGACTGGAGGCGCTCGGCTTCACTGAGGCCGAACGGGATCAAGTCGACTGCCCCATCGGGGTGCCAGGTCTTGCTGGCAAGCAGCCGGCCGTCATTGCTGTGGCGGTATTGGCACAAGTGCTCACTTTGCCGTGACACATTGCACGGGCCGGCGTGATCCGTGACGGAGGCCTTGCGGCTGCTGAGCATGTTGCCGAAGATGAGCCACCCCTTGGGCATTTCTGAGTGGTGTTCGTCAACTGTGGAGACATCGCAATGAAGACCCTCTTCGTCAAGTCGTTCTTGTCCTTGGCCGTGATGGCGCTGCCCTGTGCCAGCTGGGCCCAGGCCAACGATCCCAAGGCCACCATCGCCGAACTCGACGCACGTCTGGCCAAACTGGGTGTTGCCAAGCTGGAAGGCAAGGAGAAGGCGGGTGACAAGGAGGTGCCGGGCCTCTTCTTCGGCCCCCGCAAGGTGAACAACAACTACGACATGGTGGATGACATCAAGAAGAAGAGCGGCGCGACGGCGACGATCTTCGTCAAGGAAGGCGACGATTTCGTCCGCGTCAGCACCAATGTGCTCACGCCGGAGGGCAAGCGCGGTGTCGGCACGACGCTGGCACGCGCCAAGGCCTACGAGGCCGTCAGCAAGGGGCAGGGCTTCTGTGGCGATGTCGACGTGCTCGGCACGCCGTTCTCTGCTTGCTACAACCCGGTAAAGGATGACAAAGGCGCGGTCATCGGCGTGACCTACGTCGGCTTCAAGAAGAGCTGAAGTGCTGGGGCCCGCCAAAGGCGCGCTGGCGGCCATCCGCCGCCGGTTCGGGGGTCTTGCCACCGCGCACAAGCTCGCACTTGCCTTTGGCTGGCTGCTGCTGCTCAGTGCTGGCTTGGGGCTCGCCTCACTGACCTCCTTGAGCCGCGTTCATGAGGCTTCGGGCGAACTGGCGCTGCGCTCGCTGCCGGGCGCGGGCCACCTTGCCGGGGCGCGTGCGGCGCTGCTGGAGTACCGCGAGTTCGAGTTCAAACACGCCACCGCAGCCGATGCCGGCTACATGGACGAATACGCCGAGAAGGTGGGCGCGGCCCTCAAGGCCGCCCAGGAGGCGCTCGCGGCGCACGCGCCGCTTGTCGTCGATGGCGAACAACTGGCGCTGCGCAAGGCGCTGGACAAGAACCTCAAGGCCTATCTGGACGTCGCATCCAAGGTCGTGTCGCTTGGCAAGGGCGGCAAGCAGGAGGACGCCAAGGAGATCAGCGAGGGGGCGGGCAAGTCCAACTTCGACGACATGGTGATGGCGCTCGATCGCCTTTCGGCGGCCGGCTTCAAGGCTGGCGAGGCAGCCGGCCTGAAGGCGGAGGCGGTCTTCATCGATGCCCGCCGCCTGACCTGGGGGCTGGTGCTCGTCAGCGTGCTGTCGGGCCTGGCGCTGGCAGTGCTGCTGTCGCGCAGCCTCGTCAGCGAGCTGGGCGGTGAACCCCGTGAGGCGGCTCGCCAGCTGCGTGCGATTGCCGAGGGTGACCTGACGCAGCACGTGGCCGTCAAGGCGACCGACGACGTGAGCCTGATGGCCAGCCTCGCGCAGATGCAGCAGCGCCTGTCCAGCGTCGTGGCGCAGGTGCGCCAGGGGGCCGAGAGCGTGGCCACGGCCAGCGTGCAGATTGCGATGGGCAACAACGACCTGTCAGAGCGCACCGAGCAGCAGGCGGCGGCGCTGCAGCGCACGGCGGGGTCGATGGAGGCGCTGCGCCAGCAGGCGCTGCTGAGCGCCAGCAATGCCCAGGAAGCCAGCGGCGTGGCCGCGCAGGCCTCGGGCGTCGCGGCCAAGGGCGGCGAGGTGGTGGGCGGCGTGGTGGAAACCATGCGCGGCATTTCGACCAGCTCCAGCCGCATTGCCGAGATCATCGGCGTCATCGACAGCATTGCCTTCCAGACCAACATCCTCGCGTTGAATGCGGCGGTGGAGGCGGCGCGGGCCGGCGAACAGGGCCGCGGCTTTGCCGTCGTCGCCGGTGAGGTACGCAACCTCGCGCAGCGCAGTGCGACGGCGGCCAAGGAGATCAAGCAATTGATCACCGCCAGCGTCGACCAGATCCAGAAGGGCTCGTCGCAGGTGGACCATGCCGGCACCACGATGAAGCAAGTGGTGCAGGCCATCCAGAAGGTGGATCGCATCGTCAACGACATCAGTGCCGCAGGCGCCCAGCAGGCGGCGGGTGTCAACGAGGTCGGCGAGGCCATCGGCGAGATGGACCAGAGCACGCAGCAGAACGCGGCACTTGTCGAGCAGAGCGCTGCGGCCGCCGAGAGCCTGCGGGAGCAGGCGCAGCAGTTGGTGGAGGCGGTCGCCTTCTTCCGCCTCGACCGCTGATACGGGCTCGCAATCAGAGCGATAACTGCGTTGCTTCGCCTTGCCGTGCTGAAGCACTGTCAGCGGCTTTGCGCCTTGTTCTCGCTCTGATTGCGAACCCGTATCGGGCGCGATCTGCGGCGCGCGATGCGGCCAGGAGACGGGCGCGGGCCGGTGCATGGCCGCGCCGACGTGAAGCCTGGCACGGCGGCTGCATACACTCCGGGCCGTCGCAGCGGTGTCGGGGGCGCAGCCCCTGCGGACGCGACGCTTGATGCCCCACAGCACCCGCCGTGGTGGGGCCGGACAAGGAATCACCGCGCATGGACGTCTACCTGCTCGACTGGGCCAGCCTGCTGCTGCGCTGGCTGCACGTCATCACCGTCGTCGCCTGGATAGGCGCGTCGTTCTACTTCGTCTGGCTGGACAACCACCTCGTCAAGCCGACCGCCGACGACGTCAAGGCCAAGGGCGTTGACGGCGAACTCTGGGCCGTGCACGGCGGCGGCTTCTACAACCCGCAGAAGTACATGGTGGCGCCGAGCAATCTGCCGCACGACCTCCATTGGTTTTATTGGGAGAGCTACTGGACGTGGATGAGCGGCTTCGCGCTCTTCCTCGTTCTGTATCTCTTCAACGCCAGCCAGATGCTGATCGACCCGCGTGTGTACGTGTGGGCCGCCCCGTGGCAGGCCGTGTGCGCGGCGCTCGGCTTCCTCGTCGTCGGCTCGGCGGTCTACGACATCGCCTGCCAGGCGCTGGGCCGCACGCGCGACGGCAACATCGGCAACGATGGCCGCGTGATGGCCGTCGTGGTGGCCTTCGTCATCTTCGAGAGCTGGCTGGCCTGCCAGCTGTTCGCCGGCCGCGCCGCCTTCCTCATCGTCGGTGCCACGCTCGCGACCATGATGACGGCCAACGTCGCGCACTGGATCATCCCGGGCCAGAAGAAGGTCATCGCGCAGATGCGCGCGGGGCAGAAGCCCGACCCGATCTACGGCCAGCGCGGCAAGCAGCGCAGCGTGCACAACACCTACTTCGGCCTGCCGGTGCTCATTGCGATGCTGAGCAACCATTACGGCATGCTGCACCAGCACCCGCAAAACTGGGTCGTGCTGTGCGTGCTGATGGCGGCGGGCATCGCCATTCGCATCTTCTTCGTGAAGCGGCACAAGGGCGTCAACAGCTGGGGTTCTGTGGCGCTCGCGTTGGCGCTGCTGGCCGGCCTCATCGCGTGGATGGCGCCTGAGTCGCGCGCGGACGGGGCGGACCCGCGGGCGAACGAGGTGACGATGCTGTCCCGGGTGCAGATGCATCGGCCATCGGACGGTGCTTCGATGCCTGATCCGGCAGCCATCCGTTCTGCGGCGATGGACCTGGCGGCGCGAGCGGTCATCCAGCAGCGTTGCGTGATGTGCCACACCGGCGAAGTCGCGCAAAAGGGCGTGCGGCTGGACTCGGCCGAGGCGCTGACCGCGCGCAAGGCCCAGATCTACCAGCAGGTCATCGTGCAGCGCGCCATGCCGTTGAACAACGCGACCGGCTTGACCGACGATGAGCGAGCGTTGATCGGCCGCTGGGCGCTGCAGAAATGACGCCGGACCCGCGCGCGCTGCTGCGCCAGCTCTACGACGTGGCCGTCGCGCGGGCGCTGCCGGGCCGCGTGCTGGCGGCGCATCTGCCGCCGCCGCCCAAGGGAAAGACATTGGTGCTTGGCGCCGGCAAGGCGGGCGGGGCCATGGCGCAGGCGCTGGAGGCTGCGTGGCCGGCTGACGCGCGGTTGTCGGGCCTCGTCATCACGCGCTACGGCCATATGCCCAAAGGCTGGCGGCCGCGTCGGCTGGAAGTTGTCGAAGCCGCCCACCCCGTGCCCGATGCCGCTGGCCTGGCCGCCACGCAAAAGCTGCTCGCGCTGACGCAAGGCCTCACCGCCGACGACCTCGTCATCTGCCTCATCTCCGGTGGCGGCTCGGCGCTGCTGAGCCTGCCGGCGCCCGGCCTTCTGCTTTCCGACAAGCAGGCCGTCAACCGCGCGCTGCTCAACAGCGGCGCGGGCATTGCCGAGATGAACTGCGTGCGCAAGCACCTGTCGGCCGTCAAGGGCGGGCGCCTGGCTGCGGCCTGCGCGCCGGCGCGCGTGCTGACGTTGGCGATCAGCGACGTGCCCGGCGACGACCCAGCCGTCATCGCTTCCGGCCCCACGGTGGCCGATGCGTCCACCTGCGCCGACGCGCTGGCCATCTGCCGCCGCTACCGCATCGACCTGCCCGCTGCCGCCCGTGCGGGCCTCACGTCGGGCGAGTTCGAGACGCCCAAGCCCGGCGACGAGCGCTTGGCCGGCCACGAGCTGGTCATGCTCGCCACGCCGCAGATGAGCCTCGAAGCCGCCGCCGACGCAGCCCGCACGCAAGGCATGGCGGCCTACATCCTGAGCGACGAGATTGAGGGCGAGTCCCGCGTCATCGGCGGCATGCACGCGGCGCTCGCCCGCGCCGTCGCGCGCCGGGGTGAGCCCTTCGCCAGGCCTTGCGTCATCCTGTCCGGCGGCGAGACGACGGTCACCGTCGACGCCGCCAAACCCACAGGGCAGGGAGGCCGCGCCACCGAGTTCCTGCTCGGCTGCGCGCTGGCCCTGCAGGGCGAGCCCGGCGTCTACGCGCTGGCCGCCGACACCGACGGCATCGACGGCGTCGGCCCGCACGCCGGTGCGCTGTTGACGCCCACCAGCCTGGCCCGCGCCCGGGCTTTGGGCTTGAATCCGCAAGCGCTGCTGGACGGCCATGACAGCGCCAACTTCTTCGCGCCACTGGGTGATCTGCTGAACCCCGGGCCCAGTTTCACCAACGTGAATGACTTCCGCGCGTTGCTGATTGTTTAGGGCCGGCAAAGCCGTGGCGCGACGCGGACCCTCGTCCTAGACTGGTTTGCACCCAGTGTCGGGACTTCGTCAAGCACAACGCCCTGCCCACCATGCCCGAGGTGGCCGCGCGGCTGCTGAAGAGCTTTGACGACGACAACGTCGGCCTGGCCCAGCTCGCGGCGCTGATCGAGAAGGACGGCGCGCTGACCGCCAAGGTGCTGCGCCTGGCCAACTCGGCCCACTACAGCCCCTCGCACCAGATTTCCACCGTCATCGACGCCGCCCACGCGCTGGGCCTGGAGACGCTGCGCAACCTCGCCATGGCCGCCTGCGTGAGCGGCGCCTTCCCCAAGGTGCAGGGCCTGGACCGCACCGTGTTCTGGCGCCACAGCGTCGCCACGGCCAGCTACGCGCGCATCTTGGCCCGCATGCTCGGGGCTGACGCCGCCACCGCTGACACCGCCTACCTCGCCGGCCTGATGCTGCGCACCGGCCAACTGCTGATGGCCATCGACGCGCCGCAGCTGGTGGCCGACGTGGAGGCTCACGCCGCCGAGCCCGGCAGCCGCTTCTCGCTGGAGGAGCACCGCTTTGGCTGCACGCATGCCGACGTGACGGCGTCTCTGGCCGAGCACTGGCACTTCCCGGACCGCATGGTCGAGGCCTTCAAGGACGCCAACGCGCCGCTGGAGATCCGCCCCTTCTCGCTGATCGCCGCTGTGCTGCAGGTGGCCGAAGTGCTGGCCGACGCCGCCGAGCATCACGACGAGCCGGTGCATGCGCTGAAGGTGGCGGTGCCCGAACTGATCGAGCATCTGCATTTGGACCTCGAACTGCTGGCCGCCAAGGTGGCTGCGGCGGGCGACCCGGCGGCTGAAGTCGAGCAACTGCTGCACTGACGGCGGCGCGCGCCCGGCACCCGCACAATTGGGCGGAGATGCCGGGAGGAATGGGATGAGTTCGAAATTCTGGCCAGCCTTTGCGCTGGTCTTGTCGTTAGGCATCGCCCAGGCGCAGACCCCGCCCAAACCGACCGCCGCCAAGGCAGCCACCAAGCCCGCCTCGCTTTACCCCGCCGTGCCCGCCGGCGCCGGCTACCGCTTCGGCCCGGTGCCGGCCTGGGTCAAACCCCTGCCCGAGGCGAGTGCCGCCACCGCCAAGCCGCCCGCACCGGGCGCCAAGGCCAGGCGCGAGGCGCTGGTCGACATCCAGGTGCAGCTCGCGCCCAAGTCGGCCACCTGGCTGCATCTGCAGCACGTCGCGCTGGACACGTCCACGCTGCGCGAGGTGTCCGAGCCGCAGATCAACTTCAACCCGGCCTACCAGCAGCTCGTCATCCACCAGGTCGGCGTCATCCGCGACGGTCAGCGGCTTGAGCGGCTGAAGGACGCCCGCATCGAGCTGATGCGCCGCGAGCAGTTGCTGGAGCGCCAGATGATCGACGGCGTGCGCACCGCGCTGGTCGTCATCAGCGACGTGCGCGTGAACGACATCGTCGACGTGGCCTACACGCTGGTCGGCGAGAACCCGATCTTCGATGGCCGCTTTGCCGCGCTGCTGCCGGTGGCGGGCGACGTGCCCATCGACCGCCTGCACCTGCGCGTGGAGGGCCCGGCCGAGCGGCGGCTGCAGGTGAAGAGCCTGGCCATCGACCTGCAACCGGAGCGCTTCGAGGAGAACGGCCGCCAGGTCTTGCGCGTGCTGCGTGAGCATGTGGCGCCCGTCGCGGAGGAGGCCGCCACGCCGCCGTGGTTCAAGGTCTACCCGGCCATCCACATCAGCGAGTACGGCAACTGGGCCGACGTCAACCAGTGGGCGATGACGCTCTTTGCGGCCGAGCCGGCCAACGCGGCGGTGGCCGAGCGCGTCGCTGCCATCAAGGCCGAGGGTGGCACGCCCGAGCAGCAGGTGGCCGCCGCGCTGCGCTTTGTGCAGGACGAGGTGCGCTACTTCTCCGCCAGCCTTGGTGAAAGCTCGCACCGCCCCAAGCCGGCCTCGCGCACGCTGGCCGAGCGCCTGGGCGATTGCAAGGACAAGACCATGCTGCTGAACGCGCTGCTGACCGGCCTGGGGCTGGATGCGCGGCCCACGCTGGTCTCGGTGCAGCGCAACCGCGGCATCAACAACTTCCTGCCCTCGCATGACGTGTTCGACCACGTCATCAGCCGCGTGCAGATCGGCGAGCAGATCTACTTTCTTGACTCCACGCTGAACGGCCAGGGCCTGTCGCTGGAGAAGCGCGGCTACCTGCCCTACGGCGCCGGCCTCGTCGTTGCCGCCGGCACCGAGGCGCCGGTGGCCATCCAGCCACCTGCCTTCGCGGTGGATTCACTGAGCTATCGGCAGGACTGGGACCTGGCTGACCTCAAGCGCCCGGCGCGGCTGACCACCTCATTCAAGGCCTCGGGCCTGGCCGCCGAGCGCTGGCGCGCCGCTGCGGCCCAGGCAGGCACGGACCGCATCGCCGAAGGCATCGGCGGGCACTACGTGAAGGCCTTGCCCGGCCTCGTCAGCGTCGGCACGCCGCAGCTCGTGGACGACCGAGCGGCCAACGAGATCGAGCTCAAGCTCAGTTTCGAGCACCCCGCGCCCGGCCAGTACCAACGCGGCATGCTGGAGATCGAGCTGCCCGCCATCGAGCTGGGCGACGCGCTGGCCTTGCCGCCCGAGGCGCGCCGTCGCCAACCCTTCATGCTGGATGGCGCCCGCCACATGGAGCTGCGCATCACGCTCGCCGGCCCCCACCCCATCACCACGCAGGGCCCGGCGCCGCAGCAGGTCAGCGACAAGCATTTCAGCTTCCACGCACGGGTGGAAAACCAGGGCGGCAAGCTGGTGTCCCTCAGCCGCTACGAGCGCCGTGGCGACGAGGTGCTGCCGGCGGATCTCGACACCTACCGCGAGCGCATCGGCCGCGCCCGCCTGCTGTCGGGCAGCCGCGTGCGCCTGTCGTTGATCGACTTCCACGACAAGGCGCTGGTGGCCGAGTTCGGCGCCATCGACCGCCGCCTGGTCAAGTTCCAGGCCGCCCGGCCCGACGCGCTGCTGCAGATCCTGCAGACCAGCGAGGTCACCCGCCTCGTCGGCCTCACCCTCGTTCCCAGGCTGGAGCCGGGCAGCCGCCTGGCCGCGCGCGTGCTGGCCGAGCGCGCCCAGGCCAGCAACACGCTGGGCGACTTTGCCGCCGGCCTGAGCGACGCCGAACTGGCGTTGAAGGCCGACCCGCCCACCGAGGACGCCGCCGCCGCGCTGGAGGCCAAGGGCGTCGCCCTGATCGGCCTGGCCCGCCCCGCCGAAGCGCTGGCGGCCTTCAACAGCCAGGCCCAACTCGGCAGCAGCAACCCGCCCGGCGCCTGGCTGGGCACGGCCCATTTCATGCTGGGCGACTACGCCCGCGCCGAAGCCGTGCTGCGCGACAACGCTGCCAACGTCAGCGGCGAGGCCCGCCACTTCACGCTGCTGTGGCTCTACTTGGCGACCGAGCGCCAGGGCGGCCGCGGCAAGGCGGCGATTGCCGGCGAGGTGGCCAATGTCGCCAGCGGTGGCGACGAGTGGGGCGGCCTGCTGCTGCGCTACCTCGGCGGCGCGCTGGACCGCGATGCGTTGCTGAAGGCCGCCAAGGCCAAGCCCGACCAGGAACGCCTGCGCCTGGCCGAGGCCTATTTCTTCATCGGCCAGCAACTGGCCGCCCAGGGCCGGCGCGGCGAGGCGCTGCCGTGGTTCGAGCGCACGCTGACGACGCAGGCGGTGCCGTACCGGGAGTTCACGTTGGCGCAGTGGGAGTTGAAGCGCGGCGTGTCGCCCTGATCCGGCACGGTGCCGCCGGTATCCATCAATGCGGCTTGCGTCGACGCCAGAGCTTGCGGGTGATCCACACAGCCAGACCGATGACGAAGGTCCAGGGCAGCAGGTAGGCCACGCCCGTGATGGCGGTGGCGACGCCCTGGGAAAGGCTGCCGCCGAAGTCCGACGCGGCGAGCGAGATCGGTCGCCAGAACGAGCGGTTCTGCTCTGAGCGAATGGCGACTTCGAGGATCTCCGTCTCCACCCGTTGCAGCAGGTGGGCTTGCGAGCCACTTGCTGCCTCCAGCTCGCCCTGGACCTCCGCCAACTCGTGTGTGACCTTGATCAACGCATCGACGTCATTGCCGGAGCGCTTGCGCAAGGCCTCGAGTTCGGTGCGATAGGTCGTCAACATCGCGAGCTTCTTCTCGCCATCGCTGATGGGACGGGCGAGATCCTCGGCTTGCGTGGACTGGTCTGTGATGTCGGCCTGCTTGCCCAACGCCGCGATCAGCTTGGGGATGCCACTCGGCTGCATGCGCAACTGCAGGGATGCGGTTGCGAACCGACCCGTGCTGATACGCGACTCCAGCACGGTGCAGCCCTCGGCCGAGGCCGCGCGGCAAGCGGCCAGGGCCACCTCATGGATCGCGGCGACCTTGTCCTCCTGCGCATCGATGCGGATCGAGTGCTTGTAGGCCAGCGTGCGGCGGGCGCTGTCCGTCGCAGCGCCGGCTGCGGTTGCTGCCGCCGGGGCCACGTTCTTGGCCATGCCGTATTCGCTCTTCTCGGAGCAGCCGGCGAGGGCGACAAGGAGCAGGCAGGTGATCAGCAGACGAGTCATCGGATCTCCGACGTGAATTGCGCGGCGATTGTGTAGGGTTTCATAGGCAGCCGGCCGCAGGTGCCGCGCTGGGCGCACCGTAGCTGAGCTGCATCCAGCCGGCGCCTGGGCGCAGCACGAATACGTGATGAAAGCTGGTCTCGCACAAGTCGGGCAGCTTCGGCCCGCCCAGCGCTGCCAGGATGGCTGGCACCGTGTTGCTGTGGCCGACGAGGAGCACGACGCCGTTCTGAGCCCGCACGGCCTCGGCCACCGCCAGCACATGCCCAGCCTTGGCGTCGATCGTCTGCGGCTTAATGCCCATCGCCTTGGCCAGCGGCGCCGCCGTGTCGCGCGTGCGGCGGTACTGCGTCGTCAGAATGGCATTGACGCGTAGCCCGGCCAGCGCTTCGGCCAGCGCCGCCGCACGCTGCTCGCCGGCGGGCGTCAGGGCCGGGTCGCCTGCGGGTTCGGTGGCGCGCTCGGCATGGCGAACGAGGATGACCAGATCGGGCAGGGCGTTGGCGGACGAGGCGAGAAGCGTTGTCAGTAACAACGCTGCGGGAAGGACAGACAAGGGCTTCATCGCATCTCCACACAAGGGCGCACGCCATTCTCGCCACGGGCCGCCAGTTACCATGCCGGCCCCATGCCGCACGTCTTTTCCCCGCCCCATTCCCATGACCTTGCCGTTTGAACTCCAGGTCGGCTGGCGCTACGTCCGCGCCGGTCGTGGCGGGCGGCGCAACCGCTTCATCAGCTTCATCTCCGGTGCGTCCATGGTGGGCATCGCGTTGGGCGTGATGGCGCTGATCGTCGTGCTGTCGGTCATGAACGGTTTCCAGCAGGAAGTGCGTGACCGCATGCTCAACGTCATCGCGCATGTGGAGCTGCTGGACGCCGCCGGCCAGGCGCTGTCCGACTGGCAGGCCACGGCCGCCAAGGCGCGGCAGAACCCCGAGGTCATCGGCGCGGCGCCCTTCGTCGCCAGCCAGAGCCTGATCGCGCGCGGCGAGGACATGCGCGGCGCCATCATCCGCGGCATCTCGCCGGCCGAAGAAGCCACGGTCACCGGCCTGGGCGCGCAGCTCCGGGACACGGCCTACGCCAAGCTCGTGCCGGGGGGCTGGAACATCGTGCTGGGGGCCGAGCTGGCCCGGCAACTGAACGTCGGCGAGGGCGACAAGATCACCGTCGTCTCGCCCGGCGGCCAGGTCACGCCGGCCGGTGTCGTGCCGCGTCTGAAGAGCTTCAACGTGGTCGGCATCTTCAACTCCGGCCATTACGAGTACGACTCCGGCTTGGCGCTGGTGCATGTGGAAGACGCGGCCAAGCTTTTCCGCACGGGCGGCCCGACCGGCGTGCAGCTCAAGCTGAGCGACGTGCACGACGCCCGCCGCGTTGCCGCCGAACTGGCCGGCCGCATGGGGCCGGACATCCGCGTGCGCGACTGGACGCGATCTAACGCGACGTGGTTCGACGCCGTGCAGATCGAGAAACGCATGATGAGCATCGTGCTGACGCTGATCGTCATGGTGGCCGCGTTCAACCTCGTCACCACGCTGGTGATGACGGTGACCGACAAGCAGAGCGACATCGCCATCCTGCGCACGCTCGGCGCCAGCCCGCGCTCGATCATGAGCATCTTCATCGTGCAGGGCGCGGTGTCGGGCGTCATCGGCACGCTGGCCGGCGTGGTGTTGGGGCTGTTGATCGCCTTCAACATCGACATCATCGTGCCGGCCATCGAGCACCTGCTCAACGTCAGCTTCCTGCCGGGCAGCATCTACCTCATCAGCCAGATGCCCAGCGACCCCCAGCAGGGCGACATCGTCCCCATCGCTCTCGTCTCGCTGGGCCTGGCCTTCCTGGCCACGCTCTACCCGAGCTGGCGCGCCAGCCGCGTGCAACCGGCGGAGGCGCTGCGCTATGAGTGAACTTCTCTTGCAGGCCACGGGCCTGACGCGCCGCTTCAGCGAAGGCAGCCTCGACGTGACCGTGCTTCGCGGCGTGGACCTGAACGTGAGGCGCGGCGAGACGTTGGCCATCGTTGGCGCGTCCGGCTCGGGCAAGTCAACGCTGCTGCATCTGCTGGGCGGGCTGGATCAGCCCACGTCCGGCAGCGTCACGCTGATGGACAAGCCGCTCGCGGCGATGGACGAGGCCGAGCGCGGCCGCTGGCGCAACCAGCACCTGGGCTTCGTCTACCAGTTCCACCATCTACTGCCCGAGTTCTCAGCGCTCGACAACGTCGCCATGCCTCTGCGCATCCGCCGCCAGCCGCCCGCCCAGGCTCGCGAGGTGGCGGCCGAAATGCTGGCCCGCGTCGGCCTCAAGGAGCGCGCGCTGCACCGCCCGTCCGAACTCTCCGGCGGTGAACGCCAGCGCGTGGCCATCGCGCGCGCCCTCGTCACCCGCCCGGCCTGCGTGCTGGCCGACGAACCCACCGGCAACCTCGACCGTGACACCGCCAACGCCGTCTTCGCGCTGATGCTGGAGCGCGCCCGCGAGCAGGGCACCGCCTTCGTCCTCGTCACCCACGACCGCGAACTCGCGGCGCGCTGCGACCGGCAACTGCTGCTGGTGGCGGGCCAATTCCAATCCACTCCCGCATGAATCCGCGCTTCGTCCTCAAGCTCTCCTGCCCCGACCGCGCGGGCATCGTTCACGCCGTCACCGGCGTGCTGCTGCGCGAGGGCGGCAACATCATCACGTCGCATCAGCACGGCGACGCGGACCATGCGCGCTTCTTCATGCGCATCGAGTTCGAGGCGCAGGCCGAAGAGGCCGCGCTGCAAGCCGCCTTCACACCGCTGGCCGCCGAGTTCGGCATGGACTGGGAACTGGTGGCCCGCGCTCGCAAGACCCGCGTGCTGCTGCTCGTCTCCAAGCTCGGCCACTGCCTGAACGACCTGCTGTTCCGCGTGAAGACGGGGCACCTGCCCATCGAGATCCCGGCCATCGTCTCCAACCACCGCGAGTTCTACCAACTCGCGGCCTCGCACAACATTCCCTTCCACCACTTCCCGCTGTTCGGCGCCACCGACGCGCAAAAAGCAGCCCAGGAAGACAAGATCCGCGAAGTGGTGGCGGACAACCAGATCGACCTCGTCGTGCTGGCCCGCTACATGCAGATCCTGTCGCCCGAGCTGTGCCGTGATTTGAGCGGCAAGGCCATCAACATCCACCACAGCTTTTTGCCCAGCTTCAAGGGTGCCAAGCCCTATCACCAGGCCTACGAGCGCGGTGTGAAGCTCATCGGTGCGACGGCCCACTACGTGACCAGCGACCTCGACGAGGGCCCGATCATTGAGCAGGAAGTGGCGCGCATCGACCACAGCATGCCGCCCGAGCAGCTGGTGGGCATCGGCCGCGACATGGAATGCGTGGCGCTGGCGCGGGCCATCCAGTGGCATGCGGAGCACCGAGTGCTGTTGAACGGCAACCGGACGGTGGTGTTTCGCTGACGCCTAAACTCAGGGCGTCCACTTTCAAGGAGTCACCCATGAGCGGCCGCACCCTGAACATCGAACTGCCTGAGCTCGTGTTCGCGCAGGTGGATGCACTGGCGCGGGATACCGCGCGCAGCCCGGCACGGGTTGTGTCCGAAGCCTTGGAACGGCTGCTGGCACTCGAAGCCTGGCAAATCGAGGACATCAAGGCCGGCCTGCGGGAAGCGGAAGCCGGCGAGTTTGCGAGTGAGGCCGAAGTGGCCGAAGTCTTCGCCCGCCACGGCGCCTGATGGCGATCCGGTGGACGCGCGGCGCGCTGCGCAACTTGCAGGACCTGTTCGATAGGGCCTGTTAGCACTATGGCAACGGGTCGCGTTGTAGCCAGAAAGGCCGCGAGCAAGGCGCGAAACGAAGCTTGGGTAAGCCCAAGCGAGGCTTCGCAACGCCGCGCGCGGCCTTTCTGGCCACAACCTGAAGGGAAGGCCCGTCGCCAGGGGCCACTCCGCGTTGCACCGCTAGCCCGCATATCAATGCGGGCGTCGCGCTGCGCCTTGATTGGCCCCTGGCGGCGGGCCTTCGCGACCCATTGCCGTAGTGCTAGCAGGCCCTTCATCGCCGCTGACAACGCGGCTCGCGCTGCCAGCTTTGCTCGGGAACTCAAGGACAAGATCGAGCGCTTGGATGCGTTCCCGGGTCTTGGGCAGCCAGGCCCGCTGCCAGGCACGCGCGAACTGGTGCTGCACGCCAACTACCGGGTCGTCTACCGGATCAAGGCCACCGAAGTCCAGGTGCTGCGCATCCAGCACCACGCCATGCGCAGACGCTGATGTGGATCGACACCCACTGCCACCTCGACGCGGCCGAGTTCGACGCCGACCGTGATGCCGTCGTCGCACGCGCTTTGGCCGCAGGCGTCACGCAGATCGTCATCCCCGCAGTGGACGCGAGCAACCTTGAGCGCGTGCGGGAGCTGGCCCACCTGCATGACTTCACCTACGCGCTGGGAATCCACCCGCTGTGTGTGATGGGTGCGAAGCCGGGCGATTTGGACCGCGTGGCCGAGGCACTTCAGAAGCACGCGGACGACAAGCGCCTGGTGGCCGTCGGCGAAATCGGCCTGGACTTCTTCGTGCCGGGCATTGATCCCGCCACGCAGCAACACTTCTACGTCGAGCAGCTCAAGCTCGCCAAGCGCGTCGGTCTGCCCGTGCTGCTGCACGTGCGCCGCAGCGCCGACAAGCTGCTCGCCGGCCTGCGCCGCGTTGGCTTCCCGCACGGCGGCATCGCCCACGCCTTCAACGGCAGCGAGCAGCAGGCGCAGGCCTTCATAGCCCTCGGCTTCAAGCTCGGCTTCGGCGGCACGTTGACCTTCGAGCGCTCACTGCAGATCCGCCGCGTCGCCGCGAGCGTGCCCGAGACGGCGCTGGTCATGGAGACCGACGCACCGGACATCCCGCCACACTGGCTCTACAAGACGGCCGAAGAGCGCGAGGCCCAACCGGGCCAGGCGCGCAATGAGTCGGCAGAGCTGCCCCGCATCGCCGAGAGTCTGGCGGAACTGCGCGGCTGGACGATCCAGCAGACGACGGCGATCACGTCGGCCAATGCCCGAGCTGCGCTGCCGCGACTGGCTGCGCTCAGTGCGGCGTGAACGCCGGCACCCGGCTCAGGGCGCCAACGGCAATAAGCTGTTCCAGCGCACGGACCCCGTGATGGGCGTGTAGTCGCCCACGCCACGGACGACGTAGTCCAGCGCCAGCTTCGTGATGGCGCCCGAGCCGTCGGTCTCCAACTCCAGGACGGTGAAGTCGCTGCCCCATGGCAGGAATCCGGTCTGCCGCATGTCGAATTCGAGCAGGTTGACCCCGTCCGGTCTGCCAACAGCCTTGGCGCTCCATGCATTGCTGTACTTGCCGGGCCTCAGTGCGCTGCCGTCGCCCGTGCGCAACTGCAGCGACCAGTCGGGATAATGGGACGCCGGCCCCGCCTTGTCCGCGTAGTTGATCGTCAGTCGGTCGCCGCCGCCGTCGATCAGCAACTGGCCGACCTGTGGGCCGCCCCAGATGAACTGCTCGTTCACATTGAAATTGAGCGCACCGACATGCACGACGCTCGACCAGGACTCGGCGGTGTCATGCACCGTTCGGACGACGATGTCCGCGCTCTCGCTCGTCCCGTCAGCAAGCGCCATCGTCAGCCTCAAGGTCGCCGTGCCGATGCCGGTCGCGCCCGCGCCCAGGGTGATGTCCGTCTCGGCGGCGGTGGGCGTTGCAATGACGACGGGCTGGCCTGAGACCTGCGTCCAGTTGTAGGTCGCCGTTGGCGCTCCGGCGTTTTGCGCGAATGTGCCGACGCGGGTGCCCTGCGTCGCACTCAGGTACAGCGGCCGCTTGAAGAAGCCTGGCCTGGGGTTGAGGTAGTCCAGCGTCTGGAAGCCGCCGACCGTGCCCTTGTAGATATCCAGCGTGCCACCGGTCGTGGCCCGCAGCAGTTGACCCTGGGTCGTGGGCGTTCCAGTGTCGAGCACGAGTTCGTATTGCCTGGAGTAACGCAAAGGCTGAACGGGCTTGATGAGTACCAGGGCGCCGAGGTTCTGCACCGTGATGGCCACCTCTTGCGCCACGCCCGTTCCACCCGGGATCTGCCCCTTGTCCATCAGGCGCCAGGTCCAGCTTTCAGTGGCGACCGGCGGCCGGGTGAGCTGGATCCTCAGTGCAGCTTGCGTACTGATCGCCGTTGAAGCCCTGAACGGCGCCCGCAGACTGAACTCGTTGGGGTCCATGGCATAGGTATTGCCCCGGCCGCCAGGCGTGTAGTCCGCAAAGAAGTAGCCGGAGATCAGTCCGGCATCCGACCAGTTGCCGTCACCGAGCAGGTCGAGGTTGCCGTCACCACCGAAGTCGACCTTGACGCTGATCTGCTTGCCCGCCCCGCCCGCACTGGTGACATCGATGCGGACCTCGTCCTTCGCGGCGCCCTGCATGAGCAACCAGCCCTGGCCCGGCCGTGGGTCCGGCAGTGTGTCCAGCCACGACGAGATGCTCACCGGCGTGCTGACATCAAAGCTGCCGCCCAGCTCCGGTGACGCGTAGCGCATGCGCAGGTCCAGATAGGAGCGGGCTTCATCCCAGCGTTGGCTCTTCTCCATCCGGAACGCGCTCAGCCGGTCACCGCCGATGGACAGCCAGGGAAAGTCGAACACGACCTCGTCGTTGACCCCGTCGCCCACGACCAGCGTCGTGCGCGTGTCGCTCATGCTCAACGCCAGGCGCGCCGCGCCGGACACGCGGAAGTCGGCGTCCTTGTCGCCCACCGTCGCGGAGATGGCAATCCCCGGCGCCAGGACTGTCACTGCCGCGACGAAGCCTCCCGAACCGTCGACGCTGGTGATCTTCACGCTGGCGGTGCCATCCACCGTGCGGGCCAGGGGCTCGCGATGGCAGCTCGTGAACTGCATCGTGATCACGTCGCCCGCGCTGACCATGCCGTTGCCGTCGTTGTCCTGGAAGTTGCGGCTCCAGGTGCCGGTGACTTCACACTCGCCTGACTCCGTGGCCTTCTTCTGTTTGATGGTTGCCAGGACGTCGTCACTCAGCGCATTGCCGAGCCGCATCAGGCCTTCGCTGGCCCAGAGCGGATAGCCCGCCACGCGGCCCGCATTGCTCGACGTGAACTTCAGCGTTGCGCTGGTCGTGCCGGCGTTGCCACCCGTGGCGCCGCCGGTCCCCGTGCCGGTGCCAGGCGCCGGCTGCGGATTCGAACCGCCTCCGCCTCCGCCACCACCGCAACCGGCGAGTGCCAGCACGACGGCCGTCGACCACGCACCCACCTCAGCCAATTTCCACATTCGCTTCTTCCTGCGCCATTCATTTGTGCGCGCATTGTGACGTTGGGGATGCGCTTACCTATGCAGTACGGAGCAGTGTGAGACCCAGCTTGGCCGCGCAAAAGCCTGCCGCCACCGCTGGGAGGCCTTGCAACATTGAACCTTGGCAAGGTTGGGCGGCGGCTCTTGCGTACTTTCGTGGATGCGCCTTCAGGTGCCGCCGAAATGTAGCGTTAGCTCGACGCGGTCACCGATGCTGAGCCGGCCCGCGCCGCTGCCCCTGGCATAGATGCCGAACTGCACCGGCGCGCCAGGCACCCGCTCGGCGCTGAGCTGGGTCAGCGCGTCCAGCGCCAGCGGCTGGGGCTCGCCGGTCGCCGGGTCCACGGTGGGCATGACGCAGCGCACGCAGACGGACGTTCGCCGCAAGGTCAGGTCACCGATGCGGGCCTCGCTAAGGATGTCTTCGATGAAGGGCGGCAGTTCGCCGCCGTCCTCGGCGCACAGCAAAACGTTGGGCCGGGCGCGCTGGGCCAGGCCGGTCAGCGGCTGGGCGAGCGCCTCCTGCCAGGACTGCAGCGAGCCGTTGCCGACGACATGCAGCGCATTCAGAAAAGGCCGGCGCTGCGCCTCGATGCTCAGCCTGACGAGCCGCAACCGTTCGCCGGTGACGGTTTTAAGCAGCGCGGCGGCGTCCTCGCCGGCATCCCAGACTTGCAGGACATCGAAGTCCTGGCGCTCGCCGTTCCAGCCGCGCACGTCCAACGCGTCGCCGCCATCGCCCGGCACCGTCAACGATCGCCCCAGAGCTTGCAGTTCCGGATCCGAGCCGACCAGCCGCGCATGGACGAGGGCGAGCCTTGGGTGCGCGCCCATCCAGGTCAGCTCGCCGCCCGCATCGACGACGCCCCAGCCCCGGTCACCGACGGGCCAGCCGTCGGCGTCCAGCTGCAGCGTGTCGACCGCCTCACCGGCGCAGGACTTGATGGGGTAGCGCCAGAGCCTGGCAATGCGGGCGATCAGATCAGCCATGGGTGTCTCAACTTCAACGGTTGCGCGGCGCGAGTGGCGTCTCGGGCACCGGGTAGCCGGCGGCGCCGAAGGTGGCGACGATGGCCTTGTGGGTGTCGAAGTAGACCTGCCAGTAGTGGTCGGTATGGCAATAGGGCCGCACGCAGAGCAGGGGGCCTTCGGGTGTGAACTGCAGGATCTCGATGTCCGGCGCCGGATTGGCCAGCACGTTGGGAATGGCGGCGATGGCCGGGCGCAGCTTGGCGATGGCGTCCAGCGGGTCCACGCTGTTGGCGACCTTGGCCAGGCAGTCGACGCGGCGGAAGGCCTGCGCCGAAAAGTTCTGGATCACGCCGCTGAAGACGGTGTTGTTGCCGACCAGGGTGTGCACGTTGTCGGGCGTGTTGATGGTGGTGCCAAAGAGGCCGATCTCGGTGACGGTGCCGGTCACGCCGCCGGCCTGAACGAAGTCGCCCACCTTGAAGGGCCGCAGCACCTGCATGAAGACGCCGGCCGCAAAGTGGGTCAGCAGGCCGCCCCAGGCGATGCCAATGGCCAGGCCGGCGCCGGCCAGCAGCGCGGCGAAGGAGGTGGTCTTGACGCCGAAGATGTCCAGGATCGCGAGGATGAGGACGAGGTTCAGCAGCACGCTGAGGATGGAGCGCAGGTAGGTGGCCAGCGTCGAGTCGATGCGGTGGCCGCGCTCCAGCGCCGCAGTGAAGACGCGCAGGGCGATTGAAATGAGCCACCGGCCCACGACCCAGGCGGCGATGGCCGCGAGAATCTTCAGGCCGAAGTCCGCACCCTGGGTGCTGAGAAAAAGCCAGATGGCTTCCGTATTCATCATGTCGAGTCACTCCCTGTGAAAACCCGCGCATCGTCGCAGCCGCCGGCCGTGTTTGCCAAGCCTCCAAACCCCGACATTGAGCGTCTTGTCGGCCTTGCGCCGGTGTTTGACGCGCAGGCCCGCCTGCTGGTACTCGGCAGCTTCCCCGGCGCAGCCTCGCTGCAGGCGGCCCAGTACTACGCCCACCCGCGCAATGCCTTCTGGCCGGTGATGGGCGCGTTGCTCGGCGAGGCCGACCTGCCCGCGCGACCGTATGACGAGCGCCTGCAGGCGCTGCGTCGCCACCGCGTCGCGCTGTGGGATGCCGTGGCCACCTGCCGGCGGGAGGGCAGCCTGGACACGGCCATCGAGGCCGCCGAGCCGAGCGACCTGCGCGAGCTGGTGGCCCGCCTGCCGAAGCTGCGCGCCATCGCCTGCAACGGCGCGCTGGCCCACAAGCAGACGCTGCTGGCGCTGGGTGATGCGAACGTGCCCGTGCTGCGCCTGCCGTCCACCAGCCCGGCCCACGCGGGCCTGAGCCTGGCCACCAAGACGGAAGTCTGGCGCGCTGCTGTGCAGCTTTACCTGTCGGCCGACTGAAAGACGCCGTGTGGCGCGGCGCGCCGCCGGCCTTGACCTAGGATGCCTCGCCAATGAAATCCAAGACACCTACCTGGGGCCCCGCGACGCTGAGCGAGTTCGATGGCGTGCGGTTCCTGCACCTGGACTCGATCTGGGTCCAGGGCGCGATGCGCATCCGCAAGCCCGACCAGCTCGAACTCGAATACATCCAGCGCATGTGCGCGTGGATGCTGTGGCGCGACACGGCCGTGCTTGGCGAAGGCCACGCGGTGCAGCTGGGCCTGGGTGCAGCCGCGTTGACGCGCTTCTGCCACGGCCAACTCAAGATGCAGACGACGGCCGTCGAGATCAACCCCGAGGTCATCGCCGCCTGCCGGCACTGGTTCCGCCTGCCCGGCAACGATGCGCGGCTCAACGTCGTCAACGAGGACGCTGCGCGCTGGGTCACCGACGACGCCAACCTGCAGACCGTCGACGTGCTCAACGTCGACCTCTACGACCACGACGCCGCTTCACCGGTGCTGGACGACGAGGCCTTCTACGCGGCCTGCCACGGCGTGCTGGCCGATGGCGGGCTGATGACGGTCAACCTCTTCGGCCGCAGCGCCAGCTTTGCGCGCAGTGCGCTGCGCATTGCCAAGGCCTTTGGGTCGGACCAGGTCTGGAGCCTGGCGCCCACGAAGGAGGGCAACACCGTCGTCGTTGCGGCGCGTGGCGTGCAGGTGCCGCATCGGGACGTGCTGGAGTTGCGCGCGGCTAATATCGAATCACGCTTCAAGCTGCCGGCCGGCCAGTGGCTGCGCCTCGTGAGGCCGTTGCCTGTGAGCATCCTGCAAGCGCTTTGAACTCGACGCCGATGACACCCAAGCCCAAACCAGCGCCCGCGACATCCGCCAAGCCCGAAGGCCGCCTGGAATGGCGTCAGCTGTTGAAGTGGCTGCTCAAGGACGGCCTCATCGACGAGGCCCAGTCGGTGCGCACCGAGCAGCGCTTTGCGGCCGGCGACAGCTCCCTGCACCCGCTGGTGCGCCTGGGCCACGCCAGCCTGGTGCGCCTGACGACGGGCAAGCCGCTGGATGTGGACGCGTTGTCCGAATGGCTGGCCCTGCGCATCGGCATGCCCTACCTGCGCATCGACCCGCTGAAAGTCGATGTCGGCCGCGTCGGCGACGTGATGTCCATCGGCTACGCCGAGGCCAAGCGCTGCCTGCCGGTGCTGTTCGGCACCAACGACGTGACGGTTGCGACGTCCGAGCCCTTCGACACCGGCTGGGTCGCGCAGATCGAGTCGCATGTGCGCAAGCCCATCAAGCTCGTCATCGCCAACCCGCTGGACATCGCGCGCTACACGACCGAGTTCTTCACGCTGGCCCGCTCCGTACGCCAGGCGGCCAAGGCCGGCGAGCAGAGCCAGGTGACGAGCTTCGAGCAACTCGTCGAGCTGGGCCGGAACAACAAGCAGTTGGACGCCAACGACCAGGGCGTCGTGCAGGTCGTCGACTGGCTGTGGCAGTACGCCTTCGATCAGCGCGCGTCGGACATCCACCTGGAGCCGCGCCGCGAGATGGGCGTCATCCGCTTTCGCATCGACGGCGTGCTGCACACCGTCTACCAACTGCCACCCACCGTGATGGCGGCGATGACGTCGCGCATCAAGCTGCTCGGCCGCATGGACGTCGTCGAGAAGCGCCGCCCGCTGGACGGCCGCATCAAGACGCGCAACCCGGCCGGCGACGAAGTCGAAATGCGGCTGTCGACGCTGCCTACGGCCTTCGGCGAGAAGATGGTCATGCGAATCTTCGACCCCGACACGGCGGTCAAGGACCTGGCCTCGCTGGGCTTTGGCAGCCACGACACCGAGCGCTGGGAGAGCCTGGTCAAGCAGCCCCATGGCATCATCCTCGTCACCGGCCCGACCGGCAGCGGCAAGACGACGACGCTGTATTCCACGCTCAAGCGCCTGGCCACCGACGAGGTCAACGTCACGACCATCGAAGACCCGATCGAAATGATCGAGCCGGCCTTCAACCAGACTCAGGTGCAGAACGTCCTCGATTTCGGCTTTGCCGAGGGCTTGCGCGCGCTGATGCGGCAGGACCCGGACATCATCATGGTCGGCGAAATCCGCGACCTGGAGACGGCCGAGATGGCCATCCAGGCTGCGCTGACGGGTCACCTCGTCTTCAGCACCTTGCACACCAACGACTCGGTCTCGGCCATCACCCGCCTGCTGGACCTCGGCGTGCCGAGCTATTTGCTCAGTGCGACCATCATCGGCGTGCTGGCCCAGCGGCTGGTGCGCACGCTCTGCCCGCATTGCAAGGAGCCCGACCCGCTGGTGACGCGCGAGAGCCTGAACGAACTGGTGAAGCATTGGCGGCTGGGTGGCGGCGTCAAACCCTATCGGCCCGTCGGCTGCCTCGAATGTCGCAACACCGGCTTCCGAGGCCGCGCCGGTCTCTACGAGCTGCTTTCGGTGACGGAGGGCGTCAAGTCCACGCTGAGCGACCTCACGGCGCTGCGCCGGCAAGCCATGCAGGAGGGCCTGAGGCCCCTGCGGCTGGCTGGGGCGATGAAGGTGGCCGAAGGCGTGACGACGGTGGAAGAAGTGCTGCGCAGCACGCCGTCCTGGGAAGGCTGACTTGGGCTGCCTGGCTTACGTGTAATCCACAGGCTGCCGGCCGCCCCCCGCTGCCAGAATTCTCGCCACCACATATCGCGCCTTCTCGCGGCGCTGGAGTCAAGACGCGATGAAGATCAAGAGTCAGCGGGATTTCTGGTCGGGGCTGACGTTCCTGATCATCGGCGTGGCATTCGCCTGGGGTGCCACCAACTATTCATTCGGCTCCTCGGCCCGCCCCGGGCCCGCCTATTTCCCCTTTGGTCTCGGCATCTTGCTGGCCCTGCTCGGCAGCCTTGTGCTGTTCAAGGCCCTGACGCTGGAGTCCGAAGGCGGGGATCCCATCGGCCCCATCGCTTGGCGCCCCTTGCTCGTCATCGTCGTGGCTATCGTCGTCTTCGGCCTCGCTCTGCCGCGGTTAGGACTGGCCTGCACGCTACCCTTGACCATCATCGTTTCATCCCTGGCCGACCGCGAGTTCGATTGGCGCGGCGTGCTGATCAGTTGTGTCGTGCTGACCGTGGGCAGTTGGGCTCTCTTTATCGTGGGCCTGAAGCTGACCATTCCGCTCTGGCCCATCTATTTCACGGGCTGAGGCGACGAGATGGACCTGATCAACAACCTCGCCCTCGGCTTCCAGACGGCGCTGAGCCTGCAGAACCTGCTCTACGCTTTCTTCGGTTGCGTACTCGGCACGCTGATCGGCGTGCTGCCCGGTCTCGGCCCCGTCGCGACCATCGCGATGCTGCTGCCGTCCATCTACACGCTGGACGCCACACCCGCCCTCATCATGCTGGCCGGCATTTACTACGGTGCCCAGTACGGCGGCTCCACCACGGCCATCCTGATTAACGTGCCGGGTGAATCCAGTTCGGTCGTCACCGCCATCGACGGCTATCAAATGGCCCGTCAGGGTCGCGCGGGAGCGGCTCTGGCCGCTGCGGGCCTGGGCAGCTTCTTCGCTGGGTGTGTCGGCACGATCATCATTGCCGCCTTCGCCCCGCCACTGACCGAACTGGCCTTCAAGTTCGGCTCGGCCGAGTATTTCTCGCTGATGGTGCTCGGCCTGGTCGGCGCCGTTGTGCTGGCGTCCGGCTCATTGGTCAAGGCCATCTCGATGATTGTCCTGGGGCTGCTGCTGGGGCAGGTCAATACAGACGTCATCACTGGCGCCGCGCGCTTCTCCTTCGACATTCCCGAGTTGACCGACGGCATCGGCTTCGTTGTCATCGCCATGGGCATCTTCGGCTTCGGCGAGATCATCGCCAACCTCGGCCAGCCCGAGGAGCATCGAGAAGTCTTCACCAAGGAGGTCAAGGGCCTGTGGCCCACGCGTGAGGACTTCCATGAGGCGTGGCCGTCCGTGCTGCGCGGCACGGCTCTGGGCTCCGTCCTCGGCGTGCTGCCTGGCGGCGGCGCCTTGCTGGCCTCGTTCGCGTCCTACACGCTGGAGAAGAAGGTCGTCCGTAATCCCCGAATTCCCTTCGGCAAAGGCGCCATCCAGGGCGTGGCCGGCCCCGAGAGTGCCAACAACGCTGGCGCGCAGACCAGCTTCATCCCGATGCTCACGCTGGGCATACCGCCCAACGCCGTGATGGCGCTGATGGTTGGCGCCATGACCATCAAGGGCATCCAGCCCGGGCCGCAGGTGATGACCAGCAACCCAGAACTCTTCTGGGGCCTGATCGCATCGATGTGGATTGGCAACCTGATGCTCATCGTGCTGAACCTGCCGCTGATCGGCATCTGGATCAAGCTGCTAACGGTCCCCTACCGCTTCCTCTTCCCCGCCATCGTCGTGTTCTGCTGCATCGGCACCTACTCGCTGAACAACAACAACTTCGATGTCTTCATGACGGCTGGCTTCGCGATGCTGGGCTACGTCTTCTACAAACTCAATTGCGAGCCCGCACCGCTGCTGCTCGGTTTCATCCTCGGCCCCATGATGGAAGAGAACCTCCGTCGGGCGTTGCTGCTTGCACGTGGTGACTGGAGCACCTTCCTGACCCGTCCGCTGTCCGCTGGCCTCCTGGTTGGCGCCGCGCTGATGATCCTGGTCGTCATGCTGCCGTCGATCAAGAACAAGCGTGAGGAAGCCTTCCAGGACGAGGCATGAACATGGGCGTGGGTAAAGCGTTGCCAGCGTAAGAGCTTGCGGGCGCCATCTGGCTCCTCTTGGAGTCCAGGTGTTGCCTGTTCATCCCGGCACCTGCCTGTATAGAAGGTGCCGTCGCGTTCCTCGCGGCGGATTGGCAAGCTGGCAGCCGCCTAAGCGAACTTTGATCGAGTACTTGCGGACCCCGAAAAGCTTGTGCTACAGTCGTGGGCTTCGCTGCTGACAAAAGCGCTTCGAGATCTGGCAACGGATTGGGGTGTTGAGGATGGGCGGAGGCGGGTTGAAAGACCTGGGCGGGCTTGAGACAAGTCGGCGAGTGCTT
>NZ_JBDSQX010000115.1:0-2763 GCF_039929605.1 Roseateles sp.
GAGCTGTTCCCAGGCCACGGCCATCTCGGCCGGCTTGTCGCTGCGGTTGAACAGCACGGCGGCGCGGTCGCCACCCTGCAGCGTGCGCACCCAGATCTCCAGGTCGCCCTGGCGCCAGACGCGGCGACCCTGGCGGCCCAGCGGGTCCTGGTCGACCTTGATGACCTCGGCATTGGTCAGGATGCGCTTGGTCGTCTCGTCCATCTTGGACATGTCATTGCCCGCCACCAGCGGCGCGGCCAGCATGGCCCAGATCGAGAAGTGGCTCTTGTACTCGGTGGTCGTCATGCCGCCGTTGCCAACCTCCAGCATGTCGGGGTCGTTCCAGCCGTTGGGGGCGGATTCGGTCCACAGGTCGGCATTCATGTCGATGATGTCGATCAGGCCGTGCGACCACTCTTTCTTGCCCTTCCAGCCGTCCCAGATGTCGCCGGTGGTGCGCCACAGGTGGCCGACCGGATGCGCCCAGGTGCCGGGCTTGCTGGTGCCCCATTCGCAGATGGACAGCACGATGTCGCGGCCCGACTCGCGCAGCGCCTTGGCCATGATGGTGTAGGCGGCTTCGGCGTTGCGCGGGCCGGTGGCGCACCAGTCGTACTTCAGATAGTCCACGCCCCACTTGGCGTACTGGCGCGCGTCCTGAAACTCGCGGCCGGCGCTGCCGGGGCGGCCGCCGCAGGTCAGCACGCCGGCGTCGGAGTAGAGGCCGAACTTGAGGCCCTTGGAGTGCACGTAGTCGGCCAGCGCCTTGATGCCGCTTGGAAAGCGCTCGGGGTCGGCCTGCACGTTGCCGTCGGCGTCGCGGCTCTTCTGCCAGCAGTCGTCGATGACGATGTACTGGTAGCCGGCGGCCTTCATGCCGGAGGCGGCCATCGCGTCGGCCTGCTCGCGGATCAACTTCTCGCTGACGTTGCAGGCGAATTTGTTCCACGAGTTCCAGCCCATCGGCGGCGTGGGCGCGAGGTTGGGCTTGGGGGCTTCGAGGCGAAGCGTTTCATGCGCCTGCGCGCCAGCGGCGACGAGACAGGTGGACACGGCCAGCAGCAAGCGGCGCAGCCAAGTTGAGGTCATGACGAACTCCGTTGGGGGGGGAGGGAATGAAGAAGGGATCAGACGGTGCCGCGGCGGGCTTCTAGCTCGGCGCGGATCTCGTGCATGCGCTTCTCCGTCAGGAAGTAGCGGGACACGATGAACAGGGCAACGCACAAGCCGATGATGGGGATGCCCGACAGGAAGATGCGGATCAGGAAAATGGCCTCGTCGCCCTGCGCCGGCAGCTTGGCATCGAAGCCGGTGTACTGCAGCACGAAGCCCGAGGACATGTTACCCAGGGCCAGGCCGACCTTGGATATCCACGAGCCGCAGGCCGCGAACGAGCCCTCGCGGCGCTGGCCGCTGCCGAGTTCGTCGTGGTCGATGACGTCGGCCATGGCCGAGCCGTAGATCGTCCAGAAGCCCGCGCCGATGAAGGCCACGCCGCCGCTGGCGAACAGCTGCAGCCAGGGCAGTTGCGGGTTGTAGAAGAACCAGTCGCCGATGAAGGCGACGATGCCCAGCGCCAGCACCGTCATCAGCGCGTTGCGCTTGCCCCAGCGCCTGGCCACCCAGCCGGCGAACGTGATGCCGATCAGGCCGCTGACCAAGCCGGCCACGCCCATCAGCGAGTTCCACTTGGTGGCCTCGACGATGTTGCCGCCGCAGACGTAGTAGACGGTCGCGTAATAGCCCAGCAGCCCCACCATCGCCGTGGCCATGTTGTAGGCCAGCATGGTGCCCAGCATCTGGCGGAAGGGGCGGTTCTTCAGCGTGCGGTAGAGGGTGTCCTTGAAGGGCACTCGCTGCTTGGTCTGGGCCACCACCTTGGCGTAGTAGCGCTCGCGTGTCAGCGAGAAAATCAGCACCGCCACGACGATCATGATGCCGCCGAGGATCATGGTGTAGACCTGGGCACCACGCAGGATGTCGGGCTTGCCCGAGGCGTCGTTGAAGATGGCCAGCGTCGTGAACTGCGCGGCGACGAACATCGCCAGCTCGGGGATCTTCTGGATCGCGTTCTTCCACGACATCACGCGGGTGCGCTCGTGATAGTCGGGCGTCATCTCCGCACCCAGGCTGTTCCAGGGCATGTTGAAGCAGCTCATGACCGGCACGTAGAGGCTGGTCGAGACGAGCATGAAGATGAAGTACTCGGTGTCCGTCCAGCCGCGGCCCACCGCAAACATCAGCGGCAGGCCGATGCCCGCCAGGATGCCGCCGACGAGGATGAACGGGCGGCGCCGGCCCCAGCGCGAGCGGGTGTTGTCGGAGATCCAGCCGAACAGCGCGTCCGAGACCGCGTCGACAAAAATCTTGATGCCCAGCGCCGTGGAAATCAGCCCCGGCGCCACGCCCAGGAACACGTTGAAGACGTGGAAGGCCAGCGACTGGTAAAGCCAATGGCCCCACATGTCCAGGAAGGAGCCCAGGCCGAAGCCGATCTTCTGCGAGGCGGGCACCCGGTCGGCGGCCGACGTCGTATTCGAAGCTGCGGGCACGCCCAGGCGGGGCGTCAGGGGCACGGCGGCTCCATCGCTGTCGGCAATCACGTTCTCTGTCTCCTGGGGCCGCTTCAGCGGCGCGTTTTAGTAAACAGAGATATTTTCGTTCGACTGCAGGACTATTGAAAAGCGGGTAAGACCTAGGAGGCTGTCGGGCTTTGGGTCGGGTGCGCGTTGGGCCTGCAAGGGGGCTCAGCCTAGGCGCAAAGCGGAGCTGGGCCAGGTG
>NZ_JBDSQX010000116.1:0-20813 GCF_039929605.1 Roseateles sp.
GGCGAGATGGTCGTCGACAAGGCCACGAAGGGCGCGTTCTCCAACACCGACCTGGACCTCGTGCTGCGCAACCGCGCGGTCAGCAGCCTCGTCATCACCGGCATCACGACCGACGTCTGCGTCTCGACGACGATGCGCGAGGGCAACGACCTCGGCTACGAGTGCCTGGTGCTGTCGGACTGCACGGCCGCGACAGATCTGGCGAACCACGAGGCCGCGCTGCGGATGGTGCTCATGCAGGGCGGCGTCTTCGGAGCGGTCGCGACGAGCGCGTCGCTGCTGGCGGCGCTGCCGGCAGCGGGCCGGTAGTGGCCCGGCTCGGACCATCAGCGTGAGCATCGCGCGGCTGATCGCGGCCTACCGCGACGGCTCGACCGATCCGGGCGAGGTCGTCGCGCGGGCATACGAGCGCGCACGCGCGACGTCGGAGCCGACGTGGATCTCGCTTGCCGCCTGGAGTCGCGTGAAGGCGATGCTCGAGCGCCTGCGCGACGCATCGCCGGCGGACCTGCCGCTGTACGGAGTGCCGTTCGCGATCAAGGACAACATCGACCTCGCCGGCGTCCCCACCACTGCCGCCTGCCCCGAGTTTGCCTACGTGCCGCAACGCAGCGCGACGCTGGTGGAGCGCCTGATCGCGCTTGGCGCCGTGCCGGTGGGCAAGGCCAACCTCGACCAGTTCGCCACCGGCCTGAACGGCACCCGCTCGCCCTACGGGGCCTGCCGCAACAGCGTGCATCCCGACTACCCGAGCGGCGGCTCCAGTGCAGGCTCCGCGCTGGCCGTGGCACTCGGCGTGGCCAGCTTCGCGCTCGGCACCGACACGGCCGGCAGCGGGCGCGTGCCTGCGGCCTTGAACAACCTCGTGGGCCTCAAGGCGACCAAGGGACTGCTGTCCACGGCGGGCGTCGTGCCGGCCTGCCGCACGCTCGACTGCACAACCTTCTTCACCTCAACCGCAGCCGAGGCGAGCCGGCTGCTCGCGCTGACGGCGGGGCTCGACGAGCGCGACGAGTACAGCCGCGCCAACCCGTCGTGGAACGGCGCCGACGCCTTCGGTCGGCCACGTGCGGGCTTCCGCTTCGGCGTGCCGCGCCAGCTCGAGTTCCTGGGCTGCGCCGACAGCCCGCGGCTTTTCGAGGCCACCGTGGCGCGGCTCGAAGGCCTGGGCGGGCAGCGCGTCGACATCGACTTTTCGCCCTTCCTTGAGGCCGCGCGCCTGCTCTACGAAGGGCCATGGGTGGCCGAGCGCTACGCCGTCGTCGGCCCGTTGATCGAGGCCAAGCCCGACGCCGTTCTGCCCGTCATCCGCGACGTGCTGCGCGCGGCCCCTGCTTGCACCGCAGTGGACACGTTCCGCTCCCAATACCGGCTGCAGCAACTCAAGGCGCAGTGCGACCGCATCCTCGCAGACCTCGACTGCGTGCTCACGCCGGCCTATCCGCGCCCGGTCACGCTCGCCGAGCTGCATGAGCAGCCCGTGCAACGCAACGCCGACCTGGGCTGGTACACGAACTTCATGAACCTGCTCGACTACGCCGCGGTAGCCGTGCCGGCCGGTTTCATGGCCAACGGCCTGCCCTGGGGCGTGACGGTCTTCGGCCGTGCCTTCACGGACCAGTGGCTGCTGGGCCTGGCGGACAGCCTGCAGCGCGCCACGGCGCTGCCGCTGGTGGGCGACCGCGCTTTCGAGACCGCGGCGCCCGCGGCCGTCGCGCGCAACGACCGCTCGCGCGTCGTCGTCTGCGGAGCCCATCTGGACGGCCTGGCGCTGAACTGGCAGTTGACGGCGCGCGGCGGCCGGCTGCTGACGGCCACGCAGACCGCACCGCGCTATCGGCTTCACGCGCTGGCGGGCGGCGCGGTGCGCCGGCCGGGGCTCGAGCGCGTCGCCGAGGCCGGTGCGTCCATCGCCGTCGAGGTCTGGGAGTTGCCGAGCGCGGAGCTCGGCTCCTTCCTCGATGCCATCCCCGCGCCACTGGGCCTGGGCAAGGTCGAACTCGAGGACGGAGGCTGGGTGACCGGCTTCATCTGCGAGGGCAAGGGCCTGGCCGGGTCCGAAGACATCACCCGCTACGGCGGCTGGCGCGCCTACATCGCCAGCACCTAGCCACCCGTTCCTGATTTCCCATTGCAACCACGGAGAACCTTGATGAACCCGACCTTTCGCCCCGCCCTAGTCTTCGCCGCCGCCCTGGCCGCCAACGCCGCCTGGGCCGACGGGCCTGCACCGGAACCCGAAAGCACGCTCGCCTGGAACATCGGCGCCGTCAGCGACTACCGCGTGCGCGGCATCGCGCAGACGAGCTTCAAGCCCGCACTGCAGGGCGGCCTGGACTTCACGCACAAGAGCGGCTTCTATCTGGGCAGCTTCGCCTCCAACGTGCGTTGGCTGAAGGATCTCAACGGCGCGACCAAGGGCAACGTCGAGGTCGACTTCTACGGCGGTTTCCGCGGCACGCCGGCCGATGGCTGGAGCTATGACGTCGGCGTCATCCGCTACGAGTACATCGGCAACAACTCGGGCGATGCGGGCACCCCGGGGGCTGGCCTGTTCACCAACGCGTCCACCACCGAGGGCTACGTCAATGTCGGCTTCAAGATGTTCAACCTCAAGTACAGCCGCAGCCTCGGCGACTTCCTCGGCAACCCGAGCAGCTCGGGCAGCCAGTACTTCGACCTGAACGGCACCTTCCCCGTGGCCGACGGCCTGAACCTGACGGCGCACGTGGGCCGCCAGACCATCCCCAACCAGGGCGCCACGGGCAACGCCGGCGACTACACGGACTGGTCGCTGTCGCTGGCCAAGGACTTCGGCAACGGCCTGGTCGCGACGGTGAGCGCCGGCGGGACCAACGCCGCCAAGGGCGCCGGC
Organism: Roseateles sp.; assembly: GCF_039929605.1. Lineage (GTDB taxonomy): Bacteria > Pseudomonadota > Gammaproteobacteria > Burkholderiales > Burkholderiaceae_C > Pelomonas. Next base: position 2,876 of record NZ_JBDSQX010000116.1, read on the forward strand.
AACTTCTATCGCGACATGAAAGGGCACGACCTGGGCCGCGCCTACGGATGGGTGGGCGTGAAGTACTCCTTCTGAGAACCGGGCGCTCATTGCCACCCGGGCGCCGCCCGGGTGGCGCCCGCAGACGCAACGCGAAAGCCCGAGATGAATCCAGCCGTCCATCCGATCCAATTCCGGCCACGGGCCGCAGCGCCGGTCGGCGCTGACTGCGGGCATCCGCGCACCGACAGGTGGAGCATCGATGCCATTGAGGCGCTGTTCGAGCAGCCCTTGAACGACCTGCTCCTGCGTGCGCAAACAGTGCACCGCCAGCACTTCGAGCCCAACCAGGTGGAACTGGCGACGCTGCTTTCCATCAAGACCGGCGGCTGCCCCGAGGACTGCGGCTACTGTCCGCAGTCGGTGCACCACGACACCGGCGTGGACGCCACCAAGCTGATGGACGCCGCTGCCGTCGCCGCAGCGGCGAGAACCGCGAAGGAGCACGGTGCGACGCGCTTCTGCATGGGCGCTGCGTGGCGCGCGCCGAAGGACCGCGACATCGAGGCGGTAGCGGCCATCGTGCGGGAGGTGAAGGCGCTCGGCCTGCAGGCCTGCTGCACGCTGGGCATGCTGTCCGAGCCGCAGGCGCAGGCGCTCAAGAAGGCCGGCCTGGACTACTACAACCACAACCTTGACACGGCCCCCGAGGCCTACAGCCGCATCATCTCGACGCGCGACTACCAGGATCGCCTGAACACCTTGGGCCGCGTCCGCAACGCAGGTATCCATGTCTGCAGCGGCGGCATCGTCGGCATGGGCGAGACGCGGCGCGAGCGCGCGGGCCTCATCGCGCAATTGGCCAATCTCGACCCCTACCCGGAGTCGGTGCCGATCAACGACCTCGTGCGCGTCCCCGGCACGCCGATGGCCGACCAGCCCCCGCTCGATCCCCTCGAGTTCGTCCGCATGATTGCCGTCGCGCGCATCACCATGCCCAAGGCGCGCGTGCGGCTGTCGGCCGGCCGACAGCAGATGAGCGAAGCCGTCCAGGCGCTGTGCTTTCTCGCTGGCGCGAACTCGGTGTTCTACGGCGAGAAGCTGTTGACCACAGGCAATCCCGACGTCGAAAGGGATAAGGCTCTCTTCGCCAAGCTCGGCCTTTGCATTGCCGAGGCAGCGGGAACCGAGCACGCGGCGGCGGCGTCCTGATCTCTTTCCCGGCTTTGCGCACTCGGCTGCAGAAGTGCCTCCCGGGTGTCATCAAGCACATCGACGGCGCGCGCGAGCAGCGCGATGCAGCGCAAGCACTGCCCGGCTGGCACGCTGGCCGGATGAACCCGGAAGACCTCCTCAAGCTCGTGGCCACCGAGATGCCCTTTGGCAAGCACAAGGGCAGCTGGATTGCCAACCTGCCAGGTCACACTAGCACCGCAGGCAACAGCCCAGATGCGGCTTCGATGACCACCGCATCAGCCGTGTGCGCAACGCCCGATCAGCCAGTCGCGGAACGCGCGCATCGCGGCGCTCGCGCGGCGCGACTTCAAGCGCGTGAGCCAGTAGCCGCCGGCGTCTAGTTCGATCGCGAACGGCCGCACAAGCCGGCCGCTGCGCAGGTCGCGCACGAACATCGCGCTCGGCAACAACGCCACGCCGGCCCCCTGCGCCGCCGCCTCGGCCATTGCCAGCGACGAGTCGAACACCACGCCGCGCACGATCGGTGGGCTGACGCCGGCAGCCGCGAACCAGCCGGTCCACTCGTCGGCGCGGTATGAGCGCAGCAGCGCCTCGCGGCCAAGATCGCGCGGCGCGCGCAGGCGCTGCGCCATCTCGGGCGCGCACAGCGGCGCGAGCGGCGCGCGCATCAGCGGCAGCGCCTCAATGCCGTGCCACAGGCCGTCGCCGAAACGCAGCGCGTAGTCGAGGCCCTCGCCTGCGAGGTCGACCCGGTTGTTGTTCGTGAAGATGCGTAGGTCAATCACCGGATGTGCGAGCTGGAACTCGCGCAGGTTCGGCAGCAGCCAGCCGACCGCGAAGGTGCCGACCGCGCCGACCGACAGCACCTCGCGCGGCCGGCTTGCCCGCCCGCGGCTGAAGCCGTCGAGCGAGGCAGTGATGCGTGCAAACGCCTCGGCCAATGTCGGCAGCAAAGCGAGGCCCTCATCGGTCAGCGCCAGCCCGCGCGGCACGCGGCGGAACAGCGCCACGCCAAGGCGCTGCTCGAGGTTCTTCACATGCTGGCTGACGGCGGTCGGGCTCAGGTGCAGCTCTTCGGCGGCGCGCGTGAAGTTCAGATGCCGAGCCGCGACTTCGAACGCGCGCAGGGCGTTGAGGGGCAGGTCCATGGGGAATCGCGAGACTCAAGTTTTCCGGGGGTCAAGGCTGCATTATTTCCGATTGTTCGCGCAACCCGTCACGCCTATCGTTCGCCGCGTTTTATCCACTTCCACACCACGAATCCCCCATGATGAACAGACGGAACTTTGCATCGCTGGCACTGCTCGCGCTTGCCACCACCCGGGCCGGCGCGCTTTCTGAAAAAGTGCGGGCAACGGGTTCCTTGCCGCTCGATCTCGCGCAGCGCCTGCGCGAGATCGAGCGCGGCAGCGGCGGCCGGCTCGGTGTGCACATTCTCGACACAGCCACCGGCGTCGAATTTAGCCACCGCGCCGACGAGCGCTTCCTGATGTGCAGCACCTTCAAGACGCTCGCGTCGGCCCTGGTACTGCGGCGCGTCGATCTCGGGCAGGAATCGCTCACGCGCCGCATCGTCTTCGGCGCCGCCGATATGGTGCCGAACTCGCCGGTCAGCGAGCAACGCGTGGGCGGCGACGGCATGTCGATGGGCGAACTGTGCGAGGCCACGCTCACCACGAGCGACAACGTCGCCGCCAATCTGATCCTTGCCAGCTACGGCGGCCCGGCCGCACTGACGGCGTTCGCGCGCAGCATTGGCGACACCGTGACGCGCTTCGACCGCAATGAGCCCTCGGCCAACATCTGGCACGGCGAGCACGACACGACGACGCCGCGCGCGGCGGTGCACGGCATGCAGCGCGTGCTGCTGGGCGACGTGCTGACGCCGAAATCGCGCGAGCAGCTGCGCCAATGGATGCTCGCAGCCACCACCGGTACCAAGCGCCTGAAGGCCGGGCTGCCCGCAGGCTGGACCATCGCCGACAGGACCGGGGCCGCCAGCGACAAAAACGATGGCGGCACCAGCAACGACATCGCCGTCGTCTGGCCGCCCGGGAGCGGTGCGCCGCTGCTCGTCACTGCCTACCTGACGCGCAGCAGCGCGTCGTTCGAGGCACGCAACGCGACGCTGGCACAGGTCGGCCACTTGCTGCCGCTGATCGTTGATCAGCGAACGACGCGCTGACGCGGAGCCGACCTCCGGCACGGAACAGCCTCCCTTTCGCGGGCCGGCATTCGATGTCAAGCTCGGTCACGGCGAGCCATGCGCCGAACCTGGTGCGCGCGTTGGGCGCGTTCAAGATGGCGCACTGACCGGCTGGCACACTGGCCGGATGAACCCGGACGACCTCCTCAAGCTCGTTGCCACCGAGATGCCCTTCGGCAAGCACCAGGGCACGCTGATCGCCGACCTGCCCGGCAACTACCTGGGCTGGTTTGCTCGCGAAGGCTTTCCTAAAGGCGAGATCGGACGGCTGCTGGCGCTCATGTACGAGATGGATCACAACGACCTGCGCGGCCTGCTTCAGCCGCTGCGCGGCGCTCGCCGATGAAGCGCTGGCTGATGGCGCTGGCCTTGCTGCTCACCAGCGTGGCCAGCCGGCCCGAAGGCGGCGGCATGTTCACGGTGGTGCGCGTGGAGGCCGACAAGCTGCGCCTTGTCTGGCAGGACGACAAGGGCCAGCCGCTGCGGCGCCTGGACCGGCTGGCGGCCTGGCTGAAGCCGCAAGGCAAGACGCTCACCTTCGGCATGAATGCCGGCATGTATCACGCGGACGGTGGCCCGGTGGGTCTGCTCGTCATCGACGGGCGCGAGGTCTCGCCGCTCAATCTGAGCGACGGCCAAGGCAACTTTTTCCTGAAGCCCAATGGCGTCTTCCTCCTCGACGCCAAGGGCCCGCGCGTCGTCGACGCGGTGGACTATCCGGCGCTGAAGGAGGGCGTGCGCTACGCCACGCAGTCCGGCCCGTTGCTGCTGAAGGGCGGCGAGATCAACCTGGCCTTCCGCCCGTCGTCGGCGTCGCGCTACATCCGCAATGGCGTCTGCGCGCGCGGGTCCACGGCGATCTTCGTCATCAGCGAGCGGCCCGTCAGCTTCCACGAGTTCGCCAGCTTCTTCCGCGATGAGCTGCACTGCCGGGACGCGCTGTATCTCGACGGCGCGGTGTCCAGCCTCTACTCGCCCAAGTTGAACCGCAACGATCACTGGCATGAGCTGGGGCCGCTGTTCGGCGTGACCGAGTAAGCCTTCCCGGCGGCTCGCCGGTGTCCGACATCGGCTCAAGCCGCGCTGGTCTTGCCGCTTCATGAGCACTGTCGAAAAACTTGACACCGGCTTCACCGGGCGCGCGCAGCGACCGCAACCCAAGAGACTGCAAGTTAGGGATGCGTCAGAGGAGAAATGAGCATCAACCCGCTATTGCGGCTCAGAAGTTGCTTTGCGGGGCGTGGACCTTTCTATGTCCACAAAGGAACCTCGCCATGAAGCATGTCACCAGGATCACTCGCTGCGCTGCCTTGGCAGCCGCTTTGTGCGGCGCGAGCCTCACCCACGCCGCACCCGTGCTGATTGATTTCTCCAACTACGCGGCGACGGGCGTGCACGCGACCGTCTCCAGCGGCAACTTCACCTTCACGCCAGCGGGTGGCACGATTGCGGTCTCGGCCAATGGGGCCAATTGCGCACCGACCTGTGCGGCCAACGGCACCACGGCGCTGGCGGTAGGCGCACCGGGGCTGAATCCGCCCTCCATCGCGCCTGTCACGATGACCACCGCGATTTACTCGTCGTTTCGGCTGACCGGGCTGGACTATGCCGAACTGAGTAATAACTTTGTCAACAACTGGAGCGCCTCGTCGATCCTGCTTGAGGGCACGCTGCTGGGCGGCGGCACGGTGTCGCAGATGTTGGCGATCGATGGCGTGAACGACGGCCCCGGCGGCGACCTCGACTTCGAGGCCGCCGCGCTCAGCGCGATCTGGGATAGCAGCGAGTTGGTTTCGCTGCAGTTCACCGGCTTCATCGGCGCCTCGGCCAACCACGCTTTCCAGCTCGACAGCATCGCGCTCGACGTGACGCGGGAGGGCGTCCTGCCAGAGCCCGGCAGCTTGGCCTTGGCTGGTTTGGCGCTCGCCGGCCTCGCGGTGGCCACGGCCAAACGCGTCCGTCTCCGCCGTATCTGAGGCCCATCCCTATTCCCAGCGGCCAGGCGGGTCGTAAAGGCTGATGCGGCCTCGCGGCGCCTTGAAATCACTGCCGGTGGCCCCGGCCCAAGCCCCGCTTTTGCCGGCCTGACCCGCGCGCCTTGCGGCCTGTCGTAAGCACGTTTGCGGCGCTTCATCGCCTGCCTAACCTGCGAGCCATTCGTAGACAGGAGGCGGCCATGCTGCAGATTCAAAACGTCGTCAAGACCTTCGGAAAAATCAACGCCGTGGACGGCGTGTCGCTGGACCTCAAGCCCGGCGTCGTCGGCCTCATCGGCCACAACGGCGCGGGCAAGAGCACGCTGATGCAGATGCTCGCCACGCTCACCAAGCCGAGCAGCGGGCGCATCCTGCTGGACGGGCAGGACATCGTTGCCAAGCCTGAGCTGATGCGCCAGCGGCTGGGCTATCTGCCGCAGGATTTCGGCGTCTATCCGCACCTCACGGCGCTGGAGTTCCTGCAGTACTTTGCGGCTCTGAAGGGCGTGCGGGACGCGCGGCGCCTGCAGCAATTGCTGGAGTTGGTGAACCTGCACGAGCAGGCTCACCGCCCGGCCGCCGGCTTCTCGGGCGGCATGCGCCAGCGCCTGGGCATTGCGCAGGCGCTGCTGAACGACCCCGACGTGCTCATCGTCGACGAGCCCACCGCCGGCCTCGACCCCGAGGAGCGCCTGCGCTTCAGGCACCTGCTGGGCGACCTGGGGCGGCAGCGCCTGGTGATCGTGTCCACGCACATCGTGTCGGACGTGGAGAACATGGCCGGCCACCTGGCCATCCTGCGCAATGGCCGGCTCGTGGCCTTCGAGACACCCGATGCGGTGCTGGCGCGTGCGGCGGGCAAGGTCTGGACGGCCCTGCTCGCGCCCGCCGCCTACGAGGCGCTGCGCGACCAGGTGCAAGTGCTGCAGGCCCAGCCGCAGGGCGGGCGCGTGCAGGTGCGCATGGCGCATGCGTCGCGGCCCTGCGCCGGGGCTGAATTGGTCAACGCCAGCCTGGAGGAAGCGCTGATGGCGCAACGTTATGCCGATGCGCGTGTGGCCGATGCGCGGGTGGCCGCATGAACGCCGTTCTGGGCAAGGCGCTCGTTCTCAACGAATGGCGGCTGCGCAGCCGTCGCCTGAGCACCCTCGTCATCCTGCTGGCCGTGGTGGTGCTTAGCTGGCTGATGGTGATGGACCCGAAGAGCGGCGTGGCGATGATGGTCGTGCACAAGCAGCGCATGGCCTATGACAGCCAGGCGCTGGCCTTCGGCACCACCTTGCTCGCGTCGCTGCTGTTCGGCCTGGCGGGCTTCTACCTCGCACGCGGTCGCAGCCAGGAGGACCTGCGCTGCGGCACGGCACAAGTGCTGGCCGCCACGCCGGTAACCAATGCCCAGTTGCTCGTTGCGCGCTGGCTCGGCGCCTTCGGCTTCCTGATGTCGCTGGGCACGGTGTTGATGCTGACCGTCTGGGTGCTGCAGTTGGTGCGCGGCGAAGGGCCGCTGCAGCCGTTGCCCTACCTGCAGATGCTCGTCCTGGGCCTGGCGCCGGGCCTGATGCTGTGCGCCAGCCTGGCCGTGCTGGCCGACGCCTGGGCGCCGCTGATGGGCAAGCGCGGCGACGCGCTGTACTGGCTGCTGTGGGTGCTGCAGTTCGCCTTCATCCCCGCCTCGCTGGGCAATGGCGCCATCCACCTGAGCGGCTGGCAGGTGTTCGACATCAACGGTGTGTCGCCGCTGCTGGTGAGCCTGAGCCAGTTGCTGCATGTGACCAGCGTGCAGGTCGGCGGTGGGCCTTTCGACCCCACGCTGCCCGTGCTGCACATGCCCGAGGGCCTGTGGACCCGCGAGCTGGTGGCGCTGCGACTGGGCTCCATGATGCTGGCGCTGCTGCCGCTGGTGCCGGCCGTCCTAACCTTCCACCGCTACGCACCCGACCGCGTCAAGCTGCGTGACGCGGGCGGCCGCTCGCGCGTGGTGCTGGCTCTGCAATGGCTGCTGCGCCCGCTGATGCGGCCCTTCACCCGGGCGCTGGGCCTGCTGATGGTGGCCAGCGCGCGCCTGCCCGGCGTGCCCGGCCGCTGGCTGGCCGACGTGAGCCTGGTGCTGCTCAGCCAGCCGCTGCTGGCGCTGGTGATGTTGAGCTGCGCGCTGGCGTCCGCCTTCGTGCCCGCGCCAGCCCTGATGCCCCTGCTGGCCGTGACGCTCGCCGCCTGGGGCATGGCGGTGGCCGATGTGAGTTCACGCGACCTGCAAAGCGGCACGCTGGCCCTGGCCAGTGCCGTGCCCGGCGGCGCGCTGGAACGCGGCTGGCGGCAGTTGCTGGCGGCCTTGGGCCTGGGCCTGGCGTTGAGCGCACCGGCGCTGCTGCGCTGGGCGGGTGATGCGCCGATGCGGGCGGCGGCCTGCGTTGCCGGCCTGCTGTGCCTCAGCGCGGCGGCAACGCTGTTGGGCCGGCTCACGCAGGGCTCGCGCACCTTCCTGGCCTTGTTCCTGTTCGGGCTGTACCTGAACCTGCAGGACACCGGCGTCGCGGCGCTGGACATGCTCGGCCTGAGCGGTGCCGCGCAGCCCGGCAGCGTGGCGGGGTTTGCGGCGGCGGGCGCGCTGGGCTTGTTGGCGCTGGTGACGGTTCGGCGTCGGACGTGAGGGCAGGGCCATCGCCTACAGATGCCGGCGGCGACGTGGCGCAAGCTGGATTCATCATGAATGCGCCCTTCGCCATCCTCCTGATCGCTGCCGCCCTCGGCGGCGTGGCCCAAGCCGACGAGCTGCCGAAGTCGCCGGCCTGCAGCACGGCGCTGAAGGCACTGGAAGACGCCGAGGACGCCCTCGCGGCGGCCCGGGCCACCGAGTCGCCCATCTCTCAGCCGGACGTGCAACGCCGGGACGCCGTGGCCGCGCGGCTGTGGCCGCTGCGCAAGCGCGTGGCCGACGCCTGCCTGGGTGGGCTCACCACGTCGCCGCCGCCTTCGCAGCGCACCTGGGTCGCGCCGTCGCCGCCTCGTCAGGCACCGGCTTCGCCGCAGGCTCGTAATTCGCCCAAGCCGCTGGGCTCAGAGCCGCTGCTGCGCTGGGAGGCGCCAGCCACCGTGACGCGCTGCAACGGCGCCACTTGCACGGCCAGCGATGGTTCCACGCTGACCCGCGTCGGCCCGAACCTCGTCGGGCCGCGTGGTGCGTGCCGGGTCGAAGGCGTCTTCCTGCGCTGCCCTTAAGCCTCTGACGCGATAGACGCGATCAGCCTTTTCGCCACTCCGGCGGTGTCTCGTTGGTGATGTCCACGGCCCGCGCGCGCTCGGGCTCCAACGGGCGCAGTTCCAGCATCAGCCCAAAGGCCAGGCAGGGGTTCTGCAAGGCCAGTTCGGCCGCCTCGTCCAGGCTGGCCGCGACGATGAACCAGTAGCCACCCACCAGTTCCTTGGTCTCGGCGTAGGGGCCATCGGTAACCAGGCCTTGGGTGATGAGCTTGCCCTCGCGGGTCAACCGGCTGCCGGGCTTCATGCGCCCGCTGGCGAGGTGGCCCTCGTACCAGACATAGAACTGGTCGATGGCGCGCTGGACGTCTTCGGGGCTGGCCCGCTCATCCCACTGGCCACGTGAGATGACGAGGTAGTCGTGCTTGGGGTCTTCCATGCGCGGATGCTAAGGCCGCGCAAGTCGATGTCACAAACGTGGCGGCTGCTTCGTCCAATGGGGACGAGACTCATCACGCAGCCATGACCGACACCCCGACCGCCCGCGCTCACCGCTTCGACCAGGACCCCGCCCCATCATGACCACCCCCCGTCTCGACTACTCCCGCCTCAGCGCCGATCTCTTCAAGAAGTACCTCGACTTCAGCATGTCCTTCAAGATGGATGAAGGCCTGGCGCTGCTGGTGGACATTCGCGCCTCGCAGCTCAACGGCTGCGCCTTCTGCCTGGACATGCACATCAAGCAGGCCAAGATCCACGGCGAGCGCGAGCTGCGCTTGCACCATGTGGCCATCTGGCGCGAGTCGCCGCTGTTCACGCCCAGGGAACGAGCCGCGCTGGCATGGACCGAGGCGCTGACGCGCATCGCGCCCGAGGGCATCTCCGACGCCGCCTATGCCGAGGCGCGCGAGCAGTTCACCGAGGAAGAACTGTCCGACCTGACCTGGCGCGTCGCCGCCATTAACGGCTGGAACCGCATGAACGTGGCCTTCCGCAACGTGCCGGGGTCCAAGGACAAGATGTTCGGGCTGGACAAAGCGGGACTCAGCTGATCTGGCGCAAAGCGCCCGCCGGCTTCGCCTCCTACCCTCCAACGGCGCTCCCACCCTCGACGCACAGCAAGCCTGGGGTTAGGGTGGACTGACGTCATGGAACCCTTCCAGGCGCGAAGCGCCTTTGAAGGATTTCCCATGGCCATGATGAAAGCCGCTGTCTTCGTCGAGCCCGGGCGCATCGTGCTTGACGACAAGCGCATCCCCGATGTCGGCCCGCAGGACGCGCTGATCCGCGTCACGACAACCACCATCTGCGGCACCGACATCCACATCCTCAAGGGCGAGTACCCGGTCGAGCGCGGCCTGACCATCGGCCACGAGCCCGTGGGCGTCATCGAGAAGCTGGGCTCCGGTGTGCGCGGCTACCGCGAGGGCCAGCGCGTCATTGCCGGCGCCATCACGCCCAGCGGCTGGAGTACCGCCTGCCTGTGCGGCTGCGGCTCGCAGGACGGCGCCGGCACGGCTCATGGCTGGAAGGCCATGGGCGGCTGGAAGTTCGGCAACACCATCGATGGCTGCCAAGCTGAATATGTGCTGGTGCCCGATGCCATGGCCAACCTCGCGCCGGTGCCCGACTCGCTGACCGACGAACAGGTGCTGATGTGCCCCGACATCATGTCCACCGGCTTCAGCGGCGCCGAGAGCGCGGGCGTGCGCATTGGCGACACGGTGGCGGTGTTTGCGCAAGGCCCCATCGGCCTGTGCGCCACGGCCGGCGCCAAGCTCAGCGGCGCGGCCATGGTGATCGGCGTCGACCGGCTGGCCAACCGCCTGGCCATCGCCACGCAGATGGGCGCCGACCACGTCATCGACGGCAGCAAGGTCGATGCGGTCGAAGAAATCATGCGCCTCACAGACGGCCGGGGCGTGGACGTCGCCATCGAGGCGCTGGGCACACAGCAGACCTTCGAGGCTTGCCTACGCGTGCTGCGGCCGGGCGGCACGCTGTCCAGCCTGGGCGTGTATTCCACCGACCTGACCATCCCTCTCGGCGCCTTCGCCGCCGGCCTGGGCGACCACAAAATCGTCACCACCCTCTGCCCCGGCGGCAAGGAGCGCATGCGCCGGCTGATGGCCGTGATTGCCTCGCGCCGCGTCAACCTGGAGGCGATGGTGACGCACCGCTTCAAGCTGGACGACATCGAGGCGGCCTACGAGCTGTTCGGCCACCAGCGCGACGGCGTGCTCAAGGTCGCCATAACCCCCTGATCTATGAGCATCCGCCACCTCGACCAGCTTCTCTCACCCCGCTCGGTTGTGGTGGTTGGCGCCTCCAACCGCCCCGGCAGCGTCGGCGCGACCGTCTGGCGCAACCTGCGCGCCGGCACGTTTGCCGGCAGCGTCTTCGGCGTGAACCCCAATCGCGCGGAACTTGACGGTGTGGCGCTGGCCGCCCGCGTCAGCGACCTGCCCGAGGCGCCCGACCTGGCCGTGCTTTGCACCCCGCCGGACACGGTGCCCGGCCTCATCGCCGAGTTGGGCCAACTGGGCACGCGGGCCGCCATCGTCATGACCGCCGGCCTCAACGCTGCTCAGAAGCAGGCCGCGCTGGACGCCGCCCGGCCGCACCTACTGCGCCTGCTCGGCCCCAACTGCCTGGGCCTGCTGTCGCCACGCATCGGCCTGAACGCCAGCTTTTCCCACGTCAATGCCTTGCCGGGCGAGATCGCCTTCGTGTCGCAGTCGGGCGCGCTGGTCACGGCCGTGCTCGACTGGGCGCGCTCGCGGCGCATCGGCTTTTCGCACATGGTGTCGCTAGGCGAGCGTGCCGATGTGGACTTCGGCGACCTGCTCGACCACCTCGCCAGCGACCCGCACACCCGCGCCATCCTGCTCTACATGGAGTCCATCGAGCAGCCGCGCAAGTTCATGTCGGCGGCCCGCGCGGCGGCGCGCAACAAGCCGGTCATCGTGGTCAAGGCCGGCCGCGCCGGCAACGGCCTGCAGGCGGCGGCCTCGCACACCGGCGCGCTGGCGGGGTCGGACGTGGTCATCGACGCCGCCATCCGCCGCGCCGGCATGCTGCGCGTGGACACGCTGCAGGACCTGTTCATGGCGGCCGAGACGCTGGCGCACTTTCGCGGCTATCCACAGCGCGGCCTGACGCTGATGACCAACGGCGGCGGTGCCGGCGTCATGGCGGCCGATGCCGCCGCGCTGGCCGGCGTCGAGTTGCCGCCCTTGAGCGAGGCGCTGCGCGCCAAGCTCGATACCGTGCTGCCGCCCACCTGGTCGCGCGGCAACCCCATCGACATCATTGGCGACGCGCCGGTCGAGCGCTACACCGCCACGCTGCGCACGCTGCTCGACGACCGCGACACCGGTACCGTGCTGTTCATGCACGCGCCCACGGCCATCGTGCGCAGCGAGGACATCGCGCTGGCCTGCGCCCCGCTGGCGCGCGAGGCTGCCGGCCGGCTGATGAGCTGCTGGCTGGGCGACGCCGGTGTGGCCGAGGCGCGGCGCACGTTTGAAGCCGCAGGCGTGCCCGGCTACGACACGCCCGAGGAAGCCGTGCGCGCGTTCTCCATGCTCGCCCGCTACGCCAGCAACCAGGCGCTGCTCACCGAGGCGCCCACCGCCAGCGAGGCCGGGCCGGCCGACCGTGCAGCGGCGCGCGCCGTCGTCGAGGCGGCACTCGCCGATGGCCGCGACATGCTCGACGAGCTGGAGGCCAAGGCCGTGCTGCAGGCCTACGGCATCCCGGTTGTGCCGACGGTCGCCGTCGGCGCCTCGGCAGACGAAGCGGTCGCAGCCGCAGCCACCGTCGGCTACCCCGTCGCGCTGAAGATCCTGTCGCCCGACATCAGCCACAAGTCCGATGTGGGCGGCGTCGTGCTGGCGCTGGCGGACGAAGCAGCCCTGCGCACGGCTGCCGATCAGATGCTGGCGCGTGTCCGCTCGGTCAAGCCGTCAGCACGCATCACCGGCTTCACCGTGCAGGCCATGGTGCGCCGCCCGCATGCGCAGGAGCTGATCGTCGGCGCGAGCGTGGACCCGGTGTTCGGCCCGGTCATCCTGTTCGGCCAGGGCGGCACGGCGGTGGAGGTGATGGCAGACCGCGCCATCGGCCTGCCGCCGCTGAACCGCGTGCTGGCGCGCGAGCTGGTGGCCGGCACCCGCGTGGCCCGGCTGCTCGCCGGCTACCGCGACCATGCGCCCGCGCACATGGACTCCATCTGCGACGTGCTCGTGCTCGTCTCGCAGATGCTGGCCGACCTGCCCGAGTTGGCCGAGTTGGACATCAACCCGCTGCTGGCCGACAGCGACGGCGTCATCGCGCTGGACGCCCGCCTGCGTGTCCTGCCCGCAGCCCGAGCGGGCACGGCGCGCTTCGCCATCCCGCCTTACCCGGCCGAGCTGGCCGAGACCTGGGCCTGGCAGGGCCGGCAACTGTTGGTGCGCCCCATCCGGCCCGAGGACGAAGCCCGGCACCTCGCCTTTGCCGCGCAGCTGGCACCCGAGGACATCCGCCTGCGCTTCTTCACCACCCGCCGCGAGCTGCCGCGCAGCGAGCTGGCCCGCCTGGTGCAGATCGACTACGACCGCGAGATGGCCTTCGTCGTGCTGGAAGCGCAGCCCGACGGCGCACTGCGCACCCTCGGCGTCGTCCGTGCGGTGGCCGACCCCGACAACATCGAGGCCGAGTTCGCCATCATCCTGACCGCCGAGCTGCAAGGGCACGGCCTGGGCCAGCGGTTGCTCGACAAGATGGTGGCCTACCTGCAAGGCCACGGCACGCAGCGGCTGGTGGCGCTGGTGCTGCGCGAGAACAAGGGCATGCGGGATCTGGCGGTGAATGGCGGGTTCACGCTGGATGCGGCGGGGTCGGATCGGGATGTTTATCGTTATGTGCTGGAGTTGGGGAGTGGTGCAGTTTTTGAACGTGCAGGGGTTTAAATTCGAGACCTGACCCTCGTGCCCCGCGGAAATGTGCCTCAATCGGCTTAGGTGAGCCGCACTTCGTCCTCTTCCTCCCTCCTGTCGGCTTCCTGTCCTTCAGAAGTGAATCGCTCGATCTGCGATGTGGCGAACCTTCGAATCTCGGCTTGGGGATGAGTCCGCCACCGTGCCAGGAGTTCGATCATTGGCTGGAGGTGGAATGACACTGATCCCCACCAAGATCTCGGGTGCAGTCTTGCCGCGATTTCGCCGAGCACTCCGTCGGCAGAAAAAAACTCTTCGACAAACGCTTTGGTGTCCGGATGCCAATCGAGCGGACCATCGCTCGGTTTCTGGGTGCAAATTGGCAGCCAGGGCGCAATCAGTCGGGCGCGTATCTCAGGCTCTTCGCGCACCCATTCAAGATAGATATTTGCGGGAATTGCAAAAAGAATCCCTGGCTTGATATGGTCAGAGAGCGGAGGGGCTATCAATCTGCACAGTCGGCTTTGCACATACCAGTCCTTGCTCAGCATAAGTTTAGCCACTCCCGCCCATACTTCGTTCGGATGGATTTTTGCCAGCGAAAGTAATCCGTTCTGAACCGAGCCATCGAGACTGTGAAATGCGTTTTGATGCTTCTTTGCGCAGATGCTGAGCAATTGCTTCACCAGTGCTTTGCAGAATGGAGCATCCACTAGCCCCCTCCGAACCAGCGCCGATATGAGCATTTCGAGGTTGTGCCCGTCCATGGTTTGAACCGGTTCGTCGAACAGGTCCGGGGCAAGCATTGCCGACCGAAGAATTCGGGCCAGTTCTGGTCGAGCGACTTTGTCTCCGTGCAGAAGCATCACCATGATGTCTAGCACCGACCACAGCCCCTCTCGACCGCGCGACACGAGTGCCTCCAAGAGCGGAGCAATCGCATCGGAAGGGAGGTGATCCATGCCCCGACCGTACGATAGCGGTGCGCAGCGGCCCGGTTCAATATCACCGGCGCGGATCAGGGAAGCGACCATTGCTATGTCGGCAGCTTGCAATTCCCCCGCACCAATGATCGCGATGACATTCCGCTTCAGCTGATCCGATTTCAGCGCTAGCCCGAGGCACTCGCGAGCTAGCCTTGGGTCTCGCCGATCACATCCAGAGAAAATTCCACCGAAAAGCTGCATATTTGCCTCAGTTTGATTCTCCTTAACAAAGGCAAGTGCCTGCGCGAAAATATAGATGGGGTCGGCGGCGCGTTCAGCTAACCGCTGGGCAAATGCGAATAAGTTATTTGTGTGGGAGGAGGCGAATCTTTCGACTATTTGCCTTGTTGGCAACGGCTCTGTCGTAGTAATTTTTTCGGCCAATGTCTGCAGTTGGCGAGTGCTGTACTCGAAGTCGAGATTGGAATCTTGAGCGTCGTAGGGATGATCGGGATCATGAAAATCGGTCTCCCATCCGCTTGCATATAGAGCTGCCAATTCTATGGGATCGCTGGGTAATAATTCGTCAAAATACTCCCTTATCTCCAGCCCAAGTGACGCAGGCACTTCGTCTCTATCGAAATATAGCCATTCATTGACTTCTTGAATCACCTCTGGCCAAGTCCCGTGTGCGCCAATAACTTGGGAGATCGTCAACTTGAGTTCTGTAAATGGAAAATTACTTAATAGTCCCCGAACGTGGCTTGCCAATATTGTCATTGCCCGAACATTCATCGGATCGCTGCTAATGGCAAGAGAAGTGAGTCGAGAAATGGCTGCTCGATGGAAATTCCATATTTCGTCTAGGGTCTGCGGCGTCCAATCTTCGAGTCGTTCGGCACTACCAATTTCTTCCGCACCCCCAACTCTTGTGAAATGATGTGTCTTCAGCATCCTGTCGAGCGCGCCTAGGCACACACTTTGCTCTTCGGGGTCTGTGGATTCAAGTCCCTCATCAAGGACGAGTAATCGTGCGTCAGGTAATGCTTCAGTTCCGGACAAATGGAGCTGAAAGAGTTGTTGAAACTGGCCGGTTGCATTGTTGGAAATTCGACGTTCTGTTTCTGCGGCAGCAAGTCTTCTCAACAGGGTTGCGGCGCTGTCAAAACTCTCTCTTCGAAAAGAAAGCTTTTCGAGTGCCCAAACTAAACTTCGGCGACCGCTGCCAAGCTTTTTCAGACCATCCTTGTCCAGGCCGCCGAAAACACGTTGAATCGTGGACATTGTTAAATCGGGGTCAACGTGCACAAATTTGTCAAGGCATGCCCCGCCGAAATCAGATTGCAGTGCTGCGATATTCCCCATTCGATCAGTGTGCAACATGGTACGCGCGAATTCCTTGGCCTGCGCTGTGTTATCTAGCCACTTCAAGCGTCCTAGCAGACTGCGTTGCAAGCGTTCGGTAGCCAGGTCAAAAAACGATACAAGGCGTTGATCGACAAGCAGTGCCAGTCGTCGCGTAGCTAGGGCGGCGGCAAGTGGAACGGGTGACACCTGAATATAGTCACCCCTTTGGACTAGCACCCCTCGCCCCGAGAACGAGAGAATGCGCTCGATGAAAGCGTCATGTGACATTCGAGCAAAATTTTCGGCTATTAGCGCTGCTTCCGCGACAGCTTGTCCCTTTATTCCAACCCATTCAAATAAGCTAAGGCTCTCAAGAGCACGAAGCGACTCGGCATCTATTGATCGGCGGCCCCAAACGATCCTGTCAATTAGCTGCTCTGCGGAACGTACTGCTTTCCTCCCAACACCACCCTGCTGTGCGGCAAGGATCGCCATCCGAGGAAATCCCCTAGCTAACTGTTCGACAAGTCGTGCGTCTGTGTCCGTCAAATTAGGATATACGCTACGAGCAATCTGGCTTATTGCTGTGCCCGATGCCGGTGCCAGACGTAGAACCAATGTGTCGTCCGCTGGCGCGACGCTTGTTTCAACATCAATACTGACAATCCGAAGTTTCGAGTTTGCTCTGCGGGCTATAGAAGCCAGTCGCCCATGGGCATCATCGGAACACTCATCGGCGATCAAGATCGTCGGCGAGCCCGAATCAGCGATCTCTAGCGCCAGCTTCATAATCTCCTCGCCGACAACCGCCAAGTCGGCATAGAGCAGCGCCGCGCTGTCAATTGCATCGGCGATTTGCGTCCGGTGATTGAATAGCTCGTAAGAAAATCGGGTCTTGCCATACCCTGATGGACCAGCGATTCGAAGTGCCGTTTTCTCGCCGCCCAAGAACTTCAAAGCAAACTCGGACAACTGGGAAAAATTCCAAAAATCACCGGCAGTTCGGCCTGTCCCTGCATCAGGGGAATCAATTCCTTCTAATACATATCGTGGCGAAGCATCATCTACCCACGGCACCGCATAGATCTCTTGCGCCAGCGCCCATCCGTCCTGAGAAAGGAACCCTGCAACAGATCGTCCGCGCTGAATTTCAGCCATCCACGCTGCCGCGGATGAATGCTGGTTAATCCAATCGGCGATTCGATTGGCATCGTATATCTCGACTGCGCATAATCGCGGCAAGCTGCAGTTGCAGTCACGCACGGAAGTCAAAAGTGCTTCGCGGAGTGCGTCGATCTTCTGTTCGGTGAAAGCATATGAGCAGAAGATAATATATGCTCCCTTGTGTCGTATCACCTCCCTCATGGCGTTGTTTAGAGTACGTTTTCCGGTTTTCTTGTCTGTTTTTGAAATTTCATCCTTGACGATTTGCGCTGTCAAATTTTGCGCTTTCGCCTGGAATGCTGAGAATCTCGAAGGCAAATAGCTTGTTGATTTGACGCCGCCAGTCCACTCGACCCTTCCGTCCTCACCGCCATCAGATATCGTAATTTGTAGAGGAACTGAAGTCGCGCGAAGTGGAATGCCAACTAGTCTGCATTCAGCAAGTAGCAGGCGCTTCATTAGCTGCACCAACTGCAAACTAGTGAGTCTAGATACCTGCTCGGGCATTGCTTCAAAAATCATTATTTTTCCCTGTGAGTTTGGCAGTTTCTTCGATTGGCATTTTGACGCTTGATCGCCCTCCGATGCCACCGTAATCGAGCCGACATGTCGTCGATTGATTCACGCTGGTTCGGGCGCCTGCTACTCAGCGGTCCTCGCCGCTCTCCCAGCGCCCGCTAGCATCGGCCGCACGCTTACCGGGAGCTTCACCATGCTGAGGTACGAGTCGTCCGAACCCTGTCCGTCGACACAGATGCCGCTCTGGGCCACCTCAGCGCCGCCAGCAGCTTGGTGCAGATTGGCCAGCGACTGTTCGTCGTTGCCGATGACGAGCACACGCTGGCCGTCTTTGACGCGGCGAGCGACAGCCCCGGCACGCTGCACCGTCTCTTCATCGGCGAGCTGCCCGACAAGCCCAAGGCGCGCAAGGCCGCCAAGCCGGACCTGGAGGCGCTGGCGCAGTTGCCGCCGTTTGCAGCTTGCCCGCATGGCGCGTTGCTGGCGCTGGGCTCGGGGTCCAAG
>NZ_JBDSQX010000117.1:0-52636 GCF_039929605.1 Roseateles sp.
GAGGCGGGCGTGAAAGCCGTCGGCGATGCGGTCAATCGGGTGACCCTCGGCGTCAACGCCCGTGTAGCGGATGCGCTCGTCGCGCTCGACGACGCCGCGCAGGCCAGGCACCGACAGGCAGCCCTCCCAGCCCTCGGTGCGGCCGCCGTCCAGCACCTCGATGACCGGGTTGATGAGCACGGTGGGCGGCACCGGCGGCGCGTCGGGGTAGCGCACGCTGTTGGTGTAGCCAAAGATGACGAGGCGCAGGTCCACGCCAATCTGCGGCGCTGCCAGGCCCGCGCCGTTGGCGGCGGCCATCGTCTCGAACATGTCAGCGATCAACGCCTTCAGTGCCGGCGCACCGAACTCGGTGACCGGCTGGGCCACGCGCAGCAGGCGCGGGTCGCCCATCTTCAGAATCTCGTGAACGGCCACGCGGGCTCCTTCGGCTATCGTGAGCGCCGATTCTAGGAAGCGAGTCCCTCGCTTCACTCCCATGCTTGATTTCATCGACGACCTCGGCCAAGGCATCTACGCCATCGACACCGGCTTCCAGCGCCCGCGCTTCGACGCGGCCTACCTGATGGTGGAGGACGGCCGCGCCGCCTTCGTCGACACCGGCACCAACCACGCCGTGCCACGCTTGCTGGCGGCGCTCACCGCACTGGGGTTGACGACAGAAGCGGTCGACTGGGTCATCCCGACCCACGTTCATCTGGACCATGCCGGCGGCGTCGGCCTGCTGATGCAGGCCCTGCCACACGCCCGCGCGCTGGTGCACCCGCGTGGCCTGCGCCACATGGTCGACCCCAAGGCGCTGTGGCTGGGCGCCTTGGCCGTCTACGGCGACGAGGAGATGCGGCGCAGCTACGGCAAACTGGTGCCGGTGCCGGCCGAGCGCGCCGAGGCCTCGCATGACGAGCAGGTCATCCACCTCGCCGGCCGGCCGCTGCGGCTCGTCGACAGCCCCGGCCATGCACGCCATCACCACGCCATCTGGGACGAGCGCAGCCGCAGTTGGTTCACCGGCGACACCTTCGGCCTGTCCTACCGCGCTTTCGACGTGGACGGCCGCGCGTGGATCCTGCCGACCAGCACGCCGGTGCAGTTCGAGCCCGAGGCGCTGAAGGCGACGGTGACTCGCCTGCTGGCCGCCGAGCCGCTGGCCATGCAGGTGACGCACTACGGCCGCGTCGGCGGCAGCGTGGACGAGGTACGGCGCCTGGCAGCCGTGATGCTGGAGCAGGTGGACGAGATGGTCGCGCTGGCCGAGTCAGTTCGGTCGGCACCCGACCGGCACGAGCAGCTCAAGGCTGCACTGTTAGACGGCTATCTGGCGCGATTGCATGCGCACGGGCACCCGGCCGGTGCCGAGGCGGCCGACTGGCTGGCCATGGACGCCGAGCTGAACGCGCAAGGCTTGGAAGTCATGCTGGACCGCCCGGCCCGCTGACGGGGCTGATTGCCCCGCTGCGGTGCATTTGATTGCACCGTGCCAGTGCTTGCCACCGGTCTGGGGCGGGTCAAACACCCGAATGGCACCTGGCTAGGCGCAGGCATGCCTCTTGCGAAGAAGAGTCTGAGAGGTCGAGCACACGCTGGCCACTTGGGAACCTTCGCCAACGGTGGCGACTCCCATACGACCGGCCCCGACCGAGCAGCCAGCTGCTTGCGGGGCCTTTTTTATTGGCGTTACCGATTGGCCTACCGCAGCCTCCCGGCGACGCCTGCTTCGCAAGGCAGTCCATGCACATCGTCCTCATCGGCCACGGAATGGTGGGTCAGAAATTTCTCGAATCCCTCGCTGAAGGGCACGCCGCCCCAGACGTGCAGGTGACGGTGCTGTGCGAGGAGCCGCGCCCGGCCTACGACCGCGTGCACCTGTCCGAGTTCTTCTCGGGCAAGTCGGCCGAGGACTTGTCGCTCGTTCCCGAGGGCTTCTTCGAGAAAAGCGGCTTCAAGCTGCGCCTGGCCGCCAAGGCCGCCGCCATCGAGCGGCGCGACCAAACCATCACGTTGGCCGACGGCGAGGTCGTGCACTACGACAAGCTGGTGCTGGCCACCGGCTCCTACCCCTTCGTGCCCTCGGTGCCCGGACGCGACCGCCCGCACTGCCACGTCTACCGCACCATCGAGGACCTGGAGGGCATGAAGGCCAGCGGCGCCGTGTCCAAGACCGGCGTCGTCATCGGTGGCGGCCTGCTGGGCCTGGAATGCGCCAAGGCGCTGCGCGACATGGGCCTGCAGACGCACGTCGTCGAGTTCGCACCGCGCCTGATGGCCGTGCAGATCGACGAGGGCGGCGGCGGCGTGCTGCGCAAGAAGATCGAAGACCTCGGCGTGCAGGTCCACACCGGCCGCAACACGCTGGAGATCACCGACGGCGCGATGGCGCGCCACCGCATGGTGTTTGCCGACGGCACCTGGCTGGAGACCGACATGATCGTGTTCTCCGCCGGCATCCGCCCGCGTGACGAACTGCCCCGCCAGTGCGTGCTGGCTATCGGCCCGCGCGGCGGCGTCGTCATCGACGACCACTGCCGCACCAGCGACCGCAACGTCTACGCCATCGGCGAGGTCGCGGCCTGGAACGAGATGACCTACGGCCTCGTCGCCCCCGGCTACGAGATGGCCCGCGTGGCCGCCCGCCACATCACGGGTGACGCTGAAGCCGCCTTCCCCGGCGCCGACCTCAGCACCAAGCTCAAGCTGATGGGCGTGGACGTGGCCAGCGTCGGTGATGCCCACGGCAAGACGCCCAACTGCCGCAGCTACCAGTACGTGGACGAGCGCAAGCAGATCTACAAGAAGATCGTCGTCAGCGAGGACGGCCAGTTCCTGCTGGGCGCCGTGCTGGTGGGCGATGCGGCCGAATACGGCACGCTGCAGCAGATGCAGCTCAACGGCATCAAGCTGCCGGCCGAACCCGAGTTCCTGATCCTGCCCAGCAGCGATGGCAAAGCCTTTGCGGGCATCGGCCCCGACGCGCTGCCCGACAGTGCCCAGCTCTGCTCCTGCAACAACGTCACCAAGGGCCAGATCTGCGCGGCCGTGGCCGACGGTGCCACCACCATGGGCGCGCTCAAGGCCTGCACCAAGGCCGGCGCCACCTGCGGCGGCTGCGTGCCGCTGGTCACGCAGGTGATGAAGTTCGAGATGGCCAAGCTGGGCATGGCGGTCAACAACCACCTCTGCGAGCATTTTCCGCATTCGCGCCAGGAGCTTTACCACCTGGTGCGCGTGGGCGGCGTCAAGACCTTCAGCGATCTGCTGGCCAAGCACGGTACCGGCCTGGGCTGCGACATCTGCAAGCCCACGGCGGCGAGCATCTTCGCGTCGTGCTGGAACGAGTTCGTGCTGGAGCCCAAGCTGGCCGCGCTGCAGGACAGCAACGACTACTACCTCGGCAACATCCAGAAGGACGGCAGCTACTCCGTCGTGCCGCGCATGACGGGCGGCGAAGTCACGCCCGACGGGCTCATCGCCGTGGGCCAGATCGCCAAGAAATATGGCCTGTACACCAAGATCACCGGTGGCCAGCGCGTGGACATGTTTGGTGCGCGGGTCGAGCAGCTGCCGCTGATCTGGGAAGAGCTGATCGCCGCCGGCTTCGAGAGCGGTCATGCATACGGCAAGTCTCTTCGCACTGTGAAAAGCTGCGTGGGCAGCACTTGGTGCCGCTACGGCGTGGACGACTCGGTCGGCCTGGCCGTGGAAATCGAGAACCGCTACAAGGGCCTGCGCGCGCCGCACAAGATCAAGTTTGGCGTCTCCGGCTGCACGCGCGAATGCGCTGAGGCGCAGGGCAAGGACGTCGGCATCATCGCCACGGAAAAGGGCTGGAACCTCTACGTCTGCGGCAATGGCGGCATGAAACCGCGCCACGCCGAGCTGATCGCCAGCGATCTCTCCAAGGCCGACCTGCTCAAGTTCATCGACCGCTTCCTGATGTTCTACGTGCGCACGGCCGACCGCCTGCAGCGCACCAGCACCTGGCGCGACAACCTCGAAGGCGGCCTGGGCTACCTGAAAGAAGTGGTCATCAACGACAGCCTGGGTCTGGGCGCCGAATTGGAAGCGCAGATGCAGGCCGTCGTTGACAGCTATCAATGCGAATGGAAGACGGCCATCGAGACGCCCGAGGTGCGCCAGCGCTTCCGCTCCTTCGTCAACAGCGACAAGCCAGACGAGCGAATCATCTTCATTGAAGAGCGCGGCCAGATCCGCCCCGCGCGCCCAGAAGAGCGCATTGATGAACCCCAAGAAGAAGCTACCGCCTGATCAAGGAGCCAACGACATGAACTTCACTTCCATCTGCGCGGTTGACGACATCCTTCCCAACACCGGCGTCGCTGCGCTGGTGGACGGCCGCCACGTGGCCGTCTTCCGTGTCGGCAGTGACCGCTTTCACGCCATCGACAACATCGACCCGCGCTCCGGCGCCAGCGTGCTGTCGCGCGGCCTGGTAGGCAACCTGGGCGACCGCATCGTCGTCGCCTCGCCGCTCTACAAGAACCATTTCGACCTCAACACCGGCGAATGCCTGGAGGCGCCCGAGCAATCGGTGCGCGCCCATGCCGTCCAGGTGCAGGACGGCCGCGTGCTCGTTGCGCTGAACTGATTCGCCCCTCACCACTGAAGAGAGACAACCCTCATGGCCTACGTCGTCCCGACCGAATTCGTCACCAAGATGGTGGACGCCGGTGAATCCAAGTTGCTGATGTCCACCCGAGACACGCTGATCCGCTCCTACATGGCGGGCGCCATCCTGGCCCTGGCTGCGGCCTTCGCCGTGACGGTCACCGTCAACACCGGCAATGCGCTGGTCGGCGCGATGCTGTTCCCGGTCGGCTTCATCCTGCTCTACCTGATGGGCTTCGACCTGCTGACCGGCGTGTTCACGCTCGTGCCGCTGGCCGTGCTGGACAAGCGCCCCGGCGCCACCTGGGGCGGGTGCTTTCGCAACTGGACGCTGGTGTTCTTCGGCAACTTTGCCGGCGCGCTGACGGTGGCTGTCTTCATGGCCATCATCTTCACCTTCGGCTTCAGCGAGGCGCCCAACGCGGTAGGCGTGAAGATCGGCCACATCGGCGAAGGCCGCACGGTGGGCTACGCGGCCCACGGCGCCGCCGGCATGCTGACCCTCTTCATCCGCGGCGTGATGTGCAACTGGATGGTCTCGACCGGCGTGGTCGCGGCGATGATGTCGACCTCGGTGTCAGGCAAGGCCATCGGCATGTGGATGCCGGTGATGGTCTTCTTCTACATGGGCTTCGAGCACAGCATCGTCAACATGTTCCTGTTCCCCTCGGGCCTGATGCTGGGCGGCAACTTCACGCTGATGGACTACTTCATCTGGAACGAAATCCCCACCGTCGTCGGCAACCTCGTCGGCGGCCTGACCTTTGTGGGCCTGACGCTGTACTCGACGCACTACAAGACCGCACCGAAGCGGGTGCTCGTCAAGTGAGCCTGCGGCTTGCCGTCGGCCAGCATTCCGAGGCCGGCCGCAAGCCACTGAACCAGGACTTCCACGGCGTTGCGCAGCCCACCGATGCACAGCGCCGCTCACGCGGCATCGCGCTGGCCGTCGCCGACGGCATCAGCAGCAGCCCCGTCAGCCAGGTCGCCAGCGCCGCCGCCGTGCGCGGCTTCCTGGAGGACTACTACGGCACCTCCGAAGCCTGGACGGTGCGCCGCGCCGCGCAGTGCGTGCTGGCCGCCACCAACGCCTGGCTGCACGCCGAGACGCAGCGCGGCGAAGGCCGCTTCGACAAGGACCGCGGTCATGTCTGCACCTTCAGCGCCCTCGTCTTCAAGGGCCGCGAGGTGCACCTGCTGCACGTCGGCGACACGCGCGTCTACCGCGTGCATGCCGGCGCGCTGGAGCAGCTGAGCCAGGACCACCGCGTACGCCTCTACGGCGGCCAGACCTACCTCGGCCGCGCTTTAGGCGTGACCGCGCGGCTGGACATCGACTACGCCAGCTGGGCCACCGAGGTGGGCGAGACCTTCCTGCTTGCCACCGACGGCGCCTACGAGTTCCTCGACGCGGCCGTCATGCAGGCGACGCTGGCCCAGCACGGCAGCGACATGCAGGCCGCGGCGCAAGCGCTGGTAGCCGCAGCGCTGGCCCGTGGCAGCGATGACAACGTCACCGTCATGCTGGCACGGGTCGAGTCCCTGCCCACCCAGACCGCAGCGCCGGTCAACCGAGAGGGCCTGCGGCTGCCGCCACACCTGTCGCCACGCCAGGAATTCGAGGGCTACCGCGTCGTGCGCGAACTGCAGCAGACGGCGCGCAGCCAGGTCGTGCTGGCTGTGGACGCCGACGGGCGCGAATGGGCCCTCAAGCTGCCCACGGCCGACCTGGCTGGCAATGCGCGCGAGCTGGACCGCTTCGCCAGCGAGGAATGGGTGGCCCGTCGCGTCGACAGCCCGCACGTCATCAAGGCCGCGCCGCCCGAGCGCAAGCGCGAGCACCTCTTCACCGCCGTCGAGTTCATCCACGGCCAGACGCTGGCGCAGTGGATGACCGACCACCCTCGCCCCGGGCTGGACGAGGTGCGCGGCATCGCCGACCAGATCGCCCGCGGGCTGCAGGCCCTGCACCGCAAGGAGATGCTGCACCAGGACCTGCGGCCCGAGAACCTGATGATCAACCGCCAGGGCACCGTCATCCTCATCGACCTCGCCTCGGCCCATGTGGCCGGCCTCAGAGAAGGCCTGGGTGACGCCCGCGCGCTGGAGCTGGCCGGCACGCTGCAGTACACGGCGCCGGAATACTTCACCGGCGATGGCGGTTCCCCCGTGGGCGAGCTGTTCTCGCTGGCCGTGCTGATCTACCAGATGCTGACCGGCGCCCTGCCCTACGGCCTGCAGGTGCCGCAGGTGCGCGGCGACCGCGACCTGCACAAGCTGCAGTACGTGCCGCTGCGCACGCGCCGGGCGGACTTGCCGGAGTGGCTGGACCGCGTGCTGAGGAAGGCGCTGCAGCCGCAGGCAGCGCGGCGGCAGCAGGCGCTGTCGGAGTTCCTGCACGACCTGCATGCGCCGGGGCCGGAGTTCATGAGGCGGGACCGGACGCCGCTGCAGGAACGGCATCCGCTGCTGTTCTGGCGGGGGCTGACGTTGGTGTTTGGGGTGGCGACGGTGGTGCTGCTGGGGTTGCGCATGAGCGGCCGTTGAGGACGACCGGCGGCGCCTCACGCCATTTCTCAAACCGCCGAACCCTGAGCTTGACTTCCGTATCCATACGGATACATTCGAGGCATGTTCACCGTCCGTCTGACCGAGGGATTCGTCGAGTGGCTCGACGCCCTGAAGGACAAGCGGGCTCAGATACGCATCGCGGCCCGGCTGCGGCAGGCAGAAGCGGGAAGCCTCGGCGACTGGCAGCCGATTGAAGGCGAGCTGTCCGAAATGCGAGTGCATTACGGGCCTGGCTACCGGCTGTATTTCGTGCGCCGCGGTCGAGTCATCGTCGTGATGCTGAACGCGGGAGAGAAGTCCACGCAGAAACGCGACATCCGCCACGCCTTGAAGCTGGCCTCTGAACTCGGAGACGATCTATGACCAAGACCAAAGCACCGCTGAAGCTCGTCGCCTTCGATGCCGCGCGCTACCTTGACGACGACGCGGCCATCGCCGAGTACATGACCGCCGTGCTTGAAGCTGACGATCCCGACTTGCTGCTGCTCGCCCTGAGCGACGTGGCACGCGCCAAGGGTATGGCGCAGGTGGCCAAGGACGCGGGGCTGGGCCGCGAAAGCCTCTACAAGGCGCTCGCGCCGGGCGCCAAGCCTCGCTTTGAGACGGTCATGAAGGTGGCGCGCGCACTGGGGGTGAAGTTCACCGCGCAGCCGGTTTGATTATGTTGTCTGATTGAACGCACTGAGTTCCGACAACTGATGTTGGGGTTCGCTTGCTTGCCCCATCAACCTATGGGCTACGAGGCGCCAATGACTGATCGCACCGCAGAACTCGTCCTAAAAAACGTGTACGGAGCTTCGACGAAGCAACTACTTGATTTGGTAATGGCCGCTGAAAAGGCGTTCGACGATTTTGGCAAGCGGTCCTTTTTCGGAAAGGACAAGGGCAAAGAGGCTGAAGGCAGGTTCACTGAGGCGCTAATTCACGCAATCATGGCACTCGAACGCGCGGGCAAGATCAGAGACTCGAAGAATGCGGAGGAATCATTTACGGCGTTGCAGAGTGCTATGACATTGGTGAGACGGGCATATCCCAATTGGCCACGCGCGCATCGGTATTGGGATGACTTTTATGCCAACACATACGAACAGCAATAGCCGCAGTCGTAAGAGCCTGATGAGTTCGTCAATGGTCTTAGCTCTCCAATGCTCAAACCGCCTTCGAAGCGATTTGGATGTCGTTGCAGGTGCAGGTGCAGCACCGAACGATCGACGCGCCACTTTGGCCCTTGCCAGCCACAGCGTAGCGTTTCAACACCATTGCGCCATCACCATACTTGTCGACAACGGTCTCCATGGCTCCGCAGCTGCTCTGTTGCGGTCGATGTATGAGGGCTGTGTGAATGGCCTATGGCTCACGTATGCCGCTGACGAGCATCACCTCAAGAAGTTTGAGGAAGACCGCTATCGTCCAGAACCATCCAAAGCGCTACGTCAGCTGCGTTCCCACGATGACGGTGAGTACATTGAGACGTTGGAACGTCTGCACAATCAGGTAATGCAGCCGCTGAACAGCTATGCCCACACCGGAGCTCTTCAAGTTGTCAGGCATATCGGTTCGGACTTTATCGGTCCAAACTTCACTGAAGTTGAGATTGAGGAGTTCCTAGAGTTGGCTGACGCTGTCCTCATCGCCTCTGGGCTTGAGCTGCCAAGACTGCTTGGGCTTCAATCCGAAGAGGGCGTGCAAGAGGCGGTTCTAAGGTACAAGTCCGGACGCTCAGGGCCTCACACATCCAACCCCAACTCCTGAATCTTCCGCGTGATCGTGTTCCGCCCGATGCCGAGCTTCTGCGCGGCCTCGATGCGGCGGCCGCGGGTGATGTCGAGTGCGGTCAGGATGAGCTGAGCCTCGAAGCGCTTGGTCAGCGCGTCCCACACGTCGGGTTCACCGGCGAGCAGGCGGGTGCGGGCATCGGTGGCCATGTCGGCCAGCCAGCCTTCGCCGCTGCTGGTGCTGGGGGGTGCAGCAGCAGCGACGGGTGCCGCAGCGGCAGCAGCCGCCTGGGACTGCGCATTGGTGGACTGGCCCAGCGACGGCGCGGCGACGTAGCCGGGCTGGATTTCGTCAGGCAGGTCCTTGGGCTCGACGGTCTGGCTGGGCGCCATGACGCTGAGCCAGTGACAGATGTTCTCCAACTGGCGAACGTTGCCGGGGAACTCGAAGTTGGTCAGCACGACCAGCGCCGCGTCGCTCAGGCGCTTGGGCTCGACACCCAGCTCGGTGGCGCTGCGTTGCAGGAAGTGGCGGGCCAGCGAGGCCACGTCTTCCTTGCGTTCGCGCAGCGGCGGCAGGCGCAGGCGGATGACGTTGAGACGGTGGAACAAGTCCTCGCGGAACACGCCCTGGCGCACGCGCTCTTCCAGGTTCTGGTGGGTGGCGGCGATGACGCGCACATTGCTGCGCATCGGGCTGTGGCCGCCGACGCGGTAGAACTGGCCGTCGGACAGCACGCGCAGCAGCCGCGTCTGCAGTTCGAAGGGCATGTCGCCAATTTCATCGAGAAAGAGCGTGCCACCGTCGGCCTGCTCGAAGCGGCCGCGACGTGAGGCTTGCGCGCCGGTGAAGGCGCCGCGCTCGTGGCCGAAGAGTTCGCTCTCCAGCAAATCCTTCGGGATGGCCGCCGTGTTGATGGCCACGAAGGGCCCTTCGCCGCGCGGGCTGTGCTTGTGCAGCGCGCGCGCCACCAGCTCCTTGCCCGAGCCGCTCTCGCCCGTGATCATCACGGTGACGTTGCTCTGCGATAACCGGCCAATCGCACGGAAGACGTCCTGCATGGCCGGCGCCTGGCCGAGCATCTCGGGCACTTGCGCGGAGGCTTCCTGTTCGCCGGCTTCGCGCTGGCTCTCTTCCTGCGCACGGCGGATCAACTCCACGGCACGGGGCAGGTCGAAGGGCTTGGGAAGGTACTCGAACGCGCCGCCCTGGAAGGCCGACACGGCACTGTCCAGGTCGGAGTAGGCCGTCATGATGATGACGGGCAGGGCCGGCAGCTTGGCCTTGACCTTGGCCAGCAGCTCCAGCCCAGAGCCACCCGGCATGCGGATGTCGGAGACGAGCACCTGCGGTGAATCGTCTTCCAGCGCAGCGAGCATGTCGCGCGCATTGCTGAAGCTGCGCACCGGCAGCCCCTCGCGGGCCAGGGCCTTCTCGAGCACGAAGCGGATCGAGTGGTCGTCGTCAACAACCCAGATGGATTTCATGCGGTTCCTCAGCCGCGCCCCTCACCTTGTGAGTTAGGGCAGCGGCAGCGTGATTCGGAAATTCGTCAGGCCCGGCTCGCTTTCACAATCGATCATGCCCTGATGTTGCTGCGCAATCGTCTGTGCAAGCGTGAGTCCGAGGCCCGAGCCGCCGTCCCGCCCCGAGACCAGGGGGAAGAAGATGCGATCCCGGATCTCGGCGGGAACGCCGGGACCGTTGTCCTCAATATGCAATTCCAGTGCCAAGCGCCAACGTTGCTTGCCAACGGTTACTTGCCGGGCCACACGCGTGCGCAGCACGATCTGCGCGTCGCCGGCGGCAATGCGTGAAGCGAGCACCTGTGCGGCGTTCTGCACGATGTTCAGCGTCATCTGGATCAACTGCTCGCGGTCACCGCGGAAGTCCGGCAGCGAGGTGTCGTAGTCGCGGGCGATGTCCAGGCCCTTGGGATGCTCGATGAGCACCAGCGCCCTGACACGCTCGCAGATCTCGTGGATGTTGACGTCACCCACGACCTGGGCCTTGCGGTGCGGTGCGAGCAGCCGGTCAACGAGGCTTTGCAGGCGGTCCACCTCGTGGATGATGACCTGCGTGTACTCGGTCAGCTCCGGGTCACCCTCCTGCAGCTCCAGCGCCAGCAATTGCGCAGCGCCGCGAATGCCGCCGAGCGGGTTCTTGATTTCGTGGGCGAGATTGCGCGTCAGCTCCTTGGTGGCTTGCACCTGATCGAGGTTGCGCTCGTCGCGGTCCTGGCGGGCCAGTTGGGCAATCTCGATGAGCTCGACCAGCACACGCGGTGCGCCGTCGTCCGCGTCGTCCATCTGCGAGACGATGACATGCACAGGCAGGCCGTCTTCATGGGCCCAGGCGCCTCGGCGCAGCACGGCATCGAAGCGGCTGCTGGAGTATTGGTTGGCGGCCACACCACCCAGGGTTTCGACCAGGCGCTGGGAGTCGTCGAACCAGTCGGGCAGTTGGGACTTCTGCACGGCGCGGCGCGACAGCCGCATGGCGTTCTCGAACGCGGCATTGGCGAACAGGCATTCGCCTTCGGCGCTGACGACGACGACCATGGTCGCGAGCAGGTCCAGGCCGGAGAACTCGTCCGGCAACAGGGAGGTATCAGTCATGGCGCGTGGGAAGCCCCGTGGCGCCAAGCGCCCTAGGACGGAAGTTTGGCGATCTCTCGCTTGAGGGCCTGCACGTCGGCCTCGTAGCGGCCGATGTTGTCCTTGAGCTCGGCCATGCGGTCGAGGTACTTCTGGTAGTTGCGCTCGTCACCGCGGCGCTCCTGGCCGGTGGCGAACTCGCGCTGGGCATTGGCGAGACGTTCCTCGGCCTGGTGAAGTTCGGTCTGCAGCACGCGGCGGCGCTCGTCGTCGCGCACGCGCTGCTGGCCAGCCTCGACGCGACTTTCAGCACCGCGAGCCTCCGCAGACGGCGCCGATGCGGAGGCACCCGTGCGCGGCCGGGGCGATTGCACGACGGTGATGGGCGTGCCTTCGATCGTGCGGCAGCCCTTCTCGTGCGCCTCCTTGGACGAAAGCGCGTCGGTGTAGAGCACCGGTGGGCCGGGGCAGCGATAGACCGTGCCCTGCGCCTGCGCGCCCAGGCTGGCCAGGACGAACAGCGGTGCCAGCAGTCGATTCAGCATGGCGGGATTGTGGATCAGAGCGCGGCGTAAAAAAGGGGCCGCAGCAGCGGCCCCCTTCACTGGGGAAGACCAAGGCAGCGGTGAGGCTGCCGCGGGTCATCACAGCGCGTAGTACATGTCGAACTCGACCGGGTGAGTGGCCATGCGGAAGCGGGTCACTTCCTGCATCTTCAGGTCGATGTAGGCGTCGATGTAGCTGTCGGTGAACACACCACCCTTGGTCAGGAAGGCGCGGTCCTTGTCCAGATACTCCAGGGCCTGGTCGAGGCTGTGGCAGACGGTCGGGATCTTCGCGTCTTCTTCCGGCGGCAGGTGGTACAGGTCCTTCGTGGCGGCTTCGCCCGGATGGATCTTGTTTTCCACGCCGTCCAGACCGGCCATCAGCAGCGCTGCGAAGCACAGGTAGGGGTTGGCCGACGGATCCGGGAAGCGCGCTTCGACGCGGCGGCCCTTGGGGTTGGCCACGTAGGGGATGCGGATCGAGGCCGAGCGGTTCTTGGCCGAGTAGGCCAGCTTCACCGGAGCTTCGAAGCCGGGCACCAGACGCTTGTACGAGTTCGTACCCGGGTTGGTGATGGCGTTCAGCGCGCGAGCGTGCTTGATGATGCCGCCGATGTAGTACAGCGCGAAGTCGCTCAGGCCGGCGTAGCCGTCACCGGCGAACAAGTTCTTGCCATCCTTCCAGACGGACTGGTGAACGTGCATGCCGGAGCCGTTGTCGCCCACCAGGGGCTTGGGCATGAAGGTCGCAGTCTTGCCGTAGGCATGGGCGACGTTGGCGACGATGTACTTCTGCAGCTGCGTCCAGTCGGCGCGCTCGACGAGCGAGCTGAAACGCGTGCCGATTTCCATCTGGCCGGCGTTCGCCACTTCGTGGTGGTGAACTTCGACGGGGATGCCGCACTGCTCGAGGATCAGGCACATCTCCGAGCGCATGTCCTGGCCGCTGTCGACCGGGGGCACGGGAAAGTAGCCACCCTTGACGGTGGGGCGGTAGCCGCTGTTGCCGTGCTCGTATTCCTTGGAGGAGTTCCAGGCGCCTTCTTCCGATTCGATCTTGAAGAACGAGCCGGACATGTCGTTGCCCCAGCGCACGCTGTCGAACACGAAGAATTCGGGTTCCGGGCCGAAGTAGGCGGTGTCGCCCAGGCCGGAGGACTTCAGATAAGCCTCTGCGCGCTTGGCCAGCGAACGCGGGTCGCGCTCATAGGCCTTGCCATCGGTCGGGTCGATGACGTCGCAGGTCAGGATCAGCGTCGGCTCTTCGAAGAAGGGGTCGATGTTGGCTGTGTTGGGATCGGGGATGAGAAGCATGTCCGATGCTTCGATGCCCTTCCAGCCGGCGATCGAGGAGCCGTCGAAGGCATGGCCCGACGTGAACTTGTCTTCATCAAAATGGGAAACCGGCACGGTGACGTGCTGTTCCTTGCCACGGGTATCAGTGAAGCGGAAGTCAACGAACTTGACTTCGTTTTCCTTCACAAGGGTCATCACATCGGCGACGGTCTTGGCCATCAATTGCTCCTACGGGATCAAGGGGTTGGTTGCCGCTACGGAGCGCTCATGCGCCCGCAGCCACGGGAGAAAGCAAAGCAGTTTGCATGCCAATTTGCACCGACATGGGTTGCGGCTTGGCAGCTCTCAACATTATCGTTCTGGGGTGAGTTACGGCGGCGCGTCTATCGCACCAGTTCAGTGCTGATTGACGCACCAAATTTGGTCACGCCCCGTTTCAGCGCATCGTAGGCCGCGATGAGGTCTGCCTCTTCGCCCTTGACGCCGAGTTCGATGCAGCGCCCCCATTGCGGGTGGTCGACGCTCGGCAGGCTGAAAACCTTGATGCCAGTGAACTCGGCCTCTACGGATTCCATCAACGGTGTGAGGCTGGCCTCCATGGCGCCCTGCACGATCAGCGAGCGCTCGACGATGCCGCGCTCGCGGTGCAATGCAGGGAAGCGGTCCAGCACCCAGGCCATCATCGGATGCGCCATCACAGGGAAACCTGGCACGAAGTGCACGTTGTCGACGAAGAAGCCGGGGATCTTGTTGAAGGGGTTGGGGATGATGCCGGCGCCTTCGGGGAAGACGCCCATCTCGAGGCGGCGCAGGCTATCTGGTTCGTCGGCGTCGACAGTCTTGCCCTGCTCGGCGGCCATCTGCTGGATGCGTTGCCAGATCAGCTCGCGCGCCTCCGGATGCAGCGCCAGCGGCCGGCCGAGTGCGGCGGCGGCGGACTGGCGGGTATGGTCGTCGGGCGTGGCGCCGATGCCGCCGCAGCTGACCACGAGGTCGCCGCTGGCAAACGCCGCGCTCAGTCGGGCCGTCAACAGCTCGCGGTCGTCGCTGAGGTATTGGGCCCAGCCAAGTTGCATGCCGCGCTCGGACAGCAGTTCGATGAACTTGGCCAAGTGCGAGTCACGGCGCTTGCCCGACAGGATCTCGTCGCCAATGATGATCAGGCCAACTTGCATTTCAAGCTCCGGGGAGGAGGACTTCGGATATCACGACCGGCTCCGCGGCTCGCCGCGCCTGCAGCGCCGCCAACGCGTAGTGCGTGAACCAGGCCGTGGAGAAGGCGAACACCAGCGTGTAGAGCCAGATGGCGAACAGCACGAGGAAGGGCGCAAGGATGACCGCCATCGCGCTGAAGGCCCAGATCAGCGACGGTGCCGCGCCGAGGTAGCCGCAGATGATGCCCATGGCCAGCATGGGCGCGCGATGCTCCTTCAGCAGCGCGCGGCGCTCCTCGGCCGAGGCGTGCTCGGCCAGCACGTCGAAGCCGAAGACGCGGTAGGTCAGCCAGCCCCAGATCAGCGGCGGCAGCACCATCACCAGCGGCGGGATCAGCCACAGCGGTATCGACAGCAGGATGAGCACGAGGGCCAGCAGCGTGGCGCCCAGCGAGGCGAGAACGCTCTGCAACAAGGTGCCGCCGCGCTTCTTCTCCAGCAGCGGGAAGCGCCGCTCGGCCACCAGGCGCACGATGGCCGGCGTCATGCACAGCGCTACCAGCAACAGGCTCAGCAGGATGACGACGGGCAGCACGCCAGCCAGCACGACGATGGCCGCGAGCGCGCTGCGGAAGGCCTGCAGGCCGTAGGAATCCAGCCAGCGCAGCAAGCTCTCGATGAGCAGCCAGTTCTCCAGCGTGGCGCGCACGCCGGCGATTGCCGATTCCCAGAAGAAAAACATGAAGCCGAACACCAGCACACCGCAGATGACCAGTGGCAGCAGCGATAGGCCGATGACGCGCGGGTGCAGGCAGTAGGCGGCGGCGCGCCAGAAGGAGTCGGCGAGACCTTGCATGCCTTGCGGGCTAGGACGACCTTGCGGAAGTTGCATCAAGCGGGCTTTCTGAATGACGTGACAAGCCGCGTGAGCCCCAGCCACTGCTGGTGCCAGAAGCCCTCGCCGTAGTCGCGGCCGCCCTCTTCGGGCAATTGGTCGCGCACACCGGTGGGGTCGAAGCGGTTGTCGAAGTTGTGGGTGCGCAGCAGCAGGTCCCAGACCGGCAGCAGCACGCCGAAGTTGTGGCCGCCCAGCGTGCCGCGCCCGCCCGATTCATGGCCGATACCGATGCTGTGGTGCAGGCGATGAAAGCGCGGGCTGACCAGCAGGCGCTCGCCGATCACGCCGAAGCTGATGCGCGCATTGGCGTGCTGCAGGCTCTCGTGCAACTGCGTGATGACGGTGATGGCGACGAACTGCCCCGGCTCCACGCCGATGAAGCGGGCCAGCAGCGCGAAGGCGGTGCCCATCAGCACGTCGTCCAGCAGATGGTTGCGGTTGTCGCTCCACATCGTCATCTGGCGCTGGCTGTGGTGCAGGCTGTGCAGGGCCCACCACCAGTTGAACTGGTGCTGGGCGCGGTGCAGCCAGTAGCCGACCAAGTCGAAGACAACGAGGTAAAGCAGCAGGCTGACCCAGGCGAGGTCCGTTACACCCGGCCACAGGCCATCGAGCTGCCAGGTCGACAGGCCGGCCAGGCGCAGTTCGCTGGACATGCTGTCCCACAACGGGTCGATGGTGAAGAACATCGCCAGGCGCACCAGGCCCAGGCGGTGGATCAGCGTGTAGAAAACATCGACATGCATGGCCGCGTGGTCGGTCACCGGCTCGACGGGCCAGCGGCGTTCCAGCACGCGGATGCCGATCAGGATGAAGGCGATCTGCAGCAGCCCCAGCAGCAGCCAGCCGGTCGCATCGAACGCGTCCTCCAGCAGGTTGCCAAAACCCAGGCCGAAGACGATGGGCTGCACGACGTTCTCGTACAGCGCCAGTTGCAGGCTGTCGAAGGTGTTGGAGATCCAGTCGATCACGGTTTATTGAACAGAAGGGCGTACCTTGGAT
This sequence comes from Roseateles sp., assembly GCF_039929605.1. Taxonomy (GTDB): domain Bacteria; phylum Pseudomonadota; class Gammaproteobacteria; order Burkholderiales; family Burkholderiaceae_C; genus Pelomonas. The sequence goes on from NZ_JBDSQX010000117.1 coordinate 16,403, forward strand.
GATCGCGCAACGGCGCGAAGCACAGGCCGCGCGCCTCAAGGCCGGTCATCAACGGCTCCAGCACGGCCGGCGCCCAGGGCTCCTGGCGCTCCCAGATGCCGAGGTGGGCGATGAGGATGTCGCCGGCCTTGATGTCGCGCAGCGCCTTGTCCAGCAGTTGCGCGTTGGGGTGCGGGCCGCTGGGCAGCTCGTCGCCCAGGAAGCCGGCGCGCGCCCAGCCCACATGCGTGAAGCCGCAGGCCTTGGCGGCGTTCAGCAGCGCTGCGGATGTGCGGCCGGCCGGCGCGCGAAAGATGGGTCCAAGCGACTTGCCGGTCATCGCCGTGAAGCGGTCGCCAACCTTTTTGAGACTGGCGCAGTACTGCTCGGCCGACAGCTCGCGCACGACGGGCGGGTTGACGCCGGCCTGGGTGCGCACCTTGAAGCGCGTGACCTTGCCGTCGGCATCGGGCAAGTCCTCCAGGAACACGTCGTGGTCCCAGGTGTGGGCGCCGAAGTCATGGCCCTCGGCCGCGCGCTCGCGCCACCACGGCGCCCAGGTGTCGTCCAGCGTCGTGCCGCCGGTCAGCGTCGGCTCGCTGGCGAGGAAGAAGGTCGCCTTGGCGTTGTGCTTCTTGAGCGTCTGCGCAATGAGCGGCGCGACGCCCATGTGGCCTGTGTCGAAGGTGAGGTAGACCGGCTTGTCGCAGGCCGGCTGCGCCACGGCTGTGGTGACCGCAAGCGCCAGGAGCCAGGCTTTCATAGACGCGGGGTGTGGTCCAGCGTCCAGATGCCATGCGGCGACTTGCCCACCTTGACCTGGCGCACGACCTTGCGCGTGACCGTGTCGATCTGCGTCAGCTTGCCGGCCCAGCGCGACGTGACGAGCAGCGTGCGGCCGTCGGTCAGCAGCTCCATGTCGTCAGGCCCGGCGGGCGCGGGGAACTGGTCGACGACGGCCATCGTGGCCAGGTCGATCTTGCTGATGGTGTTGGCGGCGCGGTTGGACACCAGCACATGGCGCTTGTCGCCCCAGGCGCGGAAGGAGTGGGCGCCGTTGCCGGTCTGGATGCGCTTAGCCAGCTTCGGCGCGACGCCGCTGACGTCCCAGACCTCGACGAACTTGTCCCCCGTCAGGCCGATGAGCACGAACTTGTCGTCGGGTGTCAGGTAAATGTCTGCCGGCATCTTGCCCACCGGCGTCTTCCACTTGATGGCCTGCGTGGCCAAGTCGATGGCCAGCAGCTCGTCGCTGTCCTGCAGGCTGACGTAGAGCGTGGTGCTCCTGGTGTCGATGTTCAGGTGGCTCGGCGTCCTGGGCGCCGGGATGCGCTTGACGAGTTGCAGGGGCTCGGCGGCCACGCTGCCCTGCCATCGGTAGAGGTCGACACGGTCGAGCCGGTTGGAGGCCGTCACGAGCCACTTCATGTCGGGCGAGAAGCGCAGGTGATACGGGTCGGAGATGCCGCGAACGACGCGTTGCACTTCCGCCGTGCGCGGGTCGACGAAGGTCAGCGTGTCGCCCAGCGCATTCGCGACGATGAGGGACCGCTCGTCGGGCGACAGGTAGAGGTGATGCGGCTCCTTGCCGGTCGGGATGCGCTTGATGACGGTGAAGCTGACGGGGTCGACGACGGCGATGTCGGCATCCAGCGAATTCAGCACAAACACAGGGGGTCGCGCCGGCTGGGCGCTGGCAAGGCCCGCCGACAACAGCAGGGCCATGAAGCCGCAACGAAACATTCCGAGTCCTCAAAAAGCAGAAAGGGCGGCAGCTGCCGCCCTCACATCTGCAGTTTACCGGCGACGCTCAGTCGTCATCGCCACCAAGGAGGCCCCCAAGCAGCCCCGCCCCGGCAAAACCACCGAGAACCGAGCCCTCTTCCTTGTGGCCACCGTTCTGCGGCGCGGCCGCGAAGATGCGCGACGCCAGGCGCGAGAACGGCAGGCTCTGCAGCCAGATCTCACCCGGGCCGGTCAGCTTGGCCAGGAACAAGCCCTCACCGCCGAACAGCGCCGTCTTGATCTTGCCGACGTACTGGATCTCGAAGCTGACGTTGGGCGTGTAGGCCACCACGCAGCCGGTGTCCACCAGCAGCGTCTGCCCCGGCTGCAGCGTGCGGCGCACGACGGTGCCGCCGGCGTGCACGAAGGCCAAGCCGTCGCCGTCGAGCTTCTGCATGATGAAGCCCTCGCCGCCGAAGAAGCCGGTCGACAGCTTCTGCTGGATGGCGATGCCCAGCGACACGCCGCGCGCGGCGCACAGGAAGGCGTCCTTCTGACAGATCAGCGTGCCGCCCAGCTGGCGCAGATCCATCGGCAGGATCTTGCCCGGGTAGGGCGCGGCGAAGGCCACACGCAGCTTGCTCGTGCCGTTGTTCGTGTAGACCGTCGTGAACAGCGATTCGCCCGTGACGAGGCGCTTGCCGGCCCCCAGCAGCTTGCCGAAGAAGCCGCCGCCCTGGTTGGCCGAGCCGTCGCCAAACACCGTGTCCATGGCGATGCCCGCGTCCATGAACATCATCGAGCCGGCCTCGCCAATGGCCGCCTCGCCCGGGTCCAGTTCGACCTCGACGAACTGCATCTCGGCGCCCTTGATCTCGAAATCCACCACATCCATTGCCATGCCGGCTCTCCACGCAAAAAAAACGACGGGATCATAGCCAGGGGCGGCAATTCAAATATCAATTTCTCTGTTGACAGAACTTTCAGACGGCGTACGCTCGGCGCCATGGAACTCACCGACATCAGCCGCCGCTTCATCGTCCACTGGGGCGAAATGGGCTCCAACTGGGGCGTCAACCGCAGCGTCGCGCAGATCCACGCGCTGCTCTACGTGCACGGCCAGCCCCTGCATGCCGAAGACCTCGCCGACACGCTCGTGCTGGCGCGCTCGAACGTCAGCAACAGCTTGAAGGAGTTGATCAACTGGCGGCTCGTCCGCGTGACCCACCTGCTGGGCGACCGGCGCGATTACTACGAGACCTCGGGCGACGTGTGGGAGCTGTTCCGCACTATCGTGCGCGAGCGCAAGGAGCGCGAGTTCGACCCCACCGTGGCCCTGCTGCGCGAGCTGTCGAGCGACCCGGCCCTGGAGAAGGAATCGCCCGCCATGCAGGACCGGCTGCGCAGCACGCTGGACTTCATGCAGACCCTGGGCAGTTGGAGCGACGAGATGCTGCGGCTGTCGCCCGCCACGCTGGAGAAGATCCTCAAGCTGGGGGCTCAGGTGCAGCGCTTCGTGCGCCCTGCCGATGCCGGGGACGCGCTCAGCGTCTTTCCCGTCACCCCACCGATGCCACCCATGGGATGACGAGGCACGCGAGGCTCCTGCGGGTCTCTTTTTTTGCCCACTAATTTCTCTTTATACAGAAACAACAGCCATGACAACCAACGCGACCCTCCACACCGTCTACTACGACGGCGCCTGCCCGCTGTGCAGCGGCGAAATGGCATTGCTGATGGCACGCAACGCCGCCGGCCGCCTCGCCTTTGTCGACATCGCCGCGCCCGGCTTCGACCCCGCACCGCTGGGCGTCAGCCTGAGCGCGATGCTGACGCTCATGCATGTGCGCCGGCCCGACGGTGGCTGGCTCATCGGCATCCCGGCCTTCGTCGTCATGTACGAGGCCACGGGTTTCGACGGCGTGGCGCGCTGGCTGCGCCGCCCCTGGTTTGCGCGCCTGGCCGCACGGGCCTACCCCTGGCTCGTGCGCCACCGCTACCAGCTGCCGCACACGCTGGTCCGCACCGCCTTCCGCATCCAGGACCGCGCCTGCCCCGCCGATGGCGCTTGCCGCATTCAATGAATTCAACCCAAGGAGAGCACCATGTCTGAGCTGAACTTTTCCATCACCCTCTTCATCGCCATCCTCGGCCCCATCGTCGCCATCGGCTACCTGCAGCCGATCCTGTTGGTGGTGCTGGATTCGCTGTGTGTGGAGCCGCTGCCCGGCAAGGTCGGCGCGCACTTCTGGGTGCGCAGCGCCTACGTGCTGGCCATTGCCGGCACCCTGGTGCTGGCGCTGACCTTCGGCGAGTTCTACGGCAGCCTGCTGGGCGCCGTGCACCGCGCGCTATGGCTGACGGCAGCGGGCTGCTTCGTCAGCATCGCCCTCATCACGCGCCGCGTCTGGGCGCCCGTGCAGGAGCGCTTGGCCAAGCCCGCCGCCGTGGCGCCCCGCGCGCCCATCGCTGCTGCAGACAGGTGGGTCTGAGCCATGAAGATCCTCGTCGTTGGCGCCGGCGGCTTCATCGGCAGCCACCTGTGCCGCGCGCTGGCCGAGGCCGGCCATGAAGCCGTGCGCGCCGGCCTGCGACCCGTCACCGACTGGGAACGCCCCGAGGCCTGGCGGCCCTTGCTGGCGGGTGTGCAGGGCGTCGTCTACGCGGCCGGCTGCCTGCGCGACCAGGCGGGCGGCGTGGCCGACCTGCTCGACCTGCTGCACCACCGCGCGCCGGTCGCACTGGCCGAGGCCTGCGAGGCCGCCGGCCAAACGGCTGACGTCAAGCGCCTCGTGCACGTCTCGGCGCTGTGCGGCGGCGTCAGCGCCTATGCGCGCAGCAAGCATGCCGGTGAGATCGCGCTGGCGGGCCGCGCCTGCATCGTGCGGCCCAGCCTCGTCGTCGGCGTGGGCGGTGTCAGCAGCCGCATGCTGGACCGGCTCGCCCGCCTGCCCTGGCTGCCGCTGCCGGCCGAGGTGGCGCGCTGCCGCGTGCAGCCCATTCGCGTGGAAGATCTGGCCGCCGGCATCGTTGCGGCGCTGGCTTCACCGCAACCACCCAGCTCGTGGACGGCGGTTGGCCCCGATGCCGCGACGGTGGCCGAATGGATCGCCCGCCGCCGCGCCGCGCTCGGTCGAGGCCCTGCCCGCCACATCGAGTTGCCACAGGCATTGACGCGCGCCTCGGCCCGGCTGGGCGACCTCGTGGCGCTCGGCCCCTGGTGCAGCACCGCCCTGGAACTGCTGGCCCACGACAGCGCCGAGCCGCATGCTCCGTCGCCACTGAGCCGGCCACTGCGCAATGCGATGGACGGGGCGTGGGTATGAAGCCGATGAACTTCGCCCGCATCTCGCTCGTGCTGCTGTGGTGGGGCACCGTGGCGGCCAGCCTGCACGACGGCGGCGCGGCCGGCATCGCGCTGCTGCAGCAAGCCACCGGCCTCGCCGCCGATGCCGCGCTGGCCCTCGTGCTGCTCGGCTGCGCCTGGGACGCCGCCATCGGCCTGCTGCTCCTGCTGCGCCCCGGCGCCCTCACCTACCGCCTCGCCGCAGCCGGTGTTATCGGCATGACGCTGCTGGCAAGCGCGCTCCTGCCCTCGCTGTGGCTGGACCCGTTCGGCGCGCTGCTGAAGAACCTGCCCGTGCTGGCGCTGCTGGCCTTGATGGCCGAGAAGGAGCCACGCATATGAACACCTACCCGCTCGTCAAATGGCTGCACATCGTCTCCAGCGTCGTGCTCGTCGGCACCGGCTTCGGCTCGGCCTTCTACCTGTTCTTCGCCAACCGCAGCGAGAGCCTCGAAGCCCGCGCCGTCGTCGCCCGCCTCGTCGTGCGCGCCGACCTGTGGTTCACCACGCCCGCCGTCCTCGTGCAACCCCTCAGCGGCGTCTGGCTGGCACACACCGCCGGCTGGCCGCTCGCCACGCCATGGCTGCTGGCCTCCCTGCTGCTCTACGCGCTGGCCGGCGCCTGCTGGCTGCCGGTGCTGTGGCTGCAATTGAAGATGGCTCGGGAGGTCGAAGCAGCGCTCGCCGGGGGCCGTCCGCTGTCAGTGCAATACGAGCGTTGGCAACGCGCCTGGGAATGGCTGGGCTACCCGGCCTTCACGGCCATGCTGGCGGTGTTCTTCCTGATGGTGAACAAGCCGGCGCTTTGGGGCTGATCAAACCTCCGCCGTCCGAAACCTCGCCGCCGCATCCCGCAACTGCCCCGCCCGGTCTTCCAGCAGCGACGCCGACGCTGCCGTCTCCTCCACCAACGCCGCGTTCTGCTGCGTCGTCGTGTCCACCTCGCGGATGGCGGCACCGAGCTGGCGGATCTGGTCGGCCTGGGAGGATGACTGGCTGCTGATGTCGCCGACGATGGCCGCCACGCGCTGGATGGCCTGCACGATGTCGCCCATGGAAGTGCCGGCCTGGGTCACGTAGGCCTCGCCCTGGTGGACGGTCTCGATGGAGGTGTTGATCAGTGTCTTGATTTCCTTGGCCGCCTCGGCTGAGCGCTGGGCCAGCGAGCGGACCTCGCTCGCGACGACGGCAAAGCCGCGCCCCTGCTCGCCCGCGCGAGCGGCCTCGACGGCGGCGTTGAGCGCCAGGATGTTGGTCTGGAAGGCGATGGAGTCGATGACCTGGATGATGTCGCCGATGCGGCGCGAGCTGGCGGTGATCTCGCCCATCGACTGCACGGCACGATTGACGATCTCGCCGCCCCGGCCGGCCAGGCCGGCGGCACCCTGCACAAGCTCGTGCGCCTCGCGGGCGCTGCTCATGTTGTGGTCGACCGTTTGCTCCAGCATGCCGGTGCTGGCGCTGGTCTGCTCGACGACGGAGGCCATCGCACTGCCGCGTGCCGACAGGTCGCGGTTGGCGCCCGAAATCTGCGTGGCCGACGTGGAGATGTGCTCGGCCCCGGCGCGCACCTCGTGCACGAGGCCGCTCAGACGATGCACGGCGTCGCGCAGCGCATTGGTCGCCAGGACGACCTCGTCGCGGCCGTCCAGCGCCTCGTTATCGCTGAGGTCGCCCGCGCCCAGCGCCTCGATGCGCCGGCCCAGCGCCACGCTGGTGGCCAGCGATGCCATGTAGTAGCTGATCAGCGCGTAAGCGGCAATGACGACGAAGACGATGGACAGCGTCATGGCCGTCCACAGGCCGCCCGCCAGGCGCCCGACACGCAGCGTGACCAGCTCGCCCAGGCGCGCCTCGGCGGCGCGCTGCAGGTTGTCCGCCGCGGCGATCTGTTCTGTGCCCAGCGCAAACCACGCGGCCGGCTCGACCTTGGGCGGCTCGCCCAGCACGAAGCTTTGGGCGAACTTCGCGCGGAAGTCCTTGCGGATGCGGTCGGCAAGTTGCAGGTCCAGGCCCTTGACGGCGTCGGGGTTGGCGGCGGCCACGCGGGTCAGCGCGCCGGTCAGGCGGGTCAGGTATTCCTCGGTCAGCGTATCGGCTTGGTGCAGTCGCTGCAGCACACCGTAGGGCGGCGTGCCCATCTGGGCGGCGGCGGCGCCAAGCGCACGCACGCGGCCGATGGCGTCCTGCAGGCGCGGCAGCGCGTCGGTGACGGTCAGCATCAGGTAGTAGGTGTCGGCATCGGGGTCCAGCGCCAGGTTGGACTCGGACGACGCCTGCTCGATGAGGGCCAGGGCCGTGTCGCTCAACGCATAGCCGGCGGTGATGACAGCCTCGGGGTCGGCCGCGCCCAGCGCCACCAGTGCCTTGGCCTTGGCGCGCGTGGCGGCGAGGCCGGAGGCCAGCTTGAGAGGGTCTTGCTGCAGGCCAATGTGCTGCTCCAGTGCCTGTGCCTGCGCATTGAACTTGGCCAGCGCGTCATCCCGCTTGGCCTCCGCACCGGGCATCTTGGCGCTCAGGCCGATGGACGCGCCGCGCAGCAGCATGGCAGCGTTGAGCAGGCTGCTGGCCTGGCGCAACTGGACGAGGCCGATCAGCTCTTTGGCCGAGAAGTCCCGCGCATCGGAACGGTCACCGGCCAGCGACCACAGCAGATAGGCCAGAGGGATGGCAAAGCACAGGCAGACGATGCAGAACTTGTGCGCCATCGGCAAGCGGCGCATCAGCCTCACGGTGGGCGAGAAGACAAGGTTCATCTGACGCATCCCAAAACCGCTGGTATCGGCACCAGCAGTGGAATGTAGTCAGCTCAAGCGGCTGGTGCGCAGGCCGGCGCTGGCGCCAACGCTCGTTTGCGGCCTAACCGTGTATTTGTTGCAACCCAACTGTGCAGTGCGCGCATGACCTCGGGGGTCTGCGCCAGTCGGAAGTACGCCGTCCATCCCGGCACGCAGTTCCACAGTTCCGCAGTGCCGCTTCGCTCCACGCTTGCTCCCCACACTCGGTCGCCCTCATGCAGTTGCGCTTCGCTTCGTTCGTCGTGACCAACTTACGGCGGGACTTGCACACCAAGAGTGCGCCCAAGCTGGGCGCACACAAAAAAGCCACCCTGCGGGTGGCTCGTTTGCAGCGGGGCCGACTCAGGCCTGGAAGCTGCCGCCGCCGACGCTACGACGTTCGGCCTTGCCGCCGGCGCCGTAGAGGCCGGTGGGTTCGCTGGGGATGAGCACGTCCAGCGCACGGTCCAGCGAGGCGTTGCCACGGGCCAGCGTTTCACGTTGCGCAGCCAGCAGGCCGCCGGCGCGCACGAGGCGGTTGCGCAGCGCGGCGGGCACGCTGCCGGTGCGGGCGGCTTCGCTGAAGCTCTGCACGGCGCGCGCCAGGTGCTGGTGCAACTCGGCCGAATGCTGCTCGATGGCAGCGGCATCGCGGCGGGCCAGCGCGTCGCCGAGCAGGTTCAACGCCGCCTCGACGGACAGCAGGGGCTGTTCGAGTTCGGGGCTGAGCGAAGTGGGCGAGGCGATAAGGGTCATGTTGTGCGGGCGTTCAGTGCTTGTTGGCGCGAGCGCTCAGCAATTCTTGCGCATTCGCGACCAGCTTGTCCGCAATCGCACTCGCGTTGATCGTGAACTTGCCCTCGGAGATGGCTTGAGAGATGCGTTGGACCTTGGCGGTATCGAAGCTGCCGTCGTCCGGGCCACCACTGGCGGCCAGTTGGGCTGCGCTGGAAATAGCGACATGGGCGCTGGCTGCAGGTGCAGGGGCGGGGGCGGCGGCGCGGGCGGTTTCAGCGGTGGCGGTGGCCTCCGGCTTGCGCGCGGCTGGGCGCTGCTCGGCCTTTGGTGGGCTGGCTGTGCCTTCAGGGCTGTTACCGATTTTCATGAGCTTCTCCAGGGTGCGGGGCGGACCCCGCTGGGGCATTGCAGGGGGAGTTTCCCCTTGTATCGGCCCCTGGCCTAGGAACTTGAGCGTGAATTGGCGGGTTTATCCCGCCAGGTCCCCCGATTCGTGGTGGTTTGCTCACAGCAGAAGCTCCACTGTTCGCTCGCCGACGGCCCGGCCGCTGGCGACTCGGCCACTCTCGAAACGCACCCTGACTTCCTGGCCCTCGATGCCAGCGCTCATGGCCTGAGCCTCCGACGCGATGGCAAAGCCCTCGCCGACCACCTTCACCTGCACGGTCTCGCCTGCGGCAAACCACTGGCGCGACTTCAGCGCCGGCGCGCGCACGGCTTCGGACGCAGCGAGCGGCCGGGCGAGCGTGCGCCCGACCAGCAGGCTGGCATCGGTAAAGACGGCGCCGCGTTCGGCTGCGATGTCGATATCGGCCATCGCCAGCTGGTCTTGAGACAAATTCACGCCGGCCGGCAGCGGCGCGTTGGCGACGACGACGCGGCCGAAGACGGACACACGCACGGGCAAGGTCACATTCCAGCGCGCCACGCCGTTGATGCAGCGCAGGCCGATGCGGCTCTTGCCCCAGGCCGACATGCCGGGTGGCAGATAGGGTTGGACCTGCTGGCAGGGCGCCAGGCGCAAGCGGGCGTCCAGCGCGCCGATCTCGACGGCCACGCGGGTGCCGGGCGGCGCGGTGGCGCGGGCGGCGGCCTCGGCGAGCTGGCGCACGCGCTCGATGAGCGCGGGGTCGAGCACTGTCTGGGCCTGGGCCAGGGGGCCGGTCAGCAGCAGGCAGGACACGCAAAGAAGGAACGCAAGTCGACGCAGCATGGCCGCCACTCTAGAGACGGGGCGGCGCTCGCTAGGTCGGAATTGACCTGCTTTGCTGCCGCTAATCCCGCTCATGTTTTCGGCGCTGCTCCAGACAATTTGTGCAAGGAGCCAACCCGGCTTCGCTCCTCGAAAGAGGCCCCGAGATGTTGAACCGACTCACCGACACGCTGAACTTCCAGACCCAGGCTTTGACGCTGCGGTCGGAGCGCCAGCGCCAGCTCGCCAGCAACATCGCCAACGCCGACACGCCGGGCTACCAGGCCCGCGACATGGACTTTGCCCGCGCCCTGCGCGAGGCGACCGGCGAGGTGGGCACACCCGGGGCGCTTGCCACCACGCAGCGCGGCCACATGGCACCGCTGGCCGGTGCACGCGGCGAGAGCGGCAAGGAATACGCGCTGCAGTCCCAGACCAGCCTGGACAACAACGGCGTCGACATGGACCGCGAACGCGCGAGCTTTGCCGACAACGCGGTGAAGTACGAGGCGACGCTGCGTTTCATCAGCGGGTCGGTTCGCACGACCCTCGACGCGATGAAGTCGCACAACCAGGGGTAATGCGCCATGTCGATGTTCCAGATCTTCCATGTGTCGGGCAGCGCGGTCAGCGCGCAGAGCCAGCGCCTCAACGTGGTGGCCAGCAACCTGGCCAACGCCGACACCGTGGCCGGCCCGGACGGCCAGGCCTACAAGGCGCGCCAGGTGGTCTTCCAGACGCAGCTGATGGGCGCAGGCGACGACAGCGGCAACGCCGGCGTGCGCGTGAGCAACATCAGCGAAGACCAGACGCCCGGCCGCCGCGTGCACGACCCCAAGCACCCGCAAGCCGACGCCGATGGCTACGTGACCTATTCCAACGTGAACCCGGTGGAGGAGATGGTCAACATGATCTCGGCCTCGCGGTCCTATCAAAACAACATCGAGGTCATGAGCACGGCGAAGAACCTGCTGCTCAAGACACTCCAACTGGGTCAAAGCTGATGGACATCTCCGCACTCAACGGCAGCTCGACGAGCACGCCCACTGTCTCGGCCAAGAACGCGCAGGAGACGCAGGACCGTTTCCTGAAGCTGCTCGTCGCCCAGATGAACAACCAGGACCCGCTCAACCCCATGGACAACGCCCAGGTGACGAGCCAGATGGCGCAGATCCAGCAGGTGACGAGCCTGTCCACGCTGGACACCAGCATCAAGAGCCTGGGCGGCCAGCTCGGCCAGATGCAGGCGCTGCAGTCCATCTCGCTGGTGGGCCGCGAGGTCAGCGTGCCGAGCGACAAGATCGAGGTCGTCAAGGGCGAGACCGAAGGCAGCCTGGGTGCCGTGGGCAGCTACGAGCTGGACGGCGCCGCCAGTGCGGTCAAGCTGGAGATCCTCGGCCCCGCCGGCAATGTCATCGACACCCAGCAGCTTGGCGCCCAGGGCTCCGGCCGCCAGACCTTCAGCTGGAATGCCGGCGCTCTTGTCCCCGAAGGTACCGAGGTCAAGTACCGCATCACCGCAGCCAACGGCACCGCCGCCGTCGGCGCGACGACCTACGCCTACGACACGGTGGACGCCGTCTACAGCGAGGGCGGCAGCCTCAAGCTGAACCTGGCTCGCCTGGGCCCGGTGGACTACACGTCCGTCTCGGCCGTCAACTGATTTTTCTCCGCACGACAGCAAGGACTCCAAATGAGCTTCCAGCAAGGCCTTTCCGGCCTCAACGCCGCCTCCAAGAACCTGGACGTCATCGGCAACAACATCGCCAACTCCGGCACCTACGGCGCCAAGTCCTCGCGGGCGGAGTTTTCGGACGTTTACGCCGCTGCGCTGAACGGCGCGGGTGCCAACCAGATCGGCATCGGCGTCAGCCTGCAGGCCGTCGCCCAGCAGTTCACGCAGGGCAATATCTCGACCACCGAGAACCCGATGGACCTCGCCATCAACGGTGGCGGCTTCTTCCAGGTCAGCGACGGCAACAACCCCACGCGCTACAGCCGCAACGGCCAGTTCAAGGTCAGCAAAGACGGCTTCATCGTCAACAACGACGACCTGAAGCTGATGGGCTACCCGGCCAACGGCGCCGGCGTCATCCAGCCGGGCACGGCCCAGCCGCTGCAGCTGCCCACGGGCGGCATCCCGCCCGCAGTCTCATCCGACATCGAGATGGAGTTCAACCTCGACTCGCGCCTGGTCACCACCGCCCCGGGCGGCGGCACCGGCACGGGCATGGACCTGGCGGACAGCGCCACCTACAACAACGCCACGTCCATGACCGTCTACGACGCCAAGGGCCAGGACGTGGCCGTGACCTTCTACTTCCAGAAGACCGCCCCGGCCGCCGACGGCAGCGATAGCTGGAACGTCTACGCCACGGCCAACGGCACGCCCTTCGATACCGACGCTGCCGGTGGGGCGATCGCGCTCGACGCCTTCGGCAACCCGACGACGCCCTTCACCACGCTCACCTTCCCGCCCACCGGCGGCTCGCCGACCTTCCCGACCACGGCCATCAACATGAGCGTGCCGGCCGGTGTCAGCGCACGCGGCAACCCGACGCTGGCCATCCCCAACATCCAGCTCGACATGACCGGCGCCACCGAGAACGGCAGCAGCTTCGCCGTGACCAACCTGACGCAGGACGGCTACGCGCCGGGCCAGCTGACCGGCATCCAGGTCGCCAACAACGGCATCGTGCAGGCGCGCTATTCCAACGGCCAGAGCAAGCCGGCCGGCCAGGTGGAGCTGGCGACCTTCCGCAACCCGCAAGGCCTGCAGACTATGGGCGGCAACGTCTGGATCCGCACGGTGGCCTCGGGTGACGCGGTGGTGGGCGTGCCGGGCGACGGCAACATGGGCGCGCTGCAATCCGGCGCACTGGAAGAAAGCAATGTCGACCTGACCGCCGAGCTGGTCAACATGGTGACGGCCCAGCGCGCCTACCAGGCCAACGCGCAGACGATCAAGACGCAGGATCAGGTCCTGCAGACGATCGTGAATCTGCGCTGATCGCAACACAGGCTGAGGACGCGCGATGGACCGCATGATCTACCTGTCGATGGCTGGCGCGAAGGCGGCCATGCAGCGCCAGGACGTGCTCTCACACAACCTGGCCAACGTCACGACCAATGGCTTCCGTGCCGAGCTGCAGGCCTTTCGCGCGGTGCCGGTGCGGGGCGACGGCGCGTCCACCCGCGCCTATGCGCTGGAAACCACCATCGGCTACAACGACGCCCAGGGCCCGTTGACGCCGACCGGCCGCAACCTCGATGTGGCCATGCAGGGCAAAGCCTGGCTCGCGGTGCAGAGCAATGACGGCACCGAGGCCTACACGCGCGCCGGCTCGCTGGACGTGAACGCCGAGGGCCTGCTTGTCATGCGCAACGGCATGCCGGTGCTGGGCGACGGCGGCCCCATCAACGTGCCGCCCAACAGCGAGGTGGAGATCGGCAGCGACGGCACCCTCAGTGCCAAGTCGCCCAACCAGAAACCCACGACGATTGGCCGGCTCAAGCTCGTCACGTCCGAGGCGCCGTTGACGCGCGGCGACGACGGCCTGTTCCGCGCCGCCGACGGCGACCTGCCCGCCGACGCCACCGCCCGGCTGCAGGACGGCGCGCTGGAAGGCTCCAACGTCAGCGCCGTCGAAACCATGGTGGCCATGATCTCCGCCGGCCGCCAGTTCGAGCAGCAGATGAAGCTGATGCAGATCGCTCAGACCCAAGGCCAGCAGTCGGCCAAGCTGCTCGGATCGACATGACACGACACGAATTTGAAGGAGAACGACCATGATGCGTTCACTGTGGATTGCCAAGACCGGCATGGAAGCCCAGCAGACCCAGCTGGACAACATCTCGCACAACCTCGCCAACGTGGCCACCAATGGCTACAAGCGTTCGCACGCGGTGTTCGAGGACCTGATCTACCAAAACATGCGCCAGGCCGGCGCCAACAGCACCGAGCAGACGACGCTGCCCACCGGCCTGCAGGTGGGCCTGGGCGTGCGCCCGGTGGCCACGGCGCGCATCTACACGCAGGGCAACCTGCAGCAGACCAGCAACAACCTGGACCTGGCCATCAAGGGCGACGGCTTCTTTCAGATCCAGCAGCCCGATGGCACGACGGCGTACACGCGGGACGGCTCGTTCCAGCTCAACGCCAACGGCCAGATGGTGACGAACAACGGCTACACGCTGCTGCCGGGCGTCACCATTCCCCCCAACGCCCAGAGCCTGACCATCGGCAACGACGGCACGGTCAGCGTCACGCTGCCCGGCCAGGCCACGCCGCAGACAGTCGGCCAGCTGCAGCTCGCCACCTTCGTGAACCCGGCCGGCCTGGACCCCAAGGGCCAGAACCTCTTCACAGAGACCGCCGCCAGCGGCACGCCCAACACCGGCGCACCCAACAACAACGGCATCGGCGCGCTGCAGCAGGGTTTCGTGGAAACGTCCAACGTCAACGTCGTCGAAGAGCTGGTGCAGATGATCCAGACCCAGCGCGCCTACGAGCTGAACTCGAAAGCGGTCCAAACATCGGATCAGATGCTGCAGAAGCTGGCCCAGATCTAGCGAACTGAAACGCAACCACAGAGGCACAGAGGCACAGAGACACAGAGACACAGAGACACAGAGGAATTTCCTTCGTGGTTGCCTTCTCCGTGCCTCTGTGCCTCTGTGGTTGCATTTGTCTTTCAAGGAATCGTCGATGAAGTTCTTCCTCGTCCTCGCCGCATCGGCCCTGCTCGCCGGCTGCGCCGCGCCTTATCCGCAGCCGCAGGTGGAGCTGGCGCACACGCCCGTCGTCGACCTGCCGCCGGTGCAGCCGTATGCCGCCACCAACGGCTCCATCTACCAGGCCGCCAGCTACCGCCCACTGTTCGAGGACCACCGCGCTCGCCTGGTGGGCGACACGCTGACGGTCAACATCACCGAGCGCGTGTCGGCCTCACAGACGAGCACCAGCGAGCTGAGCAAGACCGGTAGCCTGTCCGCCGGTATCAGCGCCGTGCCCGGCATCTCGCCCAAGGCCTTCGCCCGCGCCACCGCCACGGCGGAGTCGGCCAACGACAACAAAGGCAAGGGCAGCAACCAGAACACCAACGAGTTCACCGGCGCCATCACCGCAGTGGTCACCGCCGTGCTGCCCAACGGCCACCTGATGATCAGCGGCGAGAAGCAGATCGGCGTGAACCGCAATGTCGACGTGCTGCGCTTCTCCGGTCAGGTCGACCCGCGCATGATTGCCCAGGGCAACGCGGTGCCGTCGACATCGGTGGCCAATGTGCGCATCGAGCAGCGCGGCAGAGGTGCGACGGCCGATGCCCACTCGGTGGGCTGGCTGTCACGCTTCTTCCTGAACATCGCGCCGAGCTGATCGAGCATCGTGGGCGCTCGCCAGGGGCGCCAGCCATGACCCGGATACAGATCGACCGAAGCGACTGCGCTAGCTGCGCGGGACGCCGTCGGGAAGGACGGCTCTGCAGCGTTATGCACAGGTCCCGGTTATGCACAGTCGGTCCGGCAGCGTGACGCCGCCGCCCTCGCAGGAGGACGGCGATCGCGCTTTGGAACTGCGCATAGTCACAGGATCTTGAGGAACTTCAACAGCTCGTCGTCTGCCCGGAACCGACGTGCGACGACGTTGGGATCCTGAAGCCTGGCCAGCGGGCCATCGAGCAGCCAGGCGCTACTCATTGGATGCATTGAACGGATCAAGTCCATGGTGATCTCCAGTCGTGAGATCTTCACCCATGCGCCTGCCAAGAAATTATGTCCAGTTCACCAGCACGCTCCCGCCTCGCACCCCACAGCGGATCACGGCCGCTGGACGTTTCGGCTCCAGCACCTGTTCATAACTGCGTCCTGTGCATAACGCTGCTTATGGAGAGCTTTCCATAAGCAGCGGAAGCGGGCATTCAGACCGTCGGTCGAGCACGGGCCTCCAAAGCTTGGAGATGCCGCCGGGCGATCCTTAGCCTCGCTGATCTAGTAGAGCTGCGGCAGCTAGATAAACGCAGCCTTCTTAAAAAAAATTCGCCACTGCGCAGTTATTGGCGAACGCCCGTTGCTCCCGACTCCGCTCCCTTTGGAGCTCCCACAAAATGTTGCAGTGCTGACGAAGGGCGTTCCCTCGGGAGCGAGTCAGCGGAGAAAACAGGGAAGAACTATGCGAAGAATTAGAGCAGCAGCTTTGATAGCGGCGGCGAGTCTGATGTTGACTGCGTGCGCATTCAATGAAGCATCAGGAGAGCGTGTCGGAGGCGCCAGCGCGAAGGCGATGTTTCAGTCAGTCGACATCGTATTCATGGACGCGCCGGCCCTGTCTCAGGGCGGACTTGGCGCCCTCGTCGGCGCGCCGACGAACTACGGGCTGATGTCGAAGGCTGGAACTGACGTTCGGACGGCGATGAGAGAGTTACGCGACGGTGCCGATGCCGCATTGATAGCGAGTGGAGTTCCGGGCCGGGCTGTACTGCTTTCTGAACGAATGCCACGAGGCGTAGCAGCCACCGTTCTCACACACGTCGTCATGGTTTCAATGAAGTCAGCCACGGCCGGCACTCAAACCGGAACCTCGATCGTGTTGAACGTAGAAGTTGCCGAGTTTGCAAGCCGCCAGAGCCTTTGGAAGGGCACGGCAAGGGCCTATCCCGGCGGTGCGGGTTTCGGCGTCCAGGCCATGGAGAAGGATCGCATCGAGAAGGGCAAGATCTTTGGCGAGAGCCTCATCAAGGCGATGAGAGACGCTGGCGTACTGCTGTCCACGAAGCATTGATAGGGTCAAAGGATCACGAATGAATAAGACGAGCTTGCTCCGCGTCGCGGTGATCGTCGCCGCGCTCACGGCGGCGGCGGGTACAAGCGGCTGCGGTGGCGGTGGTGACAGCGCAGAAGCACCGTGCTCTAGTGCCTCAGCCTTGGCGCTCAAGTTGTCGTGGGTGTCTAACGGCGTACCGACGGGTACTTGGGTGGAGGGTAAGGTTGGCCAACGCCTTGTGGCCGACCCGGTGATTACAGGACTTCCTGCTTCGTGCGCGGGAAAGGTAACTTTTTCCTTAGGCGTCAACTCGCTCCCTTCTGGTCCGAGTGCCCTGCCGCCCGGTCTGACGCTGGATGTCAGCAGTGGACGTGTCAGCGGGACCGCAACCCAGCCTCTCGGCGTCAGCGGCCCACCCTTGACCATCCATCCTCAAGGCTTCAGCCCGACAGACTTCATCTTCAATATCTCTATCGTGCCGTGATCCATGCTGGCAAAGGTGCACGCAGCAACATCTTGGTGTGCGGCTGCTCTCAGCCTATCAAAGCCACTCAACCCTTGATCGAGCCCAAATAGTCGACAGCCAGATTCGCCAAAGCCCGTACGCCGACCTCCAGCCCGCGCTCGTCCACGACAAAGCGCGGTGAGTGGTTGGAGTAGGCCTTGCTCGGCTCGATCTCCGGTGGCGTCACGCCGATGAAAAAGAACAGGCCCGGAATCAGCCGCTGGAAGAAGGAGAAGTCCTCCGCGCCAGTCGCCTTGGGCACGACCTCGATGCCCATCGGTCGTGGGCCGGTGCTGGCCACGCGCGTGAGCGTGGGCACCATGGCTTCGGTCAGCACCGGGTCGTTGCGGGTGACGGGGTAGTTCTTGGTGATGCAGACCTTGCAGGTCGCGCGCGACGCGGCCGAGATGCCCTCGGCCATTAAGGTCACGCGCTCGTGGATGGCGTCGCGCATGCCTTCGTCGAAGCTGCGGATGGTGCCGCGCATCTCGACCGAGTCGGGAATGATGTTCTCTCGCACGCCGCCCTTGATGGCACCGATGGTGACGACCGCCGGCTCGCGGTTCAGGTCCAGCGTGCGGCTGACGATGGTCTGCAGGCTCAGCACGATCTGCGCGGACGTGACGATGGGGTCCACGCCCAGCCAGGGCGCCGCGCCATGCGTCTGCTTGCCTTGCACGGTGATCTTGAAATAGTCGCTGCTGGCCATCGTTGGCCCGGGCCGGTAGCCGATGACGCCGGCCGGCTGGCGCGACGTGACGTGCAGGCCGAAGATGGCGCCGGGCGTCGGGTTCTCCAGCGCGCCCTCCTTGATCATCAGCGCCGCGCCGCCCTCCTCACCCACGGGTGGCATCTCCTCGGCGGGCTGGAAGATGAACTTCACGGCGCCGGGGATGTCGGCGCGCAGGCCGGCCAGGATGCTAGCCACGCCCATCAGGATGGCGACGTGGCAGTCGTGCCCGCAGGCATGCATGACGCCGACTTCCTCGCCGTTCCAGACGGAGCGGGCCTTGGAGGCGAAGGGCAGGTCCACTTCCTCTGTCACGGGCAGGCCGTCCATATCGGCGCGCAGTGCGACCACACCGCCGGGCTTGCCGCCCTTGAGCAGGCCGACGACGCCGGTGTGGGCCACGCCGGTCTTGACGTCGTCGAAGCCCAGGGTGCGCAGATGGTCCGCGACGATGCCGGCGGTGCGGAACTCGCGGTTGCCGAGTTCGGGGTGTTCATGCAGGTCGCGGCGCCAGGCGATGACCTGCGGTTCCAGGGCCGTCGTGGCGGTTGCGATGCGGTCGGCGAGAGTCATGCGAGAGCCCGTTTGCGATGCGCTGCAAGTATGGCGTCAGGCGGGCGGCGCCAGCCGGTTCAGGTCTTGCCGCGCCCAGGCGCGTTGCGCGGCCACCGCACACCCCATCGCCAGGGACAGCTCGACGATCATCAGCGCCAGGCCGCGCTGCGGCGTGAAGCCGAGCACCTGGGCGGCACCCAGCAGCAGCACGGTCGCGACACCGAGGCCCAGCACGGCGATCAGTTGGCTGACGCCGCCGTTGTTGCTGCGGCCGCGTAGCCACAGTGTGCAAGTCACGATCAGCAAGGCATCGGCGACGACCGGTGCCCAGGCCGTGAGCTGAACGGCCCGCACGTCGGGCGCGCTGACGGCCATGCCAATCATCAGGGCGACGCTGATCCACACTGCGGCATTCAGCATCGACCCGGCCACCATCCGGCGCGCCCACGCCGCTGGCGACTGCCCGCCCGGCGCCAGCCGCGCCCGCCAGTGCAGCGGCGGGCCGATGACGGCTGCATTGACGAAGAGGCCCAGGGCGCACATCCACAGGCCCGCCCAGCACAGGTCCCAACCGCTGGTCAGCGTCTGCCCCCAGGCATGGAAGCGCCAGTGCGGTGCCTGAATCAACGTCTGCGGCAGCATCATTGGCCAGAGCCACAGAGAGCCGCCGCGCTGCGCGAGGTCGATCTCCTGCTGGGTCGGCACGTGGCGCCAGCGCCGCTGCCCACCGGTCCAGCGCCATATCCGCACAGAGCCCGGCGCGCCCTTCCACGTCGTCAGCGTGCGGTGCACTCGTGAGCCCAGCACCACACCGGCCAGCAAGGCGGCCACCAGCGCCAGCGCCACCTCTGCGGCCAGGGCCAGGGCGCCCCGCCCGGGCTGCAGCCAGGCGATGCTGGCGACCATCAGCAGCGGGCCCACCAGCGCGATGCCGGCGAGTCGCGCCAATTGCGTCAGGTACAGCCGCCTGACGCGACGCAGCGAGGCTGAAGGCGCCACGCGCCGCTGCCAACAGTTGAGCGCCGAGGCCCGACTGCCGCCGATACCGGCCGCAGCGGCCAACGTCAGCGGGACCTGGAACGCGACGATCAGGCCCAGCGGCATCGCACTGCTTTCGCCGGCCAGCGCCAGTGCCCAGGCCAGCACCGCCGCGAGCAACGACATCACGGCAGGCAGCAGGAAGGCGGGCGCGAGACGACGCCCTTCGGCGTCCGACAGGCTCATTGCGGCGGCTCTCATGAGTTCAGCAGCTCCAGCAGGTCTTCCATGCCGAGTGCGGGCGCGCTAGCGGCCTGAGGATGCTGGCGGGCGTCCACCAGCATCTGGCCGGTGGCCCAGTGCAACTCGCCAGGCGCCAACTGCGGCGGTCGCTCGGCGCGTGGCAGGCAGCGCAGGTGCTCGACCGCCTCGTCCCACTCGACAAACAGCTGCAGCCGGCCTTCGCGCAGGAACATCACGTGGCTGACGACCCGCTCCAGGTCGCTGAGCAGGTGGCTGGATACCAGCACCGTGCGCGGCCCCGGCTTGCGGCGCATGGCGAACAAGGCACGCATGAAGTCGCGACGCGAGATCGGGTCCAGGCTCGCCACCGGCTCGTCCAGCAGCAGCAGGTCGGGGTCGTGGGCCAGCGCCAGCACGACGGCGAGTTTTTGCTGGTCACCCAGCGACAGCAACTGCGCCCGCTTGCCGAGGCTCAGGTCGAGCCGGCAGGCCAGCGCAACAGCGTCCGGCTGGTGCACATCGGGATAGACGGCCGCCATCTCCTCCAGGTGCTCCCAACCGGTCATCCGCGGAAAAAGGTCGGGCGTCTGCGCCGCGTAGCCGAGGCGCTCGAGCACAGAGTCGGGCAGCTTGCGGCTGGGCGCACCCAGCAGCCAGGACTCGCCCTCGTCCGGCGTCGTCAGGCCCAGCAGGCAGCGCATCAGCGTGCTTTTTCCCGCGCCGTTGCGGCCGACGAGACCGACCACGGCGCCCTCCGGAATGCTCAGGTCAATGCGCTCCAGCACGTGTTGGTGGGCGGCGCCCCAGGCGTTGTCGGGCTGGCGCAGGCCGAGCTGGCGCGCCTCGATGGCGGGATTCATGGGATGTCCTTGTCGATGGATTCAAGCGCACGCGCCAGCGCCTTGAGGGCCTGATCGGGCGTGATGCCGAGCTGGTGCGCCTGCCGGGCCAGGGCCAGCAGCGCGGGCTCCAGCAGCGCGAGGCGGTCCTGGCCCTTGCGTGCGGGTTGGGCACCGGCGGCCACCACCATGCCCACACCGCGGCGCCGCTCCAGCAAGCCCTCGGCCTCCAGCAGGCTGTAGGCCTTGCTGACAGTCATGGGGTTGATGGCGTGCCGCTCGGCCACGGCGCGTACGCTGGGGAGTTCGTCGCCCGGGCGAAGTTGGCCGCCAGCAACGAGGCGCTGCACCTGCTCCACCACCTGGCGGTAGATGGGCGTGGCGAGTTGCGGCTGGACGTCGAAGAGGGCCTGGGGGCTGGGCATGCGTATCAGTGTATTGCTCACGCAATACACATGACAAGCCCTTTTATTCAGCCCATCAGCCGTCTCAGGCGCCGCTTGAAATCCAGCCACTGCTTGCCGCGCGAGCGGTCGATGCGCTTGACGTCGATGAGCGTGAAGGCGTCGCCGCAGCCGTTCAGCGTGTGCAGGCCGGCGGTGTGGCTGTGGCTAACGAGGTTGCCCGTCAGCCGCTCGGTCGCGGCTTCGATGACGACTTGCTCCGGGGTCAAGACCGGAAAGCGCAGCAGCCTTGTGGCGCTGCCGTAGCCGGTCGAGCTGTCCTGCACAGGCAACGTCAGCACACAGTCACGACCGATGAAGGGCCGGCCAGCTGGGCGAGCGCCGTCGCGGCTGACGCGCACGGGGTTGATCGCCAGCGGCGTCCACGGCCCGGTCAGCGCGGGCGCGTGGGCGACGTGCAGTTCGCGCTGGTCCCGCGCGTTCGGCCCGACCAGCGTGTAGAACATCCACCAGCGCCCGCCATGTTCGATGAGCGAAGCATCGGCTCCGGGCAGGCCGGCGAGCAGCGCGCATTCGCGCTGCCAGTGGTTCAGCGAGCCGTCGGTCGCGCGGTAGAGGGCGACCTCGCCGGCCTGGTAGCTCTCCGGCACCATCCAGGTCTCGCCGCCGTGCTCGAAGACCTGCGGGTAGGACAGGTGGAAGGGTTGCTCGAGCACCGTCGCCTGGCCGCGCCAGCTCAGGTCGGCCAGCGCGAACTCATGGCGCTCGATGTGGGCGCGCTTGATGCGGTAGTCGAAGGCCTCGACGAAGACATGCAGCGCGTCGCCGCGCACCAGGCCGAACGGGTCGGCCAGGTAGCGCCAGCGGCCCGCCTCGGGGAGCCAGGTGATGCGATCACGCACGGCGCTCAGGGTGCTGGCGCCAACGTCTTGAATGGGAAGAGGAGCGATGCCAACCTGCCAGAAGTCGGTGCGGGGCCGCTTGATCATCAGGCGATGATCGCCGCTTCCTCATCCTCGAAGTGTTGAGCCTGGGCAGCCTGGCGCAGCAGCACGTCGCCGTAGAAGCCCAGCGTTCGGGCCACCGCGTTGCCACGGTCGTAGGCGGCCGTTGCGTAGCTCACGGCGCGGGCCTCTGGCGCCAGGATGCGCAGCCGGGCAAGTTCCTCGGCGATAGCGCGGCCGAGCAGGTCGGCATCACCCACCGGCACGAGGCGCGCCGGCTGGCCGGCCAGCATCTCGCGCGGGCCCTGCGTGGCCGTGGACAAGACCGGCCGGCCGGCGCGCATGGCTTCCAGGATGGCCAGCGGGAAGGCTTCCTCGCGCGACGGCGACACGAACAGGTCGAAGGACTTCAGCGCCTGATCGACATCACTGCGGTAGCCCAGCAGGTGGATGCGCGAGTCGCCGGCCGCCAGCGCCTTGAACTGTGCTTCGCCCGGGCCTTCGCCCAGGATGGCCAGCACGGCGTCGGCCGGCGCATGCGCCTTGAACGCGCTGATCAGCAGGTCCATGCCCTTGCTGACATGCAGGCGGCCGACACTGCCCACCAGCAACTGGCCGGGCGCCAGGCCCAGCTCCGCACGCAGGTCGGTGGGGCGGGCGGCGGCCGAAGCGTCGAGCTCCGGCGCCCAGTTGTAGATGACGCTGGCCAGCGCCTCGCCCTGGGGCAGGCCTTCATGCTGGGCGCGGTTGACGCAGACGAGGCCGTCCAGCCGCGCATGCTGGTGAGCCTTGTAGCCCACGTGCAGGGTGCCGATGCGCGCGGCAGGGCGGGCGTGGGCGACGGCCTTGCAGGCGGGGCCGAGGTGGCCATGGCAAACGTCGGCGCCCAGTTGGCGCGCCAGCGCGGCGACGCGCCAGCCGCGCAGCAACGGCAGCTTCAGGCCATGGAAAGTCACAGCCGGAGCCAGCGCACTGGCCACGGCGGAACCGGCCGAGCCAATGACGTGGACGCGGTGGCCGAGGGCGGCCTGGGCGTTGGCGAGGTCGATGCAATGCCGCTCACCTCCCGCGATCCGGGACGAAAACACGACGTGAACCAGGGTCAACGGCTCGAAAGGCGGGTGCATGGCAGGCTTGCAAATAAATGCAGTACGGACTCAATACTCAAAACTTTACCGATGCACACATTCAGAAACCTGTCGAATCCCCCACATTGGGGCGTCAGAAAGTCAGGCCATTTGGCGAAAAGTGCAGTCAAGTCAATGCGTTCTACGGGGAAACACCCACAACGCAGCGCGACGAGCTTGCTGGCAGCGCCTTCCGTTGCCCTGTTTCGGTGCGCATCAACATGCCAGCATTGGGATTGACACGTTTACATGCCACGCCGCTAACCATCCTGATCGGCAGCTTGCGCGGGCGCACCCGCAAGCCGCCTGCAAGCAGGCCGTGAGGCACCCAGGACAACTTGCGGCCAGCCGACGCCGGTTTGGAAAAGCGGGGCGGTCCACGCCCTTTTCCGCGGCTTCGCGGGCTCAAGCATCCGCAGAATCTGCCGAGTGAAGTCCCTGCAAGCCCTCCTCCTCGCCCTGGCCCTCGTGCTGGCTCCCGTTGCACCGGCGCAAGCCGCTCGCATCAAGGAAATCGCATCCGTCGCCGGCGTGCGCTCCAACCCCTTGACGGGCTACGGCCTCGTCGTGGGCCTGGACGGCACCGGCGACCAGACGACGCAGGCGCCATTCACCGGCCAGAGCCTGGCGGCCATGCTGCAGCAGTTCGGCGTCATCCTGCCGCAGGGCGTGACGATGCAGCCGCGCAATATCGCCGCCGTCATGGTGACGGCCTCGCTGCCGCCCTTCGCCCAGCCCGGCCAGCAGCTGGACATCAATGTCTCCTCCATCGGCAATGCCAAGAGCCTGCGCGGCGGCACGCTGATCGCCACGCCCCTGCGCGGCGCGGACGGCCAGATCTACGCCATCGCCCAGGGCAACCTGATCGTCGGCGGCGCCGGTGCTGCGGCTGGCGGCTCCAAGGTGCAGATCAATCACCTCAGCGCCGGGCGCATCCCGGCGGGCGCGCTGGTAGAGCGCTCGGTGCCCACGCCGCTGGCCCAGGGCGACAGCATCCAGCTCGACCTGAACAGCAGCGACTACGCCACCGCCCGCGCCGTGGCGCAGGCCATCAACAAGGCCAAAGGCGCCGGCATTGCCCAGGCGCTGGATGGCCGCGTCGTGCGCGTGACGGCGCCCACCACGCCGGACGAGCGCGTCGGCTTCCTGGCCGATGTCGAGAACCTCGTCATCGACCTGGCCGCGCCGGCCGCGCGCATCGTCATCAACGCACGCACCGGCTCCATCGTCATGAACCAGGCCGTCACGCTGTCGTCCTGCGCGGTGGCCCACGGCAGCCTGTCGGTGACGATCAGCTCCACGCCCGTCATCAGCCAGCCTAACGCGCTGTCCAGCGGCCAGACGGTGGTAACCGAAAAGGCCGACATCTCGATTCGCCAGGAACCCGGCAGCCTCATCCAACTCGCAGCCGGCGCACGGCTGGCGGACGTCGTCAAGGCGCTGAACTCGCTCGGTGCCACGCCCCAGGATCTGGTCGCCATCCTGCAGGCTATGAAGAGCGCGGGCGCCTTGAACGCGGAACTCGAGGTGATCTGATGGCCAACAGCTTCCAATCCGTCTCCGGCCAAAGCCTGGGCAGCGTCGACGCGCTGAATGGGCTGAAGGCGCAGGCCGCGCGCGACCCCAAGGCGAGCATCCGCGAGACGGCCAAACAGTTCGAGTCGCTCTTCATGGCGGAAGTCATGAAGAGCATGCGCGCTTCCACGATGTCCAGCGGCATGCTGGACAACAGCACGACGCAGATGGGCACCGAGATGCTGGACACGCAGTTCGCTGGCAAGATGAGCGGCCTGCCCGGCGGCTTGTCGGAAGCCATCCAGAAGCAGCTGCAGCGCCAGATGGGCATCCAGGACCTGTCGCCCGAGAGCGTGAAGAAGGCCAGCCAGACGACGCTGGCCC
This sequence comes from Roseateles sp., assembly GCF_039929605.1. Lineage (GTDB taxonomy): Bacteria > Pseudomonadota > Gammaproteobacteria > Burkholderiales > Burkholderiaceae_C > Pelomonas. The sequence continues at coordinate 41,144 of NZ_JBDSQX010000117.1, forward strand.
AGGCGCTGCCGGCGCTGGCCACCAAGGGCATTCCAAACCATGTGCAGAGCTTCATCCAGCAGCACGACGCGGCGGCCAAGTCGGCATCGGCGGCCACCGGCATCCCGGCCAGCTTCATGGTGGCGCAGGCCGCCCACGAGAGCGGTTGGGGCAAGCGCGAGATCACCGGCACCGACGGCAGCAAGAGCCACAACATCTTCGGCATCAAGGCCACACCGGGCTGGACGGGCAAGACCGTCGACGTGCGCACCACCGAGGTCATCAACGGCCAGGCCCACAAGGTGACGGCCAGGTTCCGCGCCTACGGCAGCTACGACGAGGCCTTCAAGGACTACGCCCGCCTCATCAGCAGCAGTGACCGCTATGCCAAGGTCGTGGCGCAGGCTCAGGACGGCAACGCGGCCGGCTTCGCGCGCGGCCTGCAGCAGGCCGGCTATGCCACCGACCCGGCCTATGCCGAGAAGCTGGCCAAGACCATCCAAACCACCCAGCGCGTGCAGAGCACGCTGGCCTAAGGACTGACGACAAATGGCCGGCCTGCTCTCCCTCGGTGCCCGCGCGATGTTCGCCAATCAGGCGGCGTTGCAGACCATCGGCCAGAACATCGCCAATGCGAACACGGTCGGCTATTCGCGCCAGTCCGTCGTGCTGACGACCTCGCCGGGCCAATACACCGGCGCGGGCTTCTTCGGCAAGGGCGTGGACGTGCAGACCGTCGTGCGCTCGCACAACGACTTCCTGACCAAGGAAGCCTCCAGCTCCAAGTCCACCGCCTCGGCGGACGCGACGCGCGCCGAGCAGCTGTCGCGCATGGAAAAGGTGTTCCCGCCCGGCACGGACGGCCTGGGCTACGCGGCCAGCCAGTTCCTCAACGCCATGGTCGACGTGGCCAGCCGGCCCAGCGACCCCTCGGCCCGCCAGGTGGCGCTGGGCCGCGCCAGCGAGCTGGCGGTGCGCTTCTCCAACGGCGGCCAGCAGCTCACCGATCTGCAGTCCGGCGTCGTCAGCGACCTCAAGGCCTCGGTCACCGTCGTCAACCAGCTCGCCAAGCAGATCGCCAACGTCAACGAGCAGGTCGCCAAGTCACGCGGCAGCGGCCACACGCCCAATGACCTGCTCGACCAGCGCGAGCGCCTGATCTCCCAGCTCGGCGAATATGTCTCCGTGACGACGCTGCCGGCCGACGACGACACCGTCGGCGTCTTCATCGGCGGCGGCCAGCGCCTCGTGCTGGGCAACCAGGCCTCGTCGCTGCAGGTCTCCGCCGATTCCTACGACTCGCAGCGCGCCGTGCTGTCCGTCAGCGAAGGCGGCATCAACCGCGCGCTGGACGAAAGCGTGCTGACCGGCGGCTCCATGAGCGCCCTGCTCGCCTTCCAGAACAAGGACCTGCAGGACGCCCGCAACATGCTCGGCCAGCTGGCCGCAGCCATCGGCACCCGCGTCAACGACCAGAACTCCCTCGGGCTGGACCTGTCCAACCCGCCCGGCCAGGGCGCCAACATCTTCAACGTGGCCGCACCGCGCGTGCTGTCGGCCGCCACCAACGCGCGCGATGCGGGCGGCGCCTTCGTCAGCGGCGTGACGGCCAGCATCGTCAACGCCGGCCAGCTGCAGGCCAGCAGCTACAAGCTGACCTCCAGCGCCCCCGGCGCCTACGAGCTAACGCGGCTGACCGACGGCCTAGTGCGCAGCGTCAACGACGGCGACACCCTCGACGGCTTCCAGATCAGCTTCAACCCGTCGGCGCCGGTGCCGGGCGAGAGCTTCCTCATCGAGCCCGTCGGCGCCGCCGCCGTCGAGATGCGCCGTGTGCTCGACAGCCCCAACGGCATCGCCGCCGCATCGCCACTCACCGCCACGGCGGCCGTCAACAACACCGGCACGCTGACCGTCGACAGCATCTACGCCGTCAACGCCAATGTGGACGCCAGCCAGGCACCCGTCACCGTCGATTTCGGCACGCCCGACGCCACCACCAAGACCGTGCCCTACACGCTGACGCTGGCCGACGGCAGCACCTTCGCCGGCACCTGGAGCGCCGGCCAGCCCATCGGCAACCAACCGGCGGCCGGCATCGACCTGGGTTTCGAGCTGCGCACCAACGGCGTGCCGCGCCAGGGCGACAAGATCACGCTCGAAAAAACCGTCTACACCGCGACGAACAACGGCAACGCCAAGGCCTTCCTGAACATCCAGGCCGAAGCCTTCGTCGGCCGCCAGCTGCTGCCCGACGGCAGCATGACGGCCGGCTCGACCATCAACGACACCTACGCCAGCTCGATGAGCGAGGTTGGCTCGCGCGTGCAGAGCGCCACCTATTTGTCCGGCGTGTCCACCACTGTCGCCAGCAACGCCGAGACCAGCCGCTCCGGCCAGGCCGGGGTCAACCTCGACGAGGAGGCCTCGCGGCTGATGCAGTTCCAGCAGAGCTACCAGGCCGCTGCCAAGGTGCTGCAGACCGCCCAGACCCTGTTCGACGAACTGATGCGCATTGCTGCACGTTAGCCACCCGAGGTAGACCATGAGACTTTCCACCGCCAACCTCTACGACGCCTCGATTGCCAACCTGCAGCGCCGCCAGAGCGCGCTGCAGAACCAGCAGAATCAGCTCACCTCCGGCAAGCGCGTCGCCCAGGCCAGCGACGACCCCACCGGCGCCGCGCGCGCCGAGCGGGCGCTGGCGTCGATCGGCCGCGTCGAGGCCAACCAGCGCGCGCTGGAGGCCAGCCGCAACAGCATGACGCTGGGCGAGTCGGCCCTGGGCGACGCCAACGAACTGCTTCAGCAGGCCCGAGAAACCATGGTCTCGGCCGGCAACGCCACCTACTCCGACGCCGAGCGCACCGGCCTGGCCAACAAGCTCAAGGGCATCCGCGAGCAACTCCTCTCCATCGCCAACCGGCCCGACGGCTCCGGCGGCTACCTGTTCTCGGGCCAGGGCTCGTCCAGCCCGCCTTTCCTCGACCAGGTTGGCGGCGTGTCCTACGTCGGCGTGTCCGGCACCATCCAGACCGGCAACCTCGACAACTTCCAGCTCAGCATCGATGGCCGCAGCGCCTGGGAGCAGTCGGCCAGCGGCAACGGCAGCTTCGAAACCGCGCCCAGCGCCGTGCTGCCCGACCCCGTGACCGGCAAGCCCACCGTGCAGCTGATCGACCCGGGCGCGTCCGCGGCGGCCGGCACGCCCGTGGCCCTGCTCAACCCCGTGAGCGGCAAGGCCGCCTCCGGCTGGATCGACAGCGGCCGCGTCGTCGACCCGTCCCTGCTGACCGGCCACAACTACCGCATCGACGTGGCCGGCACCTCGCCCGCCCAGACCTACACGCTGACCGACCAGGACCTCGGCGGCGTCGTGTCCAGCGGCAGCTTCAAGCCCGGCCAGGCCATCACGGCCGATGGCATGGCGCTGATCGTGTCGGGCACGCCCGTCGACGGCGACGCCTTCGCCGTGGCCGGCTCCACGCGCAGCCTCAAACTCTTCGACGCCATCGATCAGGCCATCGTCGACCTCAACACGCCGCAGCGCACGGCCAACCAGATCACCCAGGGCAACGCCGTGGCGCTGCGCAACCTCGACGCCGTCATGGGCAATCTGCAAAGCGCGCGCAGCCAGGTCGGCGAGCGCTTGAACAACCTCGACGGCACCGAGACCCGCCTGGCCGCGCTCAAGCAATACAGCGAAGCGGAGAAGAGCGCCGCCGAAGACCTGGACATGGTCCGGGGCATCTCCGACTTCCAGAACCAGCAGACCGGCTACGACACGGCGCTGAAGACCTACGCGATGGTGCAGAAGATGTCGCTGTTCCAGTACATCACCGGATGAGATGGAGCCCCTCGCCCAGTCTTGCGCCGCTGAACGCGGGCAAGCCTAGTCGGTCCCCCAAGGGGACGGCGATGCTCGCGGCATCGAGCCGCGAGCACATCGCCTACCGGGCCGGCTTGGGAGCGGCCCGGCGCTCGGCCCGAAGACCATGCCGTTGACGTTTCATCAGCTGCGGTGGCGCGTGAAGCTGTCACGATTTGCCGTCATGGAGGTCGGGGCGGCGTGGCAGACTGCCGCATTCCCCGCCAGCCCCAGCGCCGTGCCATGTCCGACAACATCCCAGCCGCTCTCGATCACGCCCTCTTGCCCGGCATTGCGCTGGGTTACTCGCCCGTCATCGACCGCCAGCGCGCCATCGCCGGCACGCGGCTCACGCTGGTGCCGCTGCGGCCCGACGTCAAGGTTGACCACGCCCAACTGTTGGCCGCGCTGAGCGCCACCTTCCCCAAGGGCGGCGCCGTCATCAGCGCCCAGGGTGAGGCCCTGCTGGCCGCCCTGCTGGCCCAGCCGCCGGTCGAGCCCTCGCGGATCGAGGTGCCCGCCTTCATCGCCGCCGACCCGACCCACGCCGAGGCCATCGCCGCGCTGAAGGGCGCTGGCCACCGTGGCCTGCTCAAGGGCCAGCCCAACGAGCCGCTGCCCGCCGCGGTCGCCGCCGTCTTCAAGCAGATCGTGCTGGAACCCGGCCAGACGGCGCCGGCCGGCGTCGAGCTGGTCTGCGCCGGCATCCGCGGCGCCGACGCCGTCGACGCTGCCTTCAAGGCAGGCGCGCACCAAGTCATCGGCTGGACGATGGACGATGCCTATGAGCCCACCAGCGGCAGCAAGACGGAGATCGCGGCCGACCTGCAGGTCATCATGGAGCTGATGGCCCGCGTCGACGAAGGCGAGGACGTCGAGCGGCTGGAGCAGACGCTCAAGCGCGACCCCAGCCTGGCCTTCAAGCTGCTGCGCTACATGAACTCGGCCGCCTTCGGCCTGCCGGTCGAGGTGTCGAGCTTTCGCCACGCCATCATGCTGCTGGGCTATGCCCGGCTCAAGCGCTGGCTGGCCCTGCTGCTGACGACGGCCAGCAAGGATCACAGCATGCGCCCCATCATGTACGGCGCCGTGCGCCGCGGCCTGCTGATGGAGGAGCTGGCGCAAGGCATGGACGAGCGCGAGCAGCGCGACGAGATGTTCATCTGCGGCCTGTTCTCGCTGCTCGACCACATGCTCAAGCAGCCCTTCGACAAGCTGCTGCAGAGCATCCCCGTGCCCGAGCGCGTGCGCCAGGCCCTCGTCGACGGCACCGGCCCGTTCCTGCCCTACCTGCAGCTGGTGCGCGCCATCGAGGCCGAGAGCGTGTTCGACTACCGCGAGTGCGCCGATGCGCTGATGCTGAGCGCCGGCGAGATCAACGCCTGCGTGATGCGGGCGCTGAGCAAGGCGACGCAGCTCGAATGACGGCGTCTCACGGCTGAGCATGTTCGGCCAGCACGCCTCCGCTGCGCTGCTCGACCTCGTTGGCGACCCGGTCCTGACGCTGCGGGCCGACCTGTCCGCGCTGCGCGCCAACCCGGCCGCACGCGAGTGGCTGGGCGCTGACGCCGCCGACGGCTGGCGCCTGCTGCGCCAGGCCGCCGGCAGCCGGCTGGAAACCTGGCTGCGCGACGCGGCGCAGGCCATCGACACCGGCCGCCTGGCCCCGCCTTCGCCGCCGCTCAAGCTCGCCGACGGCCAGCGCGCCACGCTGCACCTGCTGCGCGACCGCCCCAACTGGCTGCTGCACGCCAGCCTCAGCCCTTCCGACATTGGCGAACCGCCGCTGGTGGAGTGGCTGGCCCTGTCGCCCCAACCCGCCGCGCTGGCCGACGCCAGCGGTGGCGCGCTGCTGCGCCGCAACGCCGCCTTCGAGGCCCTCTGCCCCGGCTCGCCACGCCACCTGAACGAGCTGCCCGACCTGCTGCAGGCCTTGCTCGGCTGGCACCGCGGCGCGCCTCTGCCGGCGCTGACGGCCCAGCGCCTGCAGGACCCGCCCCTGCTCATCGAGGCCGAGTTCGTCGACCCCCAGGGCCGCCAACGCTGGCTGCAGGCGCGGCTGCGGCTATGGCGAAGCAACGGCCGCGCGCTGCTGCTGGCGCAACTGGAAGACCAGAGCATCCTGCACGAGCGCGACCTCGCCCACCAGCAGCTCGACGCGCTGATGGACACCGCCGCCGTCGGCCTCGCCACCTTCCAGCCCGAGGCCGGCTGGCTCAAGCCTCACCGCAAGGGCTCGCCCTTTAAGACCGGTGGGAAGCAGCCCGTGGCCTCGCTGCAGGGCATCAACCGCGAGATCGTCGAGCCGGCCTCCTTGCCCGAGTTCGAGCGCCTGCAACGCGCGCTCAAGAAGGGCGACCCGGTCGAGGTGCGCTATGCCGTGCGCCACCCCGAGCTGGGCCGCCGCTGGCTGCTCACGCGCGTGGCACCGGGCCTGCTGGCCGGCGGCCGGCGTTCGACGTCGGTCGTCACGCTGGACGTGACCGCCCAGGCCCAGGCCGAGAACGCGCTGCTGCTGCGCGCCGAGAGCGAGCGAGCCGTGCTGGACTCGGTGCTCGTCGGCATCGTCACCGTCGGGCCCGGCGGCATTGAGTGGATGAACCGCTCGGCCCGCCGCATGTTCGGCTGCGAGCTGCAAGACGTGCTGGGGCAGCCCATGGGCGTGCTGGCACCGGAGGACGACGGCCACGCCTTCCACACCGAGCCCGGCACCGACGTGTTTGAGTGCCGGCTGCGCGGCCGCGACGGGCGCGAGTTCTGGGTCATCGGCAACGCGGTGCAGACACCGCGCGAGCACGGGCAGACACAGACGACTTACGCGCTGCTCGATATCGACCGCCGTCGCCAGGCCGAGGCACAGAGCCGGCTGGCGCAGGCGTCGCTGGCCCGCATCATCGAAGGCGCGCCGCTGGCCATCACGCTGCACGAGGCGCAGAGCTTGCGTATCGTCAAGCTCAACCAGGCCGCCGCCATGCTGGCCGGCCGGCCCGAGGCGGCGCTGCTGGGCGGCACGCCGGTGCAGCTGTTCGGCGCCGAGCAAGGCGCCAAGGTCGTCGCCGACATGCGCGAGGCACTGGTGTCACAGACCGTCGTGCAGCGCGAGTACCACGTGCCCGCCGGCTCCGCCACGCGCATCTGGGACGCGCGCCTGCTGCACCTGGCCGCCGGCAACGACTCGCCCGAACTGCTGCTGATGGTGGCCAGCGACGTGACCGACCAGCGCGCGGCCGAGGAGGCCCGCCTGCAAGCCGCCATCTCGCAGCGCGAGCTGCTGGTGCGCGAGGTGCACCACCGCATCAAGAACAACCTGCAGGGCGTGGCCGGCCTGCTGCAGCAGATCGCCGTGCGCCGGCCGGAGGTGGCCGGCGTGCTGAAGGAGGCCGTCGGCCAGGTGCAGGCCATCGCCCAGGTCTACGGCCTGCAGGTGGGCGCCACCGGCCCGCTGGTGCTCAAACGCGTGTTCGATGCCATCGTCGGCTCCGTGCAGCGCATGCAGGGCCGCGTCATCACCACTGCGGCCGAGGGTGGCGCGCTGATGGACGACTGGTGCCTGCCCGAGGCCGAGGCCATTCCCATCGCACTCAGCCTCAACGAGCTGCTGGGCAATGCGCTCAAGCACAGCAACGAGGCCCAGGTGCGCTGCCAGCTCATCTGCGACCCGGCCGGCGTGACGGTCGAGATCGCCAACCCGGGTCGATTGCCCGAGGGCTTTGCGCTGCAGAACGTGAAGAGCGGCGTCTCGGGCCTGGGCCTGGTGCGCGCGCTGCTGCCGCGGCGCAGTGCCATCCTCAGCCTGGAGCAGCGGGGCGACGATGTGGTTTGCCGGCTGGAACTGATTCCACCGAGCGTGGTTCACAATCCGGCGACAAAACCAAATTTCTGAGGGGCACGGTGAGCAAGGGCAAGATTCTGGTCGTCGATGACGACAGATTGGTGCTGGCGACGCTGAGTTACGGGCTCACGCAGGCCGGCTTCGAGGTCATCGACGCCGACAACGGCGACGACGCCATCCTGCTCGCCCGCGAACACCGGCCCGAGCTGGCCCTGCTCGACATCCGTATGGAAGGCCTGACCGGCTTCGACGTGGCCGCCTACCTGCGCGAGTTCCTGCAGACGCCCTTCATGTTCCTGTCCGCCTTCGCCGACGAGGCGACGGTCGCCAAGGTCAAGGAGCTGGGCGCCGTCGCCTACCTCGTCAAGCCGCTGGACATCTCGCAGATCGTGCCCGCCGTCGAGGCCGCCTTCGCGCGCTCGGCCCCTGTGCCCCAGCCCGTGCCCGTGCCCGCGCCTGCCGCAGCGCCTGTCCCACCGCCGTCTGAACTGCCCGCGCTGCTGGACCCGACGGCCATGGCCGTGGGCGTACTGATGCACCGCTACTCGCTGCCACGCGACGAGGCGCTGTCCCGCCTGCTGAACCTGGCTGCGGCCGATGGCCACAGCGTGCCGGAGCAGGCGCGGCGCATCGTCGATGCCGTCGAGCTGCTGGCCCGCCCAGGGCAGAAGTAAGCCCTCATCCTTGGGAGCGGCCCGGCGCTCGGACCGTTCAGCTCAAGGTGAAGTAGAAGCGCGAGCCCTCGCCCACGGCTGACTCGGCCCAGATGTCGCCGCCATGCCGGCGCACGATGCGCCGCACCAGCGCCAGGCCTACGCCCGTGCCCTGGAAGTCGCTGGCGCTGTGCAGCCGCTGGAAGACGCCGAACAGCCGCTCGGCAAATCGCATGTCGAAGCCGGCGCCGTTGTCGGACACCACCAGCACCCGCCGCCCGTCCTGCTGAACGCTGCCGAAGCGGATCTCGGTGCGATCAGCCTTGGCGCTGTACTTCCAGGCATTGCCCAGCAGGTTCTCCAACACCATGCGCAGCAGCGTCGGGTCGCCCTGCACCGTCAGGTCGGGCTCGATGTCCAGCACCAGCTCGCGCTGCGGCGCGCTGCGCTTGAGCTCCTCCATCACATAGCCCGCCTGCTGCGAAAGGTTGACCGGCTGGCGCGCCAGTGGCCGCGTGGACAGCTGGCTGAGTGACAGCAGCGCGTCGATCATGCTGTTCATGCGCGCAGCCGCGCTCATGACGCGGTCGAGGTGGTCGTTGCCGACACGGTCCAGCCGGCCGCCGTAGTCCTCTTTCAGGATGCGCGCAAAGCCCTCCACGACACGCAGCGGCGCACGCAGGTCATGGGAGACGGTGTAGCTGAATGACTCGTGCTCGGCCGCCAGATCGGGCTGTGCCGGCGCGGCCGCAGGCAGCAGCGCCGCCTCGGGCGGCCGCGCCGTGCCGACATAGCCGGCGAAATGGCCGTGCGAGTCGATGCACGGCAGGCCACGCAGGCACCAATGCGCATCGCCATCGGCGGCGGCCAGCTCCAGCTCAGCAAAGGACTGATGGGCCGCCAAGCGTTCGCGCAGCTCGGCTGCGGATCCTGCCGGCGCAAAGCGTTCCCACAGCAGCTGCGTGCCCGCGCCGGCGCCCATCCAGCTCGACGCCGGAGCGCCCTGCGGCGCCTGCCAGCGCACGAGGCGGTGCGTCGCGTCGGTGGCCCATTGCCAGTCGCGCTGCAACTGGGCCTGCATCAGCAATTGTTGGCGCACCTCACGCAGCGGTTCGCTCAGGCGCTCGCGTGTCAGGCGCACGCCGACATGCCAGCCCAGCGCCGCAGCCGCCAGCACCATGACTCCGGTGAAGAAAGCCGTCAGCACCAGCGCCGCATGCACGACACCGATCTCGCCGCCCCAGGCCCGCATGAGGGCCAGCACCACCAGGGTACCCAGCACCAGCAGCAGCAGCACGACCCCGCCCAGACCCAGCACCAGCAGCCGCATCGGCAGCCGCCGCTCCAGGCGGTGCGATAGCGCGCTGTCGTCGCTGAGGCTCTTCATGCAGTTCATTGTAGGCAGCGGTTCCACGTGCCCAGGTACCTATGCGCCACCCTGTGCACGGCGCCAAATCTGTGCATTTCTTCGCGCTACCCCCCCTCCCTGCCCAAGCTACATTTGCGGTGACACCGAGCGCCTCGCCACTCATGACTGCCTCCCCACCCGCCAACCTGCTCGACCCCGAGGCGATCCGACGCCTGCGCGAGCTCGACCCGAGCGGTGGCAACAAGCTGTTGGAGCGTGTCGTGGCAGCCTTCTCCAGCTCGCTGGACCGCTTGCTCCCCGACCTGGCCCGCGCCCGTGAAGGCGACACCATCGACCTCACCGTTGTCCGCCACGTCAGCCACACGCTGAAGTCCTCGTCGGCGAGCCTGGGCGCGATGGCGCTTTCCACGCGTTGCTCGGACATCGAAACACTTGCGCGGGAAGGCCGAAGCGAAGGCCTGCCCGAGCTGTTGGACGCTATGCTCAACGACACCCAACAGGTACGCGCGGCGCTTGCCGCGCTGCTTTGACACCGAGCCTCATGCTGCCCACCGGTCAAGCCCTCGACGACCTGCCCTCGCGGCCACGCGTGCTGCTCGTTGACGACGACGAGGTCAACCTGCTGCTGACCGCAGCGGCTCTGCGCGAGCGCGGCTTCGATATCACCGAGGCGCCCAGCGGTACCGAGGCGCTGGCCCAGCTCTCCGTGCGCGCACCCGATGTCGTCGTGCTCGACGCGCTGATGCCCGAGCTGGACGGCTTCGAGACCTGCGCGCTGTTGCGCGCCACACCGGGCTTCGAGTCCCTGCCGGTGCTGATGCTGACCGGTCTCGACGACGAGGCCTCCATCAACCGCGCCTACCAGGCCGGTGCGACGGACTTCTTCGTCAAGTCATCGCAATGGAGCCTGCTGGACGGCCGCCTGCGCTACCTGCTGCGCAGTTCGCGCACACGCCACGAGCTGGAGCGCAGCAAAGCCAAGCTGGCGCGCGCGCAGGATCTGGCCCGCATGGGCAGCTTCGAGTGGAAGCGAGACATCACGGGCAGCTTCGCCATCTCCGCCGAGGGCCTGCGCGTGTTCGGCCGCGGCCCGCAGGACCGGCTGGACTTCATCAGCGTCATGCGCATGGTGCCGGCCGACGACCGGCATGTCTTCCTGCGCCTGCTGCGCGACGTCATCGCCCACACGTCGGTGCTCATCACCGACCTGCCGCTGACGCTGCCCGACGGGCGCCAGCGTGTCGTGCACATCGAGGCCGAGCCGGAATTCAACGAGCAGGGCGGCGTGCACGGCTACACCGGCATCCTGCAGGACGTGACCGACCGCCGCCAGGCCGAGGACCGCATCCGCCAGCTCGCCCACTTCGACGCGCTGACCGGCCTGCCCAATCGCCGCCAGTTGATCTACCGCGTCGAGCGCGCCATTGAAAGCGCGCGCCGCGGCGGGCACGAAGTCGGCCTGCTGCTGATCGACCTGGACCGCTTCAAGGTCATCAACGACACCCTTGGCCACGCCGCTGGCGATGAACTCCTCGTCGAGGTCGGGCGCCGCCTGCGCAGCTGCGTGCGCCATTCCGACCAGATCCTCGAAGGCGTGCTCGATGGCCTGGGCAACCGCAGCCACCGCGGGCTTGAAGCCGTGGGCCGCCTGGGTGGCGACGAGTTCGTGGCCCTGCTGCCCGAAGTGGCCGACGAGCGCGACGCCGAGCGCGTGGCCCAGCGCGTGCTCGACGCGCTGCGCGAACCCATCTTCGTGGGCGGCCAGGAATGCTTCGTCACGGCCAGCGTCGGC
>NZ_JBDSQX010000118.1:0-9931 GCF_039929605.1 Roseateles sp.
TCAAGCTTCTTGCCCGATGCGCCCGCCATGTAGATATTGAGCGACTGCGCCTGGTCAATCCACTTCTGGCGCCGCGCGGCGGCTTCCACGATCCAGGAGGTTTCCACTTCAAAGGCAGTGGCGTACAGGGCCTTGATGTCCTGCGGCACGCGGTCTATGGGTCGCAGCGAGCCATCAAAATGTTTCAGGTCCACCACCATCACATCGTCCCACAAGCCGAGCCGTTTCAGGTCCTGGACCAGGTAATGGTTGATTACGGTGAACTCGCCCGACAGGTTGGACTTGACCGAGAGGTTGCCAAAGCAAGGCTCGATGGACGCGTCCACACCGATGATGTTGGAGATGGTGGCCGTCGGTGCGATGGCGACGCAGTTGCTGTTGCGCATGCCGAAGGTGGCGATGCGACCGCGCAGCGCGTCCCAGTCCATCGTGGTCGAGCGATCCACGTCTACATAGCCGCCGCGCGCGTCGGCCAACAGGTCGAGCGAGTCGATCGGCAGGATGCCGCGGTCCCACAGCGAACCCTTGTAAGAGGAGTAGCGGCCGCGCTCTTCAGCCAACTCGGTCGAGGCCCAGTAGGCGTGATAGCAGACGGCTTCCATCGAGCGGTCGGCGAAGTCGACGGCGGCCTGGCTAGCGTAGGGCGTGCGCAGTTGGTACAGCGCGTCCTGGAAGCCCATGATGCCCAGGCCCACCGGGCGGTGGCGCAGGTTGGAGTCGCGCGCCTTCTTGACGGCGTAGTAATTGATGTCGATGACGTTGTCGAGCATGCGCATCGCCGTGCGCGTCGTCTTCTTCAGCTTGACCTGGTCGACCTCGCCGTCCTTGATGTGCTGGGCCAGGTTGACCGAACCCAGGTTGCAGACGGCGATCTCGCTCTCGTTGGTGTTCAGCGTGATCTCGGTGCACAGGTTGGACGAGTGCACGACGCCGACGTGCTGCTGCGGGCTGCGCACATTGCAAGCGTCCTTGAACGTGATCCAGGGGTGACCCGTCTCGAACAGCATCGACAGCATCTTGCGCCACAGGTCCTTGGCCTGCATGCGCTTGAAGAGCTTGATCTCGCCGCGGTCGGCCTTGGCCTCGTAGGCCGTGTAGGCCACCTCGAAGGGCTTGCCGAACAGCTCGTGCAGGTCCGGGCAGGTGCTGGGGCTGAACAGCGTCCAGTCACCGCCTTCGAGCACACGGCGCATGAACAGGTCGGGAATCCAGTTCGCCGTGTTCATGTCGTGCGTGCGGCGGCGGTCATCGCCGGTGTTCTTGCGCAGGTCCAGGAACTCTTCGATGTCCAGGTGCCAGGTTTCCAGATAGGCGCAGACGGCGCCCTTGCGCTTGCCGCCCTGGTTCACCGCCACGGCCGTGTCGTTGACGACCTTGAGGAACGGCACGACACCTTGGCTCTTGCCGTTGGTGCCCTTGATGTGCGAGCCCAGCGCGCGCACCGGCGTCCAATCATTGCCCAGGCCGCCGGCGAACTTGCTCAGCAGCGCGTTCTCTTTCAGCGCTTCGTAGATGCCATCGAGGTCGTCGGCCACCGTCGTCAGATAGCAGCTCGACAGCTGCGAGCGGCGCGTGCCGGCGTTGAACAGCGTCGGCGTGCTGGACATGAAGTCGAAGCTCGACAGCACTTCGTAGAACTCGATGGCGCGCGCTTCGCGGTCGATCTCGCCCAGCGCCAGGCCCATGGCCACGCGCATGAAGAAGGCCTGTGGCATCTCGATGCGCTGGTCTTCGATGTGCAGGAAGTAGCGGTCGTACAGCGTCTGCAGGCCGAGGTAGTCGAACTGCAGGTCGCGTTCGGCCTTGATCGCGGCGCCGAGCCTGACCAGGTCGTAGTGGCCCAGCTTCTCGTCCAGCAGCTCGGCCTTGATGCCCTTCTTGATATAGCCGGGAAAGTAGTCGGCGTAGCGCTCGGCCATCTCGGCCTGCAGTACTTCGCCGCCAACGACCTCGCGGCGGATCGTGTGCAACAGCAGGCGCGCGGTGGCGCGGCTGTAGCCGGGGTCCTTCTCGATCAGCGTGCGCGCGGCCAGGATGGCCGCCTTGTAAACCTCGTCGATGGCGACGCCGTCGTAGAGGTTGCGCTGGGTCTCGGCCAGCACGGGGTCGGGCTTCACGTCCGCGCCGAGGTTCTCGCAGGCCGAGCCGATCAGGCCCTTGAGCGCGCCCAGGTCCAGCGGGCGCCGCTCGCCGCGGTCCACCACCATCAGCGTCGGCTCGACGGCACGCGCCGCTTCACCTTGAGCGGCGCGTTCCTGTGCGCGGCGCTCGCGGTAGAGCACGTAGGCGCGGGCGACTTCGTGGTTGCTGCTGCGCATCAGGCCCAGCTCGACCTGGTCCTGCACGTCTTCGATGTGGAAGGTGCCGCCACTCGGGCGCGAGCGCAGCAGGGCGCGCACGACGTTTTGCGTCAGCTGCTCGACCGTCTCGCGCACGCTGGCCGAGGCCGCGCCGCTGGTGCCGTGCACGGCCAGGAAGGCCTTCATCAGCGCGACGGCAATCTTGCTCGGCTCGAACGAAACCACCGCGCCGTTGCGGCGAATGATCTGGTAGGACTGGTAGGTCGCTTGCGTGGGGGCGCTGGCGGTGTGTGCGTCGGATCCAAACGCGACCGGCGAGCCGGAGGTAGCGGGGGCAACCTGGCCAGTGATGGCTTCATGCAGCATGAGGGGATCCTTTTCGAGAAATGGCGAGCAAATGCGCGGCAACAACCCGGGGTTCGGGCCGGCGCATTTGCGTTGCTTCAGTGGGGGTGCTTCGTCCCTGACGGTCCATTGCCCGGCCAGCATTCAGGCTGGGTCCTCGGGTGCGCTGCTGCGGGCGGCAAGCCGCGTCAAACAGCGAATCCGGGGGGACGGTCATGGGGGTGACTGGGTTAGCAGGATATCACGAAGGGACACTATATCTATGGTCCGCACAGCCCTCAAGCACTACCGCTAGTGTCAAACCCTGTCCGACTTTTGACTGGCCAAATGACCCGCGTGCGCCGTTGCCCGATCAGATCGGGGCTACCTGCGCGAGACCCGCATCGGCACTGGGCTGGCGGGCCGAACCTGCCCGCAAAGCCGCGCCGATGCTGCGTTTGGCGAGCCCGACCCACTCGCCTGATGGCCGCACGGCGAATACAAGCAGGGCAAATCCCGAGGGGTCACGAAGCGTATGAACCTTGCCGGCCGAGCGCCGGGCCGCTCCCCACCCGGCCCGCCTGGCGATGTGCTTGCCGGCGTCCAGCCGGGGCAAGACTGGGCGAGGGGTCAACTGTCTCCGGCGGAGATCGCCAACCGCGCCATGCGGTAGCGGATCTGACGCAGCGACAAGCCCAGGCTGGCCGCCGCCGCCGTGCGGTTGAAGCGGTGCAGTTCCAGCGCGCGCAGCAGGATGGCGCGCTCGACCTCGTCGAGATAGCGCGCCAAGTCGCTAGGCAACTGCTCGGGCAGCGACAGCCCCTCGGACACCGGCGTCGATGCCAGCGGCGTTTCGAGCGCAGCGAACTGGGACTCGCTGCGGTCCTCGTCCAGCAGCGTTTCCGGCAGACCCAGGTCGTCGGCGTCTATCCACTCGCCGCCCGCCAGCGCCAGCGCGCGGTGCAGCAGGTTCTCCAACTCGCGCACATTGCCGGGGAAGGCGTAGCGCGACAGCGTCTGCAGCGCGCCGCTGGTGAGGCGCGGCGTGGGCGACACACCCGCGTCCTGGGCGATGCGCGCCAGCACGCGGGCCCCGATCAGGCCCAGGTCCTCCAGCCGCTCGCGCAACGGCGGCACGCGGATCTGGATGACGTTCAGCCGATAGAACAAGTCCTGGCGGAAGCGGCCTGCGGCGACTTCGGCGCCGAGGTCCTTGTGCGTGGCACTCAGGATGCGCACGTTGATCGGCGTCTCGGCCGTTGCGCCCACGGGCCGCACCAAGCGCTCCTGGATGACGCGCAGCAGCTTGCTCTGCATGGCCAGCGGCAGGTCGCCGATCTCGTCGAGGAAGAGCGTGCCGCCATCCGCCGCCTGGAAAAAACCTTCGCGGTCCTCGTTGGCGCCCGTGAACGCGCCCTTGCGATAGCCGAAGAACTCGGCCTCCAGCAGGTTCTCGGGAATGGCGCCGCAGTTGACGGCGACGAAGCGCCCGCCGACGCGAGCGCCGTGCTCGTGGATGGCGCGCGCCACCAACTCCTTGCCTGTGCCCGACTCGCCCTGCACCAGCACCGGGGCCATGCTGCGCGCCACCTTGTCGATCAGCGAGCGCACCGCGCGGATGGCAGGCGACTCACCGACCAGCCGCAGCGCGGTTGCCGCCGCAGCGCCAGACTCGGCCGCCGCTGGCGACGGCTCGGGCGCCACGCGGCCCAGCGCCGACGCCACGACGAGGCGGAACTGGCGCAGGTCCACCGGCTTGGTCAGGTAATCGAAGGCGCCGGCCTTCAGCGCCTCGACGGCGTTCTCGGCCGAGCCGAAGGCCGTGATGACGATGGCCTTCTCGGTGCGCGCCGCCTGCTCCAGCCAGCGCAGCACGGCCAGGCCGGAGCCGTCGGGCAGCCGCATGTCGGTGATGACGGCGCTGTACTGCGTGGCCTGCAGATGGGCCAGCGCTTCGGCGACGGAGCCCGCACTGTCGATCTCGTAGCCCTCGCGCAGCAGCGTCAGTTCGTAGAGCGTGCGCAGGTCGGGCTCGTCGTCAATGACCAGCAGGCGCGCAGGCGTGGCAGCGTTCATCGGATCAAAGGGGTAGATGTGGGCGTGCGCAGATGCAGGCAGAACTCGTTGGCCGCCGCGTCGTGGGCGCGACGGTACTCGATGCGGGCGCCATGGCGCTCGCACAGCTCCCGGCAAATATAGAGGCCCAGGCCCGAGCCGCGGCTGCGCGTCGAGAAGAAGGGCTCGAAGAGATGCCGCTCGACGTCGGGCGGCACCGGCGCACCGGCGCTGCGCACGACGAGCGCCAGCGCGTCGCCGTCCGCTGCCAGGTTGACCCGCACCGCACCGGCACCGTCGTCCGCATGGCGCAGCGCGTTGTCCAGCAAGTTGACGAGCACGCGCCGCAGATGCTCCGGGTCGAACAGCGCCATCAACCCGGGCGCCTCGATCTGCAGGCGGAAGCGGCTGCCACGGCCATCGGCGCCGGCGTCCAGGCCATTGACCAGCACCCAATCCACGCAGGTCTCGTGCACCAGCTCGCTGACGTCCAGCACCTGGGTGTCGGGCTGCACGCCGGGTGCCACCTCAGTCACGTCGTCGACCAGCCGCTTGAGCCGCTGCACGTTCGACGCCACCATCTTGCTCAGTTGCTCGGCGCGCGTGCCGACCACGTCCTCGGCCAGCAGCGCATTGGCCTGCGCGATGGCGGCCAGCGGGTTGCGGATCTCGTGCGCGATGCCGGCCGACACGCGGCCCATGGCGGCCAGCTTCTCCTGCCGCGTGCGCGCCAAAAGCTCCCGGTTGTCTTCGACGAACAGCACGCACAGCTCCTCGCTGCCTTCGCGCTGGCGCGTGAAGCGCAGACGCAGCCGTAGGCTGCGGTTGACGCCGTTCTCCAGCGGCAGCGCCACGTCGATCTCCACCCCCGAGCCCCCTGCATAGGCGCGCTCCAGTGCCTGCACCAGTGGTTGCCAGTCGGGCCGGCCGCGCAGCTGCCAGCTCAGCTCGCCGCTGGCCGCGCCCAGTAGCGCGCGCGCCGCCGGGTTCATCGCCCGCACGCGGCCACGCCGGTCGACGACGAGCACGCCCTCCTGCATCTCGTCGATGACGAGGCGGTTCAGCAGCTCCTGCTGGCGGGCCAGCGCCAGGCTGCCCCGCGCCGCCTTTTCCTCGCGCGCCAGCCGGGCACTCAGCTCACCCGCCAGCAGGCTGACCGCAAACAGGCCGCCGCCGACCAGGCCGGCCTGCGTCGTCTTCACGCCGATATCCACACCCAGCAGCAGCGACCCGCCGGCCGCGGCCAGCAGGCCCAGCGTCGCCATCGCTGCCGTCGCCAGCGCCAGGCGGCGCGGGCTGAGCACGGCGGCCATCAGCACCGGCATGACGAACAGCGCGCCGTAGTTCACGCCGCTCGGGTCCAGCGCATGCAGCACGCCAAAGAGGATCAGGTCGACGCCGATGGCGCTCCACCAATGCGGGCTGCTGACGCGCGCCAGGCTGCGTGCCGAGGCGCCACGGCGCAGTTGCGGCAGCAGCCACAGCGCCACTGCGGCCACGGCATAGGAGGCGCTCAGGCCCATCGTCGAGCGCGCCGGCGGTGCCGCCAGCACCGAGGCGATCAGCTGCGCCCCGATCAGCGCCAGGCCCAGGGCGGCGCGCGCGGCGAGGAAGGCGCGGTAGAGGCGATCGAAGCTGGCGCTGCTCTCGGTCGGCTCGGCCGGCGGGGACTCGACGAACCAGCTGGCGTCGGCTGCCAACTCAGCTCTGGCCCAGCCGGGCCTCGTGGCTGCTGCGGTGGGCGCTGCTGCAGAACACGCCGCCCTTACCCGGCAGCGCTTCGTCAGCCGGCAGATGCATGCCGCACTCGGCACAGCGCAGCATGGCCTGCGGCTTGGGTTGCGCGGGCGGTGGCGGCTTGCGCGCCTCGGGATCGCGCGGCCGCGAGCGCTTCAGGCCGAGCACGAAGAAGAACAGCGCCAGCAGGCCCAGCAGCAGCAGGTACTTCATGCCCCACCTCCGCCGCGCTGCAGAATGACTTCGATCACGAAGCGCGAGCCGGCATACGACAGCAGCAGCAAGGCCGCGCCGGCATAGAGCCAGCGCGTGGCCCGCCGGCCACGCCAGCCGTAGATGCGCCGGCCGACGAGCAGGCCGGTCAGCACCAGCCAGCCCAGCACGGCGAGCAGGTTCTTGTGATCCCAGCGCCAGTGCGGCGTGAACCACCAGCCCAGCAAGATGGCCAGCGACAGCACGCCCACGCCGGCAGCGACGAAATTGAAGGTCAGCCGCTCCAGTCGCAGCAGCGGCAGGCCGCCCGGCGCGCCCTGCGGGTGGCGCAGGCGTGACTCGGCGCGGTTCATCAGCGCCGCATGCAGCACGGCCACGCCGAACAGGCCGTAGGACGCCAGCCCCAGCACCCAATGCAGCGGCGCCCACGGCGAGGCGGCCAGCGGCCGGCTCTCGCCCGGGAAGGCCCAGGCCAACAGCACGGCCGCCGCCGCCAGCCAGGCCAGCACGCGGCGCACGCTGTGCAGCGGCAGAAAGCGGCTTTCGATCAGATAGACCGTCAGTACCAACCAAGTCGTCATCGACAGCGCCGGCGCGAAGCCGAAGCGCGCGCCCGGCGTGGCCAGGCCGAAGCCACTGATATCAATGAAGAGGGCGACGAACTGCGCCGTCCAGGCCAGGGCCATGGGCGGCACCGAGCGCAGCGGCGGGCGTAACGCTGTATTGGCGGTATCGATCTCACCGGCCCGGGCGCGCAGCAGGCCGACCCAGACATAGCCCAGCAGCGCCAGGCCGCTGGCGACGGCCAGCGCGACGCCGGGCCCGATGGCTCCGGTTGCGGCGGCGACTCCCAGAGAAGCGGGCGATAAACTCATGGCCGCAGTGTACTTTTGGCCTCCACCGTTCTGGCGGACCGGCCCCCTCTCATCCCATGGCAACCAATCTCACCGACCGCCTGAGTCGCCTCGTCAAGACGATGCGCGGGCAGGCCCGCATCACCGAAACCAACGTGCAGGACATGCTGCGCGAGGTGCGCATGGCCCTGCTGGAGGCCGACGTGGCCCTGCCGGTCGTGCGCGACTTCATCGCCCGCGTGAAGGAGAAGGCACTCGGCCAGGAGGTTGTCGGCTCGCTGAACCCAGGCCAGGTGCTGGTCTCCATCGTCCAGAAGGAACTCGCCGCGACGATGGGCGAGGGTGTCGCCGACATCAACCTCGCCGCCCAGCCGCCCGCCGTCATCCTGATGGCCGGCCTGCAAGGTGCCGGCAAGACGACGACGACCGCCAAGCTGGCCAAGCACCTGATCGAGAAGCGCAAGAAGAAGGTGTTGACGGTCTCCGCCGACGTCTACCGCCCCGCCGCCATCGAGCAGCTGAAGATGGTGACGCGCCAGGCCGGCGCCGAGTGGTTCGAGTCCACGCCCGACCAGAAGCCGCACGACATCGCCCTGGCCGCGCTGGACTACGCCAAGCGCCACTACTTCGATGTGCTGCTGGTCGACACGGCCGGCCGCCTGGCCATCGACGAAGCGCTGATGGCCGAGATCAAGGATCTCCACGCGGTGCTGAACCCGGTCGAGACGCTGTTCGTCGTCGATGCCATGCAGGGCCAGGACGCGGTCAACACCGCCAAGGCCTTCAAGGAAGCGCTGCCGCTGACCGGCATCGTGCTGACCAAGCTCGACGGCGACTCGCGCGGCGGCGCGGCGCTGTCGGTGCGCCAGATCACCGGCGCGCCGATCAAGTTCGCCGGCGTGTCCGAGAAGATCGACGGCCTGGAAGTGTTCGACGCCGACCGCCACGCCGGCCGCGTGCTCGGCATGGGCGACATCGTGGCGCTGGTCGAGCAGGTCACGGCCAACGTCGACATGGCCTCGGCGCAGGCCATGGCCGAGAAGCTCAAGAGCGGCAGCGGCTTCGACCTGAACGACTTCCTGATGCAGATCGCGCAGATGAAGAAGATGGGCGGCCTCGGCGGCCTGATGGACAAACTGCCGCAGAACATGATGGGCAACAAGCAGCCCGGCCAGGCCGACATGGACCGCGCCGAGCGCGACATGAAGCGCATGGAAGGCATCCTGCGTTCGATGAGCGCCAAGGAGCGTTCGCACCCCGCGCTGCTGATGGACGGCAAGAGCAAGGCCAGCCGCAAGCGCCGCATCGCCACCGGCGCGGGTGTGCAGATCCAGGACGTCAACCGCCTGCTGAATCAGTTCGACCAGATGCAGCAGATGATGAAGAAGATGAAGGGCGGCGGCCTGATGAAGATGATGAAGAAGATGGGCGCCATGAAGGGCGGCCTGCCCGGGATGGGCTGACCGCTCCCAAACAGAAGAAGGCCCCGCAGGGCCCTCTCCGTCGGGGCGCAAAGACCTACTTCTTCTCGGCCGCGGCCTTCAGCCCGGGCAGGAAGTCGGCACCGTGCGCGATCTGCGCTGTCGACTGGCGCACCGTCTCGCCCAGCGGCTCGACGCGGCCGCCCAGGCAGTGGCCCAGGAAGCTCTCCGCGATCGCGTTGAAGCCGATGCGGTTGTTCGGCTTAGCGAAACCGTGGCCTTCATCCGGGTACAGCACGTAGGTGACCGGGATGTTCTTGGCCTGCATGGCCTGGACGATCTGGTCCGACTCCGCCTGCTTGACGCGCGGGTCGTTGGCCCCCTGGCCGATGAGCAGCGGCCGCACGATCTGGTCGGCCTTGTACAACGGCGACGCGGCGCGCAGCGTGGCCTTGCCCTCGTCGGTGCCCGGGTCGCCCATGCGGCTGAACATCTGCTTCTTGCCGGCTTCCCAGTAGGCGGGGATGGTGCCCAGCAGCGTTTCCAGATTGGACGGCCCGACGATGTCGACCGCGCAGGCGAAGGTGGTCGGCGTGAAGGCCAAGCCGGCCAGCGCCGCGTAGCCGCCATAGCTGCCGCCCATGATGGCGACCTTGTCGCTGGTCGTGATGCCCTGCTTGACGGCCCAGTTGACGGCGTCGATCAGGTCGTCGTGCATGGCCAGGCCCCATTGCTTGTTGCCGGCGTTCAGGAACTTCTTGCCGAAGCCGGTGGAGGCGCGAAAGTTCACCGACAGCACCGCGTAGCCGCGGTTGGCGAGCCATTGGTGGGTGCCGTTGAAGCCATGGCGGTCGCGTCCCCAGGGGCCGCCGTGCACCAGCAGCACCAGCGGCACCGCCTGTTCGGGCTTGCCGTCGCCGTTCTTGTCGGCGCCCTGCGGCAGCGTCAGATAGCTGGGCAGCGTCAGGCCGTCGCGGGCCTTGATCTCGACCGAGTGCATGGGCACCAGCGGCGCGTTCTGCAACTC
>NZ_JBDSQX010000119.1:0-10323 GCF_039929605.1 Roseateles sp.
GGACAGCAGCGAGAGCGCAGCGGGTCGCGTATGGGCGCAATGGCGTCGATCGTTTTCGCGCGATGCACGTGACGCCATCGCACTCGTGTGCGGTTCAGAGCCTCTTCTTTGGTGACTTTCTTCTGGCTCCGCAGAAGAAAGTTACCCCGCCGCCGGGCGGGACTCCCGGCACCTTGCCGCGAACCCAAAGCGACGAAAGGCCCACCAAGGCTGGCACACAGTCAATGGGCCTCGCCAGCAACCCAAAGCAACGAGAGAACTAACCCCAAATGTTCTCCGTCACCGAAGCCCAACTGCTTGAGTGGCTCAACCCCCTCCTCTGGCCCTTCATC
This sequence comes from Roseateles sp., assembly GCF_039929605.1. GTDB lineage: Bacteria > Pseudomonadota > Gammaproteobacteria > Burkholderiales > Burkholderiaceae_C > Pelomonas. The sequence goes on from NZ_JBDSQX010000119.1 coordinate 333, forward strand.
CGCACGCTGGCCCTGTTCGCCGGCATGCCCACCTTCAGCCAGCGCGCCGTGCCGCTGCGCCTGCGCGTCGGCCTGTCGCTCTTCATCGCCGTCGCGGCCCAGCCCTCGTTGCCGGCAATCCCGCCGACGCCGCTGGACTCGCTGCCCATGCTGACCTTGCTCGTCGCCCAGCAACTGCTGATCGGCCTGTCCATGGGCTTCGCCGTGCGCCTCGTGTTCGCGGCACTGGAGTTCGCGGGGGAATTGATCGGCCTGCAGATGGGCCTGAACTTCGCCGGCTTCTTCGACCCCAGCAGCGGCGCTCAGGGCACCGCCAGCGCACGCTTCTTCGGCAGCATGGTGGCCTTCCTGTTCATCGCCATCAACGGGCATCTGCTGCTCATCAATGCGCTGATTCAGAGCTTCCACAGCTTCCCCGTCGGCACCGAACCCTTCGCCTTCCTGCGCGCAACCATGCCGCACCGCTGGGGCGCGGAGATCTTCACCATCGGGCTGTGGATCGCGCTGCCGCTGATGACGATGCTGATGTTCGTCAACCTCGTGCTCGGCGTGATCTCGCGCGTCGCGCCGCAGATCGGCGTGTTCTCGGTCGGCTTCCCGCTGACCGTCAGCGTCGGCCTGATCGGCATGGTGGCGACGCTGCCGTTGATGCAGACGCCCTTCACGGTGGCGCTTGAGCGTCTGCTGGCCGCGTTCAGTTAGTTGCTGAAGGGCTGGCACCGACATCAGTCGGCTTAGCAGCGATAGCGGGCATACTTTTTGGCGTCAGGGCAGCGAGCCTGCCAGGGTCTCGATCGTTATCGCTAGGGTTGGTTCGATGAAGAACAATGGATCTGCACTGGGTGGCGCGCTCTTCGTGATGCTCTCCCTGATCGTCCTTTTTCTCCTCGGCGCGATGCTGTTGATATCCGGTCACAGTGCCCTCGAGGCCGGAGAGATTTCGGTCAGGTATGCCAGAAAAGGCACGTCGGTCTTGCTCCGTCCGGAGGCAAATCCCTGGTGGTTCTACGGCGAGGTGTGGGTCCGCCTGGTACTTGGGGCGCTATTGATGGCGGCTTGTGTAGCCGTGCCGATCATGATTTTGGTCATGTCGCCCGCGCGTAGAGCTGAGCGATTGCGGGCTGCGTCTCAAGTGGGACTGCGACCTTCACCCCGAGTGCCCTGGCCCATCGTGGGCGTTGTTATCGCTGGATTTGTAGCGTTTCTTGTTCTTGCGACCTGAGCGCAACGGAAGGCTGCTCTCAGCCTGAAGCCGACGCCCTTTGAGGCCATTGCCACCAGACGCTTCATCTTTTCCAAGCCGCCATCAAGGAAAGGGGCTGGTCACCGAAGTGCCTGCCCCCGCCCTTCATCCGTGCGGACTCACGCCTCCCGCAACGCCGTCGTCACCGGCACGCTGGCCGCGCGCACGGCCGGGAACAGCCCGCCGATGAAGCCGATGGCCAGCGCCCACTTGATGCCTTCCCACAGCAGGCCCGGCGACACGGCCAGGCTGAAGCTGAGCTTGCCGACCGAGCCGGCCGCCATCGTCGACGCCTCGAAGCCGTTGAACACCACGAAGGCCACCAGCCCGCCGACCAGGCCGCCGATGAGGGCCAGCAGCGTCGTCTCAAGCATCACCGCCACGACGACCGGCAGGCCACGGAAGCCGATCGCCCGCAGCGTGGCGATCTCGCGCGCTCGCGTCGCCACAGCGGCGAACATGGTGTTCAGCGCACCGAACACCGCGCCCACGGCCATGATGGAGCCGACCGTGATGCCGATGGCACGCAGGATCTTGGTCATCTGCTCGCTCTGCTTGGAGAAGAACTCCAGCGTCGTGACCGCCTTGACCTTGAGCTGCGGGTTCGCTTCGAGCGCGGCGCCGAAGGCCTTGATGGCCGCCGGGCTCTCCAGCTTGACCGTGGCCGAGTTGCGGCCGCCGCCGCGCCGATAGGTGTCGCTGACGACGTTGGCATCCGCCCAGAGTTCGGACTCCAGCGCATCCCCCGATGCAAAGATGCCGACGACTGTCCACGGCTGGTTGCCGAGCTTGAGCGTGGCGCCCACCGTCAGCCCCTCGAACTGGCGCACCGCGCCCTTGCCGACGACGAGTTCGCGCAGGCCAGGCTGGAAGGCCTTGCCCTCGACGATCTTGACGTTGGGCCGCACGGCGAAGGCGGATTCGCTGACACCGCGCACCTGGGCGCTGCCCGAATCGCCGGTCTTGCTGCCCCTGACCGGCAGGTTGGCCGCCACCACGATCTCGGCGGACACGATGGGCTCGCCCTTGGCGTTGCGGGCGACGCCGGGCGCCTGCTCGATTTGCAGCAGCTCTTCGCGGGTCAGCGAGGAGGACACCTCGTTGGCCGAGGCGCCGCGCATGACGATGGCCGTGTCCAGGCTGCCCGAGTTGCGCAGCGTCTGGGCATAGCCCTCGGCCATGGCCAGCAGCGACACCAACACGCCCACCACGCCGGCAATGCCCACGACGATGACGGCCGAGGAGCCCAGCCGCTGCGTCAGCGTGCTGATGCCTACCGCCGTGACCGAGCGGGCCTGCGCGCCGCTGCGGAACAGGAACATCCACAGCGCGAGCAGCACGGCAGCAGCAAGCGCGCCCTGCCAGGGCATCAGCACCCAGCCGACGAGCAGCACGACCATGAGGACGAAGAGTCCGAGGTTCTTGAGGAATTTCATGTGAGTTTTCCTGGTTCGCGGACGGAGCGGTATTCGGGCCGAGCGCAGGGCCGCCCCCAAGCCGGCCCGCACTGGCGATGTGCTTGCCGGTCGATCCGGCAAGCATCGCCGTCCCCTCGGGGGACCGGCCAAGGTACGCCTTGGACGAGGGGCGCCATTTCAGGCTCTCCCGGCGAGTGCATCGGTAATGTTGATGCGCATCGCGCGCATGGCCGGCAGCGCGCCGACGCCCAGGCCGAACAGCAGCGCCAGGCCGACGCCGATCAGCCAGCTCGTCAAGCCCGCTGCCGGCAGGTTGAACGCACCGCCGCTGCCCGCGCTGACGATGGGCCCGATGACGCTGGCCAGCGCCAGGCCGACGACGCCGCCGAGCAGCAGCAGCAGCACCGACTCGGCCAGCACCATGCCCAGCACGCTCTCACCCGAGAAGCCCAGCGTCTTGAGCACCGCGATCTCGCCGGTGCGCTCGCGCACCGCCTGCATCATGGTGTTGCCGGCCAGCAGCAACAGCGTGAAGAACACGGCGCCCATGATGGAGGTGACGATGAGGTTGATGTCGGCCACCTGCTTCATCCAGCCGGACATCGCGGCGGCTTCAGTCTGCGTGCGGGTCTCGTGGTCGGAATTGGCCGAGATCTCGTCGATGGCCTTGAGCACGCGGTCGGCCTGGTTGACGTCCTTTACACGCGTCACATACCAGCCCACCTGGCCCTGGTTCCAGGGTGTGGTGTCGTCGAAATACTTCCAGTTCAGCAGGAACATCTGGTCGTACCAGGCGCCGCTCTTCTTGTCGGCCACGTGGATGAGGCCGACGATCGTGAAGGGCCAGTTCTGGCTGCCGTTCTTGTCCGGGAAGATGGTGGATTGCATCGGCACCTGGTCGCCAACCTTCCAGCCGTACTTACGCGCCAGGCCTTCACCGACGATGGCGCCGTTCTTGGTCTCGGCGAAGGCCTCGCGGTGCGCGGCCGAGACTTGCATCTCCGGATAGATGTCCAGGTAGTTGGGTGACACGGCAAAGCTGAAGACTGCGTTCTCGGGCTTCTGGTAGGCGCCGCCGAACCAGTTGGCAAAGGCGACGTCCTTCACGCCGTCGACCTGCGTAATGCGCGCCGCCAGCGACATGGGCAGCAGCTGGATGAAGCTGAGCTTGGAGCCGGTCTGCAACCGTTGCGCACCGTTGGCGCTTTTCCCGGCCTGATCGAAGCCGACACGCACCGCGTCCAGCAGCCCGAACAGCAGGAAGGCCGTGACGATGGACACCAGGGTCAGGAAGGTCCGCAGCTTGCGCCGGAACAGCGCCGCCCAAATGAGGTGGAGGTATTTCATGGCGCGCCCTTAAGCCAGAGCCTCGGCGGCAGTGACGAGCGTGCCCTTGTCGAGGTGCAGCGTGTGGCTGGCGCGGGCTGCGGCGCGCGGGTCGTGGGTGACCATGACGATGGTCTTGCCGTGCTCGCGGTTCAGCGCCTGCAGCAGCGTCAGCACGTCCTCGGCGGACTGGCGATCCAGGTCGCCGGTGGGTTCGTCGCAGACCAGCAGCGTCGGGTCCGACACGATGGCCCGCGCGATGGACACGCGCTGCTGCTGGCCGCCGGACAGCTCCGTCGGCTTGTGCGAGGCGCGATCCGCCAGGCCGACGAGCTGCAGCGCGATGGACGCGCGCTTCTTGCGCTCGGCCGATGACAGCTTGGTCAGCAGCAGCGGCAACTCGACGTTCTTCTGCGCCGACAGCGTGGGCATCAGGTTGTAGAACTGGAAGACGAAGCCGACGCGCGACGCGCGCCATTTGGCGAGCGCTGCGCTGCCGAGCTTGTCGATGCGCTCGCCGCCCACGCTGATCGAGCCGCCGCTGGGCGCATCCAGGCCGCCCATCAGGTTGAGCAGCGTCGTCTTGCCCGAGCCGGACGGGCCCATCAGCGCGAGGAAGTCGCCCTGCTGGACGTCCAGGTCGATGTGGTGCAGCACCTCCAGCTTCTGCTTGCCGCGGGTGTAGACCTTGGACAGGTCGCGGACTTCGATCAAAGCGCTCATGCTCATTCCTTGTTCACGATGTTGGAACCATCTTTCAGCTCTGCCGGTGGCGAGACGACGACCGTCTCCCCTGACTTCACGCCCTCGGTGACCAGCCGGAACTTGCCAACCTCGTCACCCAACTTGACCAGCCGCCGCTGGGCCTTGCCGTCAGTCGCCACATAGACCACCGCATTGCCCTTGGCTGGTTCAAGCCCGTCTTCGATCCGGATGGCATCCGGCGGCACCAGCACACCGGGCACCGGCTTGGCATCCACCTTGGGCTTGGCCGCCAGAAAGCTCACGCGCACGCCCATGTCGGGCACCAGGCGCTCGTCCTTCTGCTCCAGCGCCACGCGCACCTTGACGGTCGCCTTGCCGCGGTCGGCGCTCGGGATGACGGCGACGACGTGGGCCGGGATCTTCCACTCCGGGTAGGCATCGAGCACCGCCTCGCAGGGCATGTCGGCCTTGACCTGGGCGATGTAGGCCTCGTTGACATCCACGTTCACTTCCAGCGAGTCCATGTCGACGATGGTGCCCACGCCGGTGCGCGTGAAGCCGCCGCCGGCGGACAGCGGCGAGATGATTTCGCCCACCTGCGCCGCACGCGCCGTGACAACGCCGTCGAACGGCGCCCGTACGGTGGCGTAGTCGAAGTTGACCTGGGCCTGGCGCACCTGGGCCTGGGCAGCCTCGATCTGGCGCCGCGCGGCCTCCAACTGGGCGACGTGGGTCTTCACGGACGTGGCCGCCTGCTCGCGGGACTGCCGCGTCGTCATGCCGCTGGCGGCGAGCTCGGCCTGGCGGCGCTCGTCGGCCTGCGCCTGCTCAAGCTGCGCCTGCAACTGGCCGAGGTTGGCCTCGGCCGTGCGCACCTGCGCCTGGGCTGCCGCCCTGCCCGCCTTCAGGCCGGTGTCGTCGAGCCGGGCCAGCACCTGGCCCTTCTTGACCTTGAAGCCCTCGTCGATCAGCACCTCGGTCAGCGTGCCGGTCATTTGGGCCGACACGGTGGCCATGCGGCGCGCCGTCACATAGCCGGTGGCCTGCAGCACGGCGTCGCTGCGGGCGCCCTGGCCGTTGGCGCGCGCGGTGGCGGTCTGCACCTCGACGGGCTTGTTGCCCGCCATGAACCACCAGGCCGCGCCGCCCGCCAGCGCCACGACGACGAGGCCGGCCAGCACGCCCCAGATCCACTTCGGCGGGCCGCCGCCAGGGTCCTCACGATGCGCGCCGTCGATGCGCAGCTCCTTCAGCAGTCCGGTGTCGATGACGCGCTCCTGATAGTTACGTCGGCCAAGTTTGGCGACGGAGCGGATTTTGCACAGACAAGGCTGTCAGCGGATCAGGGCTTTCGACGAACGGCGACCGGTGACGGTGAATAGACGCCGACGGGGATGAACGGTCGCTGCGGCGGCTGAAAGGCAGTCAGCCCATGCCCCGCACCGGCGAACCGCCGTGAGAGCGTGCAGCCGAGATTTGGCCGCCCCTCTGGGCTTCATCAAGCCACCGCCCTCTGTCAGGCGCTCGTGTAGACCCATTGGATGGCGCCGCACAAGACGCCTTGATTCGGCTTTAAATACCGACTTCGCTTTGATGCCGCACGGCCAGGAGAGTGACTGCGTGCGGATCGATGCGGTAGCGCACGACATAGCCGCTGTCGCCGAAATCGATGATCCATTCTCGAAACTCGTCGGGCATGTCCTCGACAGGACGACCAATGCCCGACTGCTGCCCGAGCACTTTCACCCCCAGACGGATCGCTTTCACCGCCCGCTGGGCTGCGTCAGGGCTCTTGGGTGCCAGGAAGCGATAAAGGCGCTGCACATCCAGCAGCCCCTGCCGTGACCAGATCAGACGTGGCATTCAGGTGGCTCGACGTCGTGGCCCTCTTCGAGCTGAGCCAGCCAGGCGTCGGCTTCAGGGGCGGTCACGTGCATGCCGGTGACGCGGTACTCATCCCATGCCTTGAGCGCATCCTGGCGAAAGGACTCCCGCTTCTCCTCCCGCTCGACGTATTGCGAGATGGCCTCTCGCATGATCCAGTGCGCCGTGCGCTGACGTGCATCAGCTAAGCGCTTGATCCGGAGCTTGGTGTCCTCGTCGATCTTGATCGCGACGGGGCGGACGGCGGCGGCTTCCATAAGGCCTCCAATAAGTATTTCCAGGTATTACCTTAGCATATTCAAGCTGTGGCCAGCAGCGCTCGTCGGGACGGGCCTGCGATCGCCTCGCCGCTGTTGAGGCAGCGGCAGTTCCTCCGAGCTCAGCTCGCCACCAGCCCGTTGCGGATCGCGTAGACCGTCAACTCGGAGTTGTTCGTCAGCCCGAGCTTCTCCAGCATGCGGGCGCGATAGACGCTGACCGTCTTGGGGCTGAGCATCAGCTCCTCGGCGATGTCCGACAGGCGCTTGCCCGACGCGATCATCACGAGCGTCTGCAGCTCGCGGTCCGACAGCTTGTGGTGGGCCTGCTCGGTGACGGGCGCCGTCAGGCTCTCGACCAGCATCTGCGCGATCTCGGGCGTCACGTACTTGCGGCCCTGGGCCACGGTGCGCACGGCCAGCACCAGCGTGGCCGGGTCGCCGCCCTTGTTGACGTAGCCGTAGGCACCGGCCTTCAGCGCGCGGATGGCGTACTGGTCTTCCGGGTACATCGAGACGATCAGCGTGCGCACGGCCGCGCCTTCGTCCTTCAGCACATGCAGCACGTCCAGGCCCGAGCGGCCCGGCATGTTGATGTCGAGCACCAGCACGTCGCAGGGGTTGTCCTTGCCGAGCTTGTGCAGCAGCCCACGCAACTCGGTGTAGTCGCCGGCCTCGCCGATGACCTCGATGTCCTCGGCATCGGCCAGCGTGTCGCGGATGCCGCGACGGATCAGGCCGTGGTCGTCGCAGAGGATGACCTTGATCATGCGCGGCCCCAGATGGAGTTGCCGAGGTCCTTGCCGAAGTCGGTCGCGTCGTCCAACGCGTCGATGGCGTCGGGCTCCAGCGGCACGGTCAGGATGAGGCTGGTGCCTTTGCCCGGCGTGCTGGAAAGGTCCACCCACCCACCCACGGTAGCCGCTCGCTCGTGCAGCCCGCGGATGCCGAAGGAGCGCTCCTTGGCCAGCTCGCCCGCCGCGACGCCGCGGCCGTTGTCGCAGATCTCCAGCGTCAGCACGCCGGAGTCCAGGCTGAGCTCGATCCCGACCTTGGTGGCCTGTGAATGCTTGGACACATTGGTCAGCGCCTCCTGGGCGGTTCGGTAGGCCACCAGCGGCACGCCGGGCGGCAAAGCCAGGCGCTCGTCACCGAGGCGCAGGCCGGCCTCGATGCCGGTGCGCCGCTCGAAGCGTGCCGTCATCCACTGCAGCGCGGCCACCAGGCCCTGCTCCAGGATAGCGGGGCGCAGGTTGTGCATGATGCGCTGGCTGGCATCAATGGCCGAGCTGACCGTCTCCAGCGCCGCCGCGACGCGCTGGCGCACCTCGGGCTCCTGGGCATGGCGGTCGATCCAAGCGAGGTCGAACTTCAGCGCCGTGAGGGACCCGCCGACGTCGTCATGGATCTCGCGCGCGATGGCCGCACGCTCCAGTTCGACGCTGGTCTGCAGATGGCCGGCCAGTTGGTGCAGGCGCTGCTTGGAGCGCAGCAACTCGTCGTCCGACGAACGGCGGGCACGCTCGCTGTCGACGGCGTCGATGGCGTTCAGCAGCGCCGGCGCCAACCGGGCCAGGTTGTTCTTCAGCAGATAGTCGGAAGCGCCATTGCGCATCGCGGCCACGGCGGCGTCCTCGCCAATCTCGCCGGAGACGAGCAGGAAAGGCGTCAGCAACTGCCGCTCCTTCACGGCCTCCAGCACCTCCAGGCCCGTATAGCCCGGCAGGTTGAAGTCCGAGATGATGGCGTCCCACGGGCGTTCCAGCGCCGCCAGCACCGCCGGCAGTGCGTCCAGCCTTTGCATCTCGATGCGCAACCCAGCGCGCGAAAGCTGCGCGAGGATGAGTTGGTGGTCGAGGTCAGAGTCCTCGACATGCAGCACGCGCAGGACGCGGCCGACCTGCTCCACACCAGAAGTCGTCATGGGGCAGCAGTATGCCGTGGCCATGCCCGCCGGCCGGGCGCCCATACTCAACGCGTTCAGACCGGTAATACGGCTCGTTCTCACATCATCTCCAGGTCGACAGGCGCTGGAAATCAGGTGAACATGCCATGATGCATTCGCCCTGATTGAATACCCAGGGCCATCGGAATAAGAAGCGGCATCCCCTCGCGGAGACACGATGCAGATAGAAACCTCCAACGCAGCAGAACTAGACGGAGCCCTGGCCGCCATGCCCCTGCTGGCGGCTGCGGAGCTGCAGGATCACCTCATGACGGTGACCCACGACCTCGAGCGTCTGCAGCGCCTGCTCGACGATGCAGGCGAGGCCTTGTCCACCCATTTCTACAGCGCCTCCAACGAGGCGATGTCGCTGCTCAGCAGCAGCGACGGCACACCCGCCTCGGCGGGGCTGAAACAAATCATGCAGGACATCGCCGGTGCCATCACCGCGCTGCAATTCCAGGACATGGCGACACAGTTGATCGCCCACACCAGCCAGCGCCTGCGCAATTGCTCAGATCAGCTGGCACGCGACACCTTCGGCATGGATGACGAAGACGGCGCAGCCGTCGTCGAGACCGCCCCGCTGCGACCGAACCCGGTCACGCAGGACGAGATGGACGCCGGCTCCATCGAACTATTCTGAATCCCGCAGTTCAATTCGGCCCCCCAGGCAAAACGTTCTCTCGGAGAAAACTCAAATGCACTCAATCCTTGCTGTCGACGACTCGGCCTCGATGCGCCAGATGGTGGCCTTCACGCTCAAGAACGCCGGCTTCAACGTGGTGGAAGCAGTCGACGGACAGGATGCCTGGGAGAAATCCGGCACGCGCGATTTCGACCTCGTGCTGACCGACCAGAACATGCCGCGCATGGACGGCATCAGCCTGACCAAGAAGCTGCGTGAGAACCCGAAGTTCAAGACCACGCCCATCCTGATCCTGACCACCGAGTCGAGCGACTCGATGAAGCAGGCGGGTCGAGCTGCCGGTGCTACCGGCTGGCTGGTCAAGCCTTTTGATCCGGCCAAGCTGATCGAGGTGATCGGCAAGGTCATCCGCTGAAGTCCGCTCAGGAGTAACAGCTATGGGTGACATGACGACCGAAGGCGCCAGCATCAGTGCTGGCATCGACCTCAGCCAGTTCTACCAGGTCTTCTTCGAAGAAGCCGGCGAGAACCTCGACAACATGGAGCGGTTGCTGCTCAATGTGA
>NZ_JBDSQX010000120.1:0-48814 GCF_039929605.1 Roseateles sp.
ACCGCCGCATTTTGTATGCGATGTTTGACCAGAGCATGACGCCCGACCGTCGCCGCGAAAAGTGCGCGTCGGCGGTTGGCGAAGTATTGAAAAAGTATCACCCGCACGGCGACCAGTCGGTCTACGACGCGCTGGTGCGAATGGCGCAGGACTTCTCGCTGCGCTACCCGCTGATCGACGGCCACGGCAACTTCGGCAGCCGCGACGGCGACGGTGCCGCGGCGATGCGCTACACGGAAGCGCGCCTGGCACCCATCGCCCGCCTGGTGATGGACGAGATCGACGAAGGCACGGTGGACTTCCGCGCCAACTACGACGGCACGACCCAGGAGCCCATCGAGCTGCCGGCGCGACTGCCGTTTGTGCTGCTGAATGGCGCGAGCGGCATCGCTGTCGGTCTGGCGACGGAGATCCCGAGCCACAACCTGCGTGAAGTCGCTGCGGCGGCCGTTGCGTTGCTGAAGGACGACAAGCTGTCCGACGACGCACTGTTCGACCTGATCCCCGGCCCCGACTTCCCGGGCGGTGGCCAGCTCATCAGCGCGTCCGAGGACATCCGTGCCGCCTACCTGTCGGGCCGCGGCAGCCTGAAGGTGCGCGCCCGCTGGAAGATCGAGGACCTGGCCCGCGGCCAGTGGCAGCTCGTCGTCACTGAGTTGCCCCACGGCACCAGCGCGCAGAAGGTGCTGGAAGAGATCGAGGAGCTGTCCAACCCCAAGGTCAAGGCGGGCAAGAAGACGCTGAGCGCCGAGCAGATGCAGCTCAAGGCCGGCCTGCTGGCCGTGCTGGACGGCGTGCGCGACGAGTCCAGCAAGGACGCGGCCGTGCGCATCGTTTTCGAGCCCAAGAGCCGCACCGTCGAACAGCAGGACTTGATCAACACGCTGCTGGCCCACACCAGCCTGGAGACCAGTGCGTCCGTCAACATGACGATGATCGGCGCCGACGGCCGGCCGACGCAGAAGAGCCTGCGCGAGGTGCTGGTCGAGTGGGTGGGCTTCCGCCAGACGACGGTGCGCCGCCGCACCGAGCACCGGCTCGCCCACGTCAACGACCGCATCCATGTGCTGGAGGGTCGGCAGCTGGTGCTGCTGAACATTGACGAGGTTATCCGCCTCATTCGCGAGTCGGACGAGCCCAAGGCCGCGCTGATCGCCCACTTCAAGCTCAGCGATCGTCAGGCCGAAGACATCCTCGAAATTCGCCTGCGCCAACTCGCGCGGCTGGAGGCGATCAAGATCGAGCAGGAGCTGGCTAAGCTGCGCGACGAGCGCGCCAAGCTGGAAGACATCCTCGGCTCCGCCACCGCCCTGCGCCGCACGGTCATCAAGGAGATCGAGGCCGACGCCAAGCAGTTCGGTGACGACCGCCGCACGCTGATCCAGGCCGAGAAGCGCGTCACCGCCGAGGTCAAGGTCGTCGACGAGCCCGTCACCGTCATCGTCAGCCAGAAGGGCTGGGTGAGAGCGCTCAAGGGCCACGAGATCGACGTCGCTGCGCAGACCTTCAAGGCTGGCGATGCGCTGTGGGGGCATTTCCGCTGCCGCAGCGTCGATCCGCTGATCGTCATCGGCAGCAACGGCCGGGTCTACTCGGTTCCCGTCGCCGTCTTGCCCGGCGGTCGCGGCGATGGCCAGCCCATCACAACACTGATCGAGCTGGAAAGCGGCACGCAGATCGCCCACTATGTTGCCGCTGCCTCGGCCCAGCGGCTCGTCATGGCCGGCAGCACCGGTTACGGCCTGATCGCCCAAGTCGGCGATCTCGTTGGCCGCCAGAAGGCAGGCAAAACCTTCCTTGCGCTGGATGAGGGTGAAACGCCGCTGCTGGCTGTGGTGCCGAACGATGCCGTTGCTTTGCAGCTCGGTGTGCTGAGCGCCCAAGGGCGGCTGTTGACCTTCCCGCTCGACGAACTCAAGCATCAGCCGAAGGGCGGTAAAGGCCTGACGCTGATGGATCTTGAGCCCAAGGACATCATCGTGTCGGTGGCGTGCTTCACGCAGCAATTGCGTGTCGAAGGCAGCGGCCGTGGCGGCAAGCCGCGCGAGGAAGTGCTGAAAAATCAATCACTTGCCGCTCATGCCGGTAAACGGGCCCGCAAAGGCAAAGCTGTCGAGGGACTTCTGAAGGTTCTTCGATTGAGTGTTGCGTGAAGCTGACCCCAGATTTGAATTTCCTTGCACCAATTTGGTGAAAATCCGTGTCAGCCAAGTGCGAATTTCCCCTGAGGGTTACTACTATTTACAAGCACCTACCTATTCAGGGGGGAGCCCCCTAGCACTTGGGGCGTGGAGTACTTCTCAAACTTAGGTTGCAGTGCACAATAACTCCGTCGCCCATCTTTTTGTTGGTCTAAGGAGTTAATCCATGAAATTCAAGTCCCTCGCGGTTGTCGCCGCCTTCGCCGCTTTGAGCGCTACCGGTGCTCAAGCCGCCTCGTTCACCACCTTCGATGGCGGAGCCCACGGTGACTACAAGGTCGCGTTTTCGGATGTGTCCGGTTTGGTCGCCAGCGATTACTTTTTTACGCTGTCCCAAGCGTCTGATCTGACGGCAACCTTTTCGTCTTCTAAAGTTAAAGGCAGCGTCGGCCTTTACAGCGCGGCAGACGATTCCTTCATCGGTGGCTGGGGTTTTGGTGCTCCCGCTTCGTCGCTTTCCAACCTGATGTTCAGTGTGGGCACCGGCAGCTATTACTACGAAGTCCTGTCTAACGGCACCGGAAGCTTTACTTTGACTTCCGCTGCCATGGCTGCAGCAGTGCCGGAACCCGAAACGTACGCGATGCTGGCCGCTGGCCTGGGCATCGTTGGCTTCGTCGCTTCGCGTCGTCGTCGCAACGACTGATCCTGACGGATCTGCGGGGTCTTCGGATCTCGCTAAAGAGTGTCTCAGATTCGCCCCGGTGCCCAAAAGCACCGGGGCGTTTTTTCGTGCGGCTCAGTCGTCCAAGCCTGGAAAGCGGCTTGGGAAGACCATGCTCTGCGTCGTGCGCACGACGATGCCGTCCTTGAAGTGGACGTTGAAGCGCAGGCCGTAGCCGATCTGGTCGGGCTCGACGGTCCAGTCCCATACGTCTTCGCCGCTGAGGCGGAAGAAAACCCGGCTGCGTTCGACGCCCAGAATGCGGCTGACCTGCTCCGGCGTCATGCCCGGCTCGATGCGGGAGCGGCTGGCAGCTGAAAGGCCGTCTTCGATGCTCGCCAAGCGGCCGTCGGCCGCGAGGCGGACCATGTAGCAGTGCTGACCCATGGGTTGGGTCGAATATTCCAGCGTGCGACCGCCGTCGGCCTCCGGCCAGACGCGCCGGGCCTGGCCATAGAGTGCGACGACCTCGGCTTCCCGGCTCACGCCCGGTTGCAGCCGTGCATCGCGGGTCGGCGTTGCGCAGCCGGCGAGCAGTGCAGCACTCAGAGCAAGAACGGCGAGGCGCATGGCGTTGGTTTCAGCGTTGAGCGAGGGCTCTCGCGCAGTCGCTGACGAGGGCCGGACCTTTGTAGATAAGGCCGGTGTAGACCTGCACAAGATCGGCGCCCGCTTCGATCTTGGCGCGTGCATCGGCGCCGCTTAGCACGCCGCCCACGCCGATGACGGGATAGCCGGCCGGCAGTGCGGCACGCAGCAGGCGGATGACACGGTTGCTGGCCTCGAAGACAGGCGCGCCGGACAGGCCGCCCATTTCGCCAGCGTGCTGCATGCCTTGCACCTTGTCGCGCGCAATCGTCGTGTTGGTCGCGATGACGCCGTCGATGTCGTTGGCCGTCAGCGTCTGGGCGATGACGGCGACCTGCGCTTCTTCCAGGTCGGGCGCGATCTTGACGAACATCGGCACCTTGCGGCCGGTCTGGCTTTGCAACTGCAGCTTGCGCTCCTGCAGGCGTGACAGCAGCGCGTCCAGCGCCTCGTCGCTCTGTAGCGCACGCAGGTTCTTGGTGTTGGGGCTGGAGATGTTGACGGTGATGTAGTCGGCGTGCGGGAACACGCGCTCCAGCCCGAGCAGGTAGTCGTCGGCCGCGTTCTCGATGGGCGTCGCCGCGTTCTTGCCGATGTTCAGACCGAGGATGCCGCCGGCCTTGCGGAAGCTGTGCGCGCGCTGCACGTTAGCGATGAAGCTTTGCAGGCCCTCATTGTTGAAGCCCAATCGGTTGATCAGCGCGTTGGCCTCGGGCAGGCGGAACATGCGGGGCTTGTCGTTGCCGGGCTGGCCTTTGGGCGTCACGGTGCCCACCTCGATGAAACCGAAGCCCATGGCGCCCAGGCCGTCGATGCAGCGGCCGTTCTTGTCCAGGCCGGCGGCCAGGCCGATGCGGTTGGGGAAGCGCAGGCCGGCGATGGTCACCGGGTCGCTGACGCGCTCGCCGCACCACAACAGTTGCGCGGGCGTGTTTTGCAACTTGGCGATGCTGCCCAGCGTCAGTTCGTGGGCGTGTTCGGCGTCGAGGCCGAAGAGGAAGGGGCGGGTGAGGGCGTAGGGAATCAACGGCATAGCCCACGATTTTGTCAGTCTCTGTCCCAGGGCGGCACGTCGCCCATCTTCTCCAGCATGAAGTCGATCAGCGCGCGCACCTTGGGCGCCGGGTGACGGTTGGACAAATAAACGGCGTACAGCGTGTCTGCGTCCGCCAGCCCGCCGACGGGCTGCCAGCCGGGCAGCACGGCTTGCAGGCGCCCGGCGCGCAGGTCGGCGCCGATGGCATAGGTCGGCAGCACGGCCAAGCCCATGCCGGCCAGCGCCGCGACGCGCAGGGACTCGCTGCTGTTGGCCGTCAACCCGCTCTCGAAGCGCAGCGCGCCGCGCGTCTCCACTTCGGCCTCGCCCAGTTCGGCGTGCAGGAATCGCCAGCGGTCGGGCGACTGCAGATAGCCGAAGCGCAGGCAGCGGTGGCCGGCGATGTCTGCCACCGTCAGCGGCTCGCCTTGGGCCTGGAGATAGGCCGGCGCCGCACACAGCACGAAACGGATGGCCGCCAGCCGCCGCGCCACCAAGCCGTCCGAGGGCTTGTGCGTCAGCCGCAGCACCACGTCAAAGCCTTCCTCCGCCAGGTCGACATAGCGGTCGTTCAGACCCAGCACGACGTCGATCTGTGGATGGCGGGCGCAGAACTCGGTCATCAGCGCGGTGAACTGCAGGTTGCCGAAGGCGGTGGACGTGGACAGCCGCAGCACGCCGCGCGGCTCGTCACGGCGGCCGGCCAGTTCAGTCTCCAACGCCAGGGCGTCGTCCAGCAGCCGCAGCGCGCGGTCGTAGACGGTGTGGCCCTCGGCGGTCGGGCTGACGCTGCGCGTCGTGCGATGCAGCAGCCGTGTGCCGAGCTGGTCTTCCAGCCGCACGACCTGTTTGCTGACGGCCGACTTGGTGGTGCCCAGCAGCCGCGCGGCGCCGGAGAAGCCGCGCGCATCGACGACGCGGGCAAAGGCTTGCAGGTCTTCAAGGCGGCCCATGATGACTGTGCTCCGTTTGGAAACTCTGAATCGACTTCGTGCTGGATTGTGTCCTCATTCGTTGATTTCTAGAGTCGAGCCCGTCTTTTCAACGGAGTCGCCATGTCCACCACCTTGTCGCCCTGCATGACCCGGTCCTTCCGGCCCAGCCTGTCGGCTCAACTGCTGTCCGCCGTCGCGGCGTCCAGCCTGCCGCTGCTCTTCATTCTGCTGTGGAGCAGCGGCTACGTGGCCGGCAAGATCGCCTTGCCGCACACCGGGCCGTTGACGCTGCTGACGCTGCGCTTCGGCCTCGCCGCCGTCGTGTTGCTCGCAGTCGCCGTGGCCACCGGCGCGCCCTGGCCGCAGCGCGCGCGGGGCTGGGTGCATCTGGCCGTCGTCGGCTTGCTGATGCAGATGCTGCACTTCTCATGCATCTACTTCGCGCTGCGCGCCGGGCTGAGCGCCGGTGTGGCCGGCCTGCTGATCGGGCTGATGCCGCTGGCAACGGCGCTGGGCGCGCACTTGTGGCTGGCCGAGCAGTTGAACGGCCGACAGATGCTGGGCTTGCTCGGCGGCCTGGCCGGCGTCGCGCTGGTCATTGCCGACAAGCCCTTGGGCGGCGCCTGGACGGCCTATGCCGTCGCAGGCCTGGGCCTACTCGGCCTGGTCGCCGGCACGCTGTACCAGAAGCGCTTCTGCGCCCACATGGACCTGCGCAGCGGCGCCGGCATCCAGATGGCGGTGTCGGCGCTGGCTGTGGCCGCCGTGGCAGGGCCGACCGAAGGCTTCGCCATCGACTGGGCGCCCGAGCTGATCGGCTCCTGGCTGTGGCTGGGCCTGGTCAACTCCATCGGCGCCTTCAGCCTGATGTTCATCATGATCCGCCGCGGCCAGGCGGGGCAGGTGGCGCGGCTGTTCTTCCTGATTCCGGGCGTGTCGGCGTTGATGGGCTTCGTGCTGTTGGGCGAGCGGCTTGCGCCCTTGGCGATGGCAGGCTTCGCGCTGTCGGCGCTGGCCGTGTGCGCCGCGGCCTTCATCCGGCCGAGCGTTGAGTGAGCGGTCCATCGCGGGCCGCCAAGCCTCAGGGGACCGTGCGGAATACGGTCCGCTGCGAGGTGCCCTGGCCACCGCTGACCACCAACCGACCGCTGACCGCCGCCATGCCCGGCGCGCTGTTGTTCAGGTTCTGACCCGGCGCGCGTTCGGCTTTCCAGGCCCGCAGATCCGCGCTCGACACCGTGCTGCCGTGCATGCCGTCGTTGCCAGCCCCGGCGGCCATGAAGTCGGTGTGGAAGAGCGGTGCAACCAGGAACAGTCGGCCGCCCATGACCGCGCATTGAACGCTGCCTTTGGGAAAGCCGGCCGGATAGCCACCGTGGACCGTCCAGTTGACGCCGTCCGGGGAGGTCGCCACGGCATCCCCCGCCAGCAGCAGCGAACCCTGCCAGTTCAGGCCGCAGGTCGGATTTCCGAGGGCCGCAGGCAGCGTGTCGACGACCTTAGACCAGGTGGCACCATCGTCGTTCGAGCGCCAGAGGTCGCGCAGGATGCCGCCGGCGTTGCTCCCCCCGGCGACGAACAGGCTGGCGCCCACCTTGACCATCACGTGGTTCTCCCGGCCGGCATACGCAGCCGTGGCGGTGCGGAGCTTCCAGTTGGCACAGTCGAACTTCCAGACGCCGCTGGCGTACTGGCCGTTGGGCGTCGCCGGTCCGGATGTCGGCAGGCCCTGGCCGCCGCTCAAGTAGACGGCGGTGTCGTCGCTGGCAAGGGCGAAACTGCGCGCCAGCGGCGCCGGCGCGGCGGGAGTCGTGACCTTTGTCCACGTGCTGCCGATGTCCGCAGAGGTCCAGGTTTCCATGACGTGCGTGTAGAAGCCCGCAGTGACGACGATGGGTTTGCCCGATTGGTAGCTCAGTGCGAAGTTGTCTAGAAAACCGGGTGTGGTCTGCGCAACCTCCCAGCTTTGGTAGCTTTGCGCGGCGGGGTCGATGACACGGATTGTGTAGGGCAGCTGCCAGGGCGAGCCATCCACCGGACGGGCGCAGGTCAAGGGGGTGTCGTAGCACAGGCGAACTTCGAAGCTGCCGGTGTGGACCCCCGGCGCCAGCGCCGGGTCGGTGTTCATTGACGCCGAATACCTCAATGACGACTGCGCGGTGACTGTGGTGCCCTTGGCCGTAATCACGCCTTTGCTGTCGATGATGGCGACGTTGATCGGATCGCTGATGGTCTTGGCGGACGTGGCCGTCACGCTGAACCACGTCGACATGTTGGAAAACACGTCCATGTCCACCGTTGCGGGCGAGAAGCTGAGCCATGCGCCGGCCGGATTGTTCGTGGAACCCGAGTTAGTGCTGCCGCCGCCATTCTGTGTGGTACCGCCACTGCCGCCTCCACCCCCGCAGGACGCCAGGGCCGCAGCCAGCGCAGTCGCCGACGCCAGTCGGCCGAGCTTGTTCATCATCTGTTCTCTCCCTTTGTTCTAAAGAATCGGCGCGAGATCTTAGGGTCGCGTCGGAGGGCGACTCCCCGCCGTCGAAGCCCCTTCTGCGTTGAAGCGGTGACAATCGTTAGTTGTTTCCGGGAACCCTGCATCATGAAACCCCTCGACAACCCCCGCCACGACCGTGAAGCCGGCTCTCGCGACGAAACCTGCGACACGACGCGCACCGACGACACCCGCATCGGCGCCGTCCGCGCGCTGATCAGCCCGGCGCTGCTGCTGGAAGAGCTGCCCATCCCTGACGCGACGCTGGAGCTCGTCGAGAAGGCGCGCCAGGAGATCAGCGACGTGCTGCATGGCCGCGATGACCGGCTGCTCGTCATCGTCGGCCCCTGCTCCATCCACGACCACGACCAGGCGATGGCCTACGCGCACCTGCTGAAAGCCGCGCGTGAGGAACTGAGCGCGGACCTGCTCGTCGTCATGCGCGTCTACTTCGAGAAGCCGCGCACCACGGTCGGATGGAAGGGCTATATCAACGACCCACGCCTGGACGGCAGCTTCCACATGAACGAAGGCCTGCGCCTGGCCCGCCAGCTGCTGCTGGATGTGAATGCGCTGGGCCTGCCGGCGGGCACCGAGTTCCTGGACCTGCTGTCGCCGCAGTACATCTCCGACCTCATCGCCTGGGGCGCCATCGGCGCGCGCACGACCGAGAGCCAGAGCCACCGCCAGCTGGCGTCGGGCCTCTCCTGCCCTGTCGGCTTCAAGAACGGCACGGACGGCGGCATCAAGGTCGCCAGTGACGCCGTACTCGCCGCCAGCTCGCCGCATGCCTTCATGGGCATGACCAAGATGGGCACGGCCGCCATCTTCGAGACACGCGGCAACGAGGACTGCCACGTCATCCTGCGCGGCGGCAAGGCGCCGAACTACGACGCGGCTTCGGTCAGCGCAGCCTGCGCCGCGCTGAAGACCTCGGGCCTGCGCGAGCAGGTCATGGTCGACTTCTCGCACGCCAACTCCAGCAAGAAGTACGAGCGCCAGATCGAAGTGGGCCAGGACGTGGCGGGCCAGATCGGCGGTGGCGACACGCGCATCACCGGCGTCATGATCGAAAGCCATCTGCAGCCGGGCCGGCAAGACCTGGCCGAAGGCCAGACCAGGGCCGACCTGAAACCCGGCGTGTCCATCACCGACGCCTGCCTGGGCTGGGCCCAGACCGAGCCCTTGCTGCGCGAACTGGCCGCCGCCGTGCGCAAGCGCCGCGGCTGACGGCGCCGGGCCGCCGTTCACGCCGGCCAGACGCCACCTGTCGCAGCGCGCTCGCGCCGTGGCGGGCCGGTTTCCAGAATTCAGCCATTCCCACTGCTGAACCTGGAGACCGCGATGAAGAAGGCTCTGCTCACTGCCGCCCTGTCCGCCCTGCTGCCGCTGAGCAGCCAGGCAGCCGACATCACCCTTGAAGTCGAGGGCCTGGATGCCAGCCGCACGGCCGGCGCCGCGCTGTTGGTGGGCATCTACACCGAAGCCGGCCAATGGCTGAACAACGCGGCCTCCGGCCAGCGGTTCGCGCTCGATGCAGCGGTCGGCGGCAAGGTGACGGTCGTGCTGAAGAACCTGCCCGAAGGTCGGCTGGCCCTGAGCCTCTACCAGGACGCCAACGGCAACGGCAAGCTGGACATGAACCCCATGGGCATCCCGACCGAGCCCTACGGTTTCTCCAACAACGCGGCGGGCAGCTTCGGTCCGCCCCAGTTCGAGCAAGCCGCGGTGACGCCAACGGCCGGCGCACCGCTCAAGGTCCGGCTGAACTGAGGACGGCCGGCATGAGGACCTCCCGCCGCTCCCTGCTGACGGCGCTGCTGGCCGGCGGCCTCAGCCCTGAACTGATGGCGCTCGGCCTGCCGGGCTTTGCCGCCGACGCGCCGGAACTGGCACCACTGCGGGGCTTGAGCGGCGAGGCGCTGGACGCCGCAGACGTCGCCATCGAAGGCCGCCTCCCCGCCGGCTTAAGCGGCCGCTACTTCCGCAACGGCCCCGGCCTGATGCAGCGCGCCGGCAAGCGCTATCGGCACTGGTTCGACGGCGATGGCCTGTTGCAGGCGTGGACCCTGCAGGACGGCCGCGCCAGCCACCGCGCCCGCTTCGTGCAGACCGAGAAGTTCCGTGCCGAGCAGGAAGCCGGCCGCTTCCTGTTGCCCGCCTTTGGTACCGCCATCAAAGCCGAGCGCCCGGTGCGCGGGCCGGACAGCGTCAACGTCGCCAACACCAGCGTGCTGCTGCAAGGCAACTCGCTCTACGCCTTGTGGGAAGGCGGCAGCGCCTACGAACTGGACCCGGCCACGCTGGCCACGCGTGGCGTCAAGGCCTGGTCTGACGAGCTGCGCGGCATGCCGTTCTCCGCCCACCCCAAGGTGGAGCCCGACGGCACGGTGTGGAACTTCGGCAGCGCCAACGGGCGGCTGGCGGTCTACCAGATCGGCGCTGACGGCCAGGTGCGCCGCCACGCCGTGCTGGACGTGCAGGCGCCGGCCATGCTGCATGACTTCGCTGTGTCGCAGCGCCACCTCGTCTTCCTGCTCGCACCCATCACGATGGACTGGGCGGCTGTGCGGGCCGGCCAGTCCACGCTGGAGGCGATGCGCTGGGGCGCGAGCCAGCCCACGCGCGTGCTCGTCATCGACAAGGGCGACTTCAGCAAGCACCGCGTCTTCGAGATGCCGGCTGCCCATGTCTTCCACTTCGGCAACGCCTGGGACGACGGCCGCCTGCTGCGGGTGGACTATGTGCAGGGCGTGCCGCTGCCCGAGTTCAACGCAGCGGCCGAGCAGATGATGCGCGGCGAACGCCCGACGCGCGCCGACGCCACGCCGCGCGTGCTGGAGATCGACCTGCAGACCGGGCGCCTCAGCGTCACCGCGCGCAGCGAGGCGGTCGAGTTCCCGGTCGTCGACCCGCGCGTCGTCGCCCACCGGCACCGCTTTGTCTGGTATCCCACCAGCGTCGACACCGGCGGGCGCTGGGGCTTCAACGGCCTGATGCGACTGGACATCGAGAGCGGCGCCCGCGAGCGCTTCAGCTTCGGCAACGACGTGGTCGTGGAGGAGCATGTGATGGTCCCGAAGCCCGGCAACACGAAGGAAGGCGAGGGCTGGCTGGTCGGCATGGGCTATGACGTCAAGCGCCGACGCAGTTTCCTGAGCGTGTTTGACGCGCTGCATTTAGCTGGCGGGCCGCTCACCCGTGCCTGGCTGCCTTACGCCGTGCCCTACGGCTTTCACGGCAAGTTCTACCCGACCTGAGCTGCCGGCCCCCCTGCTTCCCCTAGGGGCAGGGCACGCCACATTGACAGCCTTCAGCAAGGCAACTACTGTCGCGCCGTTTGCTGAAAGCGCTTTCAGAAAGCGCTTTCACTTTCGGCGGTCGGCAGCAGTACGTCGTCGCCTCGCACGGGATGAATCCCGTATCCAAGAACCAAGGAGACGACATGCTCAATTTCAAGAAATCCGCAGCGGCCGCCGCAGTCCTGCTCGCCGGCGCCGCCAATGCTGCCACCGTCAACGGCTTTGCCAACGGCGGCTTCGAGACCCCGGGCACCCCCGGCATGGTCGCCGCCGGCTGGCTGACAGCCGCCACCGCCAGCCCCGCGACATTGTCCAGCGATGCCCACTCCGGCAGCTTCGCGCTGCTGCTGAGCTCCAAGCCTTTCGATGCGTCCATCGCGCTGCAGGACTCGGTCGGCCACGGCAACATGCCCGCGCTGGGTGCTGCCAATGTGGGCGACACGCCGATGTTGAGCTTCTGGGCCAAGGGCGACGCCAGCACCACCGGCAACGCCTTCGCCACGGTGCGCTACATGGGCGCCAACGGCATCATCTCGAATGCCCTCCAAGGCAACTTCCAGCAGCTGATCAACATCAGCATCTGGACGCAGATCAGCTTCCAGGCCGCCGCCATTCCCGTCGGCACGACGGCGCTCTTCATCGAGATCGGCACGGCACTCGGCCCCTTGCTGGACAACCGCCCCAGCGCCATCGTCATCGACGACCTGCAGTTCTCGCTCAACGTCGCCGCCGTGCCCGAGCCCGAGACCTACGCGCTGCTGATCGCCGGCTTGGGCGTCGTTGCCGCCATCGCCCGCCGCCGCCGCGCCTGAGCCCAACCGAGACCCACCATGCAGATCCACACCCTCTCCAAGATCGCCGCCTCGCTGCTGCTGTGCGGCCTCGCCGAGCACGCCGGCGCGCAGACCGTCGTGTTCGATTCCTACGCGCCTGGCAACGAGGTTCTCGGCTGGACGACGCCGCTGTTCCAGGGCCAGGACGTCGCGATTCCCTTCGACATCACCACCGCCACGTCCATCCAGTCCATCCTGACCTCCATCGAGCGGTTTGAGGGCACGGCCGGCGTCACGCTCGGCATCCTGTCGCGGCAGGGCGCCGTGCCCACCGGCGCGAGCTGGCTCTACAGCACCCACCTCGCCAACCCGGTCGCCAACACGCTGCTGACGCCCGCCGGCTGGTCGCTTGCTGCCGGCAGCTACTGGCTGGCCGCCGTGCCCGACGCCGGCTTTGACGGCCAATGGCAGAGTGGCATCGACTCTCCCGCCGTGGCCACAGCCTGGGCCTACTCGCCCGACGGCGTCTGGACGGCGATGAACTCCGCCTTCATCGGCCAGCCCGCCGCCCGCATCACGGTGCTGAGCGCCGTGCCCGAGCCCTCCACTTACGGCCTGATGTTCGCCGGCGGCCTGCTGCTCGCCGCCGTCGCCCGCCGCAAGTCCAGCCAACAAGGATGAACGCCATGACCCGTCAACACATCGTGGCCGGCCTGCTGCTGGCCGCCAGCGCTGCCGCGTCGGCCAGCGTCACCAGCCCCGTCATCGGCAAGCTGCTCTGGTCCGAAGAGTTCAACGGCGCCAGCCTGGACACCACACTCTGGACCGCCACCACCGGCAACGGCTGCCAGATCGGCCTGTGCGGCTACGGCAACCAGGAGCTGCAGTACTACAGCCCCAACAACCTCAGCATCGCCAACGTGCCCTTCGAGCCCGGCACGCGCGCGCTGGCCATCACGGCGAAGCGCGAGGTCGTCGGCAGCAACCAGTTCACCTCCGGCAAGCTCGACACGTCCGGCAAGGTGCAAGTGAAGTACGGCATGGTCGAGGTGCGCATGGCCAGCCCCAAGGTCGGCGTGGGCCTGTGGCCGGCGGCGTGGATGCTGGGCACCAGCCCGCAGGCCTGGCCGCGCAAGGGCGAGATCGACATCATGGAGCAGGGCGGCCGCCAACCCGCCGGGCTGCCGGCAATCTCCCCGGAGCAGTTCGTCGGGTCCAACGTCATCACCTTCGCCGACGCCGCCTGCGTGCCCGGCAACGAGAGCTGCGCCGCGTCCACCGCCTGGCAGACCAAGAACTGGGTCACGCCGTCGCGCTCGCTGGCCAACCGCTTCGTCACCTACCGGCTCTACTGGACGGACACGCAGATCCGCTTCAGTCTGGTCGACAACGGCCGCGAGCTGGACATGTACAAGGCGCCCATCTCCACGGTCGGCTCGCCCGCGCTGCAGGAGCCGTTCTACCTGCTGCTGAACCTGGCCGTCGGTGGCAACTTCACCCCTGCCGCCACGCCCGCGCAGATCACCGCGCCGCTGCCCGGCACGGCCTATGTGGACTACGTGCGCGTCTACGAGCTGGACGGCAAGGGCGAGGTGAAACTGGGCATCGGTATCACGCCTGAGGTCGGCAAGTTCGGTGTCTTCACCGACAACACGTCGGTCAACAACAAGCAGGTGCCGGGGGTGTCGTCCGATATCTACGTCTGGAACCAGGGCTCCATGACGAGCGGCAACACCGCGCCCTACGAGGGCTCGGGTGTGCTGGCCTTCAAGTACTTCGCGCCGGGGCAATGGTTCGGCGGCAGCATCCAGTCGCGCCAGGTGCACGACATGAGCGGCTTCCGCAACGGCAACATCAAGCTGAAGATCAAGGCGCCCGCCAACGTCGCCTTCAAGATCGGCATCTACGACACCTACACCAACCAGAGCTCGGTCACCTTCCCGGCCAACACGACGGCCTACGGTGTGGTGCGCAACGGTGAATGGGGCACGGCCACCATCCCGGTGGCCGAGATCGCCGGGCCGCTGATCGCGCTTCAGTCCATGCTGGACCTGTTCCAGTTCTTCAGCGTTGACGGTGCCTTGCCGAACTCCCAGTTCCAGCTTGCTTTCGACGACATCGTCTGGGACTCCGGCGTCGCTGGCGTTCCGCAGGTGACCGTCGCCAAGGCCGCAGCGGCGCCTGCCAGCGGTGATGCGGCTCAGGCCAGCGCCACCACGCTGGACTTCAGCGCCACGGCGTCGGGCTGGGTGGATGTGCACTACACGGTCAACAGCGGCGACGCCCGCAGCGTGCGCCTGCGCCAGGACGGCACGACCAGCCGCTACACGGCAGGCGGGCTGAAGAAGGGCGACGTCGTCGAGTACCGCTTCACGGCCTGGGATACCCAGCGCCAGGTGGCGACCGACTCGGCGACGAAGCGCGTCGTTCTGAAGTAGCCGGACGGGACGGGTGGCGCGAGCCACCTGTCCCGGCAAAATCGCGGCCATGAACCAAGACCAGCTCAAACAACTCGTCGGTCGCGCAGCGCTCGACTACGTCACACCCGGCGAGATCGTCGGTGTCGGCACCGGCTCCACGGTGGACTGCTTCATCGACGCACTGGCCACCAGCGGTATCGCCGTCGCCGGGGCCGTCTCCAGCTCGGAGCGCTCCACCCAGCGCCTGCAAACGCACGGCATCAAGGTGCTTGACGCCGCCGAGGTGACGGGCCTGACCGTCTACATCGACGGTGCCGACGAGATCGACGCCAACGGCTTCATGATCAAGGGCGGCGGCGCCGCGCTGACGCGCGAGAAGATCGTTGCCGACCTGGCCGAGCGCTTCGTCTGCATCGCCGATGCCTCCAAGCTCGTGCCCGTGCTGGGCAAGTTCCCGCTGCCGGTCGAGATCATCCCGATGGCTGCGGCGCAACTGACGCGCCGCTTCGCCAAGCTGGGCGGTGAGGCCAGGCTGCGTGCCGGCGTCGTCACCGACAACGGCGGTCACCTCCTCGACGTGACAGGTCTTGCCATCACCGACCCGCTGGCCTTCGAGGCCGAAGTCAGCCAGTGGCCCGGTGTTGTCACGGTCGGCGTGTTCGCTCGCCACAAGGCCCAGGTCTGCCTGCTCGGCGGTGCAGATGGCGTGAAGACGCTGACGTTCTGAGCCCGCACGGCATGTCGCGCCGCCCCTTCGGCTTCGATGCCGCGTCGCATGAGCGGCACCATTGGTGGCGCAGCGTGCTGCTGAAGCTGTCGCTGGGCGGCGTGTTCGTCGCACTGAGCTGGTGGATGCTTGGCGGCAAGGTTGGCCTGCTGGTGGGCCTGCTCATTGCGTTGCGTGCGCTCGGGCAGGCGCTGGCGCCGGACCTGATGGCGTTGATCGCCACGCTCTGGCGCAATCTGCGGATGCTGGCTTTCCGGCCGGTGCAAGGCCGCTTCTACCAATTCAAGGGCCACCGCATCCGCGTCGAGGACGACGAGCTCCTGCACCAACGCTGGCTGGCGCTGGATGACCTCGCCACCGCGCTGGGCGCGCCCATGCCGGGCGTGTCGCTGCGCCGTCGCTGGCCCGAGGCCTTGTGCGAGCAGCGCGGTGTGGTCTATGTGCTCGACGACGTCGCGCTCGCCTGGCTGGGCGAGCAGCGCAACGACCGCGCAGGCCAGTTGCGGCTGTGGGTGGAGCGCGAGGTCTGGTACCCCGCTCGTGGCCGCAAGGCGAGCTACAAATCAAAAGGGGCGCCAGATGGCGCCCCTGCTGAAGATTGAACTGGCGCTGCTGGCTTAGAACGTTTCCCAATCGCCGTCCGGCGCCGGTGCGGCCGCCGGAGCAGTGCGGGGCGAAGGCGCGGCAGGCGTCGAGGCTTTGACGGCAGGGCGCGGAGCGGCCTTGGCCGCCGGCCTTGGCGCACTGGACGCGCTGCCGACAGGCTTGGAGAAGTTGCTCGGCTTGCCGACCATCGGCTTGTGCGCGGGCGCCCGGGCCGGTGCGGGGGAACGCGGGGCCGCGTTGCTGAGCTTGAACACGCTGATGACCTCGGCCATGCGCGTCGACTGCTCGCGCAGGCTCTCGGCGGCGGCGGCGGATTCCTCCACCAGCGCGGCGTTCTGCTGTGTCATCTGGTCAAGCTGAACGACCGAGCCGTTAACCACACCGATGCCTTCGCTCTGCTCGCGGGCGGCGGCGCTGATCTCGCCAATGATGTCGGTCACGCGCTGCACGCTGGCGACGATCTCGGTCATCGTCGCGCCTGCCGCCTGCACCTGCTGCGTGCCGGAATCGACGCGCTCGACGCTGGCGCTGATCAGGCTCTTGATCTCCTTGGCGGCTTCGGCGCTGCGCTGGGCCAGCAGCCGAACTTCGCCGGCCACGACGGCGAAGCCGCGCCCTTGCTCACCGGCTCGCGCGGCTTCCACCGCAGCGTTCAGGGCCAGGATGTTGGTCTGGAAGGCGATGCCGTCGATGGTGCCGATGATCTCGTTGATCTTGCGCGAGCTGTGGCTGATCTGATCCATGGTCGCAACGACCTGGGACACCGCTTCGCCGCCGCGCTGGGCCACCGCAGCGGCCGAGCTGGCGAGCTGGTTGGCCGTCATGGCGGCGTCGGCCGTTTGCTTGACGGTGCCGGTCAGCTCGGCCATCGACGAGGCAGCGTTCTGCAGGTTGCTGGCGGTCTGCTCGGTGCGTTGGCTCAGGTCCAGGTTGCCGGTGGCGATCTCGGCGCTGGCGGTGCCGATGCTGTCGGCCGCGCCGCGCACTTCGCCGATGAGCTTCTGCAGTGAACGCTGCGTGCCTTCCAGCGCCGTCAACAGGCGGCCGACGTCGTCGGAGCCACCGGCAGGGATGGGATGGGTGAGGTCGAAGCGGGCCAGCGCCTCGGCCGCTTCGGTGGCCGCATGCAGGGCCGAGCCCTTGCCGCTGCTGGTCGTCAGCATCGCGAACAGGCTGACCAACCAGGTGATGACCAGACTGGCGATCAGCCATGTCTTCGCTGACCCGGCGTTGTCGCCCAGGCCGGAGAGCGCCACGCCGATGCCCACGGTCACCACACCGAGCACTAAGCCCAGCGACACCTTGAGTCGTTGTGAACCGCTGCCTGAACCGAACATGCCGTCGTCTCCATCAATATTGAGAAAGCCGGTCGTTCCCGGCAACAGCGCAGTGTGCTACCAGCCCCTGCGGGCGGTAAGCGCGATGTAGGGGGCAAAGCGGCAATAGTTGGATGAACGCCGGGCTCACCGACCGGGCTTGCGCTGCCGCCGCAAAGCGAAGCGCAGCGGGTCGACGGCGTCCAGCAGTTCGGCCTCCAACGGCCTTGGCGAGCCCAGGGCCAGAGCGGCCACCAGGCGCCCGCCCAGCGCCGCCCAGCCGATGCCGCGCGAACCAAAGGCGGTGCTGACGATCAGGCCCGCGCGGCGCGGCTGCAGGCGCAGTTGTGCGGCCAGCGGCCCCGCCGCCGCGAGGGCGCCAATGAGAGGCAGGCGGTCCGCCGCGACGAGGCGCCAGGCCACGCGGCCGGCCAGGGGCGACGGCGGCGGCGGGCTCACGCCGGCGAGGCGGGCATACCGCGCCAGGTTGTCGGCCTGGTCGGCCTCGCGCAGCGCGGCGTCGGTGTCGCCGTCCTGCGCCGTCGCGCCGCACCAGGCGCCGCCGTGGCCATCGGCAATGGCATAGCCGTCGCCGGCCACCGGCAGGGCAGGCTGCCAGGGCGCGTCGGCCAGATGCGAGAGCTGGCCGCGCTGCACCGTGAGGTCGTCGGCCAGGTCGCCCAGTAGCGGCAGCTGCGCATGGCCGTCGGCCAGCACGACGAGAGGCGCTTCGGCGATGACCTGGCCGCCGGCATCGAGCAACTGCCAGCCACCGGCCGCCTCGCGCAGTGCGGCGACGGGCGTGTGCAGCCACAGATCGGCGCCGCTCGCGGCCAGCATGGCTCGCGTGTAGGCGGCCGGGTCGAGCGCGCCGCCACCGGGGTAGAACCAGGCGGGGTAGCCCAGCGCCGTGCCGGCGAGCGCCGACGCTTCGTCGGCCGACAAGGCCTGCACATAGCCCGGCGCGCCCTGCATCTGTGCCAGCGCCAGGCGCGTCTCCAGCCGCAGCAGGCCGCGTTGATGCGGCAGGCCCAGCTCGGCCAGCAGGCTCTGCGTGGCCAGCGCCGCCGCGCGGTTGAAGCGGGCGTGGGGGCCGTCGTCGGGGTTGACCGTGCCGTGAAACAGGCCGGCCGGGTTGCCCGAGCTGGCCTGGGCCGGGCCGGGCAGGCGGTCGACCACGGTGCACGCCACGCCCGCCCGCGACAAGGCCAGCGCACAGGCCGCGCCCGCCAGCCCCGCGCCGAGGATGACGGCACGTTTCGCGCCGGGCGCCACCGGTTCACGGCCAGCCGGACGCTGCAGCGTGTGGCGCGGCAGGAAGCGCGCCATGCTCATGTCGGCCCTGCGCTCGACCTCGAAACCTGCCGCGCGCAGTCCGTCGCCCAGCTCGGGGTCGACGCTCTCGCTGGCGACCGTGGCGCCCGGCGCAGCGAGCCGGGCGAGGCTCTTGGACAGATACCTGTCCCAGCGCTGTCGGCCGTCGAGACAGATCGCATCGGCCGCCAGCACCAGCTCGCGCAGCAGCGCGCGGGTGTCGCCCAGGCCCAGCAGCAGCTCGACGCGGCCGCCCTCGAAGCTCAGCGTGTGCAGGCCGGTCGTCAGCGGCGGCCAGCGCTCGGCGAGCTGCGCTGCCAGGTCGGCCACCTCACTGCCGGCGTGGGTCGCTGCCAGATCGTCGCGGTGCGGCGGCTGCGCTTCCAGGCTGACGAACATCAGCCGCTCGCAACGTGCCGGGTCTTGCCGCCAGGCCTGCCAGGTCGCGAGGAAGTTGTGGCCCAGGCCGAAGCGGGTCTCCAGCACGACGAAGCCGTCGCGCCCCTGCCAGCGGCCCGGCAGGCCGTTGCCTGCCACGAAGACATGCTGCGCCCGGGCCGACGCCGCAGGGTCGAAGCAGCCGACCTCGACGGGCGCAAGGCTGATGCGCGCCGTCATGCGCCCGTTCCGTGCAGCAGCGCCACCAGGCCGGCGCCCAGCAGCAGCGGCAGCGCCAGCGCCGGGATGATGAAGCGCGCAAAGCCCCAGCCACCGGCCGCGACGGCCGTGATGGCGCGCGTGCCGCTGTTGCAGGCGAAGGCCAGCAGCAGGCCCAGCACGGCCTGGCCGGTGCCGATGCTGCCGGCGGCCTGCAGGCCGGCCAGCGAGGCGATGGGTGCATGCACGTCGGCCAGCGCCGTGAGGGCGACGGCGCCGTAGAGCCCGCTGCTGCCGAAGTGTTCGCGCGCCCAGCTCACCGCCACGGCCACGGCGCTGAGCATCAGCGACAGCAGCAGCGCCTCGCGCAGCCGCAGCGGCCCGCGTCTTTGGCTGGAGGCTGCGCTGCCGGCCTGCTCGACGCGCCGGGAGCGCCGCGCCAGCACCCAGCCCATGCCGCCGCACAAGGCCATGCCCAGCAGGCAGACCGGCAGCGCCGCCAGGGCGGCCTCAGGGGCCATGGCGAACAGCATGGCCTGGGCCAGCAGCCAGGTCGCGCAGGTGGACAGCACGGCGCCCGCCGCGCAGGCCAGCGCCAGGCCGGGCTCGCTGCGCGCGCGGGCGCCCATGGCCGCGATGGTGGCCGTGCTGGACACCAGGCCCGACAGCAGCCCCGACAACGCCAGCCCCGCCTGCGGCCCGGCCAGCCGCAGCGCGACATGGCCTGCCGCCTGCAGCACCAGCATCAGCAGCATCAACCCGAGCAGCGAATGCGCCTTCATGCCGGCCAGCCAGGGCAGGGGCTGCTGGGGCATCAGCGGCAGCACCACCAGCGCCAGCGCGCCCAGCAGCAGGCCGTCGTGCAGCTCTTCCTCGCGCAGCACCTGGGTGGCAAAGCGGTGCAGCCGGGTGCGCGCGGCCAGCAGCGCGGTCAGCACGACGGCGGCGGGCGAGCCCAGCAGCGGCGCCGTCACGCACAGCGCGCCGATCAGGTAGGTGACGAGCAGCGCGATCTCGGTTGTCAGCCCGGGATCGCGGTCAAGGCTGCGCAGATGTGCGCTGGCCGCCAGCGCCGTGATGGCCAGTGCGCCCACCGCCAGCAGGCCGGGGGCCTGCAAGGCCTGGCACAGCGCGCCGGTCAGGGCGGCCAGCGTGAAGGTGCGCAGGCCGGCCGGCTCGCGATGCGGCCCGCGGCGCTTGCTGCGCTCGCGTTCCAGCCCGATCAGCAGGCCGCTGCCGAGGGCTGCGGCCAGGCCGATGATCAGTTCGGCAGAGACGCCGAAGGCCTGGCTCAACCCGTCCATCAGCAATCGAAGGTCTCGCCGTGCTGCGGCACGCGCACGCTCAGGCCCAGTTCGTCCTGGATGCGGCAGCGCAGCGCGTCGGCCGCTGCCGGTTCGCCGTGGACGGGCGAGCCGGTGACGCTGTCGGCAGCGCCGAGGAAGGTGATTTTCATGAGGGCGCTCCGAGGGTCTGCACGGCAGTGGATTCCAGCAGCTGCATGGCCGCGCCCGTTTGCGCCAGCGCAAGCCGCTCGCGGCCGATCAGGCCGCTGCCTCCGGCTACCCAGGTCAGGAGCGGGTGACCGCATGCGCGGATTGTCACGGAGCCGGGTCGGGGCGCCCATCGAAGCCCGGGGCTTGAGCTATCGCAAGCACCGACCAACTTGCTGACTGCCCGAACCGGTTGCGCCCTAGACTGCGGGTCTTGGCATTGGGAGGGGCGGCGATGCATCGTCGGTTGCTGGAGCGTGCAGCGCCGCCGCAGCGGCGTGGCGCAGGCCTTGCGCGAACGGCCGCCATGGCTTGCGCAGGGGTTGTGCTGACCGGCGCTGCGCAGGCAGCCCAGGATGTCGGCGACATGGACATCACCGAGCTGGTCAAGGTGAGGCTCTCGCCCTTCGACGTGGCCGCCCATCTCGACCGCGGCTACCGAGCGTCCAACACGGTGTCGGGCTCGCGCTTCGATGCGCCTATCCGGGAGCTGCCGTTCGCCATCCAGGCGTTCACCGAGGTCTTCATTGCCGACCAAAGGCCCGTGACGCTGTTTGACGTGGCCCGCTATTCGCCGGGCGTCACCTACCGCAGCAACGATTTCAACGAGGGCGACGCCAACGTCGCCATCCGTGGCTTTGCGGTGAGCCAGGTGGCGGGCGCTCCTCAGGTCCTGCGTGACGGGCATAACGGCCCGTCCGTCATGGGCATGGTGAACGTTTCCCGAGTCGAGGTCGTCAAGGGCCCGTCCTCGTTTTTGTATGGGCAGGTCGCGCCCGGCGGCATCGTCAACGTCATCACCAAGAGCCCGCAGCCGCGCTTTGCCGCTTGGGCGGACGTGAGCTACGGCTCCTACGGCCAGCACCGCGCGCAGGTCGATCTGACGGGCCCGCTGTCGAGCACGCTGTTTTTTCGGGTGACGGCCGACCATGACCAGGACATGCATTACTGGGACCCCTATGACGCGCATGCCAGCACGATTGCGCCGTCGCTGCTGTGGAAGCCCAGCGACCGCTTCAGCCTGTCGGTCCGCTACGAGAGCTTTCAAAAGCGAGAGTCGCCGCCGGTGATGCAAAAGCCCGGCTATGGCCGTCAGAGGGGCGTGGTGCCGACGCCCGGCGACCCCAACCGTGATGGCGAGGATGTGCCCGGCCTGCCCGACAGCTGGAACAGCATGGCCGGCATCGACTACCGGCGCAGCGACGCGCGTGGCACAACGGCCTGGGCCGACCTGAAGCTCGACGACCACTGGAACGTGCGCGGCAGCTTCTCGCGCCAGGCTTACGCCGTCGCGCTGCTGTTCTCCGGCAACCTCGGCATGGCCAACAACAGCACCTTCTTGCAGGGGCGCCGTTTGCGCCAGCAGGTCTATGACAACCACGACCAAACCACCTCCATCGACGCTGTGGGCCAGTACCGCTTCGGTGCCGCCAGCTTGCGGCTGCTGCTGGGTGCGCAGCGGGTGTCGCGCCGTTTCGACAGCCATGCGGGCCAGGCGCCCAACGACCCGGCCCTGGGCAACGACCCGGTCGCATCGCCGCTGCCGCTGTGGGATCTGCGCGACCCGTCCACCTGGAATCGGGAGGTCAACATCCCGCTGACCTCGCTCACCGTCGCCGGGGCCGACCGCAGCGCACGCTACGCCGACGGCTCGCTGTACGCGGGCAGCACCCTGGGCTTTTTCGACGACCGGCTCCTCGTGCTGGCCGGCCTGCGCAGCACCTCCACGCGTGCTGAGTTGACGGACAAACTGGCGTTGACCACCCAGAACTTCTCGTCGCGCAAGGTGACGCCGCAGTACGGCATCCTCTACCGGCTCACGCCCGAGATCTCGACCTTTGCGTCCTACGCCGAATCCTTCGTTCCCGGCCAGCAACTGCTGTTGCGGCCCGACGGCAGCTCGGCACCGGCAGAGCCCACACAGGGCAGAGGTTTCGACCTGGGCGTCAAGGCCGAGCTGATGGACGGCCGGGTCTCGGGCACGCTCACCCTCTTCAACTTGCGCAACACCCGGGTCGTCAACGACCTCGCGACGACCAACGCCGAGGGCGCTGTCGTCATCACCAACGTGCAAAGCGGCGAGCAGCGTTCGCGCGGGTTGGAGGTCGCCGCCACCGTCCAGCTGATACGCGACTGGCAGGTCTACCTTTCCTACAGCTATATGGACGCCCGCATCGTCGAGTTCAGCGGCCAGGATGCGCAGATCCTGGCGCAGGACCCTGCCACCCTCGACGCGGCCGGCCGTGCGAACTACAAAAACGTCTACCTCCTGCATGGCGCGCGGCTGCAGATGAGCGCGCCTCATCTGGCCAACCTCTGGACGCGCTACGAGTTGGGCGGCGGTGCCTACGTTGGCGGCGGCTTCAACTTTGTGAAGAACCAGACCCTGCTGCCCGCCAGTCCCGCGTCCCTGCGCCAGAGCTATGTGCTGTTGAATGCGCTCGCCGGCTATGCCTGGACGGCGGCCGGTCAGCGCCTGAGCGTCGAGCTGACGGGCAGGAACCTCGGGGATGCCCATTACCGGCCGTCGCAGAGCACCCGCTCGCGCCCTCGCGAAGTGCTGGTTTCGCTCAAGGTCGTCCTGTGAGGATGGGCCTGGCTGCGGCAAGACTGCCGTTGGGCTTGGCGCTGGTCCTGGCGCTGATGCTGCCCCAGCTGCCCCGTGCAGCCGTCGCGCAGCCGCCTGCGGAAGAGGCCCGCAGCAAGGTCGAGGCTGCCTTCCTGCGCAACTTCGCGCGCTACATCGTCTGGCCAGCCCAGGCCTTCGACAACGCGCGCTCGCCGTGGGCCGTCTGCCTGCTGGGCGAGGATCGCCTCGGTGAGTCCCTGCCCGACACGCTCAAGGGGCGCATCGAGCAGGGGCGTTCCTTCGAGATCCGACAGGCTGAGGCGCCGGAGGCGCTGAGCGGCTGCCACATCGTCTTCATCACCATTGCCAACCCTGCGCAGCGGCGCTTGGTGCTCGCCCGCCTGAAGGACAAGCCGGTGCTCACGGTAGGCAATGCCGTCGACTTCCTGGCCGAAGGCGGCGTCATCCGGCTGCTGCCCGGCGAACGCATGGAAATGGGCGTCAATCTCGACCAGGCGCGCAACGCGTCGCTGGGCATTCCCACCAAGCTGCTCGAAGTCAGCCGCGACGTGCTGGAGAACGGCGTGCTCAGGAGGCTGCGGTGAGGTGGCCTTGGCCTAGTGGCATCCGTGCTCGGCTGGTGGCCGTGCTGGTGGCGGGCGCGATGCTGTCGTTTGCGGCGGCGACTGCGGCCTTCTATCTGGTGCAGCGCTCGACGCTGGAACAACGCGCGCTCACGCTGCTGGAGGCGCATGCGCAGCTCATCGCCGTGGGGACGGAATCGGCCGTTGCCTTTGGTGACTCGGTGCGCGCTCAGGAGATCCTGGACCAACTGCGCGCCAACCGGCAAATCGAACAGGCCCGCATCGTCCTTGCCGACGGGCGCGTGCTGGCACGCTACACCGCTAGCGGCAGAGAGCCATTGGCGGTGCTGCCGCCGCAGCTGCCGCCGGCGCTGAGCTTTGCGCCCGAAAGCCAGCTGGCCTACTTCGGGCTGCCGCTCAACGATGGCGCCAGGCTTGAGCTGTCCATGAGCCTGGCGGAGCAGCAACGCCAGGTGCGCTCCGCGCTGGTCGTATTCGCGGGCTGCCTGCTGGCCGGCGGCATTGCCGCCACCTTAGGCGTGATGGTGGCGCTGCAGCGGGCCGTCGTGCGACCCCTGTCGGCACTGGTGCGGGCGGTGGACCGGGTGCGCAGCGATGCGGATTACAGCCACCGCGTGCCGGTCACGGGCGCCGACGAATTGGCCCACCTCGGCCAGGCCTACAACGGCCTGATGGACGCCCTCAGGGAGCGCGATCTGGAGCTTAGGCGGCACCAGGAGGCACTGGAGCAGAAGGTGCAGCAGCGCACCGCCGAGCTGCAGGTGGCGCGCGACGCCGCCGAGGCCGCCAACGAGGCCAAGAGCCTGTTCCTGGCCAATATGAGCCACGAGATCCGCACGCCCATGAACGCCATCATCGGCATGTCTGGCCTGGCGCTCAGGGGCGCGTTGCCGGCGCGCGAACACGACTACGTGAACAAGGTCCACGGCGCGGCGCTTTCGCTGCTGACCATCATCAACGACATCCTCGATTTCTCGAAGATCGAGGCCGGCAAGCTGAACGTCGAGTCGGCCGAGTTCGATCTGGGCGACGTGCTGTCGGGACTGTCCGACCTGATCGCTGCGAAGGCTCAGGAGAAGGGGCTCGAGCTG
Source organism: Roseateles sp. (assembly GCF_039929605.1). GTDB lineage: Bacteria > Pseudomonadota > Gammaproteobacteria > Burkholderiales > Burkholderiaceae_C > Pelomonas. The sequence goes on from NZ_JBDSQX010000120.1 coordinate 24,729, forward strand.
CTGTACGTGCAGACGGACGACCTGCCGCAGCGCTTGAAAGGCGACGCCGCCCGTCTGGGCCAGGTGCTGCTCAATCTCTGCAACAACGCGGTGAAGTTCACCGAGCACGGCGCAGTGACGCTGTCGATGGCATTGCAACGTCGCGAGGCCCAGACGGCGTGGGTGCGCTTCGAGGTGCGCGACACCGGCATCGGCATTCCAGCCGAGGTGCAGGCGCGGCTGTTCCAGCCCTTCGAGCAGGCCGATGCCTCCACCAGCCGGCGTTACGGCGGTACCGGCCTGGGCCTGGCCATCAGCCGGGCCCTGGTGCGCCTGCTGGGCGGCAGCCTGGCCGTGCAGAGCGTGCCCGGGCAGGGCAGCAGCTTTCACTTCACGCTGCCGTTCGTGCTGGGGCAGGCGGTGCAGGCACCCGCCACCGAAGCGCTGGCGCGGCGCGTGGGCGGCCGGCGCGTGCTGGTGGTGGACGACCACGGCGAGGCGCGCACCCTGCTTGCCGACATGCTGCTGCGCCTGGGCTTGCAGGCCGACAGTGCCGCAAGCGGTGCCGAAGCCCTGACCAAGGCCGCCGCTGCCGATGCCGCTGGAGATTCCTACGGCCTGGTCATCCTGGACTGGCAGATGCCCGGCATGGACGGCATTGAATGCCTGCGGGCCATGCTGAGCCAGCCCCGCCACGTCGACACCGTGCCAACGATGTTGATGCTGACCGCGTTCGACCGCGACGAGGCCTTGCGTCGCCTGGCCGACAACCGGCTGGACGTGGCCGGCGTGCTGACCAAGCCGGTCACGCCGTCGACCCTCTTCGACGCCTGCTGCAGGGCGCTCGGCGTGGCGGTCGCCGCCACGTCCAGGGCGTCCAGCCGGCAGAGTGCGCTGCAGGCGCATCAGCGCCAGCTCCGGGGCGCTCACCTGCTGCTGGTGGAGGACAACGAGATCAATTGCGAGGTGGCGCTGGCGCTGCTTGGCGAAGCGGGCATCGTCGTCTCGGTGGCACGAGACGGCTATGAAGCGCTCGAGGCTTTGCAGCGCGAGGACTTCGCTGCCGTGCTGATGGATTGCCAGATGCCCGGGATGGACGGGTTCGAGGCGACGCGGCGGGTGCGCGACAACCCGGCCTGGCAGGACTTGCCAGTCATTGCCATGACCGCCAACGCCATGGTGGGCGACCGCGAGAAGGCGCTCGCCGCCGGCATGAACGACCACATCGCCAAGCCCATCGACATCGCGACCATGTTCGCCACGCTGGCGCGCTGGGTGCGCCCGGCCGCCCCGGCGGCGGTGGCAAGCCGCAGTGCTATCGGCGCACTGCCGGGGGTGGACACCCAGGCCGCGTTGAGTGGCATGGACGGGCACGAAGATCTCTACCTGCGCGCGCTGGGCAGGTTCGTTGCCAAGGAAGCCGACTTCGCCGCCCGTTTCCGCGCGGCGCGCCAGGCCGGAGACGACGTGGCCGCCCGCCGCATGGCCCACGACCTGCAAAGCGTGGCAGGGACGCTGGGCATGACGTCGCTGCGCCCATTGGCGCAGGCGCTGGAGCAGTCCATGCGGCCCCCGTCACTGGGCTCGGCCGAGGTCGATGCGCTGCTCCAGCAGGTCGACGCGGCGCTCGGGCCGCTGCTGACGATGATCGAGGGCGAGCAGCGGTCCCAGTGAGCGGCGCTGGCCCGCGCCGCTCGGTCATCCCTCCAGCAACGCCGCCAACGCCTTCGCATCCAGCGGCGCCGCCTGCCCGTCGCCCTCCAGCATCCCTTCCGCCAGGCCGCGCTTGTCGCGGTGCAGTTCGATGATGCGTTCCTCCACCGACCCGGCCGTCACCAGCCGGTAGACGGTGACCGGGCGCTGCTGGCCCATGCGGTGGGCGCGGCCGCTGGCCTGGTCTTCGGCGGCGGGGTTCCACCAGGGGTCGACGATGAGCACGTAGTCGGCCGCCGTCAGGTTCAGGCCGAAGCCGCCCGCCTTGAGGCTGATCAGGAAAACCTCGCCCTCGCCCTTCTGGAAGGCCGCGACGCGCTTGGTGCGCTCGGCCTGCGGCGTGCTGCCGTCCAAGCGCTGGTGGGCCACGGCCATCTGTGTGAGGCGTTCACCCAGCAGGTCGAGGTAGTCGGTGAACTGGCTGAACACCAGGGCCTTGTGGCCGCCGTCCACCAACTCGCGCACGATGCGTTCGAACTCGGCCATCTTGCTGCCCACCAAACCCAGCTCGGGGGACACCAGGCGCGGGTCGCAGGCGGCGCGGCGCAGGCGCATCAGCTCGGCCAGCACCTGCATGGGCGCGCCGCGCTCGGGGTCGGCGGCGGCCGCGGCCACGCTGGCCTGGGCGTCGCGGCGCAGGGCTTCCAGGAAGTGCCGTTCGGCGTCGCTGGGCTCCACGCGGTGAACGATCTCGGTGCGCGGGGGCAGGTCTTGCAGCACCTGCGCCTTCGTGCGGCGCAGCAGGAAGGGCGCCACCAGCCGGCGCAGGCGGGCGCGTGCCGGCGCGTCCTTTTGCCGCTCGATGGGGCCGGCGAAGCGCTCGTTGAATTGCGCGGCCGAGCCCAGCAGGCCGGGGTTGATGAGATTCATGATGGACCACAGGTCCGCCAGCCGGTTCTCGACCGGCGTGCCGGACAGCGCCAGCCGGAAGTCGGCGTCGAACTCGGCGACCGACTTGGCCCGCTTGGTGGCGGCGTTCTTCAGCGCCTGGGCTTCGTCGAGCACCAGCGTGGCCCAGCGGCGCGCGGCGAAGCCCTCGGCGTCGATCTGCGCCAGCGCGTAGCTGGCCACGATGACGTCGCCCGGGCCGGCGGCTTGCAGCAGCGCGTCGCGATCGGGCGCGTCGGCGTAGATGTGGGCGCGCAGCCCAGGCGCAAAGGTCTCGCACTCGGCCAGCCAGTTGCCGCAAACGGAGGTGGGCGCCAGCACAAGCGCCGGCCCCTCGGCGCTGCGGTCGATCAACACGGCCAGGGTCTGCACCGTCTTGCCCAGGCCCATGTCGTCGGCCAGGCAGGCGCCGAAGCCGGCGGCGGCCAGGCGGCTCATCCAGGCGTGGCCCTCGGCCTGGTAGGTGCGCAGCTCGGCGCGCAGGCCGGCGGGCACCTGCGGCTGCAGGGCGGCGGCAGCGGCCAACTGGTCGACGCGGGCCCGCCAGGCCTTGTCGCCCGACACGCTCAGGCCGCCCAGGCCCTGCTCCAGCCAGGCGGCGCTGGCATTGGGCAGTTGCAGCTCGCCCTTCTTGACCTGGCCCAGCGCGTCCAGGTCGCGCAGCTGCTGGCGCAACTGCTCGGACAGCGCCAGGTAGTGGCCTTCGCCCAGGCGCACGAAGCGGCTCTTGCTGGCCCGGCTCAGCGCCAGCAGCTCCTGCAGGCCGACGACGCGGCCTTCTTCGACCTGCGCCTCGCCGCTCAAGGCCAGCCAGTCGCGCCCGCTGCTGACCTGGATATTCACGGCCGCGCCATCCACCGGCAGCACGCGCAGCGGCTTGCCTTTGGGCCAGGCGAGTGCGGCGATGGCCGGCAGCTGCGGCAGGCGCTCCACCGCCGCCAGCGCTTCTTCCGCGTCGGCCAGCAGCCAGGGCTGATCGGGCGGCTGCTCGGGGTCGAGAAAGGGCAGGGCCTCAATGACGGTGGCGCGGTGGCCGGCTTCGGCAGCCAGATCGCGCTCGGTGGCCAAGCTCACGCCCTCGTGCAGGCACATCAGCCGCGCGCGACCCTGGCCGGGCGTGACGGCGGGGCCGAAGTCGCCAAAGGGCTGGGCCACCAGCAGCAGTTGCAGGCCGTCACCGTGCGGGGTCAGGCGCGCATGCAGGCGGCTGTCGCCGGTCACGCGCTGGCCGGCCTCGGCGTCGGAATGCAGTTGGAAGTGGCCGGTCAGCACCTGCAGTGCGGCGCCCAGCTCGGCGGTGGCGTTGGCCGGCACGCGCCAACCCTGGCTGACGAGCTCGGCGACGCGGCGCTGCGTGGGCGTGATGCGGATCAGCCGCGCCCGGCCCGGCCCCTCGCGCAACACGCGCTGGGTGTTGCGGCGCTCACGCTCGGCCTCGGCCTGGGCGCCGTGGAGCATGCCGGCGTGCGGCGGCTCGGGCGCAGTCAACGGCGGGTGCAGGTGGAATTCGAAGGCTTCGCTGGGCGCCGTGCCGACGCGGCGCACCTCCAGCTCCGGCAGGCCTTCACTGAGTTCCACCCACTGACCGGGCGCGTCGGCAAACATCAGGTGGGGGTGGCCGATCAACGCGACGATGGCCTGGCTCACGTCCAGGCGCAGGTCGTGCACGCCGGCCCAGGCGTCGCGCTCGATGTGGCGCAGCACGAGGTTGTCGCGGCTGCGCTGCGCGCCTTGCTTCTTCAGCTTGGCGAGCGTCACGGCCTTGAACTTGAGGCCGCCACGCGCGCCCTGATTCATCTCCAGCGGCTCCAGCGTGTGCACGCGGCCGGCGCTGTCGAGCTTGAGTTGCCAGGCCAGCTCGGCCTTGGTCGCGCTTCCGGCCGGCTTGCCGTCGTCGCTGAGGGCGGCGATGGCCGCAAGGGCGTCCTGCCAGGCCTGGCGCGGCTGGCCGAGGAAGTTGGCGACGCGGGTTGGCCCGCTGCCGCTGAGCTCCAGGCGCTGCAGCGCCGCGCGCAGGTAGTCGGCCAGCAAGGCCTGCTCGGGGCCGAGGCCGGCGAGCAGGTCTTGCGCGAGCTGGGGCGTCCAGCCCGGCGCGGGCTTGCCGAGCCAGGCAGCCAGCAGCAGGCGGTCCACCGGCGCGGCATTGCCCGGCCCGCGCGGTATGAAGGCGGCGTCGAGAAAGCTGTCCTCGCCCAGCCGCACGCCGATGCCGTGAGCCCACAGGCCCCAGTCCTCATAAGCCGTCGGGTTGCGGCTGCCGGACTCGGCAATCGCGTACTTGCGCGCCTGTGCCCAGGCCTTGGGGTCGTCCTGGGCCAGCAGGCTCAGCAGATACAGCCGCGCGGTGTCCAGCGACAGCGCATTGCGCCGGCTGCGGCTGGCGGTGTGGATGGCCCTGATGGCGGCCTCGAAGCCGGCACTGGCCTCGACCCAGCGGCCAGCGACGAGCGCGCGCGTGGCGGCCGCCAGCGTGACGCCGGGGCCCGCCAGGCCGCGCAGGTGTTGATCGGCGCGGTCCAGCTCCAGGGCCAGCATGTCGGCCTCGGCCAGGCGGGCGCGCATCGGGATGCTGAGCGCTTGCGTGCTGGCCTGCAGCCAGGTGCGCAGCTCGGTGCGCACCGGGTGGCCGGCGGGCAGCATGTCCAGCAACTGGCCCAGCAGGCTGTCGCGCAGATCGGCGTCGATCCGGCCCAGCAGGGCGGGGCACCAGGGGTCGAGCAGGGTCTGCGCGGCCAGCATCGGGTTGTCCAGTTCCGCCAGACGCATGGCGAGCAGCTCGCGGAACTCGGCGGCCGGCATGCCCGAATAGATCATCAGCCGCAGCACCGTGCGCATGTCCTCGTGGCTGCGGAAGTTGACCCAGCCGATCGGGTCCTGCCAGTCGCCCCGGCCCGAGCCGAGCAGAAAGAGGCGCTGGCGCCAGTAGCGCTCGGCACCGGGCGCGGCGAGCAGGGTCTGCAGCCGCTCGACGTGATCGTCCAGCGACACGCGTGTGCCCTTGCCATGCAGCGCCTCGGCGCGGCCCTGAGCGACCAGCGCCTGCAGGCCGTCGCGGGTGGCGTAGTGGTCGAAGGCCTCGCCGTTGGCGCGCTCGCGGCCGGTCAGCGACAGCCATTGCATGACCGCATTGATGCTGGCGGTACCGCCCAGCAGCAGCAGCGCGTCGAGCAGGGTCTGCAGGTCGGCCTCGGGCAACGGCTGCGGGGCCGTTGCCGGCGTGTTGACCGGGATGTTGGCCGAGATGTTTGCCGGTGCGCGACGCGCCGGTGCATCTGCACGGCCTCGGCGCAGCATCTCTTCTGCGGTGACGATGCTGCCGTCGGGCAACTGGAACTTGAGCGAGTTGTCGAATGGGGAACGTGCCATGGGGCGGGATTAGATCAGCCAAAAAAAGCGGCCCGCCTCCGGAGAGAGCGGGCCGCTTTGCGGAGGCGTTAGCTCAACGCTTGGGCTGGGTCAGGCGCGGGCCGTTGGTGTGACGTGCGGCGCCGCCGCCGTTGCCACGTGCCGGCTGGGCACCTGCCGCGCGCGGTGCGTGCTCGGCATGCGGCTTGGGTGCCGTGCGGGCGCCACCGACGCCGGTGTGGCCACCCGGCTTGCCGCCGCCGCCGCCACCGTTGGGACGGCCACCGTCACGCGAGCCACCGCGGCTGTCGCCACCACGGCCACCGCCGCCTGCGTTGCCGCCACGGCCACCGCGGCCGCCACCACCATTGGCGCCGGCCGGCGGGTTGGGGTTGCGGCCCCGGCTGCCGTTCGGGTTCAGCACGGTGCGTCCCAGCACGATGGGCTCGGCGCGCTCGTTGGGGTCGGGTGCGAAGCCCGACACGATTTCCTTGGGAATCTCGCGCTTGATGAGGCGCTCGATCTCCTTCAGGAAGCCGTTCTCGTCGACACAGACCAGGCTGACCGCCTCGCCCGAGGCGCCGGCACGGCCAGTGCGGCCGATGCGGTGCACGTAGTCTTCAGCCACGTTGGGCAACTCGAAGTTGACGACGTGGGGCAACTGGTCGATGTCGATGCCACGGGCAGCGATGTCGGTCGCCACCAGGCAGGTCAGGTCGCCGGTCTTGAAGTCGGCCAGCGCCTTGGTGCGGGCACCCTGGCTCTTGTTGCCGTGAATGGCCATGGCGCTGATGCCCTGGTCATTCAGGTAGTCGGTCAGGCGGTTGGCGCCGTGCTTCATGCGCGTGAAGATCAGCACCTGGTGCCAGGGTGCGCCGTCCTTGCCACCCTTGATCAGGTGCACCAGCAGCTCCTTCTTGCGCTCGCGGCCCACGGGGTGGACCTTCTGCGCGATCTGGTCGTTGGCCTGGTTGCGGCGGGCCACTTCGATCAGCGCGGGCTGGTTGAGCAGCTTGTCGGCGAGGTTCTTGATCTCGTCGCTGAAGGTGGCGCTGAACAGCAGCGATTGCTTCTTGGCCGGCAGCAGCGCCAGCACCTTCTTGATGTCGTGCACGAAGCCCATGTCGAGCATGCGGTCGGCTTCGTCGAGCACGAGGATCTGCACCTGGCTCAGGTCCAGCGTGCCTTGCTGCGCGTGGTCGAGCAGGCGGCCCGGGGTGGCCACGAGGATGTCGACGCCGTCGCGCAGCTTGTTGATCTGCGGCTGCATGCCGACGCCGCCGAACATGACCATGCTCTTCAGCGGCAGGTACTTGCCGTAGGTCTGCACGCTTTCCTCGACCTGGGCGGCGAGTTCACGAGTCGGGGTCAGCACGAGGGCGCGGATGGCGATCTTGCCGCGCTTGTTGAGCAGCTTCTCGCCCTCGGTCAGGCGCTGCAGCAGCGGCAGCGTGAAGCCGGCGGTCTTGCCGGTGCCGGTCTGGGCGCCGCCCATCAGGTCGCCGCCCTTCAAGATGGCGGGAATGGCTTGCGCCTGGATGGGGGTGGGCGTGGTGTAGCCCGCGTCAGCGATGGCCTTGAGCAGCGGCGCTGCCAGGCCGAGGGTATCGAAACTCATTCGGTAGGGGAGTGAGCACGCCTGTTCGCATCAGCTGCCGTTGCAACGGAGAGTCGCAACCAGTCTTCGGGCAGCCGGGCGGCGTGCAGGGGCTGAAAAGAGAACGCCGCGCAAGACTGAGAAGCGCGGCGGATCGGCAGCATTCTACTTGGGGGAAACCTGTACCCAGTCGACGCTGAGCCAATTGGCCGGGGAATGCGGCACGGTAATGCCGGCCTTCATGGCCCAGGGGATGACCTGGCGGTGCAGCGGGATGAGGTTGACCTGCTCGCGGTAGGCCTGGAGCGCGGCCTTCACGAGCGCTTCGCGCTTGGCGGGATGGGTCTCGATGCTGGACGCGGCGGCCAGCGCATCGCCCTTGTCGTTGACGATGCCGGCGTAGTTGCCCACGCCCACGCCCTGCTCGCCGCGGTTGCGCAGAACCGGGGTCAGCATGACCTCGGCGTCCACCGTGCTGCCGCCCCAGCCGGCGAGGTACAGGCTGGTGTCGAACTTCTCGACCTTGGGGAAGAAGAGGGTGCGGGGTATGGCGTTGACGCGCACCTTGACCTTGAGCTGCGCCCACATGCTGGCCACAGCGACGCAGAGTTTCTCGTCGTTGATGTAGCGGTTGTTGGGGCAGTCCATCGTCACCTCGAAGCCGTCGGCATAGCCCGCCTCGGCCATCTGCTTCCTGGCGGCGGCCAGGTCGAACGGCAGGCGGGTCTCCAGCGAGGGGTCGTTGTAGCTGCCCAGCGCGGACGGCGTCAGCGCGCCGGTGGGAACGGAGTAACCGGCCATCAGCTTGGTCTTGATCGCCTCGATGTCGATGGCCTGGTAGAGGGCGCGGCGCACGCGGATGTCCTTGAACGGGTTCTTGCCGCCGGGCGCCTGTCCGTAGAGCAGCGAGTCGCGTGTCTGGTCCATCCCGAGGAAGATGAGGCGGTTCTCGGGGCCGTCGATGACCTTGATGCCGGCCGTGCGGCGCAGCCGTTCGATGTCTCGCGAGGGCGGGTCCAACACGAAGTCGATCTCGCCGGTGATCAGCGCAGCGGTGCGCGTGGCGTCGTTCGTGATGGGCAGGAAGCTGAACGCCTGCACATTGCCTTCGAACTTGTCCCACCAGGCCGGGTTGCGCTTGTAGGTCGTCTTCACGCCCGGCTGGCGGCTGACGAGCATGAAGGGCCCGGTGCCGTTGGCGTGCAGGTTGGCGTAGTTGTCTTCCTTTTCCTTGAAGTTCAACGGCCGGGTGATCTTGTGCTGCTCGCACCAGCGCTTGTTCATGATCAGCAGGTTGATCAGGTGCTCGGCAAAGATGGGGTTGGGCTTGGTAAGCGTGAACTCCACCGTCAGCGGGGCTATGGCCTTGGGCATACCCACCGCATTGGCGTAGACGCGAAACGGCGAGTTCGCATCACGCAGCCGCTGCATCGAGAACACCACGTCCTCCGCGCTGAACGGGCTGCCGTCGTGGAACTTGACGCCGGCGCGCAGCTTCACGCGCCACAACAGCGGGTTCACCTGCGTCCACTCGGTGGCCAGCGACGGCCCCAGGCTCTGATCCTTCATGCGCCGCACGAGGTATTCGTAGACCTGGTTGTTCAGCGAGTTGGTCATCAACTCGTTCTGGGAGTGCGGGTCCAGCGTCTGCAGGTCGCCCTGGGCGGCCCAGCGCAAGGTCTGGCCCTGCGCCAGCCCGGTGGCAAGAGTGAACAGGGCGATCAAAAGACGGCGCATCGGGGTCAGACCTTCCTGCAAACACGGGCTCGGCGACAATAGCAGGCAACGCAGGCCTCCTCGGGGGCCTGCCGCCATTTCAGCCTCACAGGATCGCCCCATGGCCCAGTACGTCTTTTCGATGAACCGTCTCAACAAGACGGTTCCCCCCAAGCGCCACATCCTGAAGGACATCTCGCTGTCCTTCTTCCCCGGCGCCAAGATCGGCGTGCTGGGCGTGAACGGCTCGGGCAAGTCCACAGTGCTGAAGATCATGGCCGGCGTGGACAAGGAGTACGAAGGCGAAGCGACGCCGATGCCGGGCATCAAGATCGGCTATCTCGAGCAGGAGCCGCGCCTGAACCCCGACCAGACCGTGCGTGAAGCGGTGGAAGAGGGCATCGGCGGCGTGCTGGCCGCCAAGAAGCGCCTGGACGAGGTCTACGCCGCCTACGCCGAGGAAGACGCCGACTTCGACGCGCTGGCTGCCGAGCAGGGCGAGCTGGAATCCATCATTGCCGCCGCCGGCTCGGAGAACACCGACCTGCAGCTCGAAATGGCCGCCGACGCGCTGAACCTGCCGCCGTGGGATGCCGTCATCGGCGTGCTGTCGGGTGGCGAGAAGCGCCGCGTGGCGCTGTGCCGCCTGCTGCTGAGCAAGCCCGACATGCTGCTGCTGGACGAGCCCACCAACCACTTGGACGCTGAAAGTGTCGAGTGGCTGGAGCAGTTCCTGCAGCGCTTCCCCGGCACCGTGGTGGCCATCACCCACGATCGCTACTTCCTGGACAACGCCGCCGAGTGGATTCTGGAACTCGACCGCGGCCACGGCATCCCGTGGAAGGGCAACTACTCCGACTGGCTGGATCAGAAGGAAAAGCGCCTGGAGTCCGAGCAGAAGTCCGAAGACGCCCGCAGCAAGGCGATGAAGGAAGAGCTGAAGTGGGTGCGCTCCAACGCCAAGGGCCGTCAGGCCAAGAGCAAGGCGCGCCTGGCCCGCTTCGAGGAGCTGAGCGACGTCGAGTACCAGCAGCGCAACGTCACCAACGAAATCTTCATCCCCGTGGCCGAGCGCCTGGGCAATGAGGTCATCGAGTTCGAGAACGTCAGCAAGAGCTTCGGCGACCGCATGCTGATCGACAACCTCAGCTTCAAGGTGCCGGCCGGCGCCATCGTCGGCATCATTGGCCCCAACGGCGCCGGCAAGTCGACGATGTTCCGCATGCTGCAGGGCGTGGAACAGCCGGACTCGGGCACGGTCAAGATCGGCAAGACGGCCAAGATGGCCTTCGTTGACCAGAGCCGCGAGGCCATGGAAGCCGACAAGACCGTCTGGCAGGACGTGTCCGGCGGCCTGGACAACATCACCGTGGGCAAGTTCGTCATGCCCAGCCGCGCCTATCTTGGCCGCTTCAATTTCAAGGGCAACGACCAGCAGAAGCTCGTCGGCGCGCTGTCCGGCGGTGAGCGCGGCCGCCTGCACCTGGCCAAGACGCTGGCGCAGGGCGGCAACGTGCTGATGCTCGATGAACCGTCCAACGACCTCGACGTCGAAACCCTGCGCGCGCTGGAAGAAGCGCTGCTGGAGTTCGCCGGCTCGGCCATGGTCATCAGCCATGATCGCTGGTTCCTCGACCGCATCTGCACGCACATCCTGGCCTGCGAAGGCAACTCGCAGTGGTTCTTCTTCGACGGCAACTTCCACGAGTACGAAGCCGACAAGAAGAAGCGCCTGGGCGAAGAAGGCGCGCGCCCGAAGCGCATGCGCTTCAAGCCCATCAAGTGAACATCCTCGTCGCCCGGCGCTTGCGGGTGGCTTGACCCGTCAGGCCGGGACGACAAGAGGACACAGTTCTTTACCGCACGCCCAAAGATCCCACACAGGCCCCTCAGAAGATCTCCTCACTTCCTCTTCCTTCCAGGAGACCCGTGATGAGAACCTTCCAGATCCAGAACCTGTTGCGCGTCGGCACCGTGGCTGCGGCCCTTGCCCTTGGCGGCGTTGCCGCCTATGCCCAACCTGGCCCCGGCGACCATGGCGGCCACCACCGCGGTGGCCCGGCCATGATGGCGCCCGGCGGCATGTTCGGCGGCCACATCGAGCACGCGCTCGACCTGGTGAACGCGACAGACGCCCAGCGCAGCCAGATCGAAGCCATCTTCAAGGCCGCGCGCCAGGACCTGTCCGGCCAGCGTGAAGCGGGCATGAAGCTGCACGAGCAGCTCGCCACGCTCTACACCGCAACCAACATCGACGCCGCTGCCATCGAGGCCAACCGGGCCCAGATGAGCGCCCAGCACGAGGCTGCTTCCAAGCGCCTCAGCCAGGCCAGCATCGACGCCGCCCGCGTGCTGACGCCCGAGCAGCGCGCCAAGATCGCCGAGGTCATGAAGAAGCGCATGGCCCGCGCCGGCGCCCACCGCCGCGCCGGCTGATTGCCCGCCTTGTTGGACTGAGCGAGGAGTTCTGCGATGCTTGAGCCTCGACCCGCCGGCGCGGAAACGCGCCGGCCTCCCTATACCTCCTTAGCCCCGGTGATGAGTGCTCGACTGCTGTTGATCGACGACGACGCCCGCCTGACCGGCATGGTGGGCGACTACCTCCGCGCTGCCGGCTTTGAGGTCAGCGCCGCCGGCAGCCTGGCGCAGGCGCGTGATGCGCTGGCGCATGGCCGCTACGAGCTGCTGGTGCTGGACCTGATGCTGCCCGACGGCGATGGCCTGGACTTCTGCCGCTGGCTGCGCGCTGACGCGCGCTGGCGCCGCCAGCCGGTGCTGATGCTGTCGGCCCGTGGCGAACCCATGGACCGCATCCTCGGCCTGGAGCTGGGCGCTGACGACTACCTCGCCAAGCCCTTCGAGCCGCGCGAGCTGCAGGCGCGCATCAAGGCCTTGCTTCGTCGGCTCGAGCCCAAACTGGACGGCGACGAAGTGCTGCACTTCGGCCGCCTGGAGATCGACCTGGCCGCCCGCGTGGCCCGGCTGGACGGCAAGATCTGCGACCTGACCAGCCACCAGTTCGACCTGCTCGTCGTGCTGGCGCAAAGCCCCGGCCGCGTGCTCAGCCGCGACCAGATCATGGACGCGCTCAAGGGCCACCCGCTGGAGGCGTTCGACCGCTCCATCGACGTGCACATCTCCCGCATTCGCGCCGTCATCGAGGACGACGCCAAGAACCCCCGCCGCGTGCTGACGGTTCGCGGCGCTGGCTATGTATTTGCCCGTAAGCAAGACGCCGATTCCGACGCATCTTGACGAGCCTCTACGTCCGCATCTACCTGACGCTGGTGGCGCTACTGCTGGCGTTTGCCTTCGGCTCGGCCTGGCTGTTCCAGCGCCACATCGAGCAGGAGCGCGGCAACGTCGAGCTGGCGGCGGGTGAACGGCTGAACGCGATGGCGGGGCTGCTCAAGCTCGCGCTGCCGCCGGCAACGGCGCCGCGCGCGGAGCAGGCGGCGGTGTTTGCCGACTGGGGCGCGCGCCTGCGCATGCCGGTCGCGCTGGAAGATGCCGACGGCAAGCGCATCGCGACGACGCAGCTGTTCCGGCGCCGCGCGGACGATCCCGGCGCCGTCATCGTCAGCGCGGAGCTGGGCGATGGCCGCAGCCTGGAGCTGGTGCGCAGCGTGCGCCCGCCGAATTTGCAGGGCGGGGGGCCGGGGGCTTCGGCGCCTGGGGATCCGGGTCCGGGCGCCCGACCGCAGCGTGTGGACGAGGGTCCCTGGACGGGCCCCTGGATACATCGCCCGGTGTCGCCCGGCGCACCCGCTGTGTCGACGCTGGCCGTCGTGCTGGTGCTGCTTTTCGTCGGCGTGGCAGTGGGCGCCTACCCGGTCGTGCGCCGGTTGACGCGCCGGCTGGAGGCCCTCAAGCGCGGCGTCGAGCAGTTCGGCGCTGGCCACCTTGGCCATCGCGTTGACGCCAGCGGCCGTGACGAGGTGGCGGCGCTGGCGACGAGCTTCAACCAGGCGGCCGACCGCATCGAGACGCTGCTGCGCTCCCATCAGACCCTGCTGGCCAACGCCAGCCACGAGCTGCGCTCGCCATTGGCGCGGCTGAAGATGGCCTTTGCGATGCTCGATGACGCGGCGCCCGCCCAGCGGGAACGCCTGGCGCGCGAGATCGACGTCAACATCGCCGAGCTCGACGCCTTGGTTGAGGAAGTGCTGCTGGCCAGCCGCCTGGAAGCAGGCAGCGCCGTTGGCGAGACCCACGTGGTGGAGCTGCTGGCGCTGGGCGCCGAGGAGGCAGCCCGTGCCGAGGCGCCCTTCGAACCGGAGACCGATTCCGCCCTCGTCGACGGTCAGGAGCGCCTGCTTCGCCGTGCGCTGCGCAACCTGCTCGACAACGCGCGCCGCTATGGCGGCCCCGACGTGGAACTGTCGCTGCGCCCGGTGGCTGGCGGCTATGAATTCATCGTTGCCGACCGCGGCCCGGGCGTGCCCGCCGAGCTGCGCGAGCGCATCTTCGAGCCCTTCTACCGCCTGCCCGGCCACGCCGAGATGGTGGGCGGCGTGGGCCTGGGCCTGAGCCTGGTCAAGCAGATCGCGCAGCGCCACGGTGGCAGTGTGCGCTGCCAGGCGCGTGACGGCGGTGGCAGTCGCTTTGTCGTCTTCCTGCCAGCGTCGAAACTGTCAGGTGCTGCATAGGCGTGTGTATTCCGGGCCGAGCGCTGGGCCGCTCCCGAGCCGGCCCGCCCGACGGCGGTTGCGGCTCGACGCCGCGACCGCTGGCGTCCCCGGGGGACCGGTCAGGCGCACCGCGTTCAGCGGAGTGCGGCTGGACGAGGGGCCAAAGGACCTAGCGGTTCTCGTCGAAGACTTTTCTCAACAGCAGGCTGAGCAGCAAGGCTGCGGCCAGCAGACCGCCGGTGGCTGCCTGCCAGAAGCCAACCGCGCCGTTGCCGTTGGCGCCGAAGGCGAGGAAGTAGCCGCCGCCAATGCCCAGGCCCCACAGCGCGATGACGTAGATGACCATGGGCAGCGTGGCGACCTGGTAGGCGCGCAGCACGAACGCCGCCACCGTCTGCAGCGCGTCGCCAAGGTGGAAGAACCAGACCCACACCAGCAGCGGCAGCGCCGCCGCAGCGGCCGCCGGGTTGGACGTGTACAGCGCCACGATGGGCTCGCGGGCCAGTGCCACGACAGCACCCAGCGCGGCGGCCACCAGCGTGGCCAGCACCATTGCATGCCGACCGAGGATGCGTGCTTCACGCTTCTGGTCGGCACCGAGATGCTGAGCCACCAGCGTGCCGGCGGCCGTGGCCAGGGCCATCGCGGTCATGAACATCATGGCGACGAGGTTGACCGCGATCTGGTGGCCGGCCACCGGCGTCGCGCCCAGCCGGGCTATGAAGAAGGCCATGAAGGTGAAGCCCGTCACCTCGACGAGGATGGAGCCGCCCATCGGCAGGCCCAGGCGCACCAGCCCTGCCAGTTGCTGCCAGTCGGGCCGCGTCTGCCACAGGTGTGCGATTTGGAAGGGCAGGTAGAAGGCGTCGCGGCGAAGCAGCAGCAGCGCGGCCAGCGCCTGCGCCGTCATCGCGATGGCCGTGGCCCAGCCGCAGCCAGCCACGCCCATGGCGGGGATGGGCCCCCAGCCGAACACGAGCACGGCGTTCAACGGCACCTTGGCCGCCAGGCCGGTCAGCTGCATGGCCATGACGGCCTTGGGCCGGCTGACCGACGTGGAGAAGCCGCGGAAGGCCGTGAACAGCAGGGCAGCCGGCAGCGCGAAGGCCTCGGGCCGCGTGTAGGCCTGCACCTTCGCGGCCTGCGTCGCGTCGAGCTGGGCCAGCCAGATGAAGGGGTCGGGGAACCACAGCGCCAGGCAGCCCGGCACGCACAGCAGCACCGACAGCCACTGCGCCTGCACGAAGCTGCGGCCGGCGCCGGGCAGGTCGTCGGCGCCGAACTGCCGGCCAGCGATGGGCCCGACGGCCAGCACGACGCCCATCAGCCCGACAAAGATGGTCACGTAGACGGCAGAGCCGACTGCCAGTGCGGCCAGGTCCTGCGGGCCGACGCGGCCCATCATGAGCGTGTCGACCGTGCTGAACATCATCACGGCAAGCTGGCCGACGAGGATGGGCCAGGCCTGCGGCACGAGGCGGCGGACGCTGTCGATGAAGCGGATCCGAGTCACCGCGTCACCCGCTCCGCGTAACGGTTGAAGCGCCAGGCCGTGCCTTCCTGAACGATGCGATGCCAGACGACGCGCTTCTCGAATGGGTCCAGCCCGGGCCAGTGCTGCACTTCGTCGAACGTGCGGCCGCAGCCCTTGCAGATGGGATCGCCCTGTGCGGTGGAGCAGATGGCGATGCAGGGCGAGTCGGGTGTCGTCGTGTACCAGGCGAGCCAGGCATCGAGGGCCTCGTCGCTCAGCGAGTCGACGTCCAGCTCGGTGGCGCGGTTCCAGGCGAGCAGCGCGTAGGCCGTGGCCAGCGCCCGCACTTCGGGCGCCGCACTGATGCCGTCCGGCGATGGCGAACGCTCACGCCACCAGTTGATGGCCGCTTCGAGGTCCGTCACATGGATTGTCGAACTCAAACCACCAGCCCCATCGCGCCGCGCACCTCGCGCAGCGTCTTGCGCGCCACGGCGCGGGCGCGCTCGGTGCCGACCTCCAACGTCCACTGCAACTGCTGCGGGTCCAGCGCCGCAGCGCGTTCGCGCCAGGGCGTCTGCTCGCGCTGGATGGCTTCGATCAGTGGCTGTTTGCAGTCCAGGCAGCCGATGCCGGCCGTGCGGCAGCCGGTGTCGCAGGCGGCGCGGGTGGCGGCGTCGGTGTAGATCTGGTGCAGCGGCCACACGGGGCAGCGCGCCGGGTCACCGGGGTCGGTGCGGCGCACGCGCTGTGGGTCGGTCGGCATGGTGCGGATCTTGGTTGCCGTCACCTCGGGCGCATCGCGCATGGCGATGGCGTTGTCCAGGCTCTTGCTCATCTTCTGGCCGTCCAGCCCGGGCACGCGCGCGGTCTCGGTCAGCAGCGCCTGGGGCTCGACGAAGACCGGTTGGTACAGCCGGTTGAAGCGTCGGGCGACCTCCCGCGTCACTTCGACGTGAGCGGCCTGGTCCTCGCCCACCGGCACGCCGGCCGGCTTGTAGAGCAGGATGTCGGCCGCCTGCAGCAGCGGATAGCCGAGGAAGCCGTAGGTGGCCAGCTCGGGGTCGGCGGCGACCTGGTCCTTGTAGCTCGGCATGCGCGCCAGCCAGCTCGACGGCGTGCACATCGCCAGCAGCGTGAACAGTTCGGCGTGCTCGGGCATGCGGCTTTGCAGGAAGAGGGTGCAGCGCTCGGGGTCGATGCCGGCGGCCAGCCAGTCGGTGACCATCTCGTAGGCGTAACGGGCCAGCGTCTCGCCGGTGGGGCGCTGGGTGGTCAAGGCATGCCAGTCGGCGACGAAGAAGAAGCAGTCGTGGCTGTCCTGCAGCGCCACCCAGTTCTTGAGGGCACCGTGGTAGTGGCCGAGGTGGAGGGCGCCGGTTGGGCGCATGCCCGAGAGGATGCGCGGGCGGTTGAGAAGGGGTGTCGACATGGGGCGCGGATTGTCGTTCACCCGCCTGGGCCCTGCCGGTCGCCACGGGTGAGGGTCCTTACACTGCCGGCCCATGAAGCGACTGGTGATTCTGATTTCGGGCCGGGGCTCCAACATGGAGGCCATCGTCAAGGCCTGCGCGGCCGAGGGCTGGCCGGCCAAGGTGGCCGCCGTCATCAGCAACCGTCCCGACGCGGGCGGCCTGCAGTTCGCCGCAGAGCGCGGCATCGCCACCGCCGTGGTCGACCACAAGGCCTTTGCCAGCCGCGAGGATTTCGACGCCGAACTGGCGCGTGTCATCGACGGCTTCTCGCCCGACCTCGTCGTGCTCGCCGGCTTCATGCGCATCCTGACGCCCGGCTTCACGGCCCGCTACGCGCGCCGCATGCTCAACATCCATCCCTCGCTGCTGCCCGCATTCACAGGCCTGCACACGCACGAGCGCGCCATCGCGATGGGCTGCAAGATTGCCGGCGTGACGGTGCACTTCGTCACCGCCGAGCTGGACCACGGCGCCATCGTGCTGCAAGCCGCCGTGCCGGTGCTGCCGGCTGACGACGCCAAGGCGTTGTCGGCGCGCGTGCTGGTGGCCGAGCACCGCATCTATCCGCAGTCGGTGCGCTGGTTTGTGGAGGATGCGCTGGTGTGGGACGGTGAGCGCGTCACCCACCGCGACGGCGCATCGCAGCAGCTCTTCGTCAGCTGATCAAGCCGGCCAGGATGTTGACCGTCAACGCCAGCACGCCGGTGTTAAAGACGAAGGCCAGCAACGCCTGAACCAGCACGAGGCGGCGCATGGCCCGCGAGCTGACGCCGACGTCCGAGGTCTGCGATGTGGCCGCCACGGTGATCGAGAAGTAGAGAAAGTCGCCGTAGTCGGGCGGCCCGTCTTCGCCTGGAAACTCCAGCCCGTGCGCCGCCTTGCCGCCGCCGTGATAGAGGCTCGCGTAGGCAATGCCGAACTCCACCGGCAACAGCAGCCAGGAGCTGCAGACCGTGGCGATGGCGAAGACCAGAGTCAAGCCATCGGCGTTATGGGTGCCTTTGGCTGAACCCAGCTCCAGCGCGATGGCGCCAAAGCTGGCCAACGCGCCCGTGACGGCCAGCAGCAGTATGACGGGCAGGCCTTCCGTCAGCGCCTTGGCGCGCTCCTGCAGGTTCACCGAGCCGGCGCGGCCCAGCATCATCCACAGCACCAGCGGCAGGTAGATCCACAGCGTGAAGTCCCAGCCCAGCAAAAGCCGTGTCGTCAACGGCAGTTGGCCCGGCCACAGGGCGGCGAGCGCGCTGCCGGCGAGGACGGCCAGCAGCAACCGGGGGCGCAGGCGCAACTGGGTCCAGAGATTCATTCAGCGCAGATTCGGCAACAGGGCAGGGGGCTTGGGATAATGGGGCGATGCATCCTAATGCCCTCCTGGAGCTGTGCGCCGAGCTGATCGCCGACGTCAATCAGCTCGACGCCCCGGCCGACTCCACCGTCTCCGCCTTCTTTCGTCAACGCAAGAACCTTGGCCAACGCGAGCGCTCCGTGCTCGCCGAGACCGTCTACGCGCTGCTGCGCGAGCGGATCAAGTTCCAGAACCTGGCCCAGAGTGGCAGCGGCTCCATGCACCGCCGCCTGGCCATGCTGGCCTGGCGCGGCAATGACGCCTTCCTGCGCGGCGCACTCAGCCTCGCTGAACAGCACTGGCTGGAGCAGGTCCAGGCCATCGACCCGATGAGCCTGGCCTCCAAGATGCGCCACAACATGCCTGAATGGTTGGCCGAGCCGCTGCTGGCGCGCCTGGGCCATGACGAGTTCTGGAAGCTCGCCACCGCGCTGAACGAGCCGGCGCCGCTGGACCTGCGCGTCAACGCGCTCAAGCTCAAGCGAGACGAAGCCCAGGCCCAGTTCAAGGCCGCCGGCATCGACGCCGTTCCGACGCCGTATTCGCCGCTGGGCCTGCGCATCGATGGCAAGCCGGCGCTGCACAAGCTGGAGCTGTTCACCAGCGGTGGCGTCGAGGTGCAGGACGAAGGCAGCCAGTTGCTGGCGCTGCTGCTGGCACCCAAGCGCGGTGAGATGGTCGTGGACTTCTGCGCCGGCGCCGGCGGCAAGACGCTGGCCCTGGGCGCAGCCATGCGCAACACCGGCCGGCTCTATGCCTTCGACACCTCCGGCCACCGGCTGACGGCGATGAAGCCGCGCCTGGCGCGCAGCGGCCTGTCCAACGTCTACCCGGCCCAGATCGCCCACGAACGCGACGACCGCATCAAGCGCCTGGCCGGCAAGATCGACCGCGTGCTGGTCGATGCGCCTTGTTCGGGCCTGGGCACGCTGCGCCGCAACCCCGACCTGAAATGGCGCCAGTCGCCCAAGGGCGTGGCCGAGTTGCAGGACAAGCAGCGCGCCATCCTAGCCAGTGCCGCCCGCCTGGTGAAGCCCGGCGGCCGCCTCGTCTACGCGACGTGCAGCCTGCTGGACGCCGAGAACGAGGTCATCGCGGCTGAGTTCGCCGCCGCCCACCCGGAGTTCCTGCCGCTGGACGCCGCCGAGTGCCTCGCCAAGTCTCAGGTCGAGGGCGCCGAGGGGCTGACCGAAGCCGGTGCTCTGCGGTTGTGGCCTCATCGGCATGCAACAGACGGCTTTTTCGCCGCTGCCTGGGAGCGCGCGGCTTGACGGGAGTCAAAGACCGCGTCGCATCGCACGTCTACGCTTGAATGCGGTGCCCTTGCCCCCTTGTTTTTGGGGGCTCTCCCCTACAATCGATATTCCTTTGCATGCCCATTAAGGGCGAGGTCTTGGACGCATGAACGAATTTCTGAACGCGCTGGTGAATTGGCTGAGCGATGGCCTGCTCGGCGCCAGCGGTTGGCAGGTGCTGGCCTTCACCCTGGTGGTGACGCACTTCACGATCCTGGGCGTGACCATCTTCCTGCACCGGGCGCAATCGCACCGTGCGTTGGAACTGGGCCCCATTCCCTCGCACTTCTTCCGTTTCTGGCTGTGGCTGACCACGGGCATGGTGACCAAGGAATTCGTCGCCATCCACCGCAAGCACCACGCCAAGTGCGAAACCGAGGAAGACCCGCACAGCCCGCAGACGCGTGGCCTCAAGGCCTTGCTGCTGACCGGCGTGGAGCTCTATCGCGCTGAATCGCGCAACATGGAGACGATGCGCAAGTACGGCACGGGCACGCCGGACGACTGGATCGAGCGCAATCTCTACACCCGCTTCTCCTGGCAGGGCGTGGCGCTGATGCTGATCCTGAACCTCATGATGTTCGGTGCCATCGGCGCGACCGTCTGGGCGATCCAGATGGCCTGGATCCCCGTCTGGGCGACCGGCGTCATCAACGGCATCGGTCACTACTGGGGCTATCGCAATTTCGAAGCACCTGATGCGTCGACCAATGTGGTCCCCTGGGGCATCCTGATTGGCGGCGAAGAGCTGCACAACAACCACCACACCTACCCGACCTCGGCCAAGTTCTCGGTCAAGAAGTACGAGTTCGACATTGGCTGGGCCTACATCCGCGCGATGGAAATGATCGGTTGGGCCAAGGTTCGCAAGACGGCGCCCAAGCTGAGCCTGGGCGAGATCAAGCCCGCTGCCGATGCGCGCACGCTGGAGGCGCTGATCGCCAACCGCTACGAAGTCATGGCCACCTACGCCCGCGGCCTGAAGGCTGCTTGCGCTGCCGAACTGGCGCGCGTCAAGGCCGAAGGCGGCCAGCACAGTGAGCGCTTGACGCAATTCAAGCTGGCCCAGCGCTGGCTGCATCGCGACGAAGACCGCATCCCGGCGGACGTGCATGGCGATCTGGCCCACGTGCGCGCCGCCAGCCCGGTCATCGACAAGCTCGTGACCATGCGCGAGGAACTGCGCCAGATGTGGACCCGCACGAACGTGTCGGCCGAGCAGCTGGTGGCTGACCTGCAAGCCTGGTGCCGTCGCGCCGAGGAAAGCGGCATCGCTGAGTTGCAGGCGTTCTCGATGCGCCTGCGCGCCGCCCACGCCTGAGCCGGGTTTCGCCGGTGTCAAGGGCGCCCTTCGTGGCGCCCTTTTGCTTTTTGTGCGCCCAGCATGGGCGCACTCGCTGATCTGCGAACTCAGCGGCGCGCGACCTGGAAGGTGCCGACCGCGCCATTTAGCGTCGTCGCCTGCTCGCGCAGGCTCTCGGCTGCGGCGGTGGACTCTTCCACCAGCGCGGCGTTCTGCTGCGTGACCTGGTCGAGCTGGGCGATGGCGATGTTGACCTGCGCGATGCCGTCGGACTGCTCGGCGGTCGCGGTCGTGATCTCGCCCATGATGTCCTTGACGCGCTGCACGGCGCCGACGAGTTCGCCCATCGTCTTGCCCGCCTCGGCCACCAGCCGCGAGCCGGCCTCCACACGGTCGACGCTGCTGCCGATCAGGCCCTTGATCTCCTTGGCCGCGTCCGCCGAACGGCCGGCGAGTGACCGCACCTCGCTGGCCACGACCGCGAAGCCCCGGCCCTGTTCACCCGCGCGCGCCGCCTCGACGGCGGCGTTCAGCGCCAGGATGTTGGTCTGGAAGGCGATGCCGTCGATGACGCCGATGATGTCGGCGATCTTGCGCGAGCTGGCATTGATCTCGTCCATCGTGTGCACCACTTGGGCGACCACCTCGCCGCCGCGCTGGGCCACGCTGGCGGCCGACATGGCGAGCGCATTGGCTTGGCCTGCCGACGCAGCGGATTGCTGCACGGTGCCCGTCAGCTCCTCCATCGCGCTGGCCGTCTCCTCCAGGCTGGACGCGGCCTTCTCGGTGCGGCTGCTCAGGTCGTGGTTGCCGCTGGCGATCTCGGCCGAGGCGGTGCCGATGGACTCGGCCGAATCGCGGATGCTGCCGATGGTCTGCGCCAGCGTCTCGCGCATGCGGCGCAGCGTTGTCTGCAGTTTGCCGATCTCGTCGGAGCGCGCCACCAGCCCGGTGCTCGAACGCATCAGGTTGCCGTCGGCCACGCGCTCGGCCAGCTCATTGGCCGCCGCCAGCGGCACGGTGATGCTGCGCGTGATGCTCCAGGCCGCAGCCACGCCCAGGCCCAGCATGGCCAGGCCGAGCGCCAGCAGCAGCAGCCGGCCGCTGCCATTGGCCGAGTCGATGCCGGCGGCGGTCTGGTCGATGCTCTTGCGTTGATGGTCCAGGAACTCTTGCATCCGCTGCAGATAGACCTTGGAGCCGGGCACGAAGACCTCGGTCAGCAGCTTGTCGGCAGCCTCGGCCTGGCCGTCCTTCTTGAGCTTGACGATCTCGTCGCGTGCCGTGATGTAGACCTGTCGCGCCTTGCCAACCGTGTCGAACAGCGCCTGCTCCTCGGGCGAACGGATCAGGCCCTTGATGCGTTCCTGCAACTCCGAGGAAGACTTGGTGGACTGCGCCTGGTCTTCCTTGAACAGCTCGACCAGCGAGGCATCCGAACTCTTGGCGATGGCCATCGTGCGACGCACGCCGGAGTTGATGTTGCGGTTCCAATCCGCGAGCAGCCTCTCCTTGGTCAGCGGCTCGTTCATCATCTGCCGCGTCGCTGCGGCCGTGGAGGCCAGCCGCCAGGACGCGAGTGAGATCACGCAAGCCGCCAGCACAAGGATCAAGGCGAAGCCGGCGGCCAGGCGCTTGCCGATGGATAGTTCGTTCATGTGAAGTCTCCTCTGCCTCTCTCGTTCCCCCGGCACCTTGTGGGCTGGGGCAATAGCAGATGCTAGTAGCGCCGCAAGCGCCGCGACAGCCCCAATCCGGGACTTCGTTCACGCTGTGGGCGATGAAAACGATGTTCTTTCCCGGCGCGGTTGGTGCGGCCGGCGTCCGAGCTCAGGCGATGAGGTAGCGCCGCCACATCTCATTCGAGAACCGGCCCTGCGGGTCGACGTCGGCTTTGAGGCGGCGCAAGGCGGCGGCCTCAGGGTAGGCGGCGTCGAACTGGCGCGGCTCGGCGTGCAGCTGGTAGGGCAGGTAGTAGCGCCCTTCGTGCTTCACGGCCAGGTCGATCAAGGTGCGCGTCCAGACGCCCACTTCCGCCTGTGCCGCGGCGCTGGTGCCCTGCCTGTAGTACAGGACAAAGCAGAACACCTCCTCACGCGCCCAGGGCAGGGCGCTGACGCGGTCGGCTGGTGAATGACGGATGGAGATGTTCAGTGCCTGCACGTTCGCACGCTGGAGTTCCGTTGCCATGGCGCGGGCAAAGCCCAGGAAGTGCCTCACGGGTACGAAGTACTCCTGCAGCACATAGGTTGACGCCGTGCGGCTGTCGGGCTCCAGTTCGGCCACGTCGCGGCTGGCCTCATGGTTCAGCCATTGCACGGCGGGCGAGCCGTTCAGCAGCGGGTGCACGATCGAGCGCCGCAGCGCGGCACCGCCCGGCGCCTCGGTCAGCAGCCAGATCATGCGGCGCTCCTTGGCATAGGACTGCTGCCTTGGCACGAGGCGGCCGGTGTCCGTCAGCGGCTTGTCGGCGCTGCAGCGCCGCCACGTGACGGCATGTGGCCGGTCGAAGGCCGGCGGCAGCAGATCGGCGTTGTGCAGCACTGCGGCGGGGTCACCCAGCACGCGTTGGCGGAAATGGTCGACATAGGCTTCGAGCGTCGTCGGTGCGTAGCTCCGTTCGATACGCACGTTCGTTGCCAAGTCCAGCTCGACCTCGGTGATGACGCCCACCGCCCCGTAGCCGCCGATGGCTGCGGCGAACAGCTCGGAGTGCTCATTGCGGCTGGTCTCCACAACGCGGCCATCGGCCAGCACCAGCTGCAGCGCCCGCACGGAGTGCCCCATCGGCCCGTGACTCACGTAGCGCCCGTGCGCGTTGACCGACACCGCGCCGCCGATGCTGAAGTTGGCATAGCTCTGCATCGTCTTGACCGCCAGGCCCTGCGGGTCGAGTTGCTCCTGCAGGTCGCGCCAGCGCATGCCGGCCTGCATGCGCGCCTTGCGGGCCGGCGCGTCCAGCCACAGCAAGCGGTTCATGCCGCGCATGTCCAGCTGCAGGCCGCCGACCAGGCCCGTCTGACCGCCCATGCTGTAGCGCCCGCCGCCGATGCAGACCTGCCCCCGCCACGCAGCCAGTGCCTGCACGACGTCCTCCGTCGTGCTGGGCGTCGCGATGCGGGCGACTTCGACGGTGTAGAGGCCGGTGACGTTGCGGACTGCGATGCCCGGCGCACTGAGCGCGCGCAGGGGCAGGCTGCTTAGAGCCTATCCGTAAATAATGTTTATTGTCAGCGGCACCTTGCGGAACGCGATGATCGCTGCGGCGATGTGGTTGAGCGCGAGGAAGCTGCGATCGAGTTTCTCGTATCGCACGAGCAGCTTG